>NZ_QGMZ01000018.1 GCF_003173335.1 Methanospirillum stamsii
AACTTTAAATGGACTGGGGAATAAATAACGCCTGAGTTGGGGATATTTACACCGCCGTTGACAGCAATCAATGTTGAACATTAAATATGATAAAATAGAAGGGGAATTAGACAAAAACCATTCCTCATATTTTTTTATATCATATCTATAAAATCCTAATGAAAGCATCGAAAATTGATATAAGGACAAGTCATCAATTAATATTTCACCTAATATTCTTTTATGGATAATTTCAAAATTTTCGAATTTAATATTGCAAAAATTAATCCATTTTAATAATAAACCAATATCCTGTATTTTCCTTATTGTTGAAAAATTAATAATTTTTCCTAATCCTATAAGGTACTGATAGCAAAGATCTTTTCCTCTTTTCTCAATTTTAAGTTCTTTTTCTAAATTTTCAATAAATTGAATACTTTCTGAAAAGTCATGGATTTTTTTGTAAGGAGTAATAATATCAACAGGATGTCCAGGAAGTAAGGTTGATAAAAGTCCATATATTCCTCCATAACCCTGTTTATTAAAAGCTATTTGAAATGAAGAATGATTTGCTCTAAAATAAAGCATTTCACCGAATATAAATAATCCAGAAAGAATTCTTATTTGCGTAGAAATTTCGGAACTTTTAAAATGATAAATAAGCGATTCGATAAATGTTTCATTATTTATTTTATTACACAAATTACAATTCAAAACAAAGGTTGTTAAATGGACTTCTGAAACCGAAGACATCATATTTATTGCAGTAGTTTCAACGGATGGATAGTGCTTGAATAAAATTTTACAGAGATTGTATGAACGAATATAATGTAACCCTTTAACAGAGTCGTCCTGAATTGTAATAAATTCATCATAAAGAGATGATAGAAAAGAGTTTGGATCTATATCAATCGCAAGAGCATTAATCATTGGAGAAATCAGTAAAGGAACATGAAAAACCTCGGCTAATGAAACCCATCTAATAAATTCGATTTTTTTATCATCCCCATTATTTGATAAGGCTCGAATTTGTTCTGATAATCGGTCAAAAAGTAAGGATCCATGTGTAATGAAATAAATATATTCTATTAAAAATTTGTCAGATCCTATTTTTTCGTATGCATATTCTGGAGAACCAACTAAATTATGAATTTGTCCCTTTTCTTGAAAAAAATTAAAAATTAATCGTGCTTCATCCAAAGCAAATTTAGGTTCTATAATTTCAAAACTAGAATATGATTCATATGTAGTATTATACCAGGCATCATTTCTGATTGATATTATTACCTTAAATCCAAGTTTTGAACATTCTTGAGTAACTTCTGCCCATAATTTCGTTCGATATCCCGCGTTATCAATGATTAAGAACAAAGGCAGGTGAGAATTTTTTCTTGCATTTAAGAAAGAAATTATAGAAGAAACTTGCTCTCCAGTTTCTGCTAATCTTAAAGAATAAACACAATCATTTGGCCAATTATCATAAACATATTGATAAAGTAGTGTAGATTTTCCTTGACCACTTGAAGCACGAATAATGCATGTATTGTTTGTGGTGAATGATTTTTCAACATTATTAAGCCATTTAAATCGTTTTACTGGTAATCCATGGGCAATCATTCCTGGTCTGACATTTTTACCTAAGAAAAAATCTTCATCATTGTTTTCTGTCCAGTTTACTTTTTCTATATATTGCTTTCCAAATGCTTCGAAATCAATCTCTCGAGATATACTTTCCTTAATTGAGAAAGGAATGTCTCGAATGTCAGATTGGGTGATAATTTTTCTCTGTTGAGCCCATGTAAAGAAAGACGAAATAAAAAAATGCTGATATATTTTTAATATATCTGAATTAATATCAAAATTAGTAGAAATTAATTGGGATATTTGTTCAAATAATTTATCTTCATTAACAGAAATAATTTCCAAATTATATAAAAGTGAATCAGCTTCAAATTCTGTAGAATCTTTTACAGATTGGCAGAGTTCTCTAAATTTATCACGTACTGTTAATTTTCGTTTTTTATCAAATCGATGATAATTCGAAATCTCTAAAATATCATCTGATAATTCACAACTTAAAATTAATGTAAATTTTGAATCTGGAGACACTCGATATTCTTCTATAAAATTCTCCAAAACACCTTTCTTTTTTTTATAACTCTTTAAATTACTTGCAGTCCATACCTTACTTGAATGCTTTACTTGAATAAAATTTTTAAAAGTCCTTATATTTTTTATCTCCAAATCAATATCGTCTAATCCTTCTAATTGTATAGATTGTATCGAATTTTTTTCATTTAATAGCTCAAAGGAGCAATATATTGAATATAGAATTTGATATCTAATTCCATGGATATTACTAGCACCATGGTTTCGCACTTTGAATATTGAATCGTATTCACTATTCATAAGAGATCATTCGAGGATTAATTTTACATTTCACACAGTGTTGTTTCATAACAATCCCTATTATCATATTCCCCCACTTCCAACCTTTGCCTTTTTCATATATCCACCCGGAATCGGTTCATCTAATTTCCATACAATACTCATCGGCCTACTCCCTGAATGCCGCTCATAATTTGCAGTCCCTAAACACAAAAACGGCTGGGATACATTCTGAATCTTATTGAACTCCCTTACAAAGAGCAAAACTCGACTCCCTTTCTCCTGGTGATGAATATATCTCTTACCAGTAGGAGAGGATTCTGATGTCGTACTCTGGGATTGCCAGTGAAACAGAGTGTCATTGATAGCATAATCATGATACATCGTTGTAGATGAGAAAAACTTTTCACTCTTATTCAACGTAATAAAGAACACATCGAGTTTCTTATCAGCAAAATAAACAACTCCTTCCCTTTTTCCTTTGGTACTCCAATGATCAGGAGAATAATGTCCAAGTCCAGCGAAAATCTGATCCCGTGAGTAATATCCATGGAGCGAAAGACCACAATCAAATCCTAAATCCAGTGGTTTCTCAACATACTGAATCGTATCCTCCAGATAATCCAACATTGAGAGAATTTCTGAAACCATCCATTCACTCTTGAATAGTCCTTGAAATCCAGAAAGAAGAGAAGAATATCCCATCTCTTGAAGTGGTTTGGAATATATCGAGTAATAGAGCATATTCAGATGAGATTGATACCCGGTTTTTCGTCTGCCATCAGATACGACATCCTTTTCCCTAAGAATCTCTCTGATAAACTGAATGAAAGAAACTGAATTAATATGCCCGATTTTCCGGGCAATTGTCATCATCCATGTCTCCTCTTCCGGGCTGATTCGATCACAGAGACCCGCTTCAGCACACAATCCACGAAAAGTTGACTTACTATAGATTACGTGTAAATCCAACCCATAATGTTCAAGAAATATCTTCAAAGAAAGTGGCTTTCCAGTCTCTTCTTCAAACCGGGATATCTTTTCGACCAGGACATTTCTTCGGAGAAGAGATCGTTCAATATGTGAAAGGACGGTTTCTCGTGCAACCTTCTCAAGGGTGATGAAACAACCACGAGGAAGGAGATATACTCCGTTCTTCACCTGTTCAGATAATGGAGTGGTTCCTTCAGCTGTCAATGCTTTGAACTTGGTATCAAATCGGTAATTAGTATGCTGCCGGCCGACAAAATCCAGAACGGTGAGACATTCCTTTCCTTCACAAATTCGAAGGCCTCTCCCGAGCTGTTGAAGAAAAATAGTCATACTTTCGGTAGGCCTGAGAAAGAGAACAGTATTCACTTCCGGAATATCAACCCCTTCATTGTAGAGATCAACAACAAAAATAAACCGAATCTCCCCATTCACGAGCTGTGATTGAATGGAATTCCTGGTTTTCTGATCACTTTCCCCGGTAAGGTACCCGGAAGGTATACCAATCTCATTAAAGGTCTCACTCATGAAGATGGTATGATCAATACTGACACAGAATCCAAGACCGACAACTGTGTTAATATCTGTTACATACCGATTGAGTGAGATGGCAATATGTTCTGCCCTCTGACGATTTCCGGTGTATCGCTTGGATAATGTCTGTTTATCATATCCTCCCCGTGACCAACTCACATCATCAAGATTAACAGTATCTGTTATCCCAAAATAATGAAATGGAGCGAGTAGGTTTCTGTCAATCGCTTCTGGGAGGCGGATTTCTGCGGCTATCTTTCCATCAAAGTACCCGAGAATATCAAGATCATCCATTCGCTCCGGTGTCGCCGTCAATCCAAGGAGAATCCTTGGGTGGTAATATTGTAAAAGGGCCTGATATGAGGCTGCAGCCGCATGATGAAACTCATCAACGATGATGTAATCGTAATAATCAGGAGGAGTCAGGGCATTAAATTTCGTGCTATTGAAGGTCTGAATCGAAATAAAGCAGTGATCAATATGTTGAGGAACAACTCCCCGAATGCAGAGGTCTCCAAAGTTCGGGTCTCGCATGATCACCCGAAACCGACTGAGACTCTGCTTTAATATCTCTTCCCGATGAGCAACAAAGAGAAGACGGGCATGTGGATTTCCATTCCGAACAAAATTTCGAAAATCAAATGCAGATATGATCGTCTTACCGGTCCCTGTTGCTGCCACAATCAGATTACGATATCGACCATGAACCTCTCGCTCTACAAGCAGTCGCTCTAATATCTCCTTCTGATAGAAATATGGAACAATATCAAACAGAACCGGAAGGTCATCATCTCCAGGTTTCCCTTTTTGTCGGTTCAATGCCTCCTGTAAGATGGACTTGTCATTTTCCCCATAGGAAACAAACTCCGGGTTATCCCAATAACTCTCAAATGAGATACAGATCTTTTGGAGAATATCTCCTGCATCTTTTTCAGTAAGTTTCACATTCCACTCAAGACCGCTGGTTATTGCGGGATTTGATAGATTAGAAGAGCCTATATAAGCGGATGAAAATCCAGATTCGCGATAGAAATAGTATGCCTTCGCGTGTAATCTGGTTCGTTCGGTATCATAGGAGATACGAATCTCGGTATTTGGGAGGGTTGAAAGGAACTCAATAGCCTTGAGATCAGTTGCTCCGATATACGAGGTAGTGATGACCCGAAGATGCCCATGGTTGCAGAAATTGGAGAGTTCATCCATCAATAATCTGATTCCACTCCATTTGATGAATGAAACGAGCATATCAATCCGATCTGCAGATGCTATCTCCGCTTTCAGCTCCTGAAGTAAACTGGGTTCATTATGTGATCCAGTAAAGAGGCTGCTTTGAGAGAGGGAGGAAATAGGACGAAGAGGTGATGATAACCTTCTATCATCTCCTCTCATATCAGTTACCGAGAGGAGTATTTCTCCTTCAGGAGATACCCGACACTTATTTAGGGATTCTTCTCCAGTCCAGATCGATAGTTGATTGATGATCTCATTACAGCGATCTATCTGTTCCTTTACTGGTCCGTGTTTTTCTTCTAATATGGTAAGCGATTTTTTTAGTACCGGACTGAGGTAATGAGAGAGAAGAGAGGGGACATCTTCAGATTCTTGGATGGAGATGAGATCATATTGTTGTTCAGAACTTTTCAGGTTCTGTAAATACTGATTCATTACCTGCTCATACAGGCCTTGAGGTAATCTCTTCATGGTTTGAGAAAGATCTTAAAAATCAGGTTTTGAATTATTTGAAAAGCAGTCTTATCTTCTTGCAATGAATATATCCACCTGTAATAATGAGATGAGGTTGTTGATCGTATTATGGGTTATTAAATGAATCGGTAATCCTACCTCCTGATGTACTGAAAGAAGATTACTGAATCAGAGTTAAGGAATAAGAACTTAAAGAGACCAATGTATGAACTATAGATTGACATTCTCATCTGTCATGTAATCATTCCTGAATTATATGCATCTGAAAAACACCAGATATCCTCCAGGTGCCGGAGAAAACCAATGAGCACAATTTCGGATACATCCTCCCTCATCCCGGAGCCAATCAGAGACACGGTTATTCATACCCTGTTACCTCATGGAGTTTCACAAATTCTTGTTTTTGGAAGTTATGCAACCGGGAACCCTACCCCGGAGAGTGATCTCGATCTCATCGTCTCATTTCATACTAAAAAAGACCTCTTTGACTTGGGAGGAATGAGGGAAGACCTGATAGAAGCCCTGGGTATCGAAGTGGATCTGCTCAGCGAGGGAGCGATCAGTCCGTACCTGAAGGATAAGATAAAAGATGAGGCTGTGGTGATTTACTCTGAAGGATGAGAGTATTAACCTCCTCCATATCCGTGATGCATGCCATAAAATTTATGGATTATAGGCAAGGGGTTGATGAAGATGCCTTCATGGCTTCATCGATACTCCAGGATGCGAGTTTCAGACAGATATCAATAATCGGCGAAGCAGGAACCCATATATCCGCTGAAACAAGGGCTTATCATCTTGATATTCCATGGAGAAAGATCATCGGAATGAGAAATATGCTGATGCATCAGTATTTTGGAACCGATTTGGCATTTGTCTTTATCACCGCTGCTGAAAAGATGCCTGAACTTGCAGAACGGATAGAACAGATAATTGCCTCACCCGGTCGAAAGTGAGCCATACCTCTGACATCCTCTTCTTTTTCAAAAAACACGTTGCATCAATTTTTTCGTGAAAAAGTGTTGCCTGGCATCGTACCAGAGAACGATGTGGTGATCTCAACAAATCGAGGATATTATAACCCGGTTATCAGATATCAATCGCATCAGTAAGGATTGTTTCCCTGAGCTCCTCACGAATTGCCCGTCTGGGAGGGCATCAACCGGCCTGCCAAATACATCCTCGAAATAGAGTTTCAGACCGGAGAGGTCGAGAAGGTCAGCACCTGGAGCAAAGTCCTCCAGGATATCAATATCGCTATCCTCCCGTACATCACCCCTGGCGTGGGAGCCAAAGAGGGCAAGGTTATCAACATGGTATCGTTCCTTCAATTCAACCAGGGAATTATGCAGAATCTGAACTATGGTATCAGGAGGGAAAGCTGGCTTCATCATCCCCCGCAGGCAATAAATTGGTCAGCTGGTGAGAAAAAGATAAAATTCATCCCGTTCCATCCTTGCTTGCTTCATAATTGACATCAAGGTTCCAATTGGAATCGGATCTCGTTTCGGAATGATGACCAGGAGTTTGGTACCGTCGGCATCTTTAAAGAGGGCTACATGACTCCCTTTACCCTGGAATGGAGCATCCTGGTAGCCAATCCGTTTGAATTTTTTAATAAGAGTATGTGAGGAGACCTGCGGTAATTTCACGCAGCCTCAACCTCGATAACAGAAGTGAATTTTTCTGACGAGGTAATAGAGGGAAGAGCATCAGATAAAAGCCCGAGAACTTCTGCATTCTTCAGCCAGAGATCGATCGCTTCACGCAGATTCTCAAGTGCTTCTTTCGGAGTATCACCACAGGATGACAGTTCAATCTCCATGCATTTTGAAACATACACCCCGTCTTCTTCCCAAATCAGGGTTGTAAACTGGTACCTCTTCATCTGGCAGATCTCCTTTATTATATTCTCATATGCTCTTCTCCCCTGAATACCTCTCTCTCAATGTCCGGATATGGAACCAGGACGACCTTTAGTTCATCCGGAAACATTCTTCCAGATACCACGTTGCAGATCAAATGAGGCTTTGGTCACGGGAAACAGAAAACCAACTCATAATCTCCGGCCATTCTGAGACCCCGATCAATCGTATATACTCCCTGCATTCCTCCACATGCCCCCGAGCAGCGGCAGAGAACAATGGGGTATGAACCAATGGCAGATTTCACCGTGAAGAGCACCATAAAATCAGCAGTCCGGAACCTTGAAGGGTCTCGATTGCTGATTATACCCGGAAAGCACACTGATCCAGGATATCCTGGACGATAACACCTGGGGATGCACCTTCTGGCGAATCAGGTGGAGTCAGTCACCAGGGTGCCCTCGATCGATAGAGTCCTACGCAGCCTCCATCATCTACGAGAATGCGGAGGCAAAGACCGTGTGACAGATTCCGGTCAAGGAACCGGGCATGGCAGCCGAAAGCACCACCGTCACCAGAGAATCACCGGTAATGCAACCATCACCGGTGCAATGATATCAGGAGTCCCGGCATCACGGGATAGCTCAGAGGATACCTATCAAGCAAGGCCCTCAAGTGTTATGCCAGCAACGGCGAGATTTTCAGGGTATCATTCAAACGTGACAGTATCTCGCTCACCAACTACGATGCCGATTCTATCCGCACCACGCTGGAGACCTGGGCAGACGGTATCGCTACCCTGATGAACGCCCACTTCTCCTGCATCATTAGGAGTCCGCATGCTCCGGTCCGGTCACCTGGTTCGTCTTATTCAGATAACCACCTCCTGAAAGATACTGGTCTTGGCAGGCCGAAAGGCCCGATTTAAAAAAAAGAGTATCTGACTTCATGCATACTACTTATGCAATCCCTTGTGTCGAGTCGATGAGAAGGCCCTGCCACCTGATGTGTTTTAATTTCATCATGGGTGAGACAGAAATAATCCGGAGAACAAACCAACGAATCATCTCATATACCCATGGCCGAACCGGAAAACCTCACTAATATCTTCACATCGCTCCTTGATGAACTCCGTACCGGAGGAAATGAGAGGGAATGGATCGAATGCAAGGTGAGTTATGCCAATCCCCATGATATCGGGGAGTATATTTCTGCCCTTGCCAACTCATCCACACTCAAAAGCAAAGAAAACGGGTGGATGATCTGGGGAGTGGAAGATGGTACATGGCTCCCGGTCGGGACATTGTTCTCCCCGTTAAAGTTGAAAGTAAAAGCGAAACCCGCCCCCCCAATATGCAATCGGCGAAGAACAGGGTGAAGATCTCACCAATTGGTTACTGCGCCAGTTAGCTCCGGGAATTGACATCCGGTTTTATGAGTTCCTGTTCCAGGATAAACCGGTAGTGCTTCTTGAGATTCCAGCTGCAGCACACACCCCGGTCAGTTTTCATGACCAGGAATTCATCAGGGTAGGAAGTTACAAGAAACGGCTGAAAGAATACCCGGAGAAAGAACGGGCATTGTGGCAGATTTTTTCCCGGACTTCCTTTGAGAGTTTGATAGCCGCCTCCGGTATGAGCGATGCCAGGTTCTCGGGGTGCTCAGGTATGAATCTTACTTTGAACTCCTCGACCTTCCCATCCCATCAGATAGAACCGGGATTCTCCATCGCCTGGAAGAAGACAGACTGATTAAGGCAGAAACCTCTCACTCGTGGTCGATTACCAACCTGGGGGCAATACTTTTCGCCCGGAAACTCAGCGGATTTAGCACGCTGAAACGTAAATCCCTCCGGGTGATCCTATACGAGGGCATCAGGAGAACAGGCTCAAAGAAAGAACACCTGTTTTATGAAGGGTATGCATCATCCTTTGAAGAGGTAATCCGATATATCAGGGACCTCACCCAGACCAGGGAGTTAATCGAGGACGGATTCAATAAGAAGATCTACACCTACCCTGATATCACCATCCATGAACTCATACCCAATGCCCTTATTCACCAGGATTTTCAGATCACCGGGACCGGTCCGATGGTTGAGATATTTGATGACCGGATGGAGATCACAAACCCCGGATCACCGCTGATGGATACCCTCCGGTTCATAGACATTCCTCCAAAACCACGGAATGAAGAACTGGCTGCGTTCATGCGGAGAATTGATATCTGCGAGGAACGGGGAAGCGGGATTGATAAAGTAATCGAATCGGTTGAAGGTCTACTTCTTCCTCCTCCCGATTTCATTAGCTATGAATCTAGTACAAAAGCGATACTATACGCCAGGAAAGACTTTTCAGAAATGAACTGGGATGAACGGGTCCGGGCATGTTACCAGCATGCCAGCCTCTGTTCGGTATCTAACCAGGTATTGACGAATGCATCTATGAGAGTGCGATTTGGTCTGAATGAGACAGAATCATCCACGATATCCAGAATTATCCAGGAGACCCTGAAAAGGGACCTGATTAAACCGGCAGATTCGGATAGTCATTCAAAAAGACATGCAAAGTATATCCCCTTCTGGCAATGATTATTCCCGACTGGTCCAGTCCCTTATTTTCATGGGTTACGGGATAATGGTAGTAATACGATATTGCGGGCTTTATTTTTAAATCTGAGTTCGATCCTATTTGTCGGTTATTTCATCGGATATATATTTTCTGTAATCTCCCGAATCGCAGGCTGGTGAAAGGTCCGGGTTTATCCTTCCGGTCCGTAAATTCGATTTAAACCGGGATCTTATTTCATCGATAAAACCAGGAGATAATAAATCTCTTTAATGTGTAATCTGATTACAGATCCGGGGAATTTCTTATTTGATGGTTATTTCATTGGTCGTCTTAAGAGTAATACCCATGAAGCGAGAGACCATAATTAAATCCTAAATCCAGTTGCTTCTCAACATACAGAATCATATACTCCAAATAATCCAGGATTGAGAGAGTTTCTGAAACCATCCATCCACTCCTGAATATATGAAATCCCCTCTTCATCTATCTTTCCCATCATCATAGTGGGTTCTTCCCATGCATTCCCTTTCCTGGTCACATGTGGCTTATTTTTCGATTAAAAGACCGGGAAAATTATTTCCCTTGTTCTGAATCTATGACCGTGTACCTTGTCGACTCTTTATAAGTACAAAGATCTGTTACCTTGTCTTTTCCAATTATTTCCTCGGCATCTTTTAGTGTTACAGATGCAATCTTCATAAAAACGTCCGGATATAATCGTTTAAATATTTCAAGATTCAACTGACGAACCCTTCTTATAGAACTTTGAAGAACATAATTTCCCTGCTGTTTTGTACCTGACTTTAGGGCTGCCTCGAGTAATTCGTCTTTCAAAGCCCTGAGATCCCTGAGTTTTTCAGTTAGGTCAGATATCTCCTGGCTGATCTGAAAGATCTGTTTCAGAGAGGTTTGAGGTTCACTCTCTTGAGAAATAGGATAATTAGTGATTCTTTTTTGGGCATCCTTATCGCCATGAGTGAGCAACTGGGATGCACATGAGATGGTTTTTTCCTGGTGCTCATTATTTACTCCCATTTCTCCGGGAGGAACACAATTATCACAAGAATTGCAATTATATCCGGAGTAATCCTCTCCAAAATAGTTTAACACATATTTTCGGCGGCATGAAGAAGATTCACAATATTGAATCATGTCCTGTAATTTAGATAATGTAATTTCAGCATGGTATTCACTGATTCCATCTCTCTCAAGCAGGTACCGGATTTTAAAGATATCTCCTCTGCTATAAAAGAGTAAACATTCACTGGGCTGTCCATCACGCCCTGCACGACCAGTCTCCTGATAATAGGATTCAATTGTCTTTGGGAGGTCGTAATGAATGACATACCTGACATCTGGTTTGTCGATACCCATTCCAAAGGCGATTGTTGCACAGATGATTGGAGTTGTACCATGAACAAATGCATCCTGTGTTTGCTTTCTTACCTCACCTGAAAGACCGGCATGATAGGCCAGAGCATTATATCCATTTTTTTGAAGTGTGGCAGCGATTTTTTCTGTATCTTTTTTACTCAAACAATATATGATCCCTGAATCGTTCCTGTGTTGGGAAACAAAATTTTGAAGCACTTCAAGTGAATTTTTCTTAGGGATAACTCGGTAAAATAGATTAGGCCGGTTAAAACTACCTATAAATTCGCGAGGGTTAGTTAATCCAAGTTGTATAATTATATCTTTTCTGATCTCAGGTATCGCAGTTGCGGTTAATGCAACAACTGGAACAAAAGGGAAGTGTAGTTTAAGGGCAGATAATTGCCGGTATTCTGGTCTGAAATGATGACCCCAATCAGAGATGCAGTGTGCTTCATCAATGGCAATAAGGGTGACTGGCAACTTTTTTAGAGATTCAAGAAATGCTGGTTGCATGCATTTTTCAGGAGAGATAAACAACAGTCTGATGTTATTATGGTTCAAATCAATTCCGGTCTTTTCCCTGACGCCACGCTTAAGTGAACTATTGTACGTAGCTGCTGGTATTCCTCTTGCATTCAAATCGTCAACCTGGTCTTTCATAAGCGATATCAGGGGTGATATAACAATAGTTAAACCGCCCAGGCAGACGGCAGGCAACTGATAACAGAGAGATTTTCCACTTCCCGTTGCCATTATTGCCAATGTATCATGACCACTCAGAAGAGACTCGATGATTTCTTTCTGGAGAGGTAAAAATGAATGAAACCCCCAGTATTTTTCAAGCAGTTCAATAGGTCCTTCCATTTAATCCTTTATAATAGTCGGTTCTACCGGCATAAATCTTATATTAATTAACTTATATCTCCATATGCAGCCTGACCCTCTCTCCATTGGTCCGGTTCACTATATCTCTGTTATTTTAATTTCTTTTTATCAGATCTCTCTCTGGTTATCAGATACCTGCATCATCTTCCTACAGCGGGCTGTTTGTATTGCCCAGACCGATAATCATTCAAAAATTTTGCTGGATTTAAAATTTTTCAAGACAGAGAGGGTCAGTTTGTCAGGCTAAGGAGGGACAGGAATAGATCCCGGTATTGGAGGTGTCAATAATGTCAACCAGAAATAAAATTCCCCAGACTTGGTATGATGGATTGATTATAGTCATGGTTCTCCTCGGAATACTCTGGTTTGCCGTTCCGGTTCACGCTTCAGGTTCCGGATACAGCACATTCTTCTCCGGACCGATGGTTGCCGTGTCAGATGATGCCCTGCATACCTGGACCGGAATCGGTGCAGCCCCTGAATCCGGCAATGCCCTTGCAGAATGGCAGATCCAGACCGACAAGGATAGTTATGCTCCCGGAGACACCATTCAGGTGACTCTTGACATGCACCTTTCAGGTTCGTACGGAGAAAGCGGGTCAGAAAAAGTGAAGATAAATGAACCAACCCAGATAACGGTCTATCTGGATACTTCAGGCCTCACTGTCCCTCTCACCTTTTCTCTAATCGATTCATTTGAACTTGAAGGGATCGGTGATGACAATCTCGTCCCAAACCAGGTAGATAACACCATTACTCGGATTCTCTCCTTTAATGTTCCAGAAGATGTCAAAGCAGGAACATACTCGCTGTATGCGTATTTTGAGAATTATAAGACAAACAACCTGGATATTTCCATCTCCGGTGAGGAGCCTCCTGTCACCCCGGAAATAACAAAAACGCCCACTTCTCCCCCGACTCCAAAACCTACCGTAAAACCTGCCAGTACCCCCTCCGGATCTCATGCCCCTCCAATGGGTTCTACGCAGGTTGAACTCTCGATCACCGGTCCATATGATTCTGAATCCGGAAAGAAATTTTACATCCGTCCGGGTGAGATCCTGACTCAGACCTATTCAGCAAAAAATACCGGTTCATCTGAAACTGGTAATTTTGTTCTAAAATTCTATCTCGGAGTGAACAAGGACAAGTATCTTGGGGAGATACAGATCTCTTCTCTGTCTCCTTCCCAGTCCAAATCAGGACCGGCATCATTTACCATCCCATCAGACACCCCGGATGGTGAATATTCATCCTATCTGGAAGCGGTGAAAGATGGAAAGGTGATCGGGGCCTGTAGATCATGGTTACCGCTGTGGGTTCAGAAAAGTAGCGGGGATAAACCTGATCTGATACCAATGGTTCTTACGATCTCAAAACCAGCCGTATCCGGACAGCCGCTCACCCTGACATGCACGGTGAAAAACCAGGGTTCAATCGCATCAGGCCCTTGTCAGATTGCTTTTTACCTCTCAAGAGAGAAGATAGTTCCTTCCGGAACACCCGTTTTTGCTACCGGATCGCTCGGTTCACTATCGGTTGGTAATACTCTTCAGGTTTCAGGTACTGCTTCTGCTCCTGAAAGTGCCTATTCAGAATATTACTATCCGGTTGCAAAAGTTGATTCTTCCAACCAGATAGCCGAGACTGCAGAGAATAACAACCTCATTGTCGGAGAGGGATTTGACATCCAGCCCGGAGGAGGAGTAAACCTGATTCCACTCATCACGTCCGCAACCGTTTCAGGTGATAAAAAGACCCTTTCAATCGCCTACAGTGTCCGCAATTCAGGTCAGGTTTCTTCTTCCGGCGGGACTCTCACATTTAGCCTGATATCTGCGGATTCGGGTGTTCAGTCTGCAACGTTCGATCCTATTCCGCTCCCTTCTATCTTGGCAAGTGGGGTTCATTCAGCAACGGTCAAGTATACTCCATTGGTAGAGACCGGAGATTACTATGTCAGGGGGACGATTGAACTCTCATCTGATATCAACCAGGGTGATAATACCTATACAACCCAGAAAACAATCCATATCGAAGGTTCCGGATCCCTTCCTGAATTCTCTACCCTGCTCTCGAAGGCCCCGTCATCAGCGAAGGCAGGAGATACAATATCCCTGCAGAATATTGTATATAACACCGGATCAGCCGATGCGAATGGTGTTTATGTAGGAGTTTACCTCTCCATGGATTCCCAGATAAGTAACTCTGATACTCTTATTGGTTCACACCAGTACGATAATATTTTCCATGAATATTATGCATACAAGACATTGAGCGTCACAATACCAGTGGGAACACAGTCAGGTACCTGGTACCTGGGCGCCATTGTTGACCCGGATAACGCAATTCCGGAGAAAGATGAAGGAAATAACCGAAGTGATCCTATTTCGATTCAGATTCTCGGTTCATCGGAAAAACCGGTTGCCGGTTTTGATGCAACTCCTGTTTCCGGTATTGCTCCTCTAACAGTCTCTTTCACCGATACTTCTACCGGAGATCCTTCATCCTGGTCCTGGGACTTTGGTGACGGGAGCAGCGGTTCTTCAGCGAAAAGTCCCTCCCATACCTTCCAGAAAGAGGGTTCCTACATAGTAACTCTGACAGTCAGTAACGATGCGGGTAGTAACAAGGTCTCTCATATTATTATTGTCAATAAAGCCGATGAAACAGAAAAACCAGAAGCCCTTGCTGGAGTTTCACAAAAAGACACACCAGATCCATTTACATTCCGGTTTGCTGACTACTCGTATAATCCCGGAGGCACAAGAGTGTGGGATTTTGGTGATGGAACCTCCAGTACCGAGGCATTTACTACCCACACCTATACAAAACCCGGGACATACAAGATTATCCTTACCGTGAAGAACACTGCCGGATCTGATACCGATCAAAAGTGGGCACGGGTAACAGATACTTCGCTTCCGGTGGTCCCGACTGCCGATTTTACGTTTTCTCCTTCATCCGGTCCGGTTCCTCTGACCGTCCGGTTTACGGATAAATCACTGGGAGATCCGACAGCATGGACCTGGGAATTTGGTGATAAAACAACATCAGAGGAGAAGAACCCGGTTCATATCTTCACCGGAGAAAACAGTCCTCTCTCAATTTCAGTAAAACTTACCGTCAGTAACAATCAGGGATCGAACTTCAAGATCATTGAGGATGCAATCCAGATCAGAGCGGCCAAAGAAGTGGACTATATTGTCTCGATTGATGGTCAAAATGAGATAATATCAGGAACAGAATATAAATTCCCTACAACCGTCTCGACTACCGGAGATGGGTTTGCCCATCAGGTTGATGTGAGGTACTATCTGTCTGAAGATGCTGTCTATCAGATTGATAAAGATACTTTCCTGGCTCATATGCACGGGTTTGGGGCTGATCCCGGAACAAGCATGACAAAGACTGCTTCATTTTCTATTGCCGAATCGGTAACTCCGGGATCGTATTATCTGATAGCCTATGTGAATCAGGGAAAAGAGGCGGTTGAATCTGATTACTCCAATAATGTCGGAGTTCTTCCGGTAACTATGAGGGCCTCATCCCAGGCAGCCCCTCCGCCTCCTTCTCCTACAAAGACCACGACTCCGGAACCTGTCCAGGTATCAAATGAGGTTTCAGGGAATTATATCGCTATTCATGATGGGGTTGCGAGTGGAGTGAATCCCTCGGCAATCAGGGATATCAACACCATAAGATTCACTATCGCACCTGATAATTCCGTAACCGGTACGAATGAATGGGTTTTTGAATCTGAAACAGGTTCTGCAAACGGATATGGTACATACTCCGGCTCATATACTCCAGGAACTGGTGGGCTGGAAATGAAGTGTACAGATGGACGAAATACTCATAGTGATGGTACTACGTATACTCTGGATTCTATCACTGTTGAAGCAACCAGGTCTGGAGAAGGCTTTATCGGTACGGTAACTCCCCGGTTAGGTGATTATTTTGAAACCTATGATTTTAAGGCATTTCGTGCCTGATACCCCTTATTTTTCTCCGCATTATCTCTTGCGAGGTTTTTACCTGAAAAAATTCCAAAGCACTCTCTGTCCTCTGAATAAAATACCCAAAATTATACCTTCCGCTTCCCATAACAGTCCTTATAAATATCCGGAACCGTGATAACGGATGGCTGGGCGTGGGCCCACTCCCTGGTAAGTTCATCCGGATTGGAGTAAATGTTAATCACAATCGGATCAAGGCCATCCATCGGATCAATGGATATCTCACCACCCATATCCATAATGCCAGTGGATATTTCAAGGAGAGTACAGACCCAGTCAATGCGGTTGTTACTTGAATCTATTCTTCTGTATAGTTTTCCCGGATTTCTGCCGCAGAGAATCAGATGATCCCGTGCTCTGGTAGTTCCCACGTAAAAGAGGCGTTTTCGTTCTGCAGCTTCCTTTTCTTTCTGAATAAGTGAAAGTCCCCGGTAAACCGGCGTCTCATCAATCTCGTATTCCCGATCCGGATTTGGAATCTTCGCACCAACCAGTGCAGCCTGGTCCCCTGCAAGAATCGCTCCTTTTCTCCCCTCTCTGGATGACCCCATGTCTGGCAGAACAACAACCGGAAATTCAAGTCCCTTTGCAGCATGTACGGTCATGATATTCACTGAAGTCTGTGCAAGTGCATCAAGGGCAGCCTCTCCTTCACGTTCTTCTGCAGTGATGGAATTTGTAAGATCCGAGATGAACTCGCTTAAGTCATAAGATCCCGATTCTGACCGGTTGCGAACTATCCGGATGAGTTTTTCAAGATTTGCGACCTGCTGTTCCCCCATTGGCAGAGCCCCGTACACGGTAAGTATCCCTGATTCCACCAAAATTTTCCGGATTAACCGGTTGAGTGGAATTCTACCGGTGGACGAAAGCCATCCGGCAAGGAGATTCTCTGCCCGTGTCAGTACATTGATGTCTGAATCATCCGAATTTTCGGCAATATACCGCTGCAGTCGTCCATAAAGTGTGGTTCCCCTGGGAAGGCCTTTCATAGTCTTAATCGCGTGTATTACCGGATCAGAAAGGCCCATGTAAGGTGATCTGAGTGTTCCAAGCAGGGCTGCATCATCATATGGTCGAAGGAGAAAAGACAGCAGATTAAAGATATCATACATCTCCTGTCTTGAATAAAATCCGACTCCTCCATGCACATAAAACGGAGTATCCTGACGTGAAAGAGCAAGCATATACTGGGTCAGGTATGTCCGCCGCTCCAGGAGAATGGCAATATCTCCATAAGTGACCGGTCTTTTCTTTCCGGAAGCTTCTGTGATCCTGGTATTCTGGCAGGAGACCATCTGATGAATCATCTCGGCAACCATACCTGCCTCAATCTCTTTCTGATCCGTTAGTGTTCCTTTTGATTCGCCTTTAGGCGGGAATAAAATACGAATGGATCCATCACATCCATGCCGGGCTGAAGAGACTGCTAGTGGTTCATATCCGAACTCCCATGGTTTTTCTGCCGATGCAAAGATGGAAGAGAAGAGGAAGTTTACAAATCCGATAACTTCCCTGGAACTTCGAAAACTCACATCCAGGTTGGTAAGCCGTCCTTCACAATCAATAAGAATCCGGTTTTGAGCCTCTTTAAACCTGGTGACATCTGCATTTCGAAAGAGGTATATTGATTGTTTAGGATCCCCGACGATGAAAAGACCCTGTTTTCCAGGAACAAGCCGGCCGGTAATCGCGGTGATGATGTCAAACTGAGCCGGGTCGGTGTCCTGAAACTCGTCAACCATGATATACCTGTACCGGGGACGTAAGTGTTTTTGCACGATATCCTGGTTATCAAGGAGGAAATGTTTACACAGACGGATAAGATCCGCGAAATCAAGTGCTGATGCCTGTTTCTTTGCATCGGTGACGATCTTATGGTACCGTTCTGAAATCACCTGTAAATCAGCAAAGAAGGCGAAGGTGGCCCTGGTAAATACTGAATCAGGATCTATAGCCAGTTCAAAGTATGGAAGTGCTTTCTCAAGAGAAGCAGTAAGGTCTGATTTAGCATCCCGGAACAATGCAAGATCTGCATCCTCCCAATTCTTTTTTGAGCCGATTCTTCCAACCGGACGTACGGCAAGAAACTCCCTTGCAGCCTGTGCCAGTGCTTCAGAGGGTGTATCCCTGTTTAACTGTCTGATATACGGAGCTAACTGGTTCAGGTATTTAACGGCAGAATCACTCGAGTTTGAATATTTTTTCGATAACCGGATGAGATCTTTGATTGCTGAAGAATTTACCGGATCAGCAAAAAACCTATCTGTTTCTGGTATCCTTATTGCATCGAGGAATTTTCTCCAGATATCTATCATTTTATCGGGGTTTTCTGCTGCAATTGTAAAAAAGGAGGCATACCGGTCATAGTGCTCATCAATTGTTGAGAGCATCTCTGCAAGCCTGAATTTTTCAACCTGGGAGAGAATCCGGATAAGAGATTCTTTTACACCTGCCGGAGGTTTTCTGAGCAGTTGTTCAAATGCATCTTTCTTGACAGTGATCCCCTGTCCCCCGTCAAGAATGGTAAACCCTGGTTCAAGTCCTGCCTCGATGGCAAATTCACGGAGAATCTGTGCACAAAATGCATGGAAAGTCATAATCGGAGCGATGATAACCTCTTCTGCAGCTTCTTTCATCTTCCGGTTCGCGGGATCCTGGGCAAGACGTCTTGTAATGGTAGATCTCACCCGGTCTTTCATCTCGGCAGCAGCTTTGTCGGTAAAGGTCAGAGCAAGGATCTCTCCGGGTCTAAGGCCCTCCTGTTCCAGGAGATTCAGATATTTCTCAACCAGGACGAATGTTTTTCCGGTTCCAGCCCCTGCAGTAACCACCATACTTTTGTCATGGAGGGTTATCGCCTCGTTTTGTCGCTCTGTTGCTGCCATCAGACGCCCTCTCCTGTTTTTTCCGGATAATTTATCCATTCACCAAGGTGTGATCCCCGATCCGGCTGGAACCTGCATATCGTCTTGTAAGGACAGAACCAGTCAGGATTGCATCCCCGGTCAGCATGAATGGGAAATATTCCCTGATGAATTTGCATACTCTGGCGACAGACCTGAAACAGTGCATTGTCCATGATATCCTCCCATTTTGACTCTGACTTTGGCATCTTCCCCCGGGGAAGACGACTTTTATATTCCGGATTATACAGACTCATTGCATGGGTCACTGACCGGTGCAGATGGCAGTATGATCCATACACCGGATTATTATTGGTAATCTCTGCATATGCCAGAAGATAGAGGGGGAGTTGCAGGGCTTTTCCTTGGGTGATCTCGGTGGTTGATGGTATTTTTATCCCGGTCTTATAATCTACCACTCCAAAATCTCCGGTTTTTGTGATATCAATCCGGTCAATCTTTCCGCAAAGAAGAAGACTATCCGGGATATCCTCGGAAGTCCAGGAAATATCCTTTTTTTTATTCAATCTTCTTCTTGCGATGGCAGCAATGTCGACAGGGTCTTTGACAGAAGCGGGATCATCACCATCTTCATGCACTGCTCCGAATGAGAATTCAAAGTGTTTTGGGATAAAATGAGCAGGTTCATCTCCTTCCTCATCAGGTGCGAGACGTGCAATCTCCGCTGCAACATACTTTTCAAACATTCCTGCTCCGTATCGCTCACCTCCCAGGAGTTGTCTTCGTTTTGCAAGCCAGACCGGAGTTTCATAGGAGACTGTATCCAGTTCTTCGCTGGCAATCTCAAGGATGGAAGATACAGCATCGTGGTACTCCTCCTGTCTCAGTGGGAAAGCATCTCTCTCCTGCATCCTGCGTTTAAACCTACAGACAACCGAATGAATCAGTCTTCCTTTGGCATCAGAAGAGAGGTCGCTTCCAAGCATTGGGAGTGGTTTGATGTTCAGAATATGTTCAAGATAAAACCGGTACGGGCAGCGGGCATACGTCTCCAAAAGTGTTGCAGACCAGGGATATGAAGGACCAAACCGTTCTTCCATCTCTTTCCTGATGGAGGCTTTAGTTCTTATGATGCCATCGTATACTGATCGGTTTAGTCTGAACCGGAAGTTACGTTCGATACCTATCCGGAATACAACATCTGAAATACGTTCATTATCAGGCAGGAAAAGAAGTGCTTCATCCCATCGGGAAGAAGCCATCATTGTCCCGGAATAATATGCATTTTCAGAATCAGAGAACTGGTCAGGCTCCGGGATAGCAGGTTCCTCTCCCCATGTAGGAAAAATCCCTACCTGCTCTAATGGGCCGAGGAATGAAGAACAAAGAGCTGTTCGTTCATCCCGGTGTTCAAATGAGCTCAGGTATACATGTTCCTTTCCTGTTAGTAATGCGGAAATAAACCGGTATCGCTCTTTTCTCAGGTATGTATGCAGGTCATCCCCGATTTTTCCGCCTTCACTCCCGTTTACAAATGGAAGGCGATAATTGAGCCGTGGTATCAATCCTTCATTAATTGAGGCGATAAAGATATATGGAATCTGCATGTGTTCGATATCGCTGATTCCTGCGACGAAAACGCCGTCATTATCTCCTGCCTTGATCTTTTTATCCATCAGCAGCAGCCTTACCCTTGAAAGAAACTCCGGAAATGAGATATTCTCATTCTCACTTTCCGGCTGCTGCAAAAGAGATGTAAGAATCTCATCAAATGCAAGAAGGGCGTTCTGTTCATCATCAGAAAGTTCAATTCCCCCTTCTTCTACCATTGTTCCCGGAGATGGTGATCCGATACTCTTCAGCGTAATTCGAAAGGCTTTGCAGTGTTCGGAGGCTGTACTCCGTGCCAAAAGATTGCGCAGGACTTGGATGAGGTTTTTTGTGCCTTCAATGGTCTGAAGGATTGTTTCACGAGGCAGGGGTCTTTTTGGAATATATGCTAAAGAACCATTTTCTCCAGATCCGGTCTCTTCAGATTCCTTTTCACTGGTGATATGCCCGATGATCTGCTCAAATCGCCCATCCCAGTCTATATACCCACCGGTAATTCCATAACTGCGACAGATGAGGTCGAGGGATTCAAAGTCAAGGAAGTTATGGTAATTTTCTGTTTCATCTTTTTCAACAGAAATCCAGGAGTAATTCAGATAAGGACTCCGGATAAGACGGATCAGTTCTTCATACCTGAACCCTTTCTCCACACATTCTCCAAGAAGCATGAAAAAGGAAATCAGGGGAGATACTGATAGATGAGGGGCGGTGCTACAGTTGTAAGGAATATGGTAGTCGTCAAATACATCAGCAAGATATCCCAACGCAATACCAGGATCTGGAAAAACCACTGCGATGTCATTCCAGGGGATGTTCTGTTTTTTGAGACGAAGGATCTCTTTTGCTATTCCGGATAATTCTGATACGGGGTCTTTCCATTTGGTCAGGGAGAGTGCATCTCTTAAGATACATGCTTTTTCTTCCGGGAAATTGTCAGAAAAAAGAGATGTTACTGCTTTTTCCCTTGGTGATGCAGGAATTGTACCAGATTCAAATTTTTTGCTCGGATAAATCCATGAAGCATCATCACCAAAAATACTGGTATCTTCTCCCATAGGTGCAGTATATATCATGTGGGGGATTTCTTCTGCATATCTCTGAATCAGACGTTTTTCAAGAGGTTCGGGATTATACTTTCCAAGCCAGAATACATGGGTGAAGAGAGAAAGAAATTTATCTTGAGATTTTCTTTCCAGACTTTCAATGACCCACTGAATCAGTGTATCGCTATTGACATGATTGAGGCTTTCCAGCCTGCGATGAAAGGCGCTATTTATCACTCCTATCTGGTCACTTTTTCTTGTCTGAAGGTTTTCAAGACATTCCGGATAATTCAGTTCATTTCTGATGATATATGAAAAAAGACGCTGGAGATCGGCAAGCATCCGTCCAGAAGGAGAACTCCCGTTCATGAAAAGAGAGAGTTCTTTACTGTGGTCCGCAATAACCCGGGAGAGAAGAAGTCGCGTTTCAGAGTCAGATAAATATGTTATTCCTTCTCCGTATTTAGAGAGCAGGAAGAGACAGAGTGTGTCTGGTGTGAAAATCCGGTCTGTTATTTCTGGATTATTCCGGCCTGTCAGCAGGTCTTTTGCCTGCAGGACAAGGGTCTCCGTTGGTAGGATAAGCCAGGATGTCTCAGGTTTTTTCTGTATTGAAACAGAAAACCGGTCAAGAAGATCCTGAAATCCCCTACCCGGTATTGCATATAAAAGGGGTGCCTCTTCAGGCATATGGATATTCATTGGATGGATAACCATAAAGAGAGTTTTTTTGATCTCATCCATCCGGTTTGTCTGTTGGGAGTATGTAATTCCTCCATATATATGATGCATGATAAGAATGTGGAGAATATGTCCGTATTATTTAAAAGAGACTTTCATAGCAAAATTCACGCTTCAAAATGCAGTTATGAGTCAGAGATCAATAATTGGTAAAGTCCTGATATATTTCTCATCTGAAGCAAGAGATGAGCATTCTGTTCTTCCATAGAGAAGGAAAATTGGAATGAGGTTCGTGATGATGCATTATTGTCTCTGAGGCGACCTATCATTGGTTTTCAACCTCGCGATAAAAAAAGATACTAATCTACTGAACAGGTCACAGATAATCTGAATTTATGGGCTTGAATTAAGAATTTGTGAACATGTCCTGACAAACTCTTTTGCATGCTCCAGGGTTGTTTGAGACCTGATATCGTCAATCCTCTTTTCGGATGAATAATCTGCTTCTTCACGAAGGGTCTCACCAGCAGCAAGATACTCCCAAATCTCGTAATGCATCAGACCATTCTTAACAAATTGGTCACTCAATGTGACAATAACTCCCCGGTGCGTCTTTGGAGTAATGTCCAGGGTCAGGAGCAGAGCCCTGGCTGCAAAAAACATAGCATAGTATGAACGGGAAACAGCATCCTCGAAGTACCCATCATCATGAAGGGATTGGGCAACTAATAAGCGCTCCCTTGATTTTTCCATGAGCACATTACACTCGATCAGGTTAGCCAACAAGAACGCCTTCCTGTTTTACATTCCTTAAAAAAGAGACATTACCGGCCCGGTCAAATTCTCCTGTTGTCCTCACCTTCACTGAGAGCATGACTCCGGTCTCGGAAAAGATTTGGTATCCCATCGTAATAAGCCGATATTCTGTATCCCAGCCCGGATCGGTTGTGATAACCAGGAGATCAATATCTGATTCAGGACCTGCCTCTCCCCGTGCATACGAACCGAAAAGAAGAACCTGGCAGATAGACTCACCAAAAATCTCCCGCACTCGTGAAATATACCGTGAAATAGCATCTTCCACAACTGGATCTGTCCTGACCATCTGCTCTCTGCTGATCATACTGATAACAAGAATTTCTACCGAAAATATATGAAATCCTCCCTTCATCTACTTATCTCATTCTCATTTCCACTGTGGAGTTGGTTAAAAAAAAGACAGGAAATGTTATATAACTACAAAAGGGCCGGAAAACAGGATAATTTACGAATTGGTGGTGTTATGTTTACCAAACTTCAGTATGGAAACTCGCTTCATTTTGTGATAAATATCCTCATAGCCCAGACTTTTTGATACTTATCTGATAGTATCAAATATCTCATGGGTATCGTAACCTTCTGGATAAGTCATCTTTCTCACAGCTGGATCAACAATTGCTCTTGATTTTCACACCAGTCTGGTTCCTTATCCTTCTTTTCTGAACGGACAGAACCGGTTCCCACAACCCGGACATAGAAATAACACGCTGATTACTGCTGCAAGAACTATGCAAACCAGGAAGATGAGCAACAACATGGGTGATGTAATGAGTGCAGGCAGGGCTGGAAGGAAAATAATTACGAAGAGAAATCCGGAGATGAGAAGTTTTCCCGGAGTATATGGTCCAGGTGTTTCTTTCCAGATCCGGGCGATGTAACCGGGTAGAATATGTACACAGGTATCTTTGATAGGGCATGATGCACAGAAGAACCGGGTAAAAATCACTCCTGCGATAACAGTGAAAAAGAGGTATCCTATCGCCATGAAGAGCGAGTGTAGGGAAATCGCGTATAGTCCGGTTATTATGGCAATAATTCCGAGTATGAGGCCTATAATTCCATACGCTGCCTTGTTCATACCAGTATGTGGGACTGTAAGTCAAATAAGGTTACCTCTGCCAACCGTGTTTAAAATACTCAAATTTTGATTTTATTGGCAAATTACCTCATAAACTTAAAAATGGTGTCATATTCATGCCATAATCCGGACCCAAAGAATATTTTTACAAGGGGTCTGTATTCCCGGATCAGAGAGTGAGTGATAGTATTTATCAGCTGAGTAGAGGAGGTAAATAGCGGCCTGCTATATCTCCGCGTTTTGAGGAGTTTATCTAATATAAATCCTTAATTGCCCGTTAAAATTTCATCTGATTTTATAGAAAATTTTAATCGGCAAAATGGTGCTTAATTCAGGAAATAACGAGAATTTCTACTATGAGGGTGTGTAGTACTGGTGTTCAGAAGGTTGTCCTGGTATCGTTTATTTTGAGATTTTTCCCTCTCCCTCATATGTCAATTCAAAAATCAAATCCTGGGATCATTTTTTGAATATAGTAAAAAAGGGTAATTATTTTTGTGAGCCCTGGATTTTTGTGTCTGAAACTGATTGGATGACCGGGAAATTAAAGTTATTTTTCACGCTATATGTCGCAAGAGCAATAAAAATTCCGACTATCCCGCAAATGATGAAAACAGTATGGAGATCACTGATTGTCAGTATAACACCCAGGACAATCGGAGAAAGACTCATTCCCAGGTATTTCATGCAGGTATGAATCGAAAGGATACCTCCTTTTGACATAGTCGGGCTGACATAAATGATCTGGGCATCAATGGCTGTCTGGGCCAGCCCATATCCTGCTCCGAAAAGAAGTAACAAGATAAATACCGCGATGATTGAATCGGTGAATGATATACAGAAAAGTGATAAGCCCACAAGCAAAAACCCTGCGATAAGGACCCGGATTAATGAAAATCTGTCTGCCAGGTTTCTGACACGGGACGCCAGTAATACAACTGCTAATCCTTCGATTGCCAGCATCAGTCCGGATTGTACAGATGAAAAACCATATGCCTCCTTGAGCATAAAAGGAACGTATATTATCAGGGAATATAACAGGAAAAAGATTGCAAATCCCATGAATATCGTGCAGAGTATGGGAAGTTTTCGAAGAGATGAAAAAGCCTCTTTAATTCCTTTGTTAGTAACATTCTGGTTTTTGTCTCTTGTTTCCGGAAGAAATACTGTTACAACAAGAGCAAAAGGGAGTGAAAATGCATAAAACAAGAAAGGATAGTTCCATCCATACCAGGCAAGCCCTCCTCCGATAAGAGGAGCTGAAATAGCTCCTATCGCCAGGGCCATGCTCATTTTACTAATTGCCTGAACACTATCATATCCTCTATAAGAATCTCCGATAATCAGGAAAGCAAGGGTCATCATCCCTGCAACTCCGATCCCTTGGATAAATCTCAGAATGAGAAGATGCTCAAAATTCGAAATAAAAAAACTGATAATTCCAGTCAGACCGTATACTACCAGACTTGGTATGAGTATTTTTTTCCTATCTGCCCGGTCAATAAAATGGCCCAGAATAAGGGTGAATATTGCTGTTGAGAGAGTAAACACAGACATAAGGAGGCCGGTTGCCTGAGCGGTTGTCTGCAGGGGTACTACCATCTCCGGAAGTGCAGGTGCCAGTAATGCTCCTCCTGCCATTGCAAGATATCCGGTAATACAAAGAATAAGGAGGTGAAAATTTTTAATTGACATAATATTGCTCCAAATAATTGGTTGATATGCTTAAACAGAAATCAGATTAAGGAAATAATTTCAATATTCTGGATCTACAAGGTACCAAATATTGTTCTTATGTTTAGCACAAAGGACCCTATTACAATGTTTCGATCTCCTCTCCTCGTCTTTTTTAAGAGTAAAAACCACATGATTTTTTAATATTCTATTTTTGATGGAAGAGATGTCATTTCATCAATGGTATACTTCCCTTTTATCACCAGGTAAACGTAGGGCAGAGCGATTACACATGACACCAGTCCGAATATAAGAAATATATTTCCGGTTGTTGAAGCGATTGCAATGACCGGAACAATTGCAAGGGTGGAAGCAAACTGCCCAACATTCAGGGATACTGAGAATCCGCCACTTGCCCACCCCAGGAATTGTTTTGGTGTTATAGCGGCAATCCATATCAGGACAGTGGGCATTAAGATACCATTAGCAAGACCTACACAAATAGCTCCAATCAGCACTATGATAAGTGAATTAGCAATTCCCAGACTGCAGTACCCGATTGCAAAGAACAGATATACAGAAGTGAGAATCGTGTACCGGGTAAATCTCCAGGCAAGTCTTCCATAAAATAATCCAATAATTGAAGCAGAACATCCCATAATGCCCAGGAATAATCCACTGATAAGGGCAGTGTTCTCTCCTAATAATCGGGCTGCATCCATATGTGCAATAAGGTAGGGGAATTTAATTGGCATCAAAAAGAAGAGCATGCTGCCAAGAAACATTGAGATATAGATTACCATGAACGATGAAGTCGGAAATTTTTCATCTGATGATTTTGTATCTCTTGCAAATTTTCCCAGAGCGGGCTCTTTCATGGTAAGAAGAACACCGGCGAGAATAAAAATCCCAATCAGGTAAATGAGGAATGCTGCTCGCCAGGATATCCCGGAAAGAAGGCCTCCGCTTATTTCAAGAATTAATACCCCGAAACCCATCGCTGCTGCCTGGTATCCGAGGACTTTGGCACGGGTTATTCCCTCATAATAACAGGGAATAAGAGAAGAGGTTGCACAGGTTATTCCGGCAATTCCTACTCCGAGGATGAATCTGCCTATCAATATAGCATAAATCGAGTTGAGAAAATATCCGGAAGTTCCTGCAATGGTAAAGATGACAATAGATGCAGCAAGGATTTTAATTTTACCAATTCTATCAGAAAGTAATCCGATAAATATACCTGTAACACCAATGGCTAGTGAAGGGAGTGTGACAATGAGGGAGATTAAATATTCCGGTGCATCAGGAAATGCTTCACTTATTAACGGAAGAGCAGGCGCGACTGCAGCACCCCCCATTAATATCATCATGGCCGAAAGTAAGAGAAAAACTAATGTCAATTTCGTTGGTCTGAATGGCTCGGAAATCATGCCCTATCTGATTACAAATATCACCATATCAAAAAAGTGCTCCTGGCTGGAGTAGCTGATGTTATGATCGACGATTCCTTACTCTCTGACTTGAAAAAAATCGGTTTTAGTGAATATGAAGCCAAAGTTTACGTGATTCTGACCGCTCTCCGGGTGGCGAGTGCCCGTGAAATACATGAGCAGACGAAGATACCCAGAGGGAAAATTTATGAAACACTGACTTCCCTGGCACAGAAAGGATTTATCGTCTCTTCAGGAAAATCCCCTGCCCGATATTCTCCCGTTGATGTTGCCCGGATATTTGAAAAAATGAAACGTGATTCGACAATCTCCCTTGAAAACCTGTTCAGGCGTCTGAAAGCTTTGGAAACCGAAACTCCTGAACCACTCATGCAGGGGTATAAGTTATGCACCGAATGGACCCGGGATAACCAGATTCGGATGATGTTGCGTCGGGCGAAATCGGAGATCATTCTTCTTTGCGATGATAAAAAAATTCTTTCCAGGTATAGTAATGACATTTCCCATGCAGCAAAGCGAATTGTTCTCTACCTTGTTGTAAGCGACAGGGAACTTGCAGAGTTTACTTCGGTAAAATGTTATATGGGCGGAAATGATATCAAATCCTCCCGATTTCATCACTTGGAAGAAGAAAACCACACACTTTCGATGAAATTGCTTTTATTGGCTGATCGGCGGGAGTCATTGTCAATCTTGGAAGAAAATGGATTAATGACGGGAATTTTTATTTGTCCGGATATCTTTGCCAGTTACCTGTCAAAAAAAATTGTGGATGAAATTGAACCGGTTCGCAAATCTCGAACGGCAGCGTGACCGGTAATCCCCTGCAATAAATTTTTTCATGCCCGGAAATTTTTCCGGAAAATAAGGAACTCCTAATATTGGGCTTTTTTAAGGTTTCTTCAAATCTCTATAACTTGCCATTAACGTTTTTATTCTCTGGATAGTTTTCAATCTTAACATGAGAAAACATAATAATCATTCAATTCATACAAATATGAAAAGTATGATTTGGGAGAATAAGTTGTCATGTCAATAGTAGAAGAATCATGTGGAAATGGAAAACACATTTTTGGAACTGTAAAAGTTGGAGAAAGGGGTCAGATTGTCATTCCAAAGGAAGCACGGGAGATATTCGGGATAAATCCGGGAGATGTCCTGATGGTACTTGGTGATGAAAAGAGGGGGATAGCAATTGTGAAAGCGGATAAATTTCGTTCATTTGCACTAAAGATGCTCAAAATGTTTGAAGAAAAACCCGCAGACGCTGAAATGGAGGATTAAAATGGAGATTTGTGTTCTCAACGGAAGCCCGAAAGGAGAAAAAAGTGTAACCATGCAGTACACGAAATTTTTGGAACTGGCAAATCCGGATCATTCATTTCATACCTCTCATATAAGCCAAAAAATCTCTATCCTGGAAAAAAATTCAACCGAATGGGAAAAAGTGATAAATACGATTCAAAAAGCAGATATTATTCTATGGGCTGCACCGGTATACTTCCAACATGTTCCTGCACAATACAAGCGATTTATTGAACTGATTTTCGAGAAAAAGGTAGACACTCTCTTTTCCGGTAAATATGCCGCTTCACTTTCGACATCTGTTCATTTCTTTGATCATAAAGTCCATGAATATCTGCAGGGAATAAGCGAGGATCTTGATATGCGATTCGTAGGATCATTTTCTGCAGCAATGGAGGATCTTTTGCAGGTAAAGAACCAGGTCGAGCTTACCGCTTTTGGTGATGATATATTATCCGCCTGCGAATCTCACCGTCCTGTTATACGGGCATATCCACCGGTTCCGGAATTAATACGTGAATATAATCCGGGAGTTATTCAGGATAGTGTTGATAAGGGTGACAAAAGGGTTTTGATTCTCCATGATTCAAAGTCAGGTTCAAACCTTGAAAAGATGGTAAAACAGATGAGTTCACAATTCTCCGGTGAAATTGATATCCACCATCTTGATGACATTGGAATAAAGGGAGGATGTCTTGGATGTGCCCAGTGTGCTTTTGATAATCAGTGCATATATACCGATGGTTTTTGTTCTTTCTGGGAAAATAAAGTAAAACCATCAGATATTATTGTGTTTGCCGGCACTATCAGGGATCGGTACCTTTCATCTGCATGGAAACAGTTCTTTGACCGGAGTTTTTTCCTTGGACATATTCCGAGGTTCTCCGGGAAACAACTGATAATTATGGTTCAAGGCCCGCTGGCATCTGTTCCAGGGCTCCGGGAAAATCTTTCATGTCTTATTTCCGGTGGAAACCTGGTAGATTTTGTTACTGACGAACCAGGTGATGATGCCTGTATTGATGCACTCATAAGTTCAGTAGCAATGCGGGCTGTCAGGTATGCTCATGCAGGGTATCGAAAACCCCCGATGTTCCCTCAGGTTGCAGGACATATAATTCTCCGGGACGAAATCTGGGGGAATTTACGATCAGTATTCAGAGCTGATCATAAGTATTACAAGTCTCACGGTCTGTATGATTTTCCCCATTACCGATACAAAAAGCGTATTTCACTGTTTTTCTTCTCTCTTATGATGAGTATTCCAAGTATTCAGAAAAAAGTAAAACCGGTCATGAAGGATCACATGATCCAGTCTTTCACCCAGGTCTTTACCACCAGTAACGTTTTGAAAAACAGGAATTCAAAGATAAATCCCGGTCTGAATACAAAGTAGGATCATCCTTATTGGATCTCTTCTATTCTTTCCGGTGATGGGCAGGATACCAGAGGAGATCCGTTTTCGGATCGTACAGAAAGATATCAGAAGTCATATTTGTATCATCGGTTGAGTTTTTCTCACGGAAGGTTGCACGATATTCCAAATCCGAAATCTTTTCCCATGTTCCGTTAAATTGTTTCCCAAGTCCTTCTGCTTCAAATACAGAGTCTGCAAGGAAAGAATAAGCCTCAACGTAATCTCCTGCAGTGTATTCATACGTGCCTATGATGGGATCCTCATGAGTCTGATTCACTGCCAGGGCAAAGGGAGATGCAAAAAAAATACTTCCCAGAATAATTATTCCAATTATGGAAATTCTGCTCATAATATGTTTATTTTCATCAATCCGGATATAACTTCTGTATTTAAAAAGGGATTTTCTGTATGGATTATGGGTTTAAATGGCCCAACTCTAACCTGTTATGATTTTCGTTTCATTATTCTCTCTTCAAACCGTCCCATAATCGAAAATATTGCAGGCATGATTACGATTGCTCCAATCAGAGAAAAAACTACCGCTATCACCGTCATTATCCCGAAATTTGCAATGATTGGAAACGAGGAGAGTAAGAGTGCTGAAAAACCAAATGCAGTCACCAGTCCGGAAACGGTAATGGAAGCTCCAATCTTTTGTACACTCTTTTGGATAGCCTCGTTCGGATCTGGTGTATTTCTTTTCTCTTCAAGATATCGCTCCATCATCAGTATTGTATACTCTGAAGAAACCCCAATTGTTATCGCCCCAAGGGAAGCCGTAATAAATGTGTAGTAAATTGAAAATATCCACATCACCACAGCATTCCATCCGACAACACAGATAATCGGAAAGAGGGGAGCGGCAGAGACAATATGACGGTATGCAATTATCAAAAAGAGAAATATCATGATGAATGCCAGGATGGTCATCAGCGGTTTATAATATTCAATATAATCCAGTGTAATTGCATTTAATTCAAACTCCCCGGTAGTCCGGACAGAAAGACCTGGTGGTGGCTCAACCCAGTCAGTAGTATCCAGAATTACTTTTCTCATCTGGCTGGACTGCTGGGATGTAAGAGAAACAGTCTCGAGCTCCATCAGTGATGAGGTAATACCAGCGATGTACTTATCCTTCTCATCCGCCGGAATCGATGCCAGTACATTATTCAGTTCGGTCTGTGAGTTCGGGATAGTTCCATTGTTGTAAGTCCTTACAAGAGAAGGAATGCCGGTAACTCCGATGATTTTATCCGGATATACTTCACTGATGAAAACTCCGTATCTGTCCATCCATTTGACTGCATTGAGATTTGTCACATCCGGAGCCGTGATAAGTAGTTCAACCGGTGTTTGTGATCCAAGGAGATTGGTTACCTTGTCCATTACTACTTTTGCCGGCATATCCGGAGGAACCATAGAATCCATGGTTGTATCAATGGCAATTCTGTCATCTACAGCAAGTCCTATCCCGGCAAGCATGAGCACGAATACCAGAAGAATTACGGGAGCTTTAGCGATACGAAGAGCAAGACCTGAAAGAAAGTTGTTGTATGTATCAAAAAAACTCAATCCCCCTGAAGAACTGACTTTTGGCTGGTAATTAATCAGGAGAGCAAGAGCGGGAAAACCAAAAAGTGTTGCTCCATAAGCACAGATAATTCCTATAATGGCTGTCTGGGTAAATCCGGTTAATATCGGGAGCGGAGTAATAAAGAGGACAATAAAACCGAGTGCAGTAGCAATCATTGCATTCAGTACGGCATATCCGGTGTTGCATATTGTCGTCCTTACCGCTTCATTGAGGGGAGATACAAGAAGTTCATCGTTAAGTCTTGACTGGAACTGAACTGCATAATCAATCCCGAGTCCCAGTAATACCGGAAATCCTCCTATTGCTCCGATATTTATAGAGATACGCATTAATCCAAGAAATCCGAACAGATAAACCATACCGATAAGGACAAAAAGAAGAGGCAGAAGTCTGTATCGAACAGATCCGAAAAGGATGAAAAGTGCGACAAACATCAGGGAAAAGGCACCGAGAATGAGTACTACAATCTGCTTTGTCATATTGTCAAGCATCTGTTCATTAAATGCATCGGTTCCGCTGATCTCAATATTTGTTCCGGGTGGAAGGTCAGCATTCTCTATTACCGACTGGATTGGGTCAAGAATAGAGGTTGGATCCCCTTCTGCTGTGATCATCCCGAGGGTATGAAGGTCATCCGGAACAAGTTCTTCCTGGTCTGATTCAGGTAACTGCTCAAAAATTGCCTTAATTTGTGCATTGGATCTCGGAAGGATACCTCCGTTGGCACTTGCGATGACATCGGCGATAGTCTGTGTTCCGATGACTCCTGGAATTCTGTTTAATTCTTTTTCAAGAATTTGCAGATCATAAAGAACAGAAAAATCCAATGGTTTTGGAGTAGTAATATAGAGAAGAACGATTTTTTCCCCGCTATAATCTTTGGTATATGTTTTATACCAGATCATTGAGGGATCATCTGCTGAAAGATAGATGTCATCGCCAGATTCCATTGTCAGGTTACTCATTACTGCAAAAGAAGCCAGAAATAAGAGTACCATTACAAGAAGAACCTGGGCTGGCCTGGCAATAACCAGATCTGCGACCCCTTCATAAAACCGGTCAATCAGGGACATCTGATTCCTCTAAAAATAAAAATCATTTTATCAGCCTTTCCTCCCTTTCAATGAAAAGGTACCCTGCAATAATCACTATCCCTAGGATAATTACCAGTGATACAGGGGATAAAAGCATGGATAGTATACCCGGTTCCTTTGTTGTAATTTCTATACGCATCGGATCAGAAATTGCAATCAGGCCATCTTCTCCCCGGTATTTGACATCGGTTAAAATTCCATAGGTTTTTACAAGGGCTGAAGATTCAAGATTAAATATATAATCTGCATCTGCTGATCCTCCCGGAGGAATAGTTCCAAGAATTATTCCGGTCTCGGGAGATGAAACAGGATCTATGGGTACAATCTTTGCAGTAGCATCATATGCCGGAGTATCACCTGTATTTAAGTATGTTACCCTGACATTCACCTGACCTCCGGGTTCAATGATTGGTTCGTTGTATTCAAGAAGAAATTTTGGACCTTTCTGAATAGGAATTCCAATTGAAACAGGTGATGATGTTGTCTGAATTCCGTTTTTATCTTCGTATGATATGATAAGGGTTGCCGGAAGGACAGACTCGTCAGCATTATCATGAATTGCTGCCTTCCACTCTACTATTCGCTCTTCTCCCTGGGCAAATGTTCCAAGGTAATAACTTCCCTGGTAGGGTAGGAGCAGGCTTGATGTTCCTGAAATTAGTTCTGCAGTTGCATGAACTCCTGCATACTGGCCGATATTGGTAATATTTGCGGTAATTTTCCCGTTTAGTCCGGGTGAGAGATTTGATGATGTTATATCATCGACTCTTACACGAACTACTTTTTTTATCGTTACAGGTATGGGAAGTGTCGTGTTGTACGGTTTATACGTAAAAATATTGGATGAGGCTTGCATAGCAACTGATTCAGCATACTGTGAATTCACCTGAAGGTTCAGGGTATAGGATCCTTCCTTTGCATCGGCAGGAACAATCACTGGAAAAGCAACATGTACAACATCAGAGGGAATCAGGGCCGGAATAGTCAGGGGTGTTGCAATAATATCCACTGGTGCAGTTCCTGGCTTCAGTATTAGTTCTGCTCCGATTCCGACAACCGGACTTGATGGTACCGGATCTTCGATATCCAGTATTTTTTCCGGAGTATGTCCAATATTACTGATTTCGAAATGAAGTAGCGTTTCATTTCCCGGTTCAAGTTCATTAGAGCCGGCAACAGTTGCAGAATAATATGGCTGACCATATGGAATGGGGACAGCCGAAACTGAAATTGAACTACAGATGAGACATAACAGTATCAGAGTGAATATACACCAGGTAATTACCCGGTATTGTTTTTCAGAATGAAAATATTGGAAGATGACTATTCTGTTCATCTTTCCTCCGTTATGGCTGTTTTATCCGGCGGTAATAATAAATACCCCCGCCTATCAGGATAAGGATGATAACACCTGCAAGAATGGTGAAATCTCCCGATGATTCTGTAACAATTACCGGAACCTTAATTGGATCTGAAACATATTCGGTCAGGTTGATATCGGTATACCTGATTTCAGAATCAAGTGCATAATCTTTTGAGGTTGTATCGCTATTTACGTTCAGTTTAAATCTTGCTGTTGCAGTTTCTCCAGGCTTGATCGTTCCAAGGTATGACTGGTCATCTTCACTGGTGAATGGATCAACAATATTAATCCCTGCCTGTGCATTGTAAACCGGATTCAATCCTGTATTTCGATATTCAACATTGATAACTTCTTTCCCTCCGGAACTTACCGACTGTGGGGTGCTTACAACCTCGAAGGTTATTTTCTGATTGAAACCGGCACTGATGTCCTTCTGGCTGGTTTCTGCCGCAAGTCCCTGGTAATCTGTGTATGTGGCAAATAATTTCAGGGGATACTGAATAGCCGCATCTGCATCTGAAGCTACCGATACTTTAAAAGAGAGAGTGTTACTTTCGTCTTTAGGGAATTCCCCAACATATATACTATTCTGGATAGGAACGATTGGGCTATTTCCAACCGGTTCAATGGTAAATACCGTCTCTTTTCCCGTGTCAGATCCGACATTTTTCACAGTAACGGTGATATGACCTTCCCCGCCAACATTCAGATCACCAGTATCTACAGAAATGATTTGAAGAGTTACAGCAGGACGCACCGTTACGGGAAGATAAAATGTCTTTTCATCATCTTTAAAAGCATACTGGATTTCATCAATTCCCGTCTGTGTTGCCTGGCTCATATATTGGTACGAGACGGTGAGAGGAATCTGGTATGATCCGCTTTTTGCAGATTCCGGCACTGTGATTTCAAAGGTCGTTTGTGTTACGGTTCCGGCTTTTATATCTCCAAGGATTTGGGAATCTGTGGTGACCTGAACCGGACTGTCTCCTGAGTTTAAGTCAGCGGTAAGGGATAGTGCAGTGGTTGGAAGGTAATCAGGAGTAATTGTTCCTTCATCCACAAATTTCATATTCACCGTTCCACTGTTTGTAATTGATATCGTAAGATCTGTTTTTTCACCTATGCGAAGTTCATTGCTGCCAATAATCGCAGTTGATATTACCGGCTGTCCGGAAGAGTATTTTTCACCTGCTAAAACTGGGGATATGCAACAAAAAAGCAATAAAAGGAGAATTAATCCTGATATCCTTGTGATCCGGAGGAGTTCCATAATGTAGGTAAGGGAATCGAATATTGATATAAGTTATGAATTTATCATGAATTCATGGATAATATTACAATTTTCATGAATGAAGTCTATGATTAATGCTTGATTTAATGCGAAATATTTAATCACTTAGGGCATACTTCTTATTGCGGATATGCCCCTTCCGGCAAAACCCGTGTTCTTTTGAAATTTTTTTGCTGTTTGATTATGATTTCGCTCCCTGTCTGTCCATCCTGATACTTATCATAGTAATGCTTTTTGATGGGCAGACCAGAGAGCATAATGAACAATTATCACATCTTTCCTGATCAATAGCAACCCCTTTATTAGTCATGCGGATAGCCTGGTATCCCCCGTCCCGGCAGGAAATAACGCACGTTCCACATTTGGTGCAGGTATCCTGATTAACGAATGGCACACCACGGATGTTACGGTTCAGTGTTTCATGACTGGTAATCTGTGATAAGGCCTTTCCTCTGATCACATCAGGGCCGGACAACCCTTTTTCTTCTAGGTATTCTGATAATCCCGTTGTTAATTCCCTGATAATTCCATATCCCCGCCACATAACTGCTGAACAGACTTGGACTGCGGAGGCTCCTGCAAGGATGTATTCTGTTGCATCATTCCATGAACTGATTCCTCCAATTCCAATCACCGGCGTAGAACCTGCCTGGGCAATCTGTGATACTACCCGGAGACCAACCGGTTTTACGGCCGGCCCTGAATATCCTCCGTATGTCGAATAACCTCCGACGGATGGTATTGGAAAAAAAGTATCCAGATCAATTCCTATCAGGCACTGGATGGTATTGATGGCTGATATCATGTCTGTTCCTCCTTTAATGGCTGCCTGTGCGATGGGAATAATATCAGTGACATTTGGTGTAAGTTTAACAATCAGGGGGATCGTGGTTATTTTTTTGACATGAGTTGTCAGTTCTCTGACCAGGTCAGCCTGCTGGCCGATAGCTGCACCAAGTCCTCGTTCCGGCATTCCATGAGGGCATGAGAAATTGAGTTCGATGGCATGAGCCCCGGCTGACTGAATCTTTAAAGCCAGATCCTGCCATTCAGCCGGATCAGCTCCTGCCATAATGCTTGCGATTAAGAGTTTGTCCGGGAATTCCCGTCGGAGTTTGGAGATTTCAATAAGCCAGTACGAGACACTTTTTTTACTGAGGAGTTCGATGTTTTCAAACCCGAGAAGAGTTGAGTCCCTGTCTTTCCAGGCAGAAAATCTTGGAGAAACATCCGTGATTACCATCTCGTCGGGTCTGATGGTCTTGATAACCGCTCCTGCCCATCCTGCATCAAAGGCATGTCTTATCTGGTCAGCAGTTGCAGTAGGTGGGCCTGACGCGAGAATAAAAGGATTTTCAAGTGTAAATGGGCCTAATGTGGTTCGTATCCGAGATTCTGATGCCATATAAGATTAGGAATGGATAAGTTTAAAAAAGAAGGGTATTCATTTTTACAGGCCACGACGAAATCGCCTTTTTTCATAATCAGGCTGGCAATGATGCTGATTATACCAAATACCAGACAGTAAAGGCCGAGGAGGACGATGAGAATCAGTGAACCTGCTGTCGGGATTGGGGCAAACCCAATCAGGATCCCAAATAATACTCCTATAAATCCGTTAACTCCAAGCAGGGCACGGAATGGGAGTTCCTTTAAAGAAAATGCAATGAAAAGTTCAGTAATTCCGGTAATAATTGCCCAGGCGGCTATCAGAATAGTCATTGCCACGATCATTGAGAATGGTGATATAAAGGTCAGAATTGCTATGATTACCCCAATAATAGAGAGAATGAGTACCGGCCATCTCCCGGGCTGTTCAGATGAAAGACTCATCCCTCCGGTCATCAGGGAAATCATCAGAAGAAAAATTCCCACGATATAGGCGATAACTGCTTCCATTGCAAGAGGAATGGTAAAACAGAGAATTCCCACGATTACTGCAAAGATACCACGGGCAAGCAGACTCCCCTTGGTAAGAATTTCTGGCTCCATGGATTATTACTCGTTAAATTTCTTATTAAATGCATCGATATCTATGTAAAAGGCAATACTTTTACCAGATGTCGATATAGGCTGAAAATTTATGTTGCCTGACTATTTATGTGTTCATTTCTGTTAATCCAGGACATTTTCAGGATTTCTCATGTAACCGATAATCCTATTAGGAAGTATCTGATACCTGGATGATATGTTCTCTTATTTTTTTGATATCCTGAATAGTAATATGCTGGTGTGCATTGAAATTATCTCTCAAATAATTGAGATAATTGCCGTAATTATAATATTTGGGGCTGTAATTAGTGGTTCAGTCAGATATCTTTATCAAAGGTACGCTTCATACTTAAAAAGAAACCAACAATTAACCGAATTACGACAGTATATTGGACAATGGTTGTTATTAGGGCTTGAACTCCTCGTCGCTGCAGATGTAATACGGACGGTTGCTCTTGATCAAACTCTTGAAAGTGTTGCAGGTCTGGGATTACTCGTTCTTGTGCGAACATTTCTAAGCTGGGCCTTGGTTGTGGAAATGGAAGGGAGATGGCCATGGCAGCATTAAAAAAAGAAAAACCAATCTCACCTGATAAAGGTAAACATGGATTTAGGTTCTCTGCATACCGGACAGCGCCAGGAGGGGGGAAGATCTTCAAAGGCAGTTCCGGGTGGAATATTCTGTGTGGGGTCTCCTTTTTCCGGATAGTAATAATACCGGCATGGATCACACCGCCATATTCCTTCTTTTTTTGTTGTGCTTGAAACAACACGTTGCATATATTATAATTGGTTTTTATGAGATATGGCCTTTGAGTCTCTCATAAATACCCGGACAAAGACAATGATACTATGAAACGTTCCTCAACCATGTCCCCGGCAGAGATTCCTTCCTCAACCAGAAAAAATCCTTCATTTCCTGTATTGATTGGAGTAATTTTAGCAATAATTATCTTTCTTCTTTTCATTCTTTTTGTGGTAATGGTCCCGCCATCATTAGAGAGCGGGTCAGAAGATAGATCTGAGAAGATGGATGCAGCAGTAAACCTGGCTGTAGAACAGTCGATGGAGAATGTGAATGAATCCGGAACAATATATCAGAAAGAACCCGATATTACCATGAGTCCGGAATTATTGGCGATAGATAAACCATTTTCTGCAGAAGAGGAGAAAGAAGAACTGGAACTTGATTCATAAATCCGGGCTTCATTTTTCAAAGATGATCTGTTTCTTAAGCGTTAGGTATTCTTCATCGGTGATATAACCTTTTGAATGCAGACTGCCAAGTTTATCAATAAGAGCTAATGAAGATTCCATGTTTATCCTTACAATTTCATTATTTCTGGCCCTCTCCTTTTCTTCAATAAATCCTGATGCCATGATTGCAGAAGGAAGAGCCAGAACAAGTACTCCTGAAATTGTAATCACACCGGCAATTATCTTTCCAACCGTGGTTACCGGAATAATATCTCCATATCCGACGGTTGTAACAGTCATAACCGCCCACCAGAGAGAAGCAGGGATACTTGAAAATTTATCCGGTTGAACATGGTTTTCTACGACATACATGATAGTAGAAGAAAAAAGAATCACGAAAACGAGGGAGAAGAGCATGATGACTATGATTTCACTTTTTCTTCTGATTACCTGTTTTAATTGAGTAAGAGATGAGGTGTATCTGGTAAACCTTCCCAGTTTGAAGATTGATATTAATCTGGAAAACCGGATTACCGCCAGATCGGATGGGACAATCACGGGGATGAAGAGTGGAAGCACTGAAACAAGATCTATTAAAAGGTATATGTTCGCTGCATATCGTATCCGGTCAGTTATCATCCGGTATGGAACGGTTGTTTGAGTGCAGGACCAGATACGGAGAATATATTCGATAAGGAATATCGTGATGCAGGTGTTCATAATCAGGTTTAGCATAACTCCATAATGGAATGCAATAGATTTTACCGTGTAAAGAATTACTGCAATTGTATTTACAAGAATGGCAGATGCAAGAATAACATGGAGAAATTGTGCATTCCTGTCCTCTAATGAAGGATTATCCAGAATATTATGGATATATGCTCTTGCATCCTGGTAATTCACAGTGCTTCCTGGTTAATTATTAAAGGATTTCATCATCCCAGCCGATAAAGGAGCCATTTCCAATCCACCTGCTGGTGTTTGCCACCAAATCAACTGCATCTTCCATCATCATCAGAGTTTGAGGAGCAGAACTATCTCCATAATAATGATAAACCGATTTATTAATGGAACTATTCCGGACTGTAAGAGTGGCTGATGGCATATCTGTGATTTCATATGCGGAATATGAGTCATTGAGATAAAAAAAACCGTCTGTATTCAGACTATGAAACAAATCTGCAACAGTTTGTGGATCAATCGAATTTGTGACATTCCCTTCAGTTTCGACAAATTGTCTGCCTTCAAAAAATATCGTTCCGTTTCCGGATAGTGAGACTGTGTATACCGGACAGGTACCAAAACACATCCCTCTTTCCAGAGTTATCTGGATAGATTCATCTGGAACGTTCAAAGAAACGGCAGACATGGGTACGATTAACATAATGAGTATTATCATACCTGAAAACACCAATAACACCCGCTTCATATTGGTAAATTGTCGTTCCAGGTAAAAAGGGTGTTGAATATTCTTAAGATTCCGTTATAGATGCGGGGGTGTATGCACTTGGGGTTAGAATTCCGGTATTCTCTGAGTATCCTGAATTTCCTGTAATCTCGTTAAGTAACCGGGATATCTCCTCCAATTCATCCGGATGCGATACTCCTGCCAGTTCATACTGGGTTATTGCTGTTTCAAGAGCGATTTGTGCTTCGCTGAACCGATTAAGGGCATATAGTACTCTCCCTTTTCCGGCATAGGATGCCCAGTTTGTTTTTTCTCCTTTTGCATAAGTGATTGCATCAGTATATGCTTCGAGAGCGGAAAGGTATCGTTTCTGACTCTCAAGGGCAAGTGCAAGGCCATACCAGGCATCAGCAGATGTAGGCTGCAAATCAATCGCTTTTTTAAATGCAGTGTATGCCGTCCGGTAATTACCTGCTTCAAGAGCAGCATATCCTTCTTTGAAATACCCCTCATATGAAGGAGTAACTTCCGTTGGTGTGGGTATTGGTCCGCGGTCAAGAACGGTGCTCATGATGTCTGAATCAATCTGGGCTAATAACCAACTTGGTGTCCGGAACAGACTTCCCTGAGAGTATCCCTCTTCATCAATGATTGCCATGTCTGTTACCGATCCGGTAACGAAAAGATTTACAAAACCTGGGACTCCCTCAATATCAGCGAGAGTTGTCATTCCGGATAATAGCAAACCAGATATCAACAGGGTAATTAGTATCTTCGCATTTGACATACTTCATTGATCTCATACGAGTAATAAATACCTATCCCCCGGATAAGGATAACAAAAAAAGGAGGTTATTCAGATATCATTTGCCTTATTCAGTGCATCCTGAGCTGCATCTACTTCACCTAATGCCTCAAGAGCCTTTGCAAGTGACTGGTATATGGATGCTATTTCATCAGGTGATGATTCTCCAGCCTGCTCATATTGACTGATTGCAAGATTACATGCTTCCTTTGCTTTTTCATACTGCTGGATAGAAAGGTATGATCTCCCTAATCCTGCGTTCGGCCCCCACTTATCAGCCGCTTTTTTTGAGAAAGATAATGACTGGGAAAAAGCATCAACAGCCGAAAGATATCGTTTCTGGTTTTCAAGAGCAAGACCTTTTCCATACCAGGCTTCATAAGATGTACCGTTCATCTGAATTGCTTTTTCAAATGATTTTTCAGCATCACGGTTACTTCCACCTTCGAGATATGCCCATCCCTCATTTATATAACTCTGGAGTGTTGGAGGGGCCTTTGTTGGTTCCTGGCTTTTTGTACCCCAGTAATCCAGATTGCTCATATCCTTGTAATCCTCATCCATTTTATCGATAAGGAATTTTGGTGTTTTAAAGATGGTTCCCTGTGAATATTCCTCATCATCCGATGCAAATACTCCTGTCGGAAGAATAAGTCCGATCAGAAGAACTGAAATAATTAGAACTTTACAATTCATTACTCAGCATTTGAAAAAAGGAGAATAAATAGTTGTCAGGTTGAAAATAGAGAACTATGTATGATTTTTGTCACCATTTTTCTGTTCTACCTCAAACCGCTTCATTTCCAGTTCTCTTAAATCCTTTCGCTTTATCTTTCCGGAAATGGTTTTTGGTAGTTCTTTGATGAATTCAATCTTTCTTGGATATTTGTAGGGAGCTGTAGAGTTTTTCACGTATTCCTGGATATCCCTGGAAATTTTTTCTGATGGTTCAAATCCTGCTTTCAGGACAACAAATGCCTTTACGATGAATCCCCGGATGATATCCGGTGATCCGACCACTGCAGCTTCCTGGACTGCGGGGTGCTCAATTATGGCACTTTCCACTTCAAATGGTCCGATTCTATATCCTGAAGCCTTTATGACATCATCGTCCCGGCCCACAAACCAGAAATACCCGTCATTATCCTTCATGGCCCTATCTCCGGTATAGTAATACCCTCCCTTGAATGAATTGGCATTTGCTTCTTCATTGCCCCAGTATTCCATGAAGAACCCGACTGGTCGTGGTTCGGTTTTGATGGCGATGGAACCTTCTTCTCCAGGTTTTACCTGGTTCCCATCCTCATCATGCAGTTCTATTTCCCATCCGGGGGAAGGTTTTCCCATTGAACCATATTTTGGTTCCATACAGGGAAATGTCCCTACACACAGTACGGTCTCAGTCTGACCATATCCTTCATATATCTCAAGACCGGTTGCATCTTTCCATGCTTTGATTACTTCGGGGTTAATCAGTTCACCAGCACTGACACAATGACGAAGTTCTGAAAAATCCCACTTTCGAAGGTCAGCCATTATCAGCATCCGGTAAATGGTGGGTGGTGCACAAAATGTGGTGATTCCGTATTTTTCGATGAGGGGAAGAAGCTCAGTAGCATTGAACCGGCTCCGGTAATCGTAGACAAAGATTGCTGCACCTTCTATCCACTGCCCGAACAATTTACCCCAGGCGGATTTTGCCCATCCGGTATCTGAAACGGTGAAATGGAGGTCATTATTCCTGACATCATGCCAGAACCGTGCTGTTACGATATGACCCAGCGGGTAGGAATGTGAATGTTGAACCATCTTTGGTTCACCGGTAGTCCCGGAAGAAAAGAAGATAACCATCGGTTCAGATGATTTTGTCTTACGCATCCCCTTCAGGTTGATTATCCGTGAAGAAACCGGAGCAGGATACATGAGTTCCCGGGTATAAGAGAGCCAGCCGTCACATTCTCCGTCTACGACCATCTTTGTTACCAGAGTCGGGCAATCACCCACGATTTCATCAACTTTGTGGGCATTTTCCATGTCTGTGATGACCATTTTTGCTTCAGCAGTATTGACCCGGTAGGCGATGTCCTTTGGAGTCAGCATCGTTGGTGCAGGGATATATATTGCCCCGATTTTGATGAGTGCCACGGTCATAAACCACCATTCCGGCACCCGGTGAAGCATAATAAGAACCCGGTCTCCTTTTCCGATCTTGTACTTGATCATCATGTTGACGATCTCGTTGGATCTTCTGGAAATGTCACGGAAAGTGAAAAATTTTTCTTCTCCCTTCTGGTTTGTCCACACCATCGCGATCTTATTTCTGTCCTTTTTCGCCCAGGCATCCACGACATCAAAACCAAAATTAAAGTATTCCGGAACTTCAATGCGGAAATTCCGGTATGTTTCGTCGTAGCTTTGCATATTGTGCCGGCGTGGAGCCGGTGAATCATCAATGATGGGACTTGATTGTCCACATGGATAAATCCCATATCCGGACAGTTTGCGAAGTTGTCTGGTGCATGCTTCATTTATCCAGTCAGAGCGGGATATCTGCCTGACGACACTTTCCTGATCAACCCGGCGGGTCAGATCATCATCCATCGAAATTGAGAAACGAACCATCTATACTAATCTGGTGCACCAGATTGTAAAAAAGTTGTGAATTAGTGAACCAGTATTTATATGTGTGTGGGGCCCCCAGGAATCAGGTTACTCAGGGGTAGTGCTTCCTTCGCGGACCATCTCTATGGCTTTTTTCGGGCATTCTGCTGCACAGATCCCACAACCCTTACAAAAGACGAGGTCAATATCATAATTTTCATCAATGACCCCGTCAGGGCAGTACATGGCACACATTCCGCAAGCATTGCATTTATCCTTGTCCACAACCGGTCTGAAAACCCTCCAGGTACCGGTTTTTCCACATGCTCCCTCTACAGGCCGGGAAATTGCAAGTCTTTCTCTCTCTGCCATATCAGACCAGCTCCTCGAATGCCATAAGTGCAGCCTGATAATTCCTCTCATCAGAGAACATCTCTTTTATCGCCGCACTTGCTGACTCTCGTGAGAAAAGACCCATTTTTGCCAGTGCCCCAATGACGGGGGTATTCAGGATTGGGCTTCCTGCAACGATGAGGTTAATTTTCAGTGCGATTCCGGTCAGGTCAACAAGACTTACCTTGTATCCTGCTGCCTTTGCCGGAACCTCAGTTGCGTTGATAAGCACTTTTCCATCAGGTTTAAGCCCGTCAAATACATTAACCAGGTCAATAATTGAGGGATCCAGTACTACAACCAGGTCCGGGTTATGAATCTGTGAATAAATTTTGATCGGCTTGTCATCGATCCTGATAAACGAGACAATGGGCGCCCCACGTCTCTCTGCTCCATAGAATGGTGCCGCAGTTGCATATTTACCGTCTCTGAAGGCAGCTAAAGCCATCAGTTTGGCTGCAGTGACTCCTCCCTGCCCTCCTCGTGAATGAAGACGTATCTCAAACATTCAGGCATCAACTCCGAACCAGGTTTCCTCTCCAATACGCCGGTTCCTGATAAATCCGGCAATATCGTTGTATGTTACTTCCTGACCACCAATTCCAGCAATAACATTGTAGCACTGCCTTCCGGTCTTCGCCCGAATGGATGATGCCAGGATACCACCAAAACCAAAGGAATAGTTACGGTCAATCACAACAAGTTCCCGGTCCCCAAGGTCAAGCTCCGGGAATGGCCGGATCCACCTGACCCGCATGGCACCGGCTTTTACTCCTTCATCACGCAGGATGTCAACCGCTACTTCTGCTTCCTTACCAAGGGTTCCCATGGAAAGTACCAGGACCTCAGCATCCTCACACCGGTAATTCTCGGTCCATGAGTATTTTCTGCCAAACTTTGTTGCAAATGCATCTTCAGTTTCACGAATGACTGCAACCGAATCACGCATGGAGCGTTCGATATCATACCGGATCCGGAAATAATCTGTGGAAGGGGTCATACATCCATACCCTGCCGGTGCTTTGGTGTCAATTGCATGATCCAGCATCAGTGGCGGGATGAAGTCCCCGATTTCGCTTTCTTCAAGTTGCTGAGTGATGTGTGACAGGGAAAATCCGTCAAGGTTTATCATGACCGGGAGGTAGACCCTGCGGTCTTCTGCAATCCTGAATGCCATGATGGTTGCATCATAGGCTTCCTGCACGGTTGCAACGTAGACCTGCAGCCATCCGGTATCCCGTGCCTGGAGTGAATCAGTATGTTCAGCCCAGACATTCCATCCTGGTCCAAGAGCACGGTTTACATTGGCCATAACAATTGGAAGCCTTGCCCCTGCTGCCCAGTTTACCATTTCATGCATATACAAAAGGCCGTGTGAACTGGTTGCAGTAAATGTCCGGATTCCGGTGATGCTTGCACCGATACAGGCAGCCATGGCAGAATGCTCACTCTCAACCGGAATGTACTTGGACTTTAAACTTCCGTTTGTTACATAATTTGCAATCTGTTCAACAATTTCAGTCTGCGGGGTAATCGGGTATGCAGCGACAACCGCAGGAATGGCCTGTCGTACTGCTGCAGCAACTGCATTATTACCGGTTGAGATGGTCAGCATCCTTCAGCCTCCGCCTTGAGCATCCGTAAATTCCGTTCCATTTCGCCCCGAACTGTTTTTACCTGTTCCTCTTTTAATCCGGAGAATCTGCCCTGCATTTTGAAATAATCTTCAAGCGGGGCTGGTTTTATCATTGCAGCTTTTGTAGGTCCGCTAATCGTGAGGAGATCGTATTCACGTTCGTACATCGCCCAAAGTCCGGTCTTTACAGCCATCTTACCCACTTCTATGGTCTTTGAGGCATCGTACCGCCATCCCGGAGGACAGGGAGCCAGGATATGCATAAACTTCGGGCCCTTAATAGAGAGGGCTTTTTGGACCTTTTTTGCCAGATCCTGAGGATATGCACTGCACGCGGTGGCCATGTACGGCAGATTGTGTGCTGCAATGATCCTATCAAGGTCTTTCTTTTTGTGCACTTTTCCACCCGGAGTTGTGGTGGTCCGTGCACCAATCGGTGTTGATCCTGATCGCTGCATACCGGTGTTCCCATATGCCTCGTTATCATAGCAGATATACAGGAAGTTGGTTTCACGTTCCAGTGCTCCTGAAAGGGCCTGAATACCGATATCAACCGTTCCCCCGTCACCTGCATAGGCGATTACGTTCGTATTTTTTCCCATGGATTCGAATGCAGCTGCCATCCCTGATGCAACTGCAGCAGCAGCAGCAAATGCTACGTTGTAGACCGGGATGTTAAAAGCGGTATTCGGCCAGACCCCCTGCAGAACACTAGTGCAGCAGGCGGGAACTACCAGGACAGTGTCCGGACCAGCCGCCTTGAGCACGTGTCTGAGAATGAGGGACGAACTGCACCCTGCACAAGCAGAGGTACATTTACAGATATATTCAGTCGCAGAAGTCCCTGACATGACAATCTGTACCCGTATGTCTGTCATGATAAATAATGATGGATGAGTCAGATCTGGAAATGCCCTATCTGACTATCAACTACAAATGAATTTCTTACAATGTTCTGGCCTGGATGAATAGATGGTGCAATAAAAACTCTCTTGATCCTGCCTGAGGAAGGGACAGGCCTCAGGATACTGGTTCATAGAGTCTTTATCCCGAAATGCTGTCAGGTAATCTTCTCCGATCCTGGCCCGAAACCGTTCTTTTGTCAGCGAAAAAAGGCAATAATGCTGCGCTTCCCCTATGCTTCGTTCAATAACCATGTACCGTCTCATATGCAGGCAGCATTTCCCACACCTGGTGCAGGATTTATCCATTTACTGCCTCATGATCGGCATATGCATTGATAGCTTCAAGGAAGAATTTTCCATATTGCTCCAGTCTTCGCTCCCCTACTCCGTACACAAAACGCATATCATCAAAATTTTTTGGTCTTCGTTTTGCCATCTCGCGAAGAGTGCGATTTGGAAATATCCGGAATGGTGGCATATCATGCTCGTCAGCCAGGGTCTTTCTTACATCCCGAAGTATTTCATAGAGGTTGTTCTCGGCAGGTGTTGCCTCACCCTCTGTCATTTCTCCGGTAAGTGCTGTCTGAAACTCCGGTTCTCCGATTCTGACCGGAACATCTCCGGTGAGTGCCTTTTGTGTCCGTGAATTCTTTCTGACCACGGGAAATTTTGAAGTTGTCCGGGATAGATACCCACAGGCAATCAGTTCACGAATCCAGTATACCCAGAGGCCTCTGCGGTTATTTTTCCCCTTTCCAAAGCAGGAGAGGGAATCATGCCCTCTCGAAATCACCTTCTCATCCGGAGTTCCTGACAGGACATCTGCCAGATAGGAGACACCGTAATCTTCCTTCAGTTCATCCATACAGGCAACAATAGTCGCAAGTTTATCCCTGCAGTCGATGGTTTTTCTCCCTGTCAGACAGGAATCACACATCCCGCATGAGGACTTGTCCCAGTTCTCTCCAAAATAGGTGAGCAGTACTGCCCGGCGGCAGGCACGCGACTCACAATATCCTATCATCTCATGCAGTTTTCGCATTGAAACCTGGCGTTCTGTCCCGTCAGCCATCTGTTCAATCAGGTACTCTATCTTCCTGAAATCCCCCCGTGAATAGAGGAGAAGACACTCTGCTGTATCGCCGTCTCTTCCGGCTCTTCCTGTTTCCTGATAATAATGCTCAAGATTTTTCGGAAGATCGTAGTGAACAACAAACCTGACATCAGGTTTGTTAATCCCCATTCCAAACGCAACCGTGGCAATTATTATCCTGACTTCATCCCGTAGGAACTTGTCCTGTGTTTCATGTCTCAGAGATTTTGGAAGATCGGCATGATAAGGCAGAGCAGAAAATTTGTTTTTCTGTAGAATTTTTGTAAGATCTGCAACCTGTTTTTTGGAAAAGCAGTAGACAATTCCTGACTGGTTTTTATGTTCCTGTAAAAACCTGACCAGCTGCGTTTCAGCGTCCTCTTTTTTCTCTATCCGGTATACCAGGTTATCCCGGTTAAATGTCCCGATAAAAACCGCCGGATCGGTAAGAGAGAGTTCGGTGATAATATCATTTCTCACCGATGGGGTTGCGGTTGCGGTCAGGGCGATGATAGGCACATGTTCAAAATTTTTTCGGATAATTGATAGTTTTCTGTATTCCGGTCTGAATTCATGTCCCCATTGAGAGATACAATGTGCTTCGTCGATTGCAAAAAGACTGACCTGAATGGTTTTTAAAAAATCCAGGAAAACCGGTTGCACCAGTCGTTCAGGAGATATATAAAGGACTCTTAAGGTATTGTTTTTTATTGATTCTTCAATCGATCTCTTATCTTTCAGGTCCTGAGTACTGTTGAGAAATGCTGCAGGAATTCCTGCTTCTGCAAGACAGTCTACCTGATCTTTCATCAGGGCTATTAATGGGGAAATGACAATTCCAATTCCGTCCCTGATAAGTGCCGGTACCTGGTAGCAGAGAGACTTTCCCCCTCCGGTTGCAATGACCGCAAGAACATCTCTTCCATTCAGTACCTGGGTTATAATCTCCTTTTGTCCTGGCCTGAATGAACGAAAGCCAAACCACCTTTGCAAGACCTCTTCCGGTTTAGGGCCTGACATCCGGATACAGGTTATATTCTCTATCAGAAAATTGCATCTTTTCCTAGAAATAATCCGGAGCATATTTTGGTCTGTATATTTCCATGACGAAAGGTTCATGAACCTGAACCCTGATACGATAACAGCAAAGAAAAAATCTAAGGTTTATAATTATAAACCCGGGTTGTGTTAATGGGGGTAATCATGGGAACATTTCTTGTAGACTATCAAAACCAGGAAGAAACAAAAGAAGAAAAGTTTGAAGAAACCCTGCAGGCGGCAAAAAAGATCCGGGCCAGTTCGAAAGGGGCAGGTAATCTCCAGGTTGTTGAGTTCATCCTGGGAAACGAACTGTTTGCTATTGATCTCTTTGACACCAGGGAGGTCATAAATTATACTGATATTACTCCGCTTCCAAACACTCCCTCATTCATTAAAGGAATAATTGACCTTCGCGGAATCATCACCACCATCATTGATTTAAAAGAGATGATGAACATCACGATTGAGGCTGAAGGTAAGAAAAAATCACGAATCATTGTTCTGGATGCAAATGTATCAGAGAAGATGATCGGGGTTTTGGTGGATGATGTGCTTGCCGTATCAACCTACACTGATAATGATATTGACAAGGAATCTCATGCATCCAAAACAAGTGACAGGGATATTCTCGGTATCATCAGAAAAAAGGTGAAATCAGAAGGCAGGGAAAAAAGTGACCTTATCATCTGGCTTGATATCAAAACCATGATCCAGAAGGTAGAACAGGATCTTTAATTCATCAGGACATAAGCAGAGTATACACTTTTCCTATCAGAAGGTGGTACTCTGTTCTCTCTTTTAGTTTCCTGGTTTTAAGACCGGGTAATGTCATGTTCTGCCAGGAAAGACTGGTCTTTACCTCCCACAAGACCAGGCCGTCAGGTGGCGCAGGGTTTATCTTATTTGTGCATGAGCCTTCCAATAGCCGGGAGAGTTCCCGAACCGTCATACTCTTATCACCAATACTAAGAAGTGCGGAAGCGATACATCTGACCATATGCCACAGGAAACTGTTTGCAGTAATTTCAAGCCAGTAACCTGTCCCGTCATATTGTATTTCAATTTTGTCAATACTTTTTACCGGGTTTTTTCCCGGTTCTATCCGTGCAAAGCAGGTAAAATCATGTGTTCCCAGGAATAGGGATGCCGCCTCCTTCATGGCCTCTATGTCCGGAGGGATTTGTGAATAGTAAAATCGGTAGGTCCGGCTCAATACATCATACCGGGGATAAAATCCGGGAGGTGTATAACTCCAGGAATTCACCCAGATATCCGGAGGGAGTTGCCCGTTTATTGCCCTGACTGCCAAATCCGGTTTTGTCGTGCTAAATGCCAGGATCTGGCATCTGGCATGGACTCCCCGGTCGGTCCTCCCTGACAGAGCCAGCCTTGAATCTTTCCTGCTTGTAATGAGCCCTGCCCGTAGACATGCAGCTTCTATCTCTCCTTCAACGGTGCGTTTATCCGGCTGAAACTGAGATCCTGAAAAAGATGTACCGATATATCCGATTTGAAAGGCAAGTCTTACTTGTGTATTCGTCCCCGGATCTTCCGCCATGAATTTCTCAAAGATTGTTTGGTGTATATTCTGACCGGGGTCTTCCTTCCTGCAGGTCTTGTTTTACCGTTGACTATTGCCTCAAGTATGTCATCGATATTCTTCTCTGCATCAATGAGTGTCCGTCCGTACCCGACAAATCGTGCGTTATGGGCGTCACTTCCCGCCACTGCAGGTTTTCCCAAGGTTCGTGCAAGTCTCATTGCCCGCTGGTTGGCATGAGGAATCACGTACCGGCTGTTATATACCTCGATAGCATCCGCAGCTCTGAAAGACTCCGGGCATTTTAATGCCGCACCATGTCTGTACCGGTGAAACGGATGAGGAAGGATGGTAATACCGCCTTCATCCCTGACCATCTGAATCGTCTCAAGGATTGGAAGACCCTGATCAGGCTTTGTCTCTATCCCGAGAGCGATGAGATGTCCTTCCTTTGTTGAAATCTCAACACCTGGAATTATCAGGATGTCTGTGTCAATGGTGCGGGCAATTGCATGTGCCTGCATGGTATCATGGTCGGTGATTGCAATGGCATCAAGACCTGCTGATGCGGCAGCAGAAAGAACCTGTTTGACCGTACTCTCCCCGTCTTTGGAACAGGAGGTGTGAATATGGAGATCGGTTGAGAGCATCTGTAACTACTATTCTTTTTATCTCACCGGTATTAAGGAAAGGGTGATGAGGATCCTTCTTCCCACCGGGAGGGTTACCGAAGAACTTGTCCGGAGAGCAGCGGCAGGATTTGATGCAGATGTCGCAATAACCGGAGAACTGGCCTCTTTTCTATCTCCCGCCCAGTTATTGTCCCTCCTGCGTTCCAGTGGCAATATATACGATATGGTGCTCGTATCCGGTATGTGTACTGCATCTTTCCAGGAGGTCGAGGAAGAATGCGGCATACCGGTATATCGCGGTCCACGCCATGCTGCTGACCTTGGTTTTATCCTGCCGCTTGTCAGAGAGATAGAACTTTCCCGCGAAGTGCCTGCCGATGAGTTGCTTGTAGGCCGGCGCAGAAAAGAAGCATATTCCCGGATTGCAAAATGCGAGCATGATTCTGAACCGGTATTTGAGATCAGGGGTGTAAAAATTGGGAATAAATCCCGGATAAAAGTCCTTGCGGAGATCATGGATGCTCACCGGCATCCGGATATTTTACGTGCCGCATCATCATTTTTTGAAGCGGGGGCTGATATTGTTGATATCGGGTTTGGATTTGACGCAACAGCAGAGGATGTAAAAAGAGTTTTCTCCCTTCTCTACCATATTGATGGGCCTCTCGCCATCGACTCACAGGATCCTGCCCTCATAGACGCGTCCCTCTTTCGTGTAGACCTAATCCTCTCTCTCCATGAAGAAAATATCGGGGTTATCGGTCATCAGGTTGCACAGGCCAGTTGCGGCGCTGTTGTTGTTCCGGGAAAAAAAGGACTGGATGATAATATCCGTCTTGCAAAGGAGGCTGGAATCAAAAAGATCATCGCCGATCCTCTCCTTCAGCCGTGTGGTTCCGGTTTTGTAGAATCGCTTTGCCGGTTTAAATCTTACAGTGTCCCTGTTTTTTTTGGTGCCGGTAATGTTATCGAACTCTTCGATGCTGATTCAGTTGGAATGGCTGCCTTGCTTGCAGGAATGGCATATGAAACTGGGGCGTCGGTAATTTTCTGTAGTGAGCACAGTGATAAAACACAAGGTTGCATTGCCGAAATGCGTAATGCCACTGATATGATGGCCCTTATGGAGAATCGTCCTTACCCGAAAGATTTGGGTATTGATTCATTTGTAATCAAAGAAAAAAGACGAAGACGAGAACCCCCTCTTAAATATGCATCTGTTACCTCAGCACTGACAATGCCAAAGGAGATTGAATATGATCCCTGTGGCAACTTCCGGATTGGTATTGAGGACGGATATATCGTTGCCGTTCGTAACGGTAGGGCGGTCAGGGGAGAGCGATGGCAGGATGTCTTATTTACCCTTCTGCAGGAAGGCGGAGTATCCCTGATGGACCATGCAGGGTATCTTGGTGCAGAGTTATACAAAGCTGAACTGGCCATCAGGTTTGGTCGAAGTTTTGAGCAGGACGGGTCGTTCTGATCAGAATTACCTTGTATCATAAGAACCGATGAATACGAAGTACCTCTTTCAGTAACCATGAATATATCAGCAATAAAAAGGGAGAAACTAGATCTCCTTCTTGCCATGGGACGCAATTCACATCCGAGAGAGTTTGCTGCATTGTTATCTGCAACATCCGGAGTAATAACTGATGTCAGCCTGATTCCGGGATCTATCGGTGGAGAAGCGAGTGCGCAGATTCCTTTTGAAATGGTGCCCCTCAATCTTGGCATAATCGGGAGTGCACACAGTCATCCGAATGGAGCAATATGGCCTTCTGATGCGGACATCCGGTTTTTCGCGGTGAGCGGGAGTTGTCATATTATTGTCGGGTATCCGTATGGTGAAGATGACTGGCGGTGTTTTCACCCGGATGGTAGCCCTCGCCCCCTGGAGGTTGTTGAATGATCCGGGTTGTTGCAACCGGAACCTTTGACATTCTCCATCCTGGTCATCTCTGGTACCTTGAGCAGTCTGCAGCGTTAGGTGATGAACTGTTCGTCATAGTTGCACGTGATGTAAATATCAGGCATAAACCAAAGCCTGTTATCCCTGAACAGCAGCGACGTGCCATGGTAGGGGCTCTGCATCCGGTGAGTCGCGCAGTCCTTGGAGACTCATCTGATATGTATAGACCAATCCGGGAAATAAAACCGGATATTATCACCCTTGGCTGTAACCAGCATTTTGATGTCTCCAGGCTCCGGAAGACATTACAGGATCAGGGAATTGCAGCGCAGGTGGTCAGAATATCTGAATATACTGATTCAGCGTTTACCAGTTCAAGAGATATCGTCAGGGAAATAATCAGGAGGGCCAATCAGCCTGACATGCAAAAACCGGATAATTCCTGGCATAATGAAGGTGACCATCAATGATACCACTGCTGGCATACCGGGACAACTCCTGCGATCCCAGGAAATGCACCATGAAAAAACTTGAGCGGGCAGGCATGGTCCGCCTCTTTCCAAGGTTGTCAGCAATACCAAGGAACAGTCTTATTCTTGACCCAACCGCAGAACAGGCTCTCTCTTTTGCAGACCGGGAAAAGACCCGGACAATAACCGCTCTTGATTGTTCCTGGGAAGTTCTCAATACCGACAAAGTCCGTTCGTGGAAGTTCAAACGTGCTCTCCCATACCTCCTTGCAGCAAATCCGGTAAATTTTGGCAGGCCGTTTCGTCTGACTTCCATTGAGGCAATGGCAGCAGCTCTTGTAATTCTGGGGGAGCCTGGCCAGGCAGAAGAGATACTCTCAAAGGTCAGTTGGGGAATCAGGTTTTTGCAACTCAATGAAGAACCGCTTAAGGCATATGCATCAGCTCCTGACAGCGCTGCGGTCATAGCCATCCAGGCAGAGTTCTTCTGACTGATTCTTTTTTACCCTGAACAACCCAGTTACAAGTAGGATGAGGATCTGATGGGCATAAGAGACTGGATTGGAAGCCAGGAAGCAAGTTCTGCAGCCCCGTATTGTCAGAAAGGGGAGAGTCAACTGGCAAGGGAGAAATTTGATGCAGCAATCCAGAATTTTAACCGGGGGATAGAACTTGACCGCAGTCATGTCGGCTGCTGGATAGGGATGGGGAGAGCTTTTTTAGGTCTTGAAAAATATGACCGGGCTGATGATTGTTTTGTCAGGGCACTGGAGATTATTCCGGATAATCCTGAAGCCCTTGCAATGCGTGCCTCGGTTCTTCGTCTTATTGCTCTTCAAAATCAGGATCCGATGAGATGTCTGGAAGCGGTTGAGCTTTGTAACAAGACCCTGAAGATAAGTCCTGATTCCAGTCCTGCCCTTCATGAGAAAGGAATGGCACTCTGGACACTCGGGAAGCGTGATGAAGCGATGCTCCTTTTTGATCAGGCAAAAAAGATCGATTCAAATTACCAGTACCCTTGGGACCTCAAAGGCCGGTACTTATTTGAAAAGAGACAGTTCCATGAAGCAATAGATGCATACGAAGAAGCAATTCAGAAAAAACCACAGGATCCCGACCTCCTGTTCCAGCAGGGAAGAGCATTAATGAAGATAGGGGGGTATCATTCGGCAATCAATTTTTTTAAAAAATGCCTGAAAATCCGCCCGGACTTTCCTTCTGCATGGTTACTGCTTGGAAATTCGTATAAAGTGCTTCACCAGTACGATGATGCGATTGAAGCATACGAAGAAGCCATGGAGCGTGATCCGGGAAGCACGAAATACCGCAAGCACATTGCTGATGTATACCTGGTAAAAGGCAAAGAGGCTCTCTACAAAGATGGTGAACCCCAGGCATCCATTGAATATTTTGACCAGACCCTCCGGATGATTCCCAATCACATCACAGCATGGTTTTCAAAAGGGGTTGCATATAAAAAACTTGGTGCATACCGGAATGCAACTGCCTGTTTTCTCCGGGTAGTGGAAACAGATCCTCAGAATGGGCATGCCTATTATGAGATGGCTCAGATTCTTGAGAAAACTCATAATGTTGAGGAATCCATCCGGTGTTATATCGAAACCGTCCGGTGTGATCCGTCTCATACCGATGCAATGTACAAACTGGGAAACCTGCTCATGGAAAGCGGGGATTATAAAAATGCAATTGCATACTTTGACCGGGTACTGGATAAAAAACCGGATTCATCCGTCACCTGGTTTGCAAAAGGAAAAGCTCTCCAGAGACGCGGGCAACAAAAGGATGCTGAACGATGTTTTGAAAGGGCCGGAAAACTTGCTATCCGGTAAATCAGATGTCAAAACCTAATTTATTAGGTGCAGGGACCACCTGGGGGCCGTTAAATTCCGGGTTTCCAAGAAGGTACTCAACAATTAATTCGGCAAACCGTTTTGCATCACCTGGTTCACGTGCAGTAACCAGGCGGTCAAGAAAGACAACCGGTTTATCCTCATATTTCACATCCATCTTCATCATTTCCCTGATGGGGTTTCCTTTTATTACTGTTGCCGGCCTTTTTTTCAGTATTCCGGCACGGGCCATCACAACCGGTGCAGTGCTGATGCCCCCGATCACTTTTTTATGAATCCTGAAGATTTTCACAAGTTCTAACAGGTCTGCATTATTCCAGAAATGAGCCTGAGCTCCATTCCCTCCCATGATGGCCAGGGCGTCAAATTCTTCTTCTTTTTTCAGGATGACATCCTCAAAACTGAATTGAACATATACCCTGCCTCCAAAGGTACCTTTTGCCTGTCCTGCTTCCCGTGAAGCAAATTCATAGGGCATTTTATTCTGATCAAAGACTGCCATTACCTGGGCTAGTTCTTTGTCATGATATTGAGCTGGTGGAACTGCGATAAGGATTTTCATGAAAAAAAGGATGTATCCGGATTATGATTATGTGTCTGTTTCAGTCCAGCCAAGTTGTTCAGCCATGGATGTTGTAACATATCCAATTGCTCCATATTCATCCCATGCAGATCCTGCCAGTTCCACTTCGCCAAATTCAGGGAAATCCGGGAGGGTGTTATTGGTGGAATCAGTCAGGATATCATCGAAATGGGTAATTGCTTTGCCTGCTTCGGTATAATATTTCTTTGATTTATCGTAGTTTTCCTGTCCGTTTGAAACAGAAGAAACATAGGTTCTATCATTCGTGTAATCTTCATAAGCATCCCGTGCCTGTGTGATAAGGTAGAAGAACGCATCAATATACTGGGCTTTTTCATAGAAATCTTCAGCAATATTCTTACCAATAAGATCCATATAGGTGCTGTCTGCCCACTCAAGTCCTTCTCCGGTCATAAACTTCTGACCTTTGGATGTTATCACTTCTTTTGATACCGGATTAACTTCAGCTTCTTCAGCGTTTAGTACATAATCTTCAAACCATCTGATGGTAGTAGTTTTAAATTCATCAGTCTGATCAGGGTTTTCGGAGTTAGGGGTACTCTGTTCAATTGGAATACTTATCTCCAATCCTTCAAGAGTTGTTGCTTCACTGGACTCAGATTCGGTTGGCATTGGATCAGAAGAAGATGGCATCGTATACATCGTTTGATCAGGGAACAAATCCTTGATATTACTCCAGTATTCTGTTGCAGCCTTTCTGTATTCGTCTGCGACATTATAATACTCAGAACCATCAGTCGTTTTTGAGACTGAATTTATGTATTGGTGGTAGTCTTCGTATGTTGATCCTGCCTCTGATGAATAGTACAGGTATGCTACAATGTTATTCGCAGTTGGCAAAAAATCAGGGCTTACATTTTCTGAAATCAGGCGATAATACGCATCGGTAAGATCACTAAGTTTTGCACCGGTCGGAACGGTCGTGTTTGATATTTTTTTTATGACACTTCCGGCATCAGCTAAAAATCCTTCATCATTATAGGGACTCGCATCGGAAGGTGCCTTCACACTCAGTGGCATCACTTCGAACTCTGGTGCAAATCCGGCGCTGCAGATAGTAACGCAGAGCACCAGCGCAGCGATACCGGATATAATATAGAGAACACTGCGTTTCATACTCTCAGTCATCATGTAGTGAACTCAAAAAGGTTTCCTATGGTTCTATCCGGATAGTTTATCTTTGTGTCATACTGCGCCTGATAACTGATATACCCATTCCAAGCTTATTAAATGACAGATTGGGGAATGGCAGACGAAGCGCAGGTAAAAGCAATAAAAGAGGGGGTGGCATCCTGGAACGAATGGAAGGCTGCAAACCCACGGAAACGTCCGGACCTTAGTGGAGCTCATCTGACTGGTCTGTCACTGGAGGGTATTAATCTGAACGGGGCAAGACTCCAGGAGGTTGATTTTGAATTTTGCAACATGAAAAAAGGGAATTTTGCCGGAGCAGATCTGACCCGGGCAAATCTTTCCAACACTGACCTTACTGATTCAGTTTTTCTCAATGCAAATCTGCAGGGGGCACGCCTTACCGGAGCTAACGTTACAAGGGCTGATTTCAGGGGCGCCAATGTTGCCGGGGCAGATCTCAGGCAACTTAAGCGCGGACTGTGATTCTGATTTTTTAGAAGATAGTATAAAGGGTAGTCCGTTCAGCAAGTGTCTTACCAAGATCCCTGCAGATATGATCCATATCAGCCGGGTCCAGATACTCTCCGGTTCCACCACCGGCCTCTCCGGTAACATCGTCAAGGTACATTGTCCCGGCCAGGTCATCTGCCCCTGCTAAAAGGGCCATCTGCGTCATTTTTATCCCGAGTTTAGGCCATGATACCTGAATATGGTCAAAGTTATCCAGAAATAACCTGCAGACTGCTGTGGTAACCAGGTCGTCACGCCCGGTCGGACCGGATGTTACCAGTCCCTTTTCAAATAACGGAGTTTTCTGGTGGATGAATGAGAGGAGGACCATCTCTGTAAAACCCCCGGTATCATCCTGGATTTTTCTGATACGGTCAAGGTGCTCTGCACGGTCCCGGTATGATTCTGTAGATCCGTACATAATGGTAGCGGTGGACTTCAGGCCTGATGTATGAGCTTCACGAGCTATACGCTCCCAGACTTCTGTCTTTACTTTGGCAGGACAGATGGTTTTTCTGACATCATCAACCAGGATTTCTGCTGCAGTGCCCTGGATAGTACCAAGCCCTCCGTCCCTCAGTGTTTTAAGAGCCTCTGTTGTGGGAATACCTGCCTTTCGTGCAACAAAATCCACCTCATCCGGGGAGAAGGCATGGATATGCACAGTCGGGTGAACCTCATGAACCCATTTCATGAATTGGAGATACGTATCCAGGGTAAAATCCGGGTGTACACCTGACAGGAAACAGATCTCAGTGACACCCCGCTCTTTGGCGTCCCGGATCTGTTTTTTTATCTCATCTTCTCCGAACAGGTATGCTCCCTGACTGTTTTTTGGCCTTCCAAATCCGCAAAAACCGCAGAGATTCTTACAAATATTTGTGATATGGATATTCTGGTTCCTGACAAAGGTGACCCGGTCCCCATTTTTTCTTCTACAAAGTTCGTCAGCAGCCCTGAATAAGTCGTATACCTCTGTTCCGGTGACCGAAAAGAGAAATGTCGCTTCTTCGGGGGTCAGCCGGTGACCATTCAGGGTGTCAGTAAGGAGTGCTTTAAGCATCATGGTTACGTCCTCTTCTGCTGGTTTTTCTCTTCTTCTTCCTTCTTTGCCCGGTTTCTCAGGTAGAGTTCATGAAGGACCATGAGGGCGACAACTATGATAATTACCGGAATAATATTCAGGGGGAGGTACCCTACATATGGCACGGAATACATTGCTTTTCCGATAATCCACTCTTTTTTAACCGGCTCAATCGGTCCGCCCAGGTTACGGTAATTTGACCAGCCTATCTGGTCAATGACCGGATTATTGTCACCTTTGGTAATATACCCTCCATGGGGAGCGGTATACGTTATCTTTCTCTGGCCTGATGCGAGAACAATCTCTTCACCTTTGTCTACCCACATCATGGCCCGGTGTATTATCGGATGAAGATCGGTATTGCCGTTCGGGCGGTAAATGATGACATCACCCGGCATGCCGAATTTATTATACCCGCTTGTATTCCCTTCTTCAAGACTCTCGAGAGTGCCGTACCTGTCACCTGCCACAACCAGAACCAGGTCACCAACATTCATATGGGGAACCATACTTTCGGATTCGATGGTGACAATTGCCGGCCATGTACCACATATCAGCAGTAGTACTGCAACCACTGCGCCCACGGTAATCAGGACTGATGCTATCTCCCTTACTGCGGATGGAATCTGCTCCTCACTGTTCCAGAATGCACGGATTTTCTCAACCACTGATCCGGTCGTGTCTTTGTCTGCCATGATGTCTGTATATGGTTTTTAAGCGGTGTTCTTAAGTGTTCACCTTGTGCGTACCAGAGCCGGTAAAAAAGTCCCTGTTTTGGTACTGTTCAGGCGAGGTATTTCTCTCTTCAGGGTGATGGTACTGGAGCAGAATGCTTGACAGCACCTTGATTGTTGAACGGTTTTTAGATACCAAACTTCAGGTCCATCCGGATGTGGTCCGGTACATCCGCGAAAAGAAGGATGAGAGACTTATTGATCAGATAATATCAGCCGTTCCTGATGATTGTGTTGTCGTATCGCTAAAACACATCCCCGGAGTTTATCCGTCCCGCGATGGGATACGTTTTTGCTCTGATCCTGAAATTGACATCATTTCCGGAAGGATGGGAACGAGCCGGCCGGTTGGAAAGGTTGAGGATTATATCTCCTATTTCCATGACCGGTATACCCATCTTTCCGGGATGGTAAAAGGCCGGTGTAACCCGGTTCCGATAGAGGCATTAAAGCGGAATAACCGGTACAGGCAGGAGGAGTTCGCGGTATGTGGGATGGTAATGGATGTCCGCAGCACTACCAAAGGCCACCGGATGGTGGAGATTGAAGATCCCACCGGATCCGTTTCAGCTTTATTTAATAAAGACCGGCCGGACTTCACCGAGGCAGAACGGATTGTGCCGGATGAAGTAATCGGAATACGCGGCACTCTTTCGCAGGAAGGGAATCTGATATTTGCCGATCAGATCTTCAGGCCTGACATTCCTTTCTCATATGCTCCGTATACCAGCGACCGGCCAGGTGCAGCCATTCTGATTTCTGATATTCATATCGGGAGTGATACGTTCCTTGAGGATGCCTGGAACCGGTTTGGAGACTGGCTTTGTGATAGTGAAGTCTCCTATCTCCTGGTTGCCGGAGACCTGGTGGATGGGATAGGAATCTATCCTGACCAGGACAAGGAACTGGTCATCACCAATATTTATGAACAGTATGATGTGCTGGGAAAGATGTTTGCCGATCTCCCCTCACATATCAAGATCATTCTCTCTCCCGGAAACCATGATGTGGTCCGGGGGGCTGAACCGCAGCCTGTCATACCAGAAAAATTCAGAACGCATTATCCGGATAATTGTATCTTTGTTGAAAATCCGGCCCTTATCAATCTCCAGGGGGTCAGGATCATGATGTACCATGGCAGGTCATTTGATGATCTCATCGGACTTATGCCCGGGGCAAGTTATGAAAAGGCATATGACATCATCCCCGAGATGCTCAAGCGAAGGCACCTTGCTCCGTGTTATGGGAAAAGGACCCCGATAGCAGCGGATGAGACTGATAGGCTTATCATTGATCCGATTCCGGAAGTTGTCCATACCGGTCATGTTCACATCTATGGGATCAGCCGGTACCGGAATGTACTCGGGATTAATTCCGGAACATGGCAGAGTCAGACGGCATTTCAGAAACAGATGAACATTCAGCCGACCCCTGCGGTTGCAATTGCCCTGGATCTGATGACCCTGCAGCCAACGGTTTATGACTTTCTGAATGATTCACCTGATCCCCTCACCTTGTAAGGTGTGGTCTTTTTGCTTCCTCTTCCTGTTTAACATGCCAGGAAAGGAGAATTGAATCCACTTCCTGTTCCCATTCGATAAGGTCAGGATCTTCTGGCATTAGCCTGATTGCCTTCCTGATAACCCCGGCAGCTTCCTGGTATCTTCCAAGATCCATGAGAATCCGGGCATATTCTTTCTGGCCTGGTCCGAAGAACGGATCTGTACTCACTGCCTGCTGATAGAGATCCTGTGCATCATTTTTCCTTCCAAGTTCTGAATATACCCGGGCAAGATGAATCTGAACCTCTGCATCATCCGGAAGAGAATCATACGCCTTTTTTAAATACCATTCTGCCTGTTTTAGATCTCCTTCAAAGGTCAGGATAACTCCCCAGGTGTCCTGTGATGGGGCATGGTCTCCAGCCAGTTTCATTACTCGTTTTTGTATCCTCTTTGCTTCGTTTGGGTATCCGGAAATCCCGAGTATGTATGCCATGGCATTGTCGAGAGTCACGTCGTCGGGATACCGGACACGAAGTTCATTGAGATACTCTATTGCTGAATCATAATCTGAAAGTCTGCACAGGATAAATATCCGGAGAATTGCAGATTCCCTGCTCAGCGACTCTGAAGGAACCAGTTCAAGAACTTCAGATGCCTTCTCATATTCTCCCCTGGCTGACAGTCCGAGAGCGAGATTTCTGCAGATATAATCAAGATGAGGTGTTATCTCAGTCAGATTTCTTGAATCAAGTCTACCTGATTCAAAAGTATCAATAAGGTAATTTTCATCCTGATACAAAAGAGCAGTCAGGTCAGTTTCCGGTGATATATTCTGGAGATCCACTGCATAGGCTGGTACTACTAGTGCCATGAATGACAGTATCAGGAATTGCACTCTGTTTTTGTTCATAAGGGGGGATGACTTTGGGATGATTACCGCGCTTACTTTCCGCAGTACGTCTCCTTTGGTTCGGTTATATAAATGGCCCGGTTCCGATTCGTATCGTTATTTACGTATAATCATCGAATGATAACAGATCACCGTCTCTAATCACAGTTTCTGACTGGACGTGATACGAATGGATATGTTATATATTGTACCGGTTTGTGCCCTTATCGGGCTTATCTTTGCTGGTATCAGTTATTCCCGGATGAAGAAAGAATCTCCGGGTGATGACCTGATGCAGAAGATAGCCGCAGCCATTCATCTTGGTGCAATGACGTACCTGAAACGGCAGTATACTGCCATTGCGGTATTTGTCATTGTTCTTGCGGTAGTTTTGTCTTTGATCATCAACCCGCTCACCGCCGTTTGTTATGTTGTTGGTGCAGGTCTTTCTGCACTTGCCGGTTTTATCGGCATGTTCTCTGCAACAAAAGCAAATGTCCGGACTGCAAATGCAGCACGGCAGGGAATGGCATCGGCCTTTAAGGTCTCATTCTCTGCAGGCATGGTCATGGGTCTGACAGTCGTCGGACTTGGTATGATGGGTCTTTCCCTCATGTTCTTCCTGATGACCAGCATTACCGGTGTTACGGATGAGGCAACCATCAGTATTCTTTCCGGTTTCTCCCTTGGTGCATCGTCTATTGCACTCTTTGCCCGTGTCGGTGGCGGTATCTTTACCAAAGCAGCCGATGTCGGTGCAGACCTTGTCGGGAAGGTTGAAGCAGGAATTCCAGAGGATGACCCCCGTAACCCCGCTGTGATTGCTGACAATGTTGGAGACAATGTCGGTGATATCGCCGGTATGGGTGCTGACCTTTATGAGTCATATGTTGGTGCAGTCATTGCAACGATGCTTATCGGTGCAACTGCAGGGATGGCAACCCAGTTCCCTGGTGTTCCATCAATGAACCTGATTGCCCTTCCGATGCTCATTGCAGGTCTTGGAATCATCGCCTCAGTTATTGGTTCTTTCTTTGTCAGAACCAGCAAGAATGAGGCACATGCAATTCACAAGGCATTCAACTCAGGAACCTTTGCAGGACTTCTCCTCACAGTTGCTGCAGTTTACATCCTTGTCGAGATGCTTGCTCCGGGTAATATTGGAATCTTTTTTGCATGTATTGCCGGTCTTGTAGGCGGATTCCTCATTGGAATTGTGACTGAGTACTACACGTCTTATGATCACAAGCCTACCCAGTCCATTGTTAAGTCTGCAGAGACCGGGGCTGCAACAGATATCATCGCAGGTCTTGCAGTCGGTATGGAGTCAACCTTTATTCCGGTGCTCATTGTTGCGGTAGCAATCCTGATTGCAAACCACTTTGGTGGCATTTATGGTGTTGCCCTTGCCGGTGTCGGTATGCTTGCAACCCTTGGTATTACTCTGTCAGTTGATGCATACGGACCGATTGCAGACAATGCCGGTGGAATTGCCGAGATGAGCCATCAGGGACCCGAAGTTCGTTCCATCACTGATACTCTTGATTCAGTCGGAAACACTACCGCAGCAATCGGAAAGGGATTTGCCATCGGTGGTGCAGCACTTACCGCTCTTGGTCTTTTTGCAGCATACACCCAGGCTGTAAAGCTTGAAATGGTCAACATGCTTGAACCGGTAGTCTTCGTCGGTATTCTTATCGGTGCCATGCTTCCGTTCCTGTTCTCATCCTTTGCGATGAAGGCAGTCGGAAAGGCAGCAGGATACATCGTTGAAGAAGTCCGTCGCCAGTTCAAGGAAATCCCCGGACTTATGGAAGGAAAGCAGGATCCTGACTATGCATCCTGTATTACCATCTCAACCAATGCAGCACTTAAAGAGATGATAATCCCCGGAGTCATGGCAATCGCTGCTCCAATCGTGATTGGAATTGCTCTTGGTTCCCATGCTCTTGCAGGTCTTCTTGTCGGTTCTATCTCTGCCGGGTTCCTGTTAGCCGTTATGATGGCAAACTCCGGTGGAGCCTGGGACAACACCAAGAAATATATTGAACAGGGCCACTCCGGTGGAAAAGGTTCCTTTGCCCACAAGGCAGCGGTAACCGGTGACACTGTCGGAGATCCGTTCAAGGATACCGCAGGGCCAGCTCTTAACATTCTGCTTAAATTAATGGCAATTGTTGCAGTGGTCTTTGCACCTATCTTCCTGTAAATTCGGGAAATACTCTTTTTTTCTCACCTGAAACGTGTCGCGTATCATGTGAGTTCTGCCGAAATTCTCTTGAACTCATACAACATGATCATGGTATCACCATGATCCCATTGCAGGACCTGGCTTGTTACGGAAAAGACGGATTATCTTCAGAATCCGTTCTGGAATCACGAAAAACATATGGAAAAAATGAACTCACTCCCCCAAAACGGATTCCGGTCTTTAAACAATACCTGGAAAAATATCAGGATCCGATAATCCGGATTCTCCTTGTTGCAGTAGTCCTTTCTGCAGTTGTTGCCATACTGGAAGGCAATAGTCTTATCGATACCATTGGTATTGCACTTGCGGTCATATTAGCAACGACCATTGCTTTTTTAACCGAATACCGGAGCAACCGGGAGTTTGACGCGTTAAATGCAATGCGGGAGGATACTGCTGTCAAGATAATCAGGAATAACAGTCCCTCCACTATCCCGATGAGGGATGTCGTCGTTGGTGATGCCATACTCCTTGAAGCAGGAGATATGGTGCCGGCAGATGGGTATCTCCTCGTTGCATCTGACATCGAAACCGATGAATCCGCCTTTACCGGAGAGAGTGAGCCGGTTAAGAAGAATGATCATGATGTCGTTTTGAAAGGATCATACATCACCAACGGCAGGGGAACGATGATTGCGGGGGCTGTTGGCGATCTGACAAAAATGGGGATGATAGCCTCATCGCTGGTTGAAGGGACACGGCCGGAGACCCCTTTGCAGATAAAATTAAAAGATCTCGCACACCTGATCAGCAAATTCGGGTATATCATGGCCGGTCTTATCATTGCACTGGTGCTGGCCCAGGAATTTTTAGGTGGTGCTCCTCCACAGACTCCGCTTGAGGTCTTCTCTGTCCTTTTGCATGCCTGTATGTTTGCGGTTGTCATCATCGTCGTCTCGGTCCCGGAAGGTCTGCCGGTCAGTGTCACGGTGTCACTGGCCCTTACCATGGGGAAAATGACCCGGGCAAAAAGTCTTGTCAGACGGATGATTGCCTGTGAGACGGTTGGTTCAGTTACCGTCATCTGCACAGACAAAACCGGAACGCTCACGATGAACCAGATGGAGGTAGCCGCATCATCCATTGAGGTTCCGGAAGAAATTTCGGGTCTTCCTTCCTCTTCTGCCGAGTGGATTACTCTTAATGCTGCCGTAAACAGCACCGCAGAACTTGAGCACACCGGGGAGAAGATGATAACCGTCGGGAACTCAACCGAGGCTGCCCTTCTCCGCTGGCTTCACCGGGCAGGAATCATGTATCCTGAAATCAGAAAGGCAATCCCGCCGGTCCATCAGGACTTTTTCAACTCGAAAAAGAAACAGATGTCCACCATAGTCCGATTCGGAGACAAACAGGTAATCCTGGTTAAAGGAGCTCCGGAGATCGTTGCATCACGGTGTAGCCCTGCTCCCGAATTAAAAAATCTTCACCATCTTGCAGAGCGGGCGATGAGAACGCTGGCATTTGCACATGCTGAGATAAGATCAGAGGGAGATGAGCCCGATACTCTTATCTGGGATGGATACGTCGGAATCAGGGATGAAGTCAGGCCCGATGTACCGGAGGCTGTGAAAACCTGTAATGATGCAGGAATCACGGTAAAAATGGTCACCGGCGACAGCCCTGAGACAGGTGCAGCCATTGCCAGGGAAACGGGAATTCTGACCACAGGATCCATTATGACCGGACCAGAATTCCGGGAATTATCTGAGGAAAAAAGAAGAGAAGTGGCCAGAGGAATCCAGGTCCTCGCACGTTCAGAGCCTCATGACAAATTACTATTAGTAAAAGCCCTTCAGGCAAACGGAGATGTTGTCGCAGTTACCGGAGATGGGACAAATGATGCACCGGCTCTCCGGAATGCTGATGTAGGTCTTGCGATGGGAATTGCTGGAACCGAGGTTGCCAGAGAAGCAAGTGATATCATTCTTCTGGATGACTCATTTCCTACGATTGAACGAGCAGTATGGTGGGGAAGGGCATTATTTGAAAACATCCAGCGGTTTTTGATATTCCAGCTGACCATTAACATTTCGGCTGCAATCCTTACGTTTACTGCCCCGTTACTTGGTTTTAATCCTCCCTTTACGATTATCCAGCTCCTCTGGATTAACATCATCATGGATTCACTTGCCGCTCTTGCCCTCTGCTCTGAGTCCCCTCATCCGGCCCTGATGAGCAAAAAACCAATTCCGCGAACTGCATCGGTCATCACCCCGTACATGAAACATGCAATCCTCATCACCGCCGGAATATACATTGTAGCTGGAATTGCCGGACTCTGGATTGGACTTCCATTCATGGAGACTCCCGGGCAGCAGGCAACAGCATTTTTCGCAGGATTTGTTCTGGCACAGGTCTGGAATGGAATGAACTGCCGGGGTATTAACGGGGTTATGCCTCCGTTATTCAAAGGAAACCCGGTCTTTTATGGTATAATGGGGCTTATTGTTGTGATCCAGATCCTTATCGTGCAGTTTGGAGGAGAGATATTTGATACTGTGCCCTTAAGCCCGTTCCAATGGACAATAATTGGTATCGGGACGATGCCTGTTTTACTTATCTGGCCTCTCCTCCGGATAATGGCCCGTAAATTAGGAAATCTCTAAAAAATGAACTCTAATTTTTTTACTCTTCATCCGGGGAAGAGAGGGGAGTTACCAGGATCTTATCGATTCTGTGCCCATCCATATCAATTACTTCATATTCATATCCGTTCCACGGGATTGATTCCCCTTCTTCCGGGATATTGCCAGTAACATAAAGGATAAATCCTGCCATAGTCCTGAAGTATCCTTTTGTTGATTCATCTGTGCAATCAATTCCGGTGAGTTCATAAAGTTCCTCCGGAGATGTCCGGCCATCAACAAGCCAGGAATTATCATGCCTTTTAACTACCAGTGGATGTTCTTCATCATTATCCACTCGTGAGAAATCCCCTATTAATGCCTCAAGAAGATCATGAAGGGTAATCATACCGATAACTGAACCATACTCATCAATAATTACGGCAAGAGGGGAGGTTGCAGTCTTGAACTTTCGAACCAGCTCAAGTGCGTTTATATGATCTGGAACTACGAGTATCTCCTTTAAGACCGGAACCAGATCCGTAAACGCGTTTGTCTGTGAATAAACCCAGATGTCCCTGACGGAAACTACTCCGACAACTGAGTCAAGTGCATCTTTGTAAACCGGATACCTCGTATGATTTGAATTTTTCATAATCTCGATGTTGTCAGACAGAGGATTATCGATATCAAGGGCAATAATATCCGGACGTGGGATCATCAAATCTACAATTTTACTATCCCCGAATTCAAATACACTCTCAACAATATCCTGTTCAGCTTCATCAATAATACCGGATTCTGTTCCCTCTTCGAGAAGGAAGTGGATCTCTTCTTCAATGATATCCGGATTTTTCGATGCAGAAATTCCCAGAACTTTTACCAGAATGTGGGTAAGTCCTGAGGTAAGGTAAGAAAATGGTGTAAAAATCCGGGTAATAAGAACAAAAACCGGAGCAATTGTGCAGGCGATCTTTTCAGGATTAGCCAGACCAATCCGTTTTGGTACAAGTTCACCGATGACTATTGAGAAGTAGGTGATGATGAGGATGATTATTGTCAGGCTGATTGCAGAACTATAATCACCAATCATAGGAATTGATGAAAAATATGGTTCGAGGATCTGGGAGAATTTTGCTCCTCCGTATGCTCCGGTACATATCCCGACAAGAGTGATGCCTATCTGAATAGAAGATAAGAATGAGGTTTGATCTTCCATTAATTCAATCGCTGCTTTAGCCCCGGTATTACCCTCTGATGCCAGTTGTTTTAACCTGGTTTTCCGGGATGAAACCAACGCAAATTCTGCCATTGAAAAAAAACCGTTCGCGATAATGAGTATAGAAAGGAAGATTGTATCAACAATGATTGTCATATTTCTCGGTAAAAAATTGTAATACACAATGGAGTTTTTCTTAATAAATCTTTTATGTATATTACGTTTAGAACATTTTTTGTCCTTCTAATTTTTGGAACACTATGGTTTTTTTAAATGTTTGGAATTTTTTTATCGTATTTTGATTATTTATTGAAATGATTCACCATACGTCATTAAAATCGATGAACATACAAGAGCTAAATTGTATACACATATGAATCCGTCAGACTAATATTCATGAGAAATGTACGAAATTTACCCCACCCGATTTCTTACCGATCCTGGTCCTTCTTTTGATCTCATATCAGATGTCTGGTTTCCCCGGTTTTCAGACACTGCCCGGTTTGAAGAACTTTATGACGAAGAAAAGGAATGTGCAGAGCAGATACTTCTTGATCTGACCGGGTTTATTCTCTATTACCAGAATTGTATCCCTGAAGCATGGTCTTTTTCCCATATCGAGCATTGTCTTTTGATTGACTTTCCGAGAAGTCTCTCTAGGAGTAAGGAGTATGAATGTTGCATCCACACTGTTTTTTGTACCTTTTTTGCATTCTTAAATGAAGAGAACCTAATTTCTGATGCTGAAAAGATAATCTGTTCTCTTCCATCCATTGAGGATGAATTCTTTGAGGCGATAGAAGATGTCAATCTCTATAGTACCAGAAAGGCTCTCATCGTTTCGGCAATGGATGATGGGATAGATGTGAATGATTCAGATGCCCTGGATGATTATCTTCTGGACATTGCGCATCGGGAGATGGAAGGTATTGACCCGGATATTTATGAAAAAATTAATGAGGTCATGAAATCGTGGGTATTTCCTTTTTCTGACTCACGATACCTGGCTGCAATTCATGAGGCAGATGGAGATGATCTGGTTCTTATCATATCATTGCTCCTTGGAAGTTTAACTGTGGAAGAGGGAATCCCGCCACTGGAATGGGATAAGGATTCAATTCTTCATGCGATACAAACAATGCTTATCCCTTATCCATTCAAAAAAAGAACCCGTGAAACCTGCATTCCAATTCTTCGTGCTTTCTTTACCTACCTTGGAGATGAACATCTTCAGCCTCACGCTCATGAGATCGCTGATTTTATCCTCCCCCTACACGAAGAGATGATCTCTTATACGCCAAATCCGGATAATGAAGTCGAATTTTTCTTTGCACAGTCAGTCCTGGAGTCCGGGGTGGACATAAATGAAGAGGCGATTGGAGAGTTTCTGGATGAGAACAAAGAGGCGCTTATCCTTGATTATATCAGTTCAAAAGGTCCTGGTGCTTTTGATGTTCTCCTTAAAAATAGCGGATTCAATCCGCAAGTGATTGATTCACCAAGAAAAACTGTTGAACTTTCATCAATTCCAAAAGCAAATCGGGAGTGGTTTATCACAATAACTGATATGATTGATACATTCTGTGATGAGAGACTGGATGATGAATATGCAGACATCTGTCGGTATGTAGCAGGAAAACTTGCACGAAAACGCGATTGCCAGGTATCGAGGGGAAAGATTACGATATGGGCATCAGGAATTATCTATGCTGTCGGACAGATTAATTTCCTCTTCGATAAATCCTTTGAACCATATCAGTCGGCCTCTGATATTTGTAAGTACTTTGGAACAAGTAAAAGTACCGTATCACAAAAAGCACAGATGATCCGGGATCTTATCGGAATGGGCGGACATTGGGACCCGGAGTATTCAACTTCCCGGATGATGAAAAAGAATCCGTTTGAAAGGTTCTTAATGTCCGGTTCCGGATTAATATTCAAATAATCCTTTTTTTGCACAGGGCATAGAAATACGGGGCCACCATGGTTCATCCTCTGGATGTAAATGTTCAGACGATTTTCCCTTAACCTGATGCCGTTGTGATTAGCTTCTCTCATATCGGCTATTGAGATAGAACCTTCAACCGGGCATTAGAAGGAATTATTTTTTTTGTTTCTTTGCTGATAGGTTACCCTCCTTTTTTATTTTTTTCTCAACAGGTATACAATTAGAGAGAAAGAAGACATTACGAACATCAGAAGAAGAACCAGAACTACCAGATACCAGAGATTTAGGTCCAGGTATTCCTGGATGGCAAACATCGAGACGCCAATGAGATAACTCTGCACCATTGTTCCGATGAACACCGCGGTAAATATCTGGTACGGGCTCATCCCCAGGATTCTTCCAAGAATTGATCCCCCGATGGAACCGGATCCCTGCAGCGGAAGAAATATAAAAGTAATCAGTCCCATAAAGCAGAAACGCTCCACCCAGCTATGTTTGGAAAGATAATTACTACCATTCTGAACCAGGAAATAAACCCATCTTCCTAATATTGGAATCTTGCAGACGAAATTAAAATTCCAGAGCATGAATAGGCACAATACCATATCTACATAGGTAAAGACAAAACAGACCGTCTGCCAGGAGAATCCTAATGCAATTGCTGCGGGGATAATCGATTCTTTTCCGGCCGGGGGAATAAAGTAGAGAAAAATGAGGCTGACTATCTGAATAAACTGCGGGTTATCATACATTATCCAGAGGGTCAGGATAAGAAGAGCTCCAAGGATAAAGGGTATCACGAATAACAATAAACGATGTATTCGTTTCTGATTATCTGTTATTCGCGATATATCCACCCACTCAGAAAATTTCAACTTTTTATCACCGGATCTTATTTTTCACTTGTAACTTCTCGCTTTACAATGAGAATGGTCCCGATAAGTCCGAGCAGAACATTCAGGTAAAACATAATCAATCTCCATAAAAGGATGAAAACACCCAGAATGGCTGTCGGAACAAAGAGAGCGTATAGCGAGGTTGCTGAAATCTCTGCAATTCCTGATGCTCCCGGAGTGAGTGGAACCATACTGACAAGAGCGATGATTATCTGGGCAAACATGGAATTCCCAAGCGATGGCGGAAGACCAAGACCCATCAGAATGATGGAAGCAATACTGAACTCTGTAATCCAGAATAACAGTGAAAAGATAAATCCCTGAAAAACTCCGCCTTTCCCACAACCTGCAAAAGATGCAAGACCGGAGGTGAAATGATCATATTCCTCATCGGTTCTCGAGATAAAACGTCCAACTGATTGTGAGGGAAATTTTCTGAAAATCCAGTTGAGCAGATTCATGAGCCTGATTTTCACCTGAACCGGATATTTTCCGGCAAGGATTAACAGCAGGTCAAAGAATAACAAAAGACCTATGGAGAAGAAGATGACTGCAACAAAGACATCACCAAGTGCTGCAATCACATCCCACATAAGCAGGAGAGCTGCTACTGCAAGAATTACCAGAATAATTGCATCTAAAAACCGTTCGGTTATCACAACCGCAGTCGCATCACCTACTTTCATCCCTGATTTATAGAGTTCATGAATCCTGATCGGCTCACCCCCGGCAGAACTCGGGGTTATTGCGGCGACCAGAAGATTTGCAATCACTGCCAGATAACAGGTTTTGAAAGCAACCCGGTGTCCGAGTGCCAGACACAAGACCTTAATCCTCTGGGCCCAAAGTCCAAACGATAAAAACCGTAGTCCAATTGCAAGACAGAGAAAATAGCTATTGAAATTCTTTAAATATTGAAATGTCTCTTCATTAAAGGTAGAGAAGAGAATAATAACCAAAACGATTGCACTGAATGCAAAAGAGCCATATACCCACAGTTTCCGTTTATCCACGTTTCTCTCCGGAATTTGATTCCCTTTTAATGGGCTCTGATATCTGAAGTATCTATCATTGTAGGAATTCATCCTATTCTCGACATAATGATCATATACGACCCCTATCTCTATGGAAAAATAGCCGTGAATTCCTGGTATTTGCTCTTTATGTCCCGGTCTTTTATCAAATCACTACGCGCATACCTGGGTGTCTTAATTGCCCTTAAATCAGAGAGATTTCACAAAAATCTCTTTAAAAATCGATTTTATACTGGCCCGCTATTGTCCATTAAAACGGGTCATATCATTCATCAGCTCGTGTTGAGATCCTGGTATAGAGGCCCTTTAAAATGAAGATCTAAAAAATGGTCAAATAGTGCTTAAATTACTATTATGCTAAAAAATATGGGATTTCTGAATATTTAAGAATCATACGTCTTATTCTTCATTCCCAGTTGATACACAACCATCACAATAATAGAAATGGGCAATGCAATGACCAGGGGATCGATGACCGTCCATGGTGCACCGAGGATGGTTACCGCTCCGGTCAGCATCTGTGATATTCCCAGAACCTTTGCTTCTGCGGTATGAACAAAGACGGTCCACAAGAACCAGATGACCGTTCCAACGATCATACTGACTACTGCTCCTGTCCGGGACGGATTTTTCGCGTACACTCCTACTGCAAATGCCGGAAGAAATGCTGATGCACAAAGTCCCATGAACATCGCGGTTGCCCGGGCGATAATCCCTGCCGGCATTGCAAGTGCCAGTAAAACACTGACTACCATCATGACAACGCATCCAATCTGGTTTGCCCGGAGAGATATGGCACATCTCTGTCCCCTGCCCCAGATGTCACAGACAAGAGCGGTTCCCATCGTATGGTATAATGAGGAGAGTGTTGACATGGCAGCTGAGAGCAGGGTGAGCATGAATATGATAACAAAGAGATCAGGCATTGCCATGTTGATGTAGAGAGGGATCACTGAGTCGACGTTTCCCCCTGCTGCATCAACGGCGATTTTTCCCATATGCTGATAGAAATAGACATTGGTAAGAGCCCCGACGGTAAAGGCAACTCCGGTCATCATCAGGATAAAAGGGCCACCGATGAGGACTGCACGATTCAGGGAGCGGTTCTCTTTTGCTGTCATGAACCTGACAACCAGCTGGGGCTGGGCAAGAACTCCGATTCCAACCCCGAGAACCAGGGTGGTCACCAGGGTAAACCATATTGGAGATCCAAGTTCCGGCATCGATGCCCATCCGGTCATTCCCTGTCCTGCAAGGGCTTCAGGAACCAAGGAAGACATGGCTGCAAGAGCCTTATGACCTGCTGTTACTCCTCCTAAATAGATATATGTCAAAACGAGGAGAATGCTCATCCCGATAAGCATGACGGCTCCCTGAAATGCATCAGTATACATGACTGCAATCAGACCGCCATAAATTACGTATATCGCTACAACAATGGCAAATCCCAGAAGGGCGGTTGTATACGATATTGAAAGCGTTGTTTCAAGGAACCGGGCACCTCCTATCAGGACGGCTGCCGTATAGAGGGGCATTCCAAGCAGGATGATAATTCCGGAGATAAGCTGCAACTTTGGAGTGTGGAAGATCTTTCCCATCAGGTCCGGGAAGGTGAGTGCACCGGTTTCTGCTCCTTTTTCCCTGGTTTTCTTCCCGAATAACACAAAGGCCAGAAGAATTCCTATTCCAATATTAAAAACCGTCAGCCATATCATTCCCATTCCAAGGTTTGCGGCAACTCCTCCGAAACCGACAATTGCGGAGGTGGAGATGAATGTTGCTCCATACGAGAGAGCAATGACAACCGGGTGACTGGCTCTTCCGGCAAGAAGATAATCTTCGGCATGAACGGTCTTTTTATAGCCCATGTACCCCAGCACCAGGGTTATTGCTACATACACCAGGACAAGAATCGTGGTTGTCAGAGGGTTAACTGCCATCTTTGCCCTCCTTATTCCAGTTGATAGCTCCATAGATGATGCAGGCAAGTGCCAGACCTATCGCTAATGCGTACCCCATCCAGATTGCAGGGTCTGTGATACCAAATACTGAGAACATGTTTATCGAACCTCCGGTAAACTGTCAGTGAATTACAATACCGGGGACCGGAAAAGAGCCGGCCCCCTATCTAAACACGAAGAAAAAAGAGAGATCAAATGAATTGTTATTGGAAAGGATCCACTGCTGTTTCAATTTACCACTATTGTGTGTACTCTGGTTCAGTATAAAGCTTAACCTGGTGCACTACTGTCTGTCCTATCTTCAGGACTGGTTTGTGATATTCATCTCCTGGGCGACAACAACGATTGAAGTGGTGGTATTGATGAGAGCAGGTGAGGTAATGGTCTCTGATCCACCTGCAATAATCCGGATCACTCCGTCTCTATACCAGTCATTATTTCCTTCGTCACGTTCGGCAACCTGGTTCCCTGGATCCACATCCATTAACATGCCGTAATTTCCTGCAATAATTCCCTTCGGGACGGTAAATGTCCGTGTGGTACTGGCCTGTCCGGTTGCCGGAACCGATCCGACTTCCCATGTTCCAAGAAGTAAAGGTTCTGCTGCCCTGACTGAACGATTTGTCAGGTACAGATCAACATTGAATTTTCCTGCGTCAGATCCTCCCCGGTTTTCAACCGCAGCGATTACCCGGATCTGATCCCCAGGCCCTGCTTTATCCGGAATGATTACTCCGGATCCGGCAAGGTCTGCATCACTTCCGTCCGGCATGGTGTCTGCAATCTGAATGGTCTTTTGCTGAACCGGTGTGGTCTCTTTTCCCATGACTTCCCTGACAAACTGGTATGCACCATCGGCAAGGTCCAGGGGAAGGAGGAATGTTTTTATGCTGGAGTAATCTCCTCCGGATGATATGGACTCCAGGTCTGCAGATCCAATTGGTACTTTTGTTGCACTTCCCTCGCTTTCATTTACCAGGTAGTATGAGATAGTAACCGGCCCGCTCTCATCTTCCCCGGCATTTTTTACCACTTCTATTACGGTGAGTGAACCCCCCGCATATCCGGTATCACTCACGATCAGTCCCTCTGATGTAATATTCACTGCTGCATGGGCCGGCAGGATGAATGCAAGGAATACTATCATCAGTACCCATCCGGTACGAATGGTCATATCAGATGATTGGAGAGCGTTCCCATAAAACCTTTCCAGTATTGCAAGAAGCCGATTTTAATATTTTATTTACCTTTAAAGCGTCATCCGGTTTTTTCCGGGTGAGTTCACCGCGGTAGATTCACATAACGGGTATGTTAGATTCCAACCAGTCCGGTGGGAAAAAAAGTATAGAGAAAATTCTGATCATTCCCTTCCCTGTGTCTTTACACCTGGACACTTACGCTGGAGGGGTTAATTTATCCAGACCTGGTGAAAAAATGAACACTATCAGGATTATGGATTGCTATTCCGGGTATTTTTCAGGGAGTCAAGGTCAGGTTTGTTAAGTCCGGTTGCTTTCATGATAAACTCATCATCCATACCAAGTGAGATGAGATTTCTCGCAAATGTTATTCTTTCTTCTTCTCTTCCTTCTTCAATACCCTCTTTTCTACCCTCCTCAATTCCTTCTACCCTCCCTTCTTCTTTTGCGGCATAAACCCTTGTAGCCTGGTCAGAGAGGAAAATTTCCCTTGCTTCGTATAGTCTTTTGTTCTCCTCATTCCTGCTCATTGCCTTGAGTGTTTCAAATGCCTTTTTTATCGGCGGTTTAGTTTCTGCTGCCATATATAACTCCTCCTCGTTTCTTGCGTTTATAAATTTCAGCCAGTTTATCAGGTCTTTATTTTCATATGAGTGCGCATACCTATGAACTTTTGGGAGTTCAAGAAAATGGATCTCGAGGGCATCGCTGAGCCTGATATCATACTTTGAATCATGAACGTGAAAACAGGTATGCAGATCATCGACCGGGAGCAGGTAGTAATCCAGGAGGTTAATGGTAATGGTCTTATTTAGTTCATGATATTTCTGTCCGGGCAGGAACTGATCGATATACATGATCGCCCAGTAGTAAAGTGTCCTTTTATCCATTGCCGGAAGGTTGTGTAGTTGCATCTCCACATTTATCTGAACTTTAGCATCCGTTCGTGCCCGAATGTCCAGAATGCCTTCACGCTGTGTTGCTGAACAGAGGAGATGGGTGTCCAGGAGATGAAGATCCTGGATGTTTTCCGGAATAATGGTGTTTAGGAGATCAATCAGGACATCTTTACACTGGGGATCGCTGAAGAGCAACCGGAAAGCAAAGTCATTTTTTGGTGACATTATCTCGTCACCGTCACGAGTGAGAATGTATGGCATACCGAGAACCTCCCATGAGTTATTGAATAATTCTATTCATCCGTTTCGATTTCTCGGATCTTTTCATTATTCATGGAATGACGAGAGGTAATACTCCAAGGTTGAAAAAAGAAAAAAAATGAATGCTGTTAGGATTATGGATTGTTATTCCGGTTATTTTTCAGGGAGTCAAGAGCAAGTTTGTTAAGTCCGGTTGCTTTCATGATAAACTCATCATCCATGCAAAGTGAGATGAGATTTCTCGCGACGGTTATTCTCTCTTCTTCTTTCCCCTTTTCAATCCCTTCTTCAATACCCCCTTTCCTACCCTCCTCAATGCCTTCTACTCTTCCTTCTTCTTTTGCTTCAAAAACCCTTGTTGCCTGGTCAGAGAGGAAGATTTCTCTTGCTTCGTATTGTCTTTTGTTCTCCTCATTCCTGCTCATTGCCTTGAGTGTTTCAAATGCCTTTTTTATCGGCGGTTTCGTTTCTGCTGCCATATATAACTCCTCCTCGTTTCTTGCGTTAAGAAATTTCAGCCAGTATATCAGGTCTTTATTTTCATATGAGTGCCCATACCTATGAACTTTTGGGAGTTCAAGAAAATGAATCTCGAGGGCATCGCTAAGCCTGATATCATGCTTTGCATCATGGACATGAAAACAAGTATGAAGATCTTCGACCGGGAGCAGGTAGTAATCCAGAAGATTAATGGTAATGGTCTTATTTAGTTCATGATATTTCTGTCCGGGCAGGAACTGATCGATATACATGATCGCCCAGTAGTATAGTGTCCTTTTATCCATTGCCGGAAGGTTGTGCAGTTGCATCTCCACATTAATCTGAACTTTTGCATCCGTTCGTGCCCGAATGTCCAGAATGCCTTCACGCTGTGTTGCTGAACAGAGGAGATGGGTGTCCAGGAGATGAAGATCCTGGATGTTTTCCGGAATAATGGTGTTTAGGAGATCAATCAGGACATCTTTACACTGGGGATCGCTGAAGAGCAACCGAAAAGCAAAGTCATTTTTGGGTGACATAATCTCGTCACCGTCACGAGTGAGAATGTATGGCATATCGAGAACCTCCCATGAGTTATTGAATAATTCTATTCATCCGTTTCGATTTTTCCGGGATATTTCCCGTACCTATGAACTTTAGGGAGTTCAAGAAATGGATCTCAAGGGCATCACTGAGTCCGATATCATGCTTTGAATCATGGATATAAACAGGTATGCAGATCATCGACCGGAAGCAGGTGGTAATCCAGAAGATTAATGGTAATGGTCTTGATTTGAGTTCATGATATTTCTGTCCGGGCAGGAACTGATCGATATACATGATATTGAATAATTCTATTCATCCGTTTCGATTTTTCAGGAATAGAATTTGTAGATGTACTTACACCCGGTCAAAAAATTTAGGCAACAAATCCTACTCCTTTATCATGACCGGAAAAAAGGCTTAGGTGAGCCTAAGTCCGGACTGGTAATCAAAGGCCTTTGAGAAACTGATTATTCCGCCACTTACTGAGGCTTTGTCTTTCATATGGTTCGTTGCCGATGTCTTATTCCAGTTCCCTTCATTACCTCGTGCCTCCATGATATCGGCGGAGAACTCAGTATTCACTGTACCAACCGCTACCCCAAGTCCGGACACCGGGTTTGGTGTCAGATCAATATGGTATGACATGGCTGAGGGAACTGAGCCGTCTTCTGCAACGATCCTGGCTTTTGCCGATGTTGAGACCTGTGCACTATTGACATTCACCAGTGAACTATGTGCCCGGACTGTGTTACAGAACGCTGGCGCTGCAGCATCATCTGCAGATGAGAAAACACACCGCATAATGTTATCAGATTCGGTATAGTTGCCTCCGGTGCTCATCACCAATAATTCATCAGCAACAAGATGACTGCCTTCCTTGCTCTCATAACTGTAAACCTTCTCAGATTCGAAATTATGCGCTCCTCGTGCTTTATTTTGTGAGTCATAATCTACCGAACTACTCAGTGAGAGATGCCCCCCGTTGGTCATGAGAGAGTCACGGTATAGTAATGAAGCAACCTTTTCTTCAGGCCCGAATATTTTATTTTCAAGTTTACCTGACGCTATTGACCAGTCAAATGTCGTTTCCGTTCTTACAAACCCGATAACATCAATCAGGGTTGTGATGGCAATACGCTGGTTCTCCGGAGTCGCGTTTGGAAGATAATCGGCGACTACAGCCCCCGGCGTTAATAATAATGCCAGAATTGCGATACACAGTAATCGAATACAATACATACCCCACCAACATTGCAAATCGTATAGTTAGTGGTGGAGGTTAAGTATTTTTCAGGGGTTAAAAAAAATGTGGCGTGGTTACTTATTTATAGTATCTCTCAATTTGTGATTCATCCACATCTATAGTTTCATTTGTTTCAATGATGCGATATGGTCCGGTTGCATGAACATCATAGGGTGTGTTGGTCGTTGAATAGGGGAGAGTAAATGAATTGTTTACACTCTGCTGCCGGTAGACAAATTCACGGCCCTGGTTGGTTACAAGGGGGAGTTCAATCGTTCCGGTTCCGGGGATGGTGTGACCTTTAACATGTTCGAAGATCTTTATGTTATGAATTTCTGCATATGTAAGATTTGAAACGATTTGAGGTGATTCATATACTAATCGGTAGGATGTTAGTGCTGGGATATCCACACAGGATCGGGTATAGTTAAAGGAAACTTCATCTTTCTGAAGGTATTGTGGGGAGATTTTATTATTTTTTAGTTCCTCTTCATTCACAAGCATCGAGACATTTTCATTACCCATTGGGATATTAACATAGGATATTATATTTTTTTCAGTTGCTTCCTGGAATGAGCCATCGAAATAATGCATTCTTGTAAACATTGACAAAAAGAAATCATTTTTTAGTCCTTTTAGCAGAGAAGTTTTAGCATTTTTTTTCAAGATAGTGTCAAGCATATAATTATCATAGGGATAATTTAGATGTGACCATAAAACAACTGTTGGATATACTAAACTCAGATCATAGTTAGTTATGACATACTGGGCATTATATGGAGCAATTATCTCATTTGCAGATGATTCATTAGTTGTTAACAAAAATGAAGCAGAAATTCGAGCATCATTTTCTTGAAGAGGACTTCCTAATGGAATCCGATTTCCTATGGTCAAAATATAATGTCCAAAATTCCACCAGTTAACAATTGTGTAGGTATTAGATGGATACGAAAACGATTCCCTATCGTATATTTTGTAATAGTCGATTCCATTATCGGGAGTGTTATTTTTTAACCAGAGGGATGTATCCATCCAGTTACTTTTTATTGATTTTCCATAAAATGTTGGAAGGACATAAAACCCGATAGAGAGAGAAATGAGATAAAATGTGCATGATATCAGGATTACAATAAGTAATCCTATCATCTTGGGGTCTAGATTTCTTTTTTCTAAAAAATCTTTCCTATTCTCTGAAATTATTATGGTTTTACGATATACCATGTCAAGGCATATTGCTGATAAAATGCATATTACTGGTCCTTCGTAGTATTGATATCGTACCTGCATGATAGATATTATTGAAAGGATTACTCCCCATATAAAAAAAAACAACAAAAGCCTGTTTTTATGGAGGAATAATGTATAGCAAACAACGATAAAACCAATAAAAGAAAGCACAATTGCAATGTTATAACTTAATATCGCTCGAAGTAATGATAATGGCTCCAGTTCATCAATTCCTGCTGTATTTCCGGAAATTTGGAAAAAACTATAAAATGAGTTAGAAAATGAGAATAGAATATCAATTATCAGGTGGGGTACTATAATATTGCAAAAAACTATGAGAAAAAGTAGACTAAAAAGAAGATATAGGCATCTCTTGTCCTTACAGATAATATACCCTTTTAAAGCATATAGAAAAACAGATGCAATAATGATTATAATTGCAACTCCAATAGCTCCATAAGTATAACTACGAATGGAAAAACCATCATATGGTACGCCGGATAAGAGATAAAGAACTGAAAATGTAGTAAATATGAGAATGTTAGAAATTAATAACTTTACAATTTTATTCATATCTTTTTCGAATATTATAAAAAAGAAATAAAAAACAGAAATTGTCAAAGCTACTATCATTATTGTTGGAATATTCATATATCCTAGAAAAAAAAGTATACCCGTTATAATACTAGTAAAAACACAATTTTTGGAAAGAACTTTTCGAGTATCACAAGTAATGTTTCGAATAATGAAGAGGTAACCTAATATGCATGCAAAAGAAATGACGACTTCCAATATGTGATGATCCAGATTCCCATACATCGAACGATATAAGAACTCTCCATTTACAATGGTTACAAAAATAGCAGATAAAATACCTACTTTTTTATTCCAAATCATCTTTCCGATTAAGTAACAAATTGGAACCATTAATAAGAATAAAACTGGCGGGAGCCATGAAACAAGCCTGATAATTTCCCCCTGGGTTGTAATGTTATTAAATATGCATAATGTCGCTCCCATAAATGGTAACAATGGCCCCCATTGAATCATCTGACCATTTGGGAAATTTAACATGGGATCAAACCATGCATATGAAGGATAATTGTGAATGACCTGTTCAATCTGCCGGATGGTATACCAGGGATCTTCGTGCATCACTATAGGAATTATTCCTGATGAGAAATCAAGCAGAGTTTGTAAACGAAAAATCAGACCAATTAATGAAGAAATGAAGATACAAAATAAGAGCAATATTACCTTATTCGTTCTTTTTAAGGAATACATACATACAATTTATGACTAAAGATAAATAACAGTGTTTCTTTAATCAAAACGGTTTTTGATATGTTGAGTGAAAATGATTTAAAAAATCATGAATCTCTTAAAAACTAAAAAAAAACATAAAATATACTGAAAAGTAATGCAAAAAAAAAGATTAAATCAGGGATTTATTTAGAACTTAAATCCTGATTCGTAGTTAAAGGTCTTCTGGAAGTTCTTGATACCGCCACTGACGGATGCAGTGTCCTTCCAGTTGTTGGTTGCAGACTGAACAAGGTTGTTTGCACGTGCTTCCATGATAGATCCGCCAAAGAGGGTCTTCACGGTACCGTCTGCAAATCCACTGCCAGAGTTGCTGTCAGGGGTGACTGCTATCTGATAGTTGAGCATTGCTGGAACGTCGCTGGTTGCTGCAACACTGCGGGCTGCTCCCTTGGTGGAGATCTGAGCGCTGTTGATGTTCACAAGTTCGCTCTTTGCCTTGACGACATTACAGAATGCTGGGAAGTACTCGCTCTTTGCGGTTGCAAAGACACAGCGGATGGTGTCAGCGGTCTTCTCGTAGCTACCTGCAACATCAAGAGTCCACTCTTCTGAACCGACAAGGTGGTTACCTTCGGTGCTTGCATAGGTCAGAACCTTTTCAACTTCGAGGTTGGAGAGGCCCTTGCCCTTGTCAGTTGAGTCGAAGTCAATGTTCTTGCTGAGTGAGAGCTTGCCACCGTTGCTGCGGAGAGAATCGGTCCAGGTCAGGATCATGATCTCTTCGGTTGGCTTAAGCATAGAGTTGTGGATAGCTCCTTCGGTTTTTGAAAGTGTCTTGTAATATCCAGTTGTGAACAGTGCATAGAGGTCTGACCATTTCATAGTTGCACTGACATTAGGATCAACGAGTTTGCTTGCCCAATCTGATGGGAATTCAAGTTTGTCAATACCGCCGGCTGCATTCCAAGCAAGCTCGATGAGACCTGCAGATTTTGCAGTGTTAAGTGCAGTTGCAAAGTCTGCAACATCTGCTGGTAAAGTTGCATCAGACTCACCATCTACCTTGTATGATTCATAATCACCATCTGCAAGAGTCCACTGCATTTCACTTTCTTCGCTGACTTGTCCAGTGACATCGATAAGAGTGTCAATGGTAAAAATCTGGTTTTCTGGGACTTGTCCTGGGAGGCGGTCTGCAGCTGCAAATCCGCTAACCGCAACAAGTGCAACCAGTGCTAAAACAATTGCGTATCCGAACTTCACGTAAATTTCCTCCTACATTTCATGCTGATACTCTCAGCATCAACAAAACAAGGTTGTGAGTATCCTGATAAATAGTTTCCCAAGAAAAAAATCGTCAGATGTCGATATTGAATGTGCCGGAGAGTGAAAATCACCGGTTTGAAAACCAGAGATCGCCGGGAATATTACTTTGATACGAGTCGTCCGGAGAGTCATATTAGCCTTTCAACCCCAAACTAAAAACGAAATTTCTCATGTTTATCCTTATATTGCCGGAAGAATTAGAAAAGTTATGGGGACATTGCGATATTTATCATTTTACATCCGTTTTTTTGATGTACCCTGCTTCTAACATCATAGATAGCAACTCCCGGATCTCACTTCTCATTTCAACCAGTTCAACAGAATCTATCTCTATTTATCTCTTGGAGAGATAGTCTGTATCAGGGTTTTCAGGTGACTTCACCGGTAAATCCATCGTATGATCCCATTTGGTCAGGTACCAATCCATTCTCCTATCCATATTTTCAAGGTAGTATAGTATCACATCAGTCTTTTCAATTAATCATCCATGTAATCCTCTCGGATAATGATGAATTCATCATATACTCCTTCAAAGGGATGTTCAGTGACCTGGATTGACTTGATCTTAATCGAAGAGGGAAAAGACAAAATCCCTTCTTTGAATTTTTCCAGCTGGGGTATATCCCCTTCAACAAGAATGAAAACCTTCTTTTTTGGACTGTTTTTGACATACCCAAAAAGCCAAAAGTTCATCGGCTAAATCTTCAGTATTTTCTCTGAACCAGACTCTTTGTACTTTTCCTTTAACGAATATCTGGTATTGACTCTGATCATGAACTGGCATTATCAAAAAAGAAGATGGGTGTTATTTTATGTCTGGCTTGTGGTAGAATAATATCTGCCCGGAAACCGATTCAGATAATGCCGGCCGTCTGAACTCATCTCCTTGCAACCGTCAGGTACCCGCTGTGACACACCTTCGTCGATGGTCGTGTGCCCCGGAGGCTCCGATCCATATCCCGCATAATACTCTCATATGCCGACACTTCGGAGAACAGTTCCATGGCTGTATCATAGACCGTCCCCATCTGTTCAAAAAACGGGGTGTAACAGACCAGGTATCCGCCGGCCCGGATCAAGGAAAAAGCATGGACAACATGTTCCTGGGTTATTCCAAGGTCAAGATGCACAATATCATAACTCCCGTCCATCATGAGCACATCCCGGTTCAGGACTTCAATATTAGGAAGGCCTGTCTCCCGGATATTCTCTAAAGCCAGATGATAAAATTCCTCTCTTCGCTCACAGGTCGTGACTCGTCCGGCAATTCCTGCAAAAAAGACTGCTGCAACACCACTCCCGGTCCCGGCATCAAGGACATGATCATGCTTATTCATCCCGGTAAGACCTATCACAAGCCCGATATCACGGGGGAGCATGGGTGCCCCGCTCCGTTTTGCCTGTTCAAAAAAGTCAGTTGCCCGGGGAAGACGGATGAAGAGTTCCTTTCCGGATTTTGTAGTGATTATGTCCCCCGGTTCCTTTCCAAGAAGAAGAGAAAGGTCCACCATGCCAAGGTCAGTCCCGAGGGATCCTTCTCCGGCCCTGACCACATAGTTTTTGCCCTTCCCGGACAGGATAACCCGGTCACCGGTTGATATCATGAGGAGAGGCGAAGAATAGCTTCTGCGATATCCCCTTTTGTCTCAACAAGGGCTGCCTTTGCCGCTTCAGCGGTAACACTGGCTTGGGTTGCAACAAGGGTAACATCCTCTTCAGGGATTACTGCCTCGGCTTCTTCAAACCGTGGTTCACCGGTTATCTGCCAGGTGACGGTCCCTTGCATCTTCATTATCGCAACCTCGGCCTGGTCAAACACATACCGTCCTTTCGGAGTCGTGATGACAATCTCCTGAACATCCTCGACCGGTTTTATATCCATCCCGAGCTGTTTCATCATCTGTTTCATCTTGCGGGGATTCATTCCTGGTAACATGATTATTCCTCTTTTTGTATGCCGTGTCTTATGGAAACCGCCATTCCGGTATCAAAGGCAAGCATCTCATCTCCGGAGAGCATCGCTTCACCGATGGCAATAAACCGGCCCTCGCCGTCCACAACCATCACCTCATCGCCGGCATGGATATCCAGATCAGCCCGGACCACATGCCTGGAAAAGAGATTTTTTCCGGCTGCAATGAAGGAGGTCACGTCATCTCTCAGTACTACCCGTCCGGATGGTCCGGGAAGGGCTGAATAGAGACGTTTTCCCCCGGCAAGTCCGAGGGTCAGTCGTCCGTCATGGGCACGAAGGGTTGCCAGGCGTTTTCCGTCAAGCAGTACCTGCCGGACTCCTCCTCTCCGGGAGGTGATAAACCGGCAGGTATCCGGAAACACCCGGCATCCAATACCCGTTCCAAACTGGAGATCTGCGATGGTCCTGACACGACTAAGCATATTGCTGCGCTAATATTCGGTTCACATCTTCGATAAATGCACGCTCATGGTCACGGGGAATAAAGGCACCCGCGGCTATCCGATGACCTCCACCGGAACAGTTCTCATGCCCCTCGCATGCCTGCGACAGTGCCTGCTGCAGGTCAACCCCCCTGCTCACAACCTCCGGCCTTGTCCGCATCGAGACCTTAGTCATCGAAGGATCAAGGGAATCCTCGCACATGATGAGAATCGGTTTCTCCGGGTTCAGCCTGGAAAGTGCCATCCCTGCCCCGATACCCACAATGGTATCCGGAAACCTCCCGCCCACGTGAATATAGAGCATGTGGGAGAGTTCTGTCACTCCGGTGTCGGTGATATAGAGCATCACTTCCCTGATCTTGGTCCGGTGGTTCCGAAGCATATGTTCGGCCTCGCGGTATGCAGCCACCCGGTCACCCCGGCAGATGGCTCCCCCGAGCTCAGGCCGCTGCCACCTCCCGCAGGAATTTAACATGGTTGCAAACTCCGATGCGTTCCGGAGTGATGCCTGGTGCTTATCCTCGTCCGGAAAGAGGTAATGGTCAGCAAAAAGCCGGGTTGTATCTTTTCCATGTGCCATCATCTGTTCGATGACCGCCGAGCAGACCTGTTGTTTCTGGTCAAAAGAGAGATCTTCCCAAACCGGCCACCGGTTCGGCTGCAGGGGAGTAATCCCGATACGCTCCAGAAATTTCCCTGCCCCGTCCGGGTCCCGGCTCACACCAGGAATTTCCATGTCATCCGAATAGGCCAGGGACTGAGGAAGAGGCCGTGTTGAAATTCCGTAGATATTCAGGTCATGTTCCCAGAGTTCCACGGCTCCGGATGTTATTCCGTCCCGGAGGATCTCCCGGGCCGGACCGATAAGACAGAGGTGCTCCCTATCCATCATGTCCCCAACATTCCCGATGATGGCAAGTTTGGCAAGATCAGTATTGATGGTATCAAGTTCCCGGGCCAGCAGGTAGGAGACCCCGGCGGCACTCATCTTTTCATGCCCGTGGTTGAGGCAGTTGACTTCGATGAAGGGATCACTTCCCATTTCTGCCGGCTGGCTGACATGATGGTCTATAATAATTGTTCTGGAAGGGTCCAGCCCTTTCTCTATCAGCATCTGCTGTTGTCCGGAACCGAGGTCAGAGAATATTTTCAGGGAGGAATCATCCGGAATCTGGTCAAGGGTCAGGGGGTCTAACTGACGTACAAATTTTGTAGTTATATGGATACCCTGTCGGAGTAGGGCCTGTGCAAGGATCGATTCACTGCTGATTCCGTCCGCATCAATGTGGGAGATGATGGTAATCTCCTCACAGGAACGCACTGCATCAGCAGCAGCCCTGATGTCCTCCTCAAAACTCATTCAGGTACCTATTGACTGCCGCAGAACAAGAGGGATGTGGATCATGACATTATGTACACATTAAATAATGTATACAAAGGCGGCTAAATAGACATTCCATATGCAAACCCGGCAGTTTCCTGATGACCTGACACGGTATTCTGAATTTATCGGAGTGGGTCTTATTTCTCCGGAGGAGATGCGAAGGATAGACCGTAACGCGCAAAGTCTTGGCATCAGCGGACTGGAACTGATGGAATCCGCCGGTTCCGCTCTTTCAATGGTTGCACGTGGCTATCATGCGAAAACCATATTGATCCTGTGCGGGAGTGGAAATAACGGTGGAGACGGAATGGTCGCAGCACGCCACCTTGCAGGAGAAGCAGAGGTTTTTGTCCTCTGGTATGACTCAAAAAACCTGACCCCCTTAGCTGCGTGCCAGGCAGAACGGATGAAAAATTGCAGTGTACACAAGATCCGGTTCAGATGCAGGGAAGAAGTCTCTTCCCATGCCTCACTTTTTTCCCGGGCAGATCTCATCATTGACGCCTTACTTGGTACAGGTGGAAGAGGGACTGTCCGGGAACCGATCAGGACATGCATCGAGCTTGCCAACCAGACTCCGGCACCAATCCTGTCTGTTGATCTCCCGTCTCCCGGAATAATGCCTGACAAGGTCTGCGCATTTCACCGGGCAAAAACAGAAGGAGCAGAAGTATACGAAATTGGGATTCCCATTCTTGCAGAGATTGCTACCGGGCCAGGTGACCTCTTACTCATGCATGACCGGAAGAGAGATGCTCACAAGGGAGCCGGGGGAGAGGTACTTGTCATCGGAGGTGGCCCGTACCAGGGAGCACCCTGGCTTTCCGGGCTTGCTGCACTCCGGGCTGGTGCCGACATTGTCAGGATTGTAACTCCCCATTACCTGCCAGAACCTGACCTAATCCATATTCCGGTCATGGGAAACAGCATTAGCACCCCGGACCTTGACACTATCATTCCTCTATGCGAACGATCTGATGTGGTTTTGTCTGGTCCAGGCCTTGGTACCCGCTCCCATGATGTGATTACTGCCATTGCTTCGCATATCAAAAAAGGGGTGTTTGATGCTGACAGTCTTAAGAATCCTCTCCCGCAGGCAGAAGAATCACTCTTTACTCCTCATGCAGGGGAATTCGAACGCATTACCGGAATAAAGCCTGAAGCAACTCCAAGAGTCAGGGCACAGTCAATAAAGCAGGCAGGTCTTCCCGGAACTGTACTGTTAAAGGGTCCGGTGGATGTCGTCAGTGACGGGACAAAGGTACGGTTTAACCTGACCGGGACTCCGGCCATGACCACCGGGGGAACCGGGGATGTACTCGCCGGAGTCTGTGCAGCTCTTATGGTCGATCTCCCTGCCTTTGAGGCAGCCTGTATCGGGGCATATGTAACCGGGCGCGCCGGGGAGCAGATCACCGGAATATATGGTTGTGGCATGACTGCGAGAGATCTCCTCACTGCAATACCTCAAGTATTGTTCGGGAGAACTTCTGAGGGAGAATAATGCCAGTTTTTACCCATCTTGATGATGACCGTGCCAGAATGGTTGATGTATCGGCAAAGGGGGAAGTCTACCGCAAGGCTGTCGCTACAGGAATAATCAATCTCCGGCCTGATACACTCCGGGCTATTCGTGACGGGACTGTCGTGAAAGGAAATGTCCTGGCCACCGCACGGGTAGCAGCGACTATGGCTGTTAAGGACACACCCCGGATGATTCCGATGTGTCATGCAATTCCGGTTCATGGCATTGATATTATCTTTGATTTTACTGATACCGCAATATCTGCAAAGGTTACGGTCATCTCTGCCGGAAAAACGGGAGTTGAGATGGAAGCTCTGGTGGGAGTCAGCGCAGCCCTGCTTACCATCTGGGATATGGTAAAATCTGCTGAAAAGGACGAACATGGTCAGTACCCGGTCACCGGTATCACGGACATCAGGGTGCTTGAAAAAGTAAAAAAGGAATTATAATACTCAGGCCAAAGGCAGGTATATATTCTGACCGGATGACCTGTAATGGACTTTCGGGATCCGTCCCGTAAGGAATGTAGCCTGATTTCAGGCTGAACCTGGTGAAGTAAATGACGAAATCGATGTACGCATATGTCAGGGATGCATGGAAATGCCCTGATGAGACAGGAGTCAAGGCTCTCCTCTGGGACCGGATGCAAGTCTGGCGACGTGAAGGGAGCATTGTCCGTGTGCAGCGACCAACACGGATTGACCGTGCACGTGCTCTTGGGTACAAGGCAAAGCAGGGAATTATTGTTGTCCGGGTGACTGTCCGCCGTGGTGGACGCCGGACCGGCAGATATACCCGTGGACGCCGTACTGCCCGCATGGGTGTTAACAGAAAGACCATGGGCAAGAGTATCCAGCGAATCGCTGAAGAGCGTGCATGCAGGAAATACCCCAACATGGAAGCACTGAACTCGTACTGGGTCGGCGAAGATGGTCGTCACAAGTGGTACGAAGTCATCCTTCTCGATCCACATCACCCGTCCATCATTAACGATGACAACCTGGGCTGGATAGCAAAGCCTGGTCATCGTGGCCGGAGTGAACGTGGACTGACAAGCGCCGGTGTGAAAGGCCGTGGTATGCGTAGACGTGGAACCGGAACTGAAAAGTGCCGTCCCTCTATCCGGGTTAATGCAAACCGGGGAAAATAACCTTTTTTTTAATGCAGTTTTTTGACGGTTGCGTTTTACCTTATCCTTCAGGGCAGGTGAGCAGCTCACGGTTTGCGCGCGACCTCCAAAATCTGGGTTTTTCCGGATGTGTGATGTGCGGCACGGTACCCGAAGAAATACTATATGATGTGCCGGTCCTGACTGCCCGATACCTCACTGATATCCAGCCCCGCCTGCTCTCACGTGAGATCGGAAGGTCTGCCATGGAACATGATCTTGTGTATGTTCAGGCAGGAGATGCAGGATTTAACCGGACTGCCATCCAGACAACGGGAATTCATGTCCTCACGGATGTCCAGAACACGCCAAAGGACGGATTTGACCGGTATTGTGCACAACTTGCCGCCGAGCGGGGTGTTGCAATCGATCTTTCTGTCCGGCCTCTTGTTGAGCTTCGTGATGTTGCAAGACAGAAGGTAATCCGGAAATATGAGGAGATCTTCACCCTGCAAAACCGGTATGAATTCCCCCTGGTTCTCTCCAGTCACGCATCCGAAATCTGGCACCTGAAGAGTCCTCGGGAAATGATCCGGCTCTTCTCCCTTGTCTGTGATGACGAAGACCTGCTCAGATCATCTCTTGGGACTGTTTCACAGGTAAAAAATTGGGTCGGCCCTGTCCGGGAGGTATAATATGCGTCTTCGGCCATCCATGCGTGAAAATTTCCGGTATATCCTGATTGAGATTGTGCCGGAGATCTCATGTGAATCCCGCGATATCTACCGGGCGACCGCTGAATCAGTGACAAGCCTGTATGGTGATAGTATCGCGAGCCTGATGTGGCCTTCAGTCATGCAGGTAGCAGGTTCATATGCAATCATCAGATGCAGGCGCGGTATGGAGAAAAAACTCGAGACCGCTCTTGCAGCAATAAACACTATTCAGGGAACTCCTGCTGCTGTCCACTCACTCAAAACATCAGGGACAATAAAAACGCTCCAGGAAAGTATCCCAAAAGAGAGGGGATTTCGTCAGGGAAGAGTAGTCATTGCGGGGAAGACATATGATGCAGTCATTTCACGCAGGGGAAGGATAGATCTGAAAGAAAAGGGAATTTATCTTGATATACCACGGTACATAACAGAAGAAGATACTGAGGACCTGAACTATGATGAATAATAATCAGGCCGCGTATGACCGTGCCATTACCGTTTTCAGCCCGGATGGGAGATTATACCAGGTTGAATATGCACGGGAGGCCGTAAAACGTGGCACAACTGCAGTGGGAATAAAATGTCAGGAAGGTGTCGTCCTGATCGTGGATAAACGAATCAATTCCCGCCTGCTTGAAGCAAATTCGATTGAAAAAATATTCCGGATTGATGAACACATCGGTGTTGCATCCTCCGGACTTGTCGGAGATGCCCGCGCTCTTGTTGACCGGGCCAGAATAGAGGCTCAGATAAACCGGGTGACCTACGACGAGCCGATAGATGTTGAGACCCTTTCAAAGAAACTGGGAGACCATATGCAGACATATACTCAGTTTGGAGGGGCAAGACCGTATGGTACTGCACTTCTCATCACCGGCATATCTGACGGTCAGTTCCGTCTGTTTGAAACCGACCCGAGTGGTACTCTGCTTGAGTACAAGGCAACAGGTATCGGTACCGGAAGACCTGCGGTCATGAAACTCTTTGAGGAGGAATACACCTTTGAATGTACAATCAGCGAGGCAATCGCTCTTGGACTTAAAGCCCTTCATGAAGCAACGGAGGGAAAATTCGACGTGAACACCGTTGAGATAGGTGTCATTACTCAGAAAGAAGGAGAGTTTAGGAAAATGTCACGGGAAGAGGTTGCATCGTATATAGAGCAGCAGCAATAAGATGACCAGGGAGAAGAACCGATGATATCACTCGACGACGCGGTAGTTGCAAAACTTGAGAGTCATGGTGAGCGGTTTGAGATACTGGTTGACCCGGATATTGCAGCCCGGATCAGGCAGGGAGAGGAGATTCCGGTGGAGGATGCGGTTGCAGCGCTCAATGTCTTTGAAAATGCATCCCAGGCAGAACGGGCATCTGATGAAACACTGAAAAAAGTGTTTAAAACCACTGACTTTGAGCCGATTGCATTACATATCATAAAAAAAGGTGAGATACACCTCACATCAGAGCAGCGAAAGATGATGACTGCTGAAAAAAGACGGCAGGTTATCACGTTTATCGCACGTAATGCAATTAATCCACAAACCGGGCATCCACACCCGCCACAACGCATTGACATGGCCATGGAAGAAGCAAAAGTGCACATTGATCCTTTCCGAAGCCTTGAGGAACTGGTCAAAGACACCATGAAGGCTCTTCGGCCGCTCATTCCGATTAAGTTTGAGGAGATCAGACTTGCCGTCAGAATTCCTCCGGATTATGCACCAAGGGGATATGGAGATATTTCTGCGGTAGCGGTGATTGAAAAGGAAGAATGGCAGAAAGATGGATCATGGATATGTGTTGTTGTCATTCCCGCTGGCATCCAGAACGATTTTTATGACCTGATCAATAAAATAAGCCATGGGAATGCAGAAACTAAGATCATCAAGTAACTATAAGTGCATTTAAAGCAAATAAAAAAGGACATCTAGGAAGTTTTGAATATGGCAAAAAAAATGGTAAAAGCAAAGGGGAGGGTATCCGGCTCGACAGGAAGATTCGGTCCGAGATATGGGCGGTTTATCCGTAAACGAGTACGTGATATTGAACAGGTTGCAAAAGCTATCCACACCTGTCCCCGCTGTGATACCGTTTCTGTAAAACGGATTGGAACCGGCATCTGGGAATGCAGAAAATGTTCATTCAAGTTTGCAGGTGGCGCATATACTCCGGCAACCCCCAACCTGAAGGTAGCCCTGCGTACCTTAGAACGGGCAGTTAAGGAGGCGTAAAACCTGTATGCCTGGCTCGTATAAGTGTGCCCGGTGTAAACAAAAGGTTGAGATCGATATCAATGTCCGGTGTCCTTTCTGCGGTCATCGGATCCTTTTTAAAGAACGGGGAGCGGCAATCAAAGAGCTTAAGGCCAGATGACTCTGGTCACCACCTCCCGCCGTTCGACACCTGTTATCAGATCTATTGCAAAAGACCTTGCGTTTGCGTCAGGAAGTTCCTATCTGACACGCGGAAAACATGGTATCAGAGAAATTGCCGGCGAGCATGAGTTCTTCATTGTGATAGAACAGCAAAAATCTGATGTTCTGTTGACCATTTACGATGACGGTACTCCCTGTATGAGCAGAATTATCAAAGAGCATCAGCCGGGAATCAGGGAAGGGGAAATTTTCAGGGGACTGAAAACTTCAGACAAAAAACTGGGATTAGTCCTCGAAAAATTCTGCCAGGTTATGTATGTCGATGAAGAAGGGCTCTTTCTCTCCTTTGACGGCCCTCAAAGGAGATGTAAAAAACTGGTCCTTTCCGGGGATGATGCATGATCCATGAAGCATCATTTGTATTCTCTACTCCGGATGCCCCGCTCATCGCTGCATCTCTCATGCCGGAATCAGAATCCGAACCGGTGGGGCGGTCATGCGGGAGATGTATGATCCGGGATGACATGACTCTTGCCATAGAGATCCGCGCCGAAGATCTGACAGCCTTCCGGGCAGCAGTAAACACCTGGCTCCGGCTGGTTCAGATAGCAGAGGAGATGGTACAGACAACTAAAAAGGCGGGAACGACAAATAAATAGGAGGAGTTAACGATGCAGAATATTTCGCCAAAAGTGCAGAATCAGATTAATATGCTCCAGCAGATGCAACAGCAGATGCAGACCATTCTATCCCAGAAGAGTCAATATGAGATGACTGCACAGGAAGCACGAAAGGCAGTCGAGGAACTGAATGATACAGATGACTCTGCTGCAGTATACATGAGTGTTGGCACTGTAGTCATGCAAAAACCTAAAGCAGAGGTTATTGCAAAAGTTACAGAGAAGATTGAAACACTCGAAATACGGATCCGGTCAATAGAAAAACAGGAGAAAATGTTACAGGAAAAATTCGAAAAACTCCAGAACCAGGTCCGTTCAGAAATCGAAGGGCGAAAAGCTCCTGAAGCTGCCTGATTTCTTTTCTTTTATTTAGGGCGAGGATTGCCGAGCCAGGTCAAAGGCGACGGATTTAGGGTCCGTTCCCGAAGGGGTCCGGGTGTTCAAATCACCCTCCTCGCATTAAGACAGTATGTTCAAATCGTAAGAAACTTTTAACAAAGCCACACTCTCACGCTTTTTTATGCCTCTACTGGCAACCTACACCGATATCGATAGGTTTCATTGTTTTAAACCCGATTACTCACAGAGAGTGATAGACAGCGCCTTAAAACGAGGGTAACTCTCAAATAATGACATATTCAAGTGCTATATCAAATGCCTCTATTGTATCCTCATATCAACCACAATCACATAATGGCCAACCTTTTTCTATTACATTCATCTGCACTTTCAGCTATACGCAAAGAACTCAAGGGGAAACGGCTGGACATAAAAGAGTAGATATATCCTGATAATTTGTCTGTTCTTCCTGCGGTTGTAATGGAGAAAGGGAGGATATATGGGCAGATGAGTGTTTGGGATTAGTAAGTTGAAGAACATTTTTTAAGAGGCTAAAAAGTTCTGCTTTTCTTTTGCAATATTCTAATGGTATCAGCAGGAAACATATAGGTAGACCAAAATAATGCCCATTCCCACAAACGATGATATCCTTCAACTATTGAATCGGTTCGATCACGTTATTGCAGATGAACTGGAGTCCAACACACTTGATTTTAAACCGTGGACCGATTCAAAATCCGACATGAAGGTCGCTATCGAATACGCGGTATGCTTCTCAAATGCAGATGGTGGAGTTGTGGTATTTGGGGTTTCCGACAAGACCCTTGGTCGTTCGAATGCGATTCATGGTGTAAAAAACTATACTCTTGACAAATGGCGAAGAGGGATTTTTGATGGAACCAATCCCCATATCCCCGCCGAAGTAGAAGAACTAAAAGTCCCTGAAGGCACTGGACGACTTCTCATCGTTCGGATTCCGAAAGGAGATAATCCACCATATGGGACTACACAGGGTCTCTTTAAACAACGGATTGGAAAAAATTGTATGCCGATGGACCCTGCTGCGTTCGCCTCCGCCAGGGTTTCAACCGGTTCAGTAGACTGGAGCGGTCAACCGGTCCCTGGAATTACCCTTGATTACCTCGACACTCTGGAAATTGCCAGGGCACGAGCAATGTTACGAAGTAAAAACCCGGAGTCTGAACTCCTTAAAATGGATGATGAACCCTTTTTAAGAGGACTTGAGGCTATCCGGGGAGATAATGTGACCAATACCGGACTCCTCCTTTTTGGAAAACCTGACATCATCTCTACTCTCTGTCCACAGAGTCAGGTGCATTATGTCCACCAGCCATCAGAAACCAGGGTAGCTCGAAATGACCAATGGAGAGTAGGTCTTCTCCAGATTATTGAGAAGATAGAAAATATCTTCTCCAGCCCGATTAATCCGGAAGAAGAGATCCAGGTTGGTCTATTTAATCTGCGAATCCCGGCATTTCCTCTTGATGTGGTCCGTGAAGTGGTGCTTAATGCGGTGACACACCGTGATTATATAAATCCCGGAGAAGTGCTTATCCGTCATGCAACCCAGGAACTGGTTGTGACCAGTCCAGGGGGTTTTATCGGGGGTATCACACTCCAGAATATCCTTCGTCATGAATCCGCTCCTCGAAACCGGACTTTAGCAAATGCTTTCCTAAAACTTCGGCTTGTTGAATCAGCAGGGACCGGACGACGTAAGATATTCATCCCGATGCTCGAGTATGGAAAGCGGATGCCCAGGTATGAGGCAGATAGTTCTCATGTTACTCTCCATATCTACGATGGAGCGTTTGATCATGCAATGGCAAGTTTTATTGCCAGATGGCACCGGGAAGGAAAAGATATTGGACTTGATGAGTTGATTGTTCTGACCTATCTCAAAGATCACCGTTTTATCAGTACAGACGATGCTACACCACTCCTCCAATTAGATCGGGATATGGGCATTGCAGTCCTTGATAAGATGAGTCATCCGAAGCGAGGAATTCTTGAAAGAAAGGGACATACAAAAACTGCAACGTATTACCTTGCAAAACCGGTAGCAAAGGATCTCATTGGGAAGGTTGCATATTCAAAATTCAAAGGAATTGATTCTGCCAGGTATGCAGAGTTGGTCAGAGGATATGTTTCTGATCATGGTATGATCAAGAATAAAGAATGTCGTCAATTACTGGATCTTGGTGATAGTAAATCAGCCCAGGTAGAGGCATCCCGTTACCTGAAAAAATGGTCAGAATATGATGGTTTTCTTATTGCTGAAGGGAAAGGTTCTCAACGGAAGTACTACCTCAGGGGTTCTTAACAGAGTTCTTAACATTGTTAAGAACCTCCAGGAGATGAATCCAGATATTATTGATTCATTTGATTAAATTCATCTATTTTGTAGATATTTAGAGTTCTTAACATGATCTTACATTGTTAAGAACTCTTGGCTGTATAATCTTCTCTTAAAATTTTCAAGTGTCAAAGTGAATTGGTTAATCCTCGCATAACTTTTCTATGATGTGAATAAGGAGATCTTTTAGGTGGTAAATCTCTGTGACATGCTTTGTTATTCGGGCTTATTAACTGGTATGATTAAAGTAAGGTAGAAATTTCAGTAAAATACGGATAAATTGAAATTTAATTATATAGATCTCTAAATTTTAACTGATTTCGCAGAATAATTATATGGTGGTTTTACTTTCATGATCTGGCTCTTCAAAAAAAATATCACGTATATTATATATGAAAAATTTGGCATCATTTAAAAGTCTATTCTATATTCCTGGCTTGATACAAGAGCAAAAGGGAGCTTGTTGAGATCCGGCAGACAATCGTCTGACGAAAAAAATTGTGAATATTGTCTCCTAGACATTCTTGAAGATTGATTCGTGGAAATCCTATCGTTCCACATCATCATCCGAAAATCTTTCTGTAAATACAATAAGGTAAAAATAAAACAATTTACCTTCAATATTGCTTCCAATCGAGTGAAAATTGCCCTCTTGCGGAAATAGCATTTTGGTCAAACGTAGTAAAGTTTACAAGATATCTATCGGTACACAGCCAATCATAACTGAAGTTCCGAAACAGATCCGGAAAATTTCAGAGACTATAAATTTTCAAATAGTCGCGAAAAATTGACCGGAGTTTAGGTTAGATATTTTGTTCCTGCTGTTGTTACCAGTGGATCCTATGACATTATTTCCCGGTGTCGGTTCTTTCGGGTAAAATGATCATTCGGTGGAATCCTCCTGTCGTTGAACGGATCCCCGGTTCAGTAATTCGGGCATAAGTTGACTCTCCCGGTCGGCTTGGGGAAAGGGAAGCCGTCCGGCAGGTCAACCGATGCCCTCTCCCCCGCTGGGAGTCCAGCGGAGAGCGGTTGTTGTCCATATCTGCGCGTGTTTTGGTAGTCGTTTCATTTACGCTGCGAGCCGCGAGATGGATTCGAGCGGCCGTTCCTATCCTGTTCTCCCTTATCAAAGAGTATTAGTTGACACCGGTTAGATTATCGGTGTTCCCGGCTGTCCTTTACAGCCGGGGGTGGGGCAGGTTGTAGCATCAACCATTCCTCCCATTTTCATATATCTGGAAGAATCCCCCCCCATAGAAATAGTAATTATCACTCTCAACAAAAATTCAAAACAGACGCACTTCGTTTTTAATAAAAAAGTTACTTTTATACGATTTGAACAAAATTTCTAGAATCACCCTCCTCGCATTTTAGAATATCAGATCTTGCATCATCACGTTTTTTATTTACAGAAATCAATAACTCTCCTATCGCTGGTGATGGGTAAAAAATGTGTGGGGGTTTGTGATGCAATACAGGAGAGTTATATTTTCATATCTGCCGGTGAATAAAGGAAATTACAGGGTACTGGCATTTTTTTTTCTTATTTTCGTTACAGCCGGATTGGTAATTCTGCCAGTATCGGCAGATGAACAGGATAAAGACAATCTTGATTCAGGTCCGGATGTTGCAATACTGGATGCAACGGTAAAAATGGATATCTCTTCCTTTGAAGAGATCCCTCTTGGCACCATTCCGGACGAGCGACTGGTTGTAACCATAACTGTGAAGAATACAGGTAACCGTGAAGCACCCGGATATAAACTCAGGTCATTTCTGGTCAGGGTTGGCAGGGAAGATGAAATCGGCACTCAGCTTGGTGGGGAGATAACTGATGTGAGGCTTGGAGCAGGAGAAACCCGGACCTATTCCAAAACCTCGACATTACCAACCCATTTAAAAAAGGGCCAGTACCGGGTGATGGTCATCCTTGATACCAGTAACTACTTTATTGAGCCTGATACTGACAACAACAGATTACTCAGTCAGAATACCATCTCACCCGGAAGTTTTTCCGGAGCAGAAGGTTCTATTCCGGTCTATTCACCGGTTGAAATTACCGAACCCGGATATTATACCCTGAAACGGGATATTGACGGGGGTAATGCGGTAAATATCTTCAAAATTAAAAGTTCGGGAGTCACCTTTGATGGTGGTGGTAACACCATTCGCGGCCTTTCATCCGGTTTTACCACTGGTGTTTACGTTGACGGAGGAGCAGCAGTCCGGGATGTTGTCATCAAAAACCTGGTTTTGGAGAATATGGATGCCGGGGTATGGCTGTATAAATCAAGCAATGGAAAAGTTGAGAACTGTGTATTCCGGAATACCGTGAACATGGGCCTCCGGCTTGACCAGTCTCACCAGAATGAAATCTCCGGGAACACCTTTGAACATAATTCCATGGGCCTTGGTGTCTTTGAGTCAAAAGACAATATCATCTATAATAATCTCTTTAAAAATGAGCACAATGCAGTAGCAAATGACAATCTGAAAAACCAATGGAACACCGATCTTAAAAGTGGAACCAATATCATCGGGGGAAGCATGATTGGAGGAAATGCATGGTTTGATGAATCAGGCGAGGCTGGCTTTTCTGTGATGACCCAGGATTACACCAATGACGGGATATCTGACTCTCCCTATTCGATAAACCAGAATAACATAGATCTTCATCCCCTTACCATTTCAACAGTGAAATCTGCCCTTGTGCCTACACTGCAGCCCCAGGAAACACCTGATGAAGTCATGAATGAATCCTTGGTCCCTGAAGAGGAACTAAAGTGGAAAGAATCATCAGCACCGGTAAATATAACGAAGCAGCCTGAACCACAACCAACTGAGAATATGACTGAGCCCTCTCCTGAAATTCCGGTAGATGATCAGGGCACCGATCAGGATATCACTCCGACTCAGGAAGAAACCACCCTTTCACCATATGCTGATATTGGAGTAAAGAAAATTTCAGGACCTGAATCTGTATGTGCCGGGTATGAATTCAACCTCACGGCAATCATTGAAAATTCCGGAGGGTATGATGCTGATAGATTTCAGGTCCGGTATTATCTGACTGAAGACAAAAAAGTCAGTCCGGACGATACTCTGCTTGGGGAGAGAACGATGAAGGACCTTCTTTCAGGTAGTGAAAAAGAAATACGCGAATCATTTATGATCCCTGAACTCATCGGACTAAAAAACTACTACATTGCCGTTATCGTCAACACCGATAACTCTGTTTTCGAAGATAAAAAAGTAAACAATACCGGGTACTCATCCGAACGGATGGCTATCCGGAAATGTTAATTTTTTGAAAAAAATTTATTCTTCTTCAATGGTCACCGGAGTAATATTTCTCACGGTAACCTCAAAGGTGAGTGATTTGCCTGCCAGGGGACTGTTCAGATCAAATGTCACATTTGTCACATTCATGTCCATAATGGTTGCCTGGAAGAGGTTTCCGCCATCAAAGAGTGTTACACGGTCACCGATTGTTGCATTCTCACCAGCTGGTATAAACTCAATTGGCATTGAGACAATCTGTGCCGGGTCGTACTCTCCATATCCCTCTTCGGGAGTCAGAGTGAACTTTTTGGTCTCGCCGACTTTCATGCAATGAAGTGCAGAATCAAACCCGGGGATTGCACTACCTGAACCAAGAATCAAGCTGAAGGGTTTTCCACCTTTATAGGAACTGTCAAATTCGGTTCCGTTATCAAAGGTTCCGACATAGTCAACCTCAACAATGTCTCCGTCATTGGCACCATCGACGCAGGTGACTGTTTCTTTTTCAGTGGTTACAATCGTGGCATTCTGAGTAGGTTCAGTTCCCGTGCACCCGCACATGAATGCTGCAGTGACAAGAAGAATAGCGCCGATAATACCAAGGCAGGTACTACAGCTGCTGATAGTGAAACGATTCTCCATTCTCAGTTCTAGGAGAATGAGGGGGAAAAACTTCTCTGACAAATCCAGTCATTACCGGAAAACCTGATCAGAATGCAGGAGTTATCATCTGGTCTGCAGGTTCATGAGCAAGACCGATTGCAGCAAGAGAACCAATTATTCCAGTTCCTCCGGCAGTATAAATGCCACAGTCCCTGGCGCAGGCGCGCGCTTCATCACAACTCACCTGGGCTGTTCTGGCCTTGATTCCAAACCCGTGTAGGGAATCAGGAATAATAAATCCTTTGTGGATGGCAATTCCCCAACAATCCGAAATGCTTTCATCACTGATAAATCTGACCGCAGCCTTTCTGATAAGTTCAACCCTATCCGGCACAACGGCAAGTTCAATGGCACTGCAGGAATTCCCTGCGGTTTTTTCCGGAAGATCCTGCCATAGCATGGCAATATGATGACCTATCGGGAATGTTCCGTGTAGTTCGGAGAGATAATCAAGAAGAGATATCGCAAGAGCAAATGTTGCCCCTTCTTCAAGACTGTCAGTATTGTCAATTCCGATGATGATGTGTTCAAGGGCCTGTGTCCTGATACATCCCTCTGTTGAATGCTCATGGCGGACGGTATCTACTTTTAGCACCCCTTCTGCTCTTCCCATCATACCGGTGAGAGAGTGTGCCGGACCCCCGAGAGATCTGATTCTCTGGACAATTTCATCCCCCTCACGCCAGACTCCGGTAATCGCCACTGCAGGTTCAGGCCAGAGCCCGACGGTATTATCAAATGTACCCATCCGGATAAATTCACGCAAAATAGTCCCTTCACGGATGACCCGTATCGATGGGTGGGATTTAGCATGGTGACGTCCGCAAAATGCCGCACAGGCACTGGACAGACATTCATGCACTATCTCTACCATGTCCCCGTCTACCGCAGTGAAAATCTTCCTACAGGCTGTCCGGGGGATTGCACTAACTGCTGCATACCTGCTTGGTGCCCTTCCATGCGGGTGTTTCATCACCGTAAGGCACCCTTCATCCGCCAGCCGGGAGATCCAGTCACGGGCTGTACTCCGGGGTATTCCGGCTACCTGTGCAAGTTCCTCTACAGTAAACGAGCCCTTTCGGAGGGTAAGTTTACGCATTAGCTGCAGATAGGAACGCCGGCGCTCAATTACCCCCTGCATACCTGTCCCGAATTGAAAGGATATCTCCCAGAACAGCACTTGCAGTTTCAAGGGAACCTGCACCTTTTCCTGAAAAGACCAGGTCTCCTGCTAAATCTGTCCGGAGAATGATGGCATTGAGTGATCCATGAACAACCAGTGGATGATGCCGGGGAATAATCCTGGGTGAGAGCCTGAAGAGGTTTTTTTCCGGAATAATCTCACCAATCAGTCGTATTGTGGCATCCTGTTCTTCTGCGAGCCTGATGGCTTCTTCAGTAAGAAGGTCAATACCGGTAATGTCAATGTCATCGAGAGAAATACGACGGTTCCATACCGTATTTGCAAGGATGACCAGTTTTATTGCTGCATCAATTCCCTTCACATCATATGTGGGATCTGCTTCGGCATACCCGAGAGCCCGTGCTTCATCCAGTGCCTGTTTATATGAAAGCCCTTCTTCGGCCATCCGTGTCAGGATATAGTTGCAGGTCCCGTTCAGCACCCCGTAGAGAGCACGGACTTCATTACCGCCAAGTGATTCGTGAAGGGTGTGAAGAATCGGAATTGCTCCGGCTACGGTTGCTTCAAACCTGAATAATACCCCTGCTTTATCTGCCTCCTGTTTCAGTTCATGGTAATGCAGGGCAACAGGGCCCTTGTTTGAAGTAACCACGTGGCATTTACGTGACAGAGCTGTCCGGATATATCCGGTTGCAGGTTCCCCGGTTGAAGCATCGGTCGGAGACACTTCAACCAGAACATCATATGGTGCTTTTTTCACCACATCATCTGCAGATATACCAGTTTCTCCGCATAATCCTGTTTTTTTCTTCCGTTCAAGAAGAGAGGATGGGGAAATTCCTTCAGGGGAGATCATTCCTGACCTGGAATCTGCAACACCGGTCAGAACCAGTCCAAGTTCTTTCCTGGACATTGCTTCCAGAATGCCTCTTCCTACTGCGCCGGTCCCGATAAGTGCAATACGAAAAACCATGTCAGAACTCCAGCGGTTCTATCATCAGGATCTCTTTTTGCTTTGATACATCCCGAAGTATCTCAATGGCCTTGTCCATATGCTCCCTGCTTAACGCCTTTATGGTACATTTTGCAGAACTTCGTTCCTGTATTGCAGGCATTGCAAGGCTCATTTTTGTAACCTCTGCAAAACCGGTTTTGTCAATCCGGTCCACCGTATCTCCAAGGTTTGTATGGATAAGATGGCCTATGAGGATGACCGACTGCTGGTAATGCATCCGTTCCTCGCCAAACCTGATAACGGTGATACCTCTCTCCTTGAAGAGGTTTAAAAGGGCAGATAGCCGTTCCTTGGGAATTTCAATGACAACTTCCACCCCGAGCGATCCCTTGTCAGATGAAAAATCATGTTCATGGATGACGGTCTTGATATTACCTCCTACATCGGAGATGGGCATCAGTGCTGCTACCAGCTGTCCGGGAGTATCCCGGATCTCAAGTTTCATCGAGACCTGCATATGTGTCCTCCAGCATTAACTGTAAATCTCTGCATTTTTTCACCGGTATGGCGTGTCTCTGTCGGTAATAATCACCGAAAGGGAAAATCCGTCCCCAAACGGATGTTCATCATACAGCGTCGTAATCTGATGAGATCCTGTCTCATTCCCCGTCGTTTCATTCCCATAAATATCCACTGAAACACCTGCCCTGCTTAAGGAATAAACCGGATCTCCGAGAGGTGTGAACTCATCATCCCCAAAACTGGTATTACTATAGACATTAAGGCCGGTTGCACTCTGAATTCCTGCATTTGCCAGATGAATACCTGCAGGGGGAAGAGAGAAGCTAAATGATGTCTGCTGCATTGGTGCAATGAACACTTCCATTGTCTGGTTCTGATAGCCGGGTTTTCCTATTTCAAGAATGTGAGGTCCGGTTTCAATTCCGTTCATTACAAAGGGAGTAACTCCGATGAGCTCCCCATCAAGCATAACAAGCGCCTTGTCCGGGTCACCAGTAAGCATCAGGCCTCCGGTAGTCCGGGAGGGATTTGTATTTGATTCAGATACACCTGCGTTATGGACCGGAATAACCTCGCTAACCGATCCGTTATAGTTAGCATTCCCCTGATATTCTACCCGGATATATTCTGCCGGAGTATGATTCCCCCTGAAAAATTCATATCTGCCTGACTGGTCTGTCGGGACTGTTGCTACCCTTTCAAAAGGAAAGCCGGGGTTCCCATCGGGTGATGACTCAAGGCTGACACGTTTATTTCCTAAAGGAATATTATTGATATCAGTCAGTGTTCCTGTGACGGTAAATGAAACCCCCTCCGGAGGGGCATCAGGAAGTACTGAAACAGACAGTCGGGTATCTACCTTCTCCCCTACCACACCTGACACGGAAAAGGCCATAACCAGCGAAAAAAAGAGGATGATCTGGAAAAAACAGCCCCTGCATCTGTTCTTCCCTGTTTTTCTTCCCACATCTGTTTTCATGAATTATTGCATTATTTCGTGGGAATAATCTTCAACATACCGTGCGGGGATCATGGTGTTATTCCGATGTAACCTGATCAAAAAAACAGATTAAAATGCAAATCCTGCTTTGCTACTGGTTGGAACAAATTCAGGATCGCTTTTTTCGTACTTGATGAGAACTGCTGCAAACTCTTCAGCCGCTTCAAATCCGGATGCTGTAACGATTTTATCTTTGTATACAACCGGCTTGTTCTGAATAATCGCATCTTCCTTCATCATTTCCCTAACTGTCTGACCGGGCGCAACGGTTGCGATTTTCTTTTTCAGAATTCCTGCTTTTGCAATTACAATCGGAGCATTGTCGATACCGGCAACCACTTTTTCTTTTGCATTGAAGATCTGGATGAGTTCAATGAGATGACGATTATTCCAGAGATGTACCTGGGTTCCCGGCCCCCCTACAATCATGAGCGCATAATAATCACTCACGCCGGAAAGCAGAACATCCTCAAAAGTCCGGTTTACTTTTGCTTTTTTCCCTAAAACCCCCATGACAACCCCTGTGTGCGTCGATGCAAGTTCATACGTCACCCCGGCCTCCTGAAATTTTTTAACCGGTATCAGGAGCTCCTCATCTCTGAATTTTTCAGGAGGAATCGCGATGAGTACCTTCATATCATTATCACTGTAATCAGATGCATATTAACCATATGGAATCATGGGTCTGAAACTATCAAATTCACAAACAACTCTTAGATAGTGATGCCAAATCTAAATATTGCCTTTCTCGGACCTGAGGACCTGGTAAAGGAACTGGGAAAAAAAGGCACCTCTACAGATATTTCTTTTTATAATCTGAAAAAAGGGGATAGTACACTCACGGTTATTGAGCCATCCCGATATCCTGAAAAACTCTCCTCCCTTTATTATGCCACTTCTCTTGCAGATCTTGCAATCCTTGTCATTGATGAACTGAGCGCGAAACTGGGTGAGACCATTCTCATGCTGAATGCTGCAAAAATATCTGAAGGTATCCTGATTCTCCGGAATTATATTGATAAAGGACAGATTGCTCCCCTTATCAGGGGAACTGTACTTGAGCAGTACGAGGTCCTCTCTGATGATCCGGTACAGCTGCGCGAATGGCTCTGGGCACGGGTAGCCGGACAAAAGCCAAAGAAGACAGAGGGAAAGGGCATCGTTCCTATTGATCATCATTTCAACGTAAAGGGAATCGGAACGGTAATTCTCGGATGCGTGCAGGAGGGGACTATCCACCGCCATGACCAGGTTACGGTTCATCCTCTTGGAAAGCAGATCCAAATCCGTTCCATTCAGATGCATGATGATGATGCTGAAGAAGCAAAGGCAGGTGACCGGGTGGGACTTGCACTCAAAGGGATTGAGTCAGATGATCTTGACCGCGGATATGTGTTGTCATCAGATCCCCGAATAATATCCTCGCTGAAAGTCTCCGGCAAAGCAGATATAATCAAGTACTGGCCTGAACCCCTGAAAAATCAAATGGTTCTCTATGCTGGTCACTGGATGCAGTTTATCCCTTGCAGGGTGACTGCTGTCAGTGATAACGGGGATTTTCGAAAACCTGAACTGACATTGGAATTTGAGCGTGAACTGATTTACCTCCCAGGTTCCTCTATCATTCTCCATTATCTGGAGAGTGAAAAACTCCGGATTGTCGGAACTATCACGGTATAATACTATAATACGTCCATGGAAAAAACCCGGCAACCACCATTTTTACCCATAAGCAGGACCGAACTTGCGGCCTTACACATAGAAAAACCTGATATCATCATTGTTTCAGGAGATGCCTATGTTGATCATCCCTCATTTGCCGCCGCACTTCTTGGAAGAGTGCTCTATGATGCAGGTTTCACGGTTGCAATAATTCCCCAGCCTTCTCTTAAAAACCCGGAATCCCTCATTAGTATGGGCCCTCCCCGCCTTTTTTATGCCATATCCGGCGGAAGCGTAGACTCCATGGTGAGTAATTACACTCCTGCCCGAAAACGGAGATCTGAAGATGCATACTCGCCCGGTGGAAAAGGTGCAAGACCTGACCGGGCGGTCCTGGTATACACAGACCTCGTGCACCGGTTATTCCCTGATATTCCTATTGTAATCGGGGGGATTGAGGCATCACTTCGCAGGTTTGCCCATTATGATTACTGGTCTGACCGGATTCGGCAGTCAATCCTGGCGGATGCACCGGCAGATATTCTGGTCTACGGGATGGGCGATCTTGCATTATGTGCCATTGCTGCAAAACTCGATGACGGGATAAATATTCACGAAATTCGTGATATTCCGGGAACTGTGTGGAAAATTTCTCCAAAAGAGTTCAGGGAGATCTCCATTCCGGGTTCGATTGAAATTCCTCCTTTTCTATCTGTCCGGGATAATAAAGAGGATTTTTGCAAAGGCCACAATATCATCTCTGAAAACCAGGATCCGGTGTCCGGAAAAACGCTCATCCAGAGGCATCCAAAGACTATCATCATTCAAAATCCTCCGGCAAGGCCACTTACTACTCAGGAAATGGACCGGATATACGGTCTTCCTTTCAGACGCCGTGAGCATCCTTCATATACTCTCCCGGTCCCGGCTCTATCGCCGGTCCGGTTTTCTGTTACCTCTCACCGGGGTTGCTATGGTGACTGTCATTTTTGTGCAATCTCGATGCACCAGGGAAAAATCATTCAGAGCAGGAGTAAGGAATCAATACTGGAAGAGATCAGATCCCTTACACAGGTCAAAGGTTTTTCCGGAACAATCAGCGATGTAGGCGGGCCCAGTGCCAACATGTACGGTGATTTTTGTAAGTCCTGGGAGACGAAGGGAATCTGCAGGGATAATGATTGTATTACCTGTAAGGCGCTGATACATAGCATCTCCTCGTATCTTGATCTCCTTGACGAAGCAGAAGCGATTTCACGAGTAAAACATGTATTCATCGGATCAGGGATCCGGTATGATCTCATCCCGCTTGATTTGGATGTCATGGCACGGATATCCTCCCATATTTCCGGGCACATGAAAGTTGCCCCGGAGCATATTGTCCCTTCTGTTACTGGGTACATGAATAAACCTGATGGTGAGGTCTTTGAAAAATTCAGAGAGTTATTTGAAAGATCGCAGAAAGGGAAAACGCGACGGCAGTATCTGGTGCCCTACCTGATATCCGGTCATCCCGGATGCACGATTAGCGATATGATTTCACTGGCTGAGTATCTGCGTGACACCAGATTATACCCGGAACAAGTCCAGGATTTTACCCCGACACCCCTGACGACGTCAACCTGCATGTATGCAACCGGACTTGACCCACGCTCGGGAAAACCTGTTCATGTTCCAAAAGATGATGAAAAAAAGATCCAACGGGCGATGCTTCGCTGGAAAGAGCCGGACAACTACTCTTATGTAAAAGAAGGACTACAGGTTGCAGGAAGAGAGGATCTTATCGGTCAGAGTGCTGACTGTCTGATTGGTTCCAGAATCCGGAAAAAACATGAAAAATCATGAAAAATCCTCATCGTCTCTTCTGGTCGGTTCAGGAATTTTCATCCCGCAACTGATACATTCTTCTATGGTGTCCGAGTATGTCCGATATGCATCTGCAAGAACAGTCGACTGGGATGTAAGACCTGCGATGAGGATGGCCTCAAGTATTTCATCCGGATTTGCACCTTTTTTGAGTGCAGCCTGAACATGGTAATCAGTGCAGTGATTACACTGAAGTGCAGCAGATACTGCAAGACTTATCAGTTCTACAATTTTCGGTTCAAGTGTTCCGGTTTTCAGAACTGAATTTTTATACAAAAGATGCGAGACCAGGACTTCCGGTCGTTCGGCCATCCGTTCAAAAATCAGTGGAGCTCTACCATAATCCTTGCGTATTGCTTCAACCCAGTCTTTTGCAGTATCAGCAGTTCCACGCTCTATTACCTCCCTGACAATATTTTCAAATCCATTCCTTGGTTTTCCCATAGAGCAATCCTACACAATATTTCGCGTGCACGATGGTCAAACTTACCGGTTCATGACTTCCGGCAGGATAATCCTTTCATTGGATAAAGTGGATCCTTAGTATTATGGATGGAAAGAGAAGTGTCATTCTTCTGGCACTGGTTGTCACAGGATTTCTCCTGCTGGCCGGATGCACCAGTACATCACCTGAAGATACAGCTGTTGCGCCTGTTACAACAACCATGCCTACAAACCTTCCACCGACACTGGAAAGCACACATGAACCGGTGCAGGTTCAGGAACCAGATATTGGACCGTCTAATTTTGACGGTTCTGTCGTCCTGCCTCCGGATGATCTGACTATTTCGGTATCTGCACAAAAGGATCCGGTTTATAACCAGATTACGGTGGTATTTGATGGTGGCAAAGGACAGCAGCTTGTCAGGGATATCACCGTCAGGGTAACTACTTCTGATGGCATGGTTTCTGAACAGCCACTGGATGTAAAACGGGGAAGTGAAGCAGTATTTTCCGGAACCAAAGGAAATGACCGGGTCCAGGTGGCGGTGAATTATAAAAACGGAGAATCATATCTCATCTTCGATCAGATTGTGGGTCAGATAAGAGCTCCTGAAATGACAGAGACTCCGACACCTGCCCCGGTGCCGGAATCTCAAGAAGGAGGAAAATATGACGGACCGGTTACTCAGCCACCAAAAAACCTCCTGGTATCTGTTGATGTTGACAAAGATCCGGTTTACCGTGTTATCACCGCAACATTCAGAGGCGGTCATGGACAGACCCTGGTTAAGATGATTGAGGTTCATGCTCTTCTTTCTGATGGCAGTGAAGTGACCGAGGAACTGAGTAATAACATCGGAGGCGAAGCAGAAATACAGGGAACTAACGGAAATGACAAGGTTCAGGTTGTTGTCTTCTATAAGAATGGTGAGCAGTATAAAATTAGTGAGAAAGTATTCGGCCCTCGAGGCTGAATCTCATCTCTTTTTTTGAAACAGAACAAGAGCAGATAAGGCTGCTCCGATACTCAGTAAACCAGCAGATGCCTGGGTAGGTTCAGGCTGTGGAGTACTTTCAGGAGTCTGCGGTATTGGCTCCGGAGTGCTTGTCACCAGGGCAGTCAGGGTTCCTGATACCGAGACGTTTTCTCCTGCAATGATTGACGTTTCAGCGCTGAAGTCCTGGTAACCGGGAAGGGAAATTGTTACCTGCACCTTACCTGCCGGAAGATCCGGGATGGTGACCGGAGTTATCCCGACAGGAGCACCATTCATCTGGACATTTGCTCCGGACGGCTGTGAAGTTACCTGCATAGGGCCGGTTGTAACCGGAGTCAGGGAAACCCTCACCTTGGTGTTCATATTTGCTTCAACAAAAACCCGGTCTACCCAGTCCTTATATCCGGGCAGAGAAACCTGCACGATCTGGTATCCTGCTGGAATGTCTCGTAATGTGAAGATACCTGATTGATCCACAGTGCCGGCAAATGTCCCTTCAACAAACACCTGTCCACCGGGGGGACTGATTGCAAGTGATACAGTCCCGATACTTTGTGGAGGAAGAAGGGTAAGAATTCCCCTGTATACATTACTTTTTCCAGGTTTTGGTGCCTGCAATATGGTCTCATTATAGGTTGAATATCCGGGCGCTTCAATCCTGAGAAGATGATAAACCGGTTTGTTGCTTGTTTCTGCCGGAACCATCAGACTGCCTTTCTCAATCGAACCGGCAAACACATCATCAAAATAAACCGAAGCATTCTCCACATTAGATCGAATTTCATAATTTGCAACTTCTGCCTGCGTTTCTCCTGACACCGGGAACATAATGGCCCCTGAAAGGAAAATTCCTGTTAAAATGATTAGGATTTTGAAACCCGGGTTCTGACAAATACATTTCATCTCTTATCACTCCTGAATTCAGAACTCATTATTCATCTGCCTCTGCCCTGCTGCATGTAACATGCAATGATGCAACATATCCCGGTTATCAAAAGGGAACTGAATAGCCCAGAGCCAGCTTTTGGAGTTGGCACAGGAGAAGCTGCGACAGGCTCCAGTGATCCACTCACCTGTGCCGGCGTTTCTGCTGATACAGTTACCTCTGTTCTCCAGTCCTTATATCCGGCAAGCCTTAACAGGACATCATGAGAGCCAATCTCTGCTTCCAATGTTACCGGAGTTACTCCTTTATACAGGTCATCAACATATACCTGGACATTCGGAGGTGTTGATTCAATTATAAGAGTTCCTTGTGACTCTTTTTCGAGGGTAACCCTGACTTCTGCAGGCAGTCCGTCCGGAACATTGACAACCAATTCCTTTGTGAAATAATCCGGATGTGATGCTGTCAGGGTATGTTCTCCAACCGGGACTGAATCAATTACCAGAACACCTGACTCACCCACCTGACCTGCCACTCTTCCATCAATCGTAATCTCCATGCCAACCGGATTCCCGTCCACATGGAGAGATCCGGTTGCCTGGTATACCTGTCCGCTGAGATCAGGTGAGACAATACCAAGGACCGGAGCTACAAGTAAGGAAAAAAAAATGAGTGAAACAAATCCAACTCCAAATTTCGTTGTGAGAGGAACTGTCATTGCTGCACCACTGGCGTTTCCAAAGGCTGCTGTGATGCTGGTTCACTTTGAGGGATTGCAGCAGGCTCCGGTTCTGTCACAAGGACCGCTTCAACAGAGCCAAGACTTCCTCCTGTAACGGTTACATTTGCAGCCCAGTTCTGATACCCGTCCTTTCGAATTTCTACTGAGTGTTCACCTATTGAAATATCTGATAGTTCAAGAGGCGTCAATCCCTTCAGGGAGTTGTCAAGAAAGATCATTCCGCCCTCCGGGGCTGAATTTAACCGGAGACTGCCGTATGAAGACACTGTCATCGCTACCCGGTAGTCTGTAACTGCATTATCATCGACATAGAGCTGGTCGGTTATTGTCGTATTTCCTGGTCTGCGCGCTGTAACGGTGTATAAACCACGGGGAACAGTGTAATACACAAGAGTTCCGGAGTCTGGGGTAATACCCATACTTTTATCATTCAATAAAAATTCTGCCCCGGCAGGTTCACTGTAAAATGTTACAATTCCGGTATTGTCATATGATTTATTGGTTAAATCAATTTTATATGCAATGGTCTTTCCCGGTTCGGTCTGCACAAAAGGACCGGCAAAAGAGGTACAATTGCTATATTCCATCCGGACATTATTCCATACCGGGTTTACCGTAGTGTCTATCGGCACAACCAGGGACCCATTCCATACATATCCCATATACAGAGTATCAAAATATACCCGTGCGCCATCAATATCTGAACGAACTTCAATAAACCCGATTCCGGGTGCTGAATATACCGTTTCATCTGCTCCTGCTATACAACAGAAAAACGCAGAAAACAGCATCAGACTTGCAAGTACTATATGCCATTTCATACTTCACATCAACCCCTATTATTGAGCATGGGCGATGAACGCTCATAATCTTTTGGAATCACTCATCCAAAAGGATCAACAAAGTATTCCGTATTTTATATAAATTAATGAGAGGGAAAATTAAAATTAGACGATAATATCGTTAACCTTGGAATTTTTTATCCGCATATAGGCCCCTTCAGTATTCATTGGATTTTTCTCGATGTAATCCAGAACATTTTTTATCTTCTGGTAATTGTTTCTCACCTTTTTTGCATCATCTCCCTTCACTTCCTTCTCTTTATTTACGAGGAACTGGTACTTTTCATAGAGTTTGATGATGCTTTCAACGACATAAAGAGAATAATTATAGCCATTATATGTCTTTGAATTACTTTCCGGTTTTGAGAGATGGAGAACGAAGGGATCAGAGGATTTGTATGTTGTCGCAAGACCTCCGAAGAATGAAGGGCCATCCGGATTGATGTACACATATTCATCCCCGTTTCCATCAGGATATATACGGAAAGTATCGCTCTGAACATGCTCTTTTAGTCGTATTCCCACTCCGGCATGTGCAAATCCCGGATAAGCAAGAAATACAACATCATAACCATGGCCTTTAAGGAGACTATAGAGTAATAATGCCTTGTCAAATGAGTTTCCCTTTTTATCGTGGATAATTTCAACCGGGTACCGGTTATCCGATTCATCAGTAAGGGGAATCTGCTGAACGAAATGAGCAATAAATTCCACCATCTCACGTTCGTTAAAGCTCCTGGAATTTCCTTCATAAAGAAGGGTATCCAGTATATCCCGAATTGTTTCCTCTGTGGTCGGGTCTGATAATTCCTGTGCAATCACCGGCCCCCATTCTTCAGGATTTTTCGTTGCAATATCCTTCGTATCCATGCTGATTTTCTGTGCACCAAGATATACCGATCTGTCGACCTGCAACGATACCGGAATTTCCGTGTTTGATGACAAAACGGTAAATGTACGTTCTACAAAACGTGGGTTTGCTCCGATCTCCGGCTGGACATAGGATGATGTTACAACTGCTGAGGTCTGTTGAGGGGCGGGGGGCTTTGTTTCAATAACTGACTTTACTGTCTCCGGAATAGTAAACCCACCTACATATCCGCCGGTGAGATTAAAGACCTGAATCCGGTTGTTGCCTGAATCACATATAAGAATCCGGTCATCCTTCTCCTTTTGGGTTGTCAGGATGGTAATGCTGCCGGGGTTTTTAAATTCTCCCTGTTCTTTCCCGGCATCGCCCCAGGTTCCCAGATACGTACCATCCTTATTAAATCTGTATATACGACTGGTCACTTTATCTGAGAGGTAAATGGTACCTGACCTGTCAGATCCTATCCCGGAAATCTGCCAGAATCCATATGGCTCTGCTGCTTTTTCATCAATTACCCATTCCACGGTGCCATTTTGGTTAATTTTGTAGATTGACTGGCCATCATCATCAGAGATGATAAAAGAATCATCAACGGACAGGGCCAGAATACCCGGACTTACCATTGACACAGCCGGAATGCCAGGAACTGTTTCATCTGGTTTGTCCTGGTTTTCATCTGATACCGGTACCGATAGAGAAAAAAGAGAACCAATCAGAACCCCTGCCATAATACAGATTCCGGCAATGCACACGTATGTAAGAACAGCAGAGTTATTCATTTTGAAAGGATACGATGGAATAATAATTATTTTTTCTTCTTTGGTTGTCCGGAATCTGGGAAAATATCCCGATATTTATGTTTTTTAAATTACCTGTTCCTTTAGTTGAATTTGGTGTTCTCCGGTCTTTGGAAAACAGTGTTAGGTTTTAAGAAAGTAATGAGGAGGAAAAGGAAAGAAGAGGGTGATTTACCAATCTGAAAAACTGAGATAATGCATTGTTTCGAGTTGGTCAAGAAACAGGTCATCAGACCGGACCAGGTCATCTATTGTACTTTTGTGTTCGGGTTTTTCAGATTCAGGTTTTTCATATGACATGATACACAGACTGGTGTTATATTTTTCATCAGAATAGTGAGGGTTCTGATATCCGGTTACCTGGGGTCGATCCGGAGTATTGGGAAATTTACTTCTGGTAATCTGACTGGTGAGTGATGAGTAAGATTGAAGGGAGGGATAAGACTTGGGAAAATATTCTGCATGATGGTAGGAGGACATGGTTAGTTGCATGATATGTTCCTTGTCTGTTATGAGGGCCTAGTCAAATGGTGCTCTATACTTCTCCGGAATTCCCGGATTTCGTAAAGATCATTCACAGGTTATCCTGTGACATCACAGTGTTGGATGAAACTGCAGATAAGGATTGAATACGAAATTACCCTGAATTCGTTCATACTGATTCAAATCGATTAAAATGGGTTCTCTCAAACTATCTCTCATATTATCCAGGAGATTTATAAATCCGCCAATTATCATTGGCATCTACTGGCTGAAACACCTGCAGGAGATATCTCTTCAACAATCCTGATATCTCACCCAAAAAAAGATAGATCTCCACAATTATGGTTTTAAAACCGGTTGCAACCAGTTGCAAATCTTATTTCTGCCAGGTTTTCCTGACTTGAAAACACGGGGGACGCTTCTTATGGATGATGAAAAAAGAGGAGTTATCAGACCAGCATCCCGGTCTCAGAGAACGGTTTAACCTTCATAAGGATGTAATCCCGCATTCTTGAAGGCCGGAGGTCACAGATATCCGCGATTTTGATCCCTGATTCAATTTCCACTTCTTTTATTCTGCCTGCATAGGGATCATACGGGAGCTTTACCCTGATACCATCCATCTGTACCACCACAGGTACCGGTGATGTGACCTCATGGATATCCGGGACAGATTCTAGGATGACGTCCATCAGTCGTGCCGGAGCAATGGAAAGTGGATCTTTTGCAATACTTGTCCGTCGCTGATCAACAACCCGGGTAACTTCTGCGACAATTTCATCAAGCCGGGCCAGTTCATCCGGTTCCTTGGTCCGGTGCATAAATCTGCCCATCCCTCCGATATAACCAGCAACCGGAGGATCAATTACCTTCATCAGGGTCTCTTTTGATGGTCCGCCGCAAACAACCAGGGGTATTTTTATACCTCGTCTGAATGTAGGCATCTTCTGTTGTATGCAGGTCTCAAAGTTTCCAAAGAGATAGATGGCAAGATCGTGTTCGTTGATGATATCACGTTCTTCATCGGATAGAAGGCCTATCCTTTTGCCAAATCCTCTTGCAAGACCAATCATGTTTGTCTTTGCCCCTGCTGTCCGGAGGTACTCTGCAACATCACAGGAGGCATGGGGGAGATGGTGAATCTCAAGAGACATGGAAACCACAGCGATTTCAGTTCCGACCAGTGGTGCGGGTATCACCTCACCGGCAAGAGGGCGGGATACCGTTTTTAGTATGTCAATGTCCTCTTTCGGGACAAGAGCCTGGAGAACCACCTCCTGGGCGATCATATGTTTTTGTATGATGTACCCGCCCATATCCTCGATAAGGTCCAGGATCTCATCATGCCTGAAAACCCCTCCTTTATACGTTATCGGGACCAGGATCATGACGCAGCCTCCATAATTCTGAACTGTTCATTTACGAGTGGCATTACATCTTCAGGAAGGGTATTTTCACTGGCAACAAACCAGAATCTTCCTTCATGGAAGTTTTGTTTTTTCACCCTGAAACCCTCCGGACAGATGACCTGCATGGAATATATGAGGTCTTTAAAGAGTCCTTCTGTCGGGTCGGCGACTGCAAGGCTTTCAATATCCCCTGAAGACTCATTCTCGTCTAAAATTATCTCAATGGTAAACCTGTCCGGCTGACTGATCCGGTCCTTCCCATATTTTCTCCATAAAATCTGAAGAAGATCTGCAAGATAGGTTTCATCTGCAATAGAGAGGGTGATCTTATTCTCGTCAAAGGTAACTCCGGCAAGATCTGAAACGGTAATGGTCCGGGGGACGGTCCGGGTAATACCCACGGCCACAAAAATCGGAACTCCGGGATCAATAAAGATCCGGATCTTATCTAGAACCTTTAGGAGATTATGATCAGTAATGACCGTTGATGCAATCCGCCGGTAGAGTTTTGCCCCGACAGGTTCGGTTGAATCAACCTCAAAATACTCCAGCGTTGACATTATAATCAGTTCTTCTCCACGAATCCTGAAGACAGGAGTGCAGCTCCGACTGACCCGATATACTGGGAATGATGAGGGACGACAATTTCAGTCTGAAGCAGGTTTCCCATTGCCCGGACAAGACCCTGGATAAGGGAAGTCCCACCGACCATCACAACCGGCTCTTTAATGTCTATCTCCTGGAGCTGCTGTTCAAAGACCTGTTCCGCCACGGAGTGACAAGCAGCTGCTGCAACGTCCTCCTTTGAATGACCTTCCGCAAGGGCGTTAACCAGGCTCTGCGTCCCAAAAACAATACAATAACTGTTCATTGGAACTCCCTCTCCCATCCCTTTCATTGCGAGGGGACCAAGTTCGGTGATATCAACACCCAGACGTTTGGCAGTCATCTCCAGAAAACGCCCCGAGGCACCGGCACAGATACCGCCCATGGTAAACGTTCCCGGAATTCCGTCAAGGACAGATATCGCCTTGTTATCCATACCACCAATATCAATAACCGTGGAAGGCCCGTGTTGACAATCTGCCAGGAAAACAGCTCCCTTACTGTTTACCGTAAGTTCCTCCTGGATGAGATCCGCACCGATTCGCTCACCAATTAAAAACCGTCCGTACCCAGTGGTACCGATGGCATCAAGATCATCCCTTTTTACTCCGGCCTCTTCAAGGGCAAGGGCAATGACCTCATCCGAACTGTTAAGGACCTCGGTAGTCGGGCGCCACCCGGTTCCGATGATCTCATTGTCCTGCATAATGACCGCTTTTGTCGTGGATGAACCTGAATCAACCCCCATAGTAAGGCCGGTCTGACGTTCACGGGCAAGAAGAGCACGCCGGCGGGCAATCGTAGTCAGTGCCTCCATCCTGGTCAGAAGGGTTCCGGAGGTGGTTCGTTCGGTAAAAGAATAACTGACAACCGGTAGTTTTGAATGCTCATGGATGTACCGCCGGAGTTCATTTCTGACAATCGCTGCTTCAGCACACCTGAAACACGAGGCGATAAAAACAGCATCTGCTTCTGCTGCTCCCTCCACCAGTGCAACAGCTCTTGCTATGGCAAGTTTGAGGTCGCCGGATTTTACGTCAAGACCAAAGTCCCTGAAGTTTCTGCGGATATCAGCAAGGGAGAGATCCGGAAAGAAGACCTCGGCGCCGACCGCTTCTGCTGCAGTATAGATCTCCTTCTGAACTCCGGAATATTCCGGACCACAGGAGAGCTGGGCAATCCTGACCGTCGCCTCTTTCATGAGTTCCCCCCAAGACTGGTAAGGAAGTCTCTAACTTTTCTGACAAAGATTATCCCTTCATCTTCATCAGCCGGATAACTCAGTTCAAGGATTGGGATATTCTTTTGTTTTACCAGGAACTCCACCAGTTCATCGGTTCGTGCACATCCCATACACCCGAAGGCAAAATCGGGATTGTTTACGATGATAGCAGCCTCAGCCTGGTCAATGAGAGGACCGAAGAGAGACATTCTTCCCCTGACCCCTGAAGGAACTTCAACGGCTGCCCATTTCAGACCCTTTTTCGCATCATCAGGAGTCATCTGAAGGGGTGGAGAGTCAAGACCTGCAGTCTGAATCCGCTCCCGTATTGAAAGAGCGGTCCCGAGTGGTTTATGACCGAACCTTGCGACAAGGTCTGAAAGGATGAGACTTGTTGCAGGATAAATAAAGACTTTTGCCATTTATGCCTCCTGTTCAATCAATTCCATCAGACGTTTCACCGGCAGTCCCTCCGGTACTTTCTTTCTCTCATCTCCTGCCACTGGTACAGATTCCTCAAGTCGTTCAAGTCCGACTGCAATTCTCCGGATAAAACCCATCTCATACTCATGTCCAAAATATCCCGGTCGTGCTCCACCAAGATTTGCCCTGCATCGGCGGGGATCACCCGGAGGAAAACCCCTATCTTTTACGTATATATGGGCAGGATCAAACTCCCTGATATGGGCAATCACCCGCTCTACCTCTTCTTCCTTCCCGGTTATCTGAAGGCCAAAACAGGTCTCCTTTATCATGACTTCTCCTGACACCTCATATGCCCGGGCAGCAATATCGTCAGGGGTGGCCTTGTAGGATTCAACAAAGACATACTTTGTAATGGTCCCGGCATAGAGTGGAGGTATGACCCAGTTCATTGCCGGACCTCTCTGAAAAATGCCGTTTCTCCTTCTTCAAGCCCTGCAATCTTTTCCATATCAATTACGGTCCCTATCATATTTGTTCCTGAAAATGGTTCTGATGTAGGTCCGAACTCAGACGAATCAACTGACCTTACGCCGACAATGCCAACTCCCTTACAGGAATCATTCGTCATTGCAAGCACTCCGGCATCAACTTTTGATTCGGGTGTGTTTTCAGGGATAACATTCGTGGTTTTGGGGATTTTTGATTTGAATAGTGTCACTTCATCAAAAGAGAAGAGCATGGGAAGTCTTCCGATAACATGATATTTAAGGCCAGTAACTTCCCTGAATATTTTACAGGTGAGTGGAGCTCTCTTATCATCCAGGGTAATGGAAATTACCTGCTTATCAGGGATGGTAATGACTGAAACAGTTCGGTGTGAAAGTACCTCAAGAGTAGTAACCGGATTTTGACAGATAACTATCCGATCATCTCCTTCAGTATCTGCGATAAGGGCAATATGCTGCTCTTCTGCTACTTTCCTCGCCTGGGCCAGGGACATTCCGACCAGGTCAAACATCCCCGGTTCAATTTTTATTTGAAGCCTGTCTCCCTGTTTTGCAATCTTACAGAGTTCTATCCCATGGACCACATTACCAACAACGGTATGTGCAAGACTTCTTGGAAGATCCTGGGTAAAAATATAAATTGAACCCCGCTTTTTTCCTGATGTCCGCATGAGGACTGTTCCTTCCCGTCTACCCGAACATTTTTCACAGGGAACATCGGTCCCGGCAAGGAGGTCACATCTGATATGGTTGCTAAGTTTCCCGTCAACGGTAAAGACTGAGTCCCGCAGTGCAAGAAGCATCCGGTCAACACTCACCGCAGCTCCCGGGTCATACCCAACAGGATTTACCCCTTCAGCCCGGACACTGATATGAGTTATTAACTCCATTCCCTCTTCAACCACAATTGAACCATCGGTTATGGTCCGGGCATCTGATGACTCTGCAAAGGAAATAACCGGCTCGACTGATATGATGGTGTCAGACGGAGAAAGACGGTCCATCACTCCCATGCCGGAAATGACTTTTGCAATGACTCCTTTCTCTGTCGGCCCTCCATGGTCGGCAGCATGGGTCTTTTTACAAAACACCAGAAATGACCGTGCCGGATCATATCCACCACACCCAAGTGCAAGGTCTCCGCGGTCATACCGTGAAGGCTTTCGGGATGGCGTAAAAGAAGATGAAAACGGGCCAAAACTTGCAACCTGGAGGTCCAGCCATCCGGATTTTATCCCGGAAAGATTAGATAATATCTCCCCGGCTCCTGTTTCAGGCATCGTTTCAACCACCATCTCACCTGCGGTTGTTTTTATCAGGAATTCTTTGGTTTCTGACCTGCTGACGGTTATCGGACGGATGATTCCGATGCAAAGGTCCGGGTCGCGACCAGGCAGAACATCATCAACAGTAACACCTTGCTGAACTTCTATTAAATTTCCATCAATATGGATTGTGGGCATTTACACCCCTTATTACTCATTTGCCATTCGTTCCCGTTCCTGCTCGGTAATCTCATCGAGCACCTCGGCAGTGGGGCCGATTTTTACAATCTTTCCAAACCGCATCAGGGCACAACGGTCACAGATGTCCCTGACAAAGTCCATATCATGTGAAACCACGATAAATGTCTCTTCCATCTCCTCACGTGCGTGCATGATGGAATGTTTGACATCAACCTTGGTTATGGGATCCATTGTCCCGGTGGGTTCATCTAACACAACAATATGCGGTTCACGGATAAGAACCTGGGCTAACGCTACCCGGTGACGTTCTCCCTCACTTAAGGTGGATGGCAGCCTTTCAAGAATTTCACGTGCTTTTTCCTCGGTAAATCCGGCCATTCGCAGGGTGATAATGGCCTTTCGCATCGCAAGTTCTTTTGGAAAGTCAAGACCGATTGCATCTGTCAGATTATCAAGGATGGTCCGGTGAGGGAAGAGATCATATTCCTGGTGTAAGAGGCCGATGTATTGTTTGGCCCGGCCCCGAAGGTCAAATCCGGGCTTGGTCATATCAACCCAGTCATCACCGACAAGAACTGCCAGATCGCCGCTGGTGGGTTCAATAATTCCGGCAATCATCTTTGACAGGGTGGTTTTTCCTGCACCGGAAGTGCCGACGATACCAAATATCTCTTTATGGAATACATCAAAAGTGACCAGATCCACCGCCTTGATAAGGCCCCTGTCCACTGATATGTACCGTTTGGCCAGTTCTCGTGCTTTGAGGATATCCTTTCCAAGTTCAATTTCACAGAATTTTTCAAGGTCTGAAAACCCTTCCATGAATACCTGAACAACCTCTTCGGGAGTCCCCATCTTCTTAATCTCACCGTTTTCAAGAAGAATTGCCCTCGTCACCACATCTTCAAGGATCTGGGTAAAGTGAGATGTGACAACCATGGACATCTCTGAATTCTTTGCTGCTTCTTCAAGCATCTTGTGAACCAGATTTGCGGTTTTTGGGTCAAGAGTTCCGGTGGGTTCGTCGGCAAACAGGCAGAAGGGTTCCTTGGCAAGTTGTCGGGCCAGCACAACCCGCTGTTTTTCTCCCCCGGAGAGGTCACGTGCAATATGCATCATTCGGTGTGAAAGATGGACCTGATCAATAAGATCAGCGGCACGCCCGATTGCCTTCTGGGTTGGATAGTTGATGTCGTCAAGTGCGCGGATAACATTATCAATGACCCGGTCATTTCCATACAAGGCAAATGTCCGTTGGAACATGATAGCGTTCCGTTTCATGATCCGTCGTTTCAACTGTTCATTAGCCGGATTCCAGAAGTCAATATCCTGGGAAGTCAGTTTTGACCCGCATATCGGGCATGCTTCCCCTGCATGGCTTTGTACAGTCACGTATTCACAATTATCGCACATTGCCATGTGGTAGATGATTTTTCCGGAGGTAGGAGGTTCATCCACTCCTCGAAGAAGATGCATAAAAACAGTCTTCCCGGCACCGCTCCTGCCGATGATTCCAAGTATTTCTCCTTCCTCGAGAGAAAAGGATATATTCTTTAGGACCTCCTTTCCGTCGAAGGCCATGGTAAGGTTATCAACCGTGATCAGGGGTCTCATCTTGCAAACACCTTTCGTAAGGTATTGTTAGCACTGATGCCTTTTACATCTTTATTTCTTAAAGCGATTTTTCACGATCGGCAATCCATATGCATTTCCTTTTTCCCTGAAGTTACACGAACAATGTCAAGGACTTCCCTGAGGTCCCGTATCCGGTACCTGGCGGTGGTAATGAGTTCTGCGGGTTTATCTGAAGACTGCTGATTGGTCAGGATTGCAATGTCCGCGGCACGCATTGCACGAAGGTCATTTATGGAATCCCCGACCATGAGAACAAGGTCATACTGCTCTTTTAAATCACGAACGATCTGTTCCTTAATGGTAGGGGTAGCAACTCCAAATACCCGGTCCCGTGGGATTCCCAGGTAATCTGCCATCCTTTCAAGCTTTGCCTCCCGGTCTCCGGATGCAATATATGCAAAAACTCCCATCTGGTGCAGGCTGCTAATGGTTTCTTTTGCGCCGGGGAACGGAGTCCCTCCGGCAGTCACGGTATACTCTATCGTCCCAAGGCCGGTATGGACAATAATACCATTATTTAAAGCCACTATCTCCTCAGTTTTAATCTTTGACCAGATGACCCGCATGCATTCCTGAACATCCCCGATTTTCGCGTTCTGATCTTCTGTGAGGATCTTCTGGATGGTTTCCTTTTCAACTACTTTCCGGGTGCATGAGATTCCAAAATCTATCTGCGATGTTTGCAGATATTCGGATAACAGTCTTTCAGGGTCAGCCCTGATAAAGTCCCAGGAGTGGCCATGCAGGACACAAAGAACACGTTCCGGGTCGCCAAATGTCAGCATGGTGGTCTCAACATTTTCGATTAATTCTCCATTCAGAACATTTTTTGCTATCCGGAAGGTGTGAAGCAATGTTCCGGCACTATCAAAAACCACCGCCACAGACATGAAAACTCTACCTGATATTACCTGATAAACCAGATAATACCAATCGAAAGGGATCTTCAGATATAACGATCCAAGAATTATTCCGGGTGGAAAAAAAGAAAATGTGATATGACTGTTGAGGAGACTGCAGAGAAAATCCGGACGATGGAGATACGGGGAGCGGGAAGAATTGCCCGCTATGCTGCGAAGGCATTACTTGACCATTCGCAGACCCTCAGTGGTCGTGATATGGCTTCATACCGAAAAGAGATGCAACAAGCGGCAGACCTTCTTGTCTCAACAAGGCCGACTGCAGTCTCCCTCCCGAATGCGGTAAACCTTGTAATGAAATCCCTCATGGGAGTTTCAGATATCAAAACCGCAAAAACAAATCTTGAGGAACGGGCAGCAGCATTCGTCCGACGATCAGAAGAAGCCGTATCAAAGATAGGAAAAATAGGGGCCAGAAATATCCGGGATGGTGACGTTGTCCTTACCCATTGTAACTCTGAAGCTGCTCTTGCCTGTATATTGGAGGCCCACCAGCAGGGTATGGATATTGAAGTGTATGCTACGGAAGTAAGGCCCCGGAACCAGGGACATATCACCGCTAGAACTCTATCCGATGCCGGAATAAAAACGAATTTTATTGTAGATTCAGCAGCCCGGTTTTTTATGAAAGAGGTAGATCTCTGTATTACCGGCGCTGATGCGATTACCGTGAACGGTTCTGTTATTAATAAGATCGGGACGTCACAGATTGCACTGGCAGCCCATGAGGCACGGGTAAGTTTTCTTGTGGCTGCAGAGACATACAAATTTGCTCCCTGCACAATCGTTGGAGAGAGGATCCTCATTGAAGAGCGGTCACCTGATGAAATCCTGTCTCCTGAAATGAGGAAAGAACTCAGAAATGTAACGGTCAGAAACCCGACATTTGATATAACTCCGGCAGATTATGTAGATCTTATCATCACCGAAGCAGGGGTATTTCCACCGGAAATGGCATATACTGTCATTAGAGAACAACTGCACTGGGATAGTTCTGATTTAAGTTCTGATTACCCGTATTGTGAAGAGGAATAAGAGGAATAACATGACCGAAATTACAGCCACATATTATTTCAGACCAAAAGAAGGGGTTAGCCCGGATTGGGCAGCCAGAGCAATTGCAGAAGAACAAACCACAGGAACCTGGACAGATATTGCTACCAGGCAGGAATATGTTCATTATCTTGACGGAATAATCGGGGATATCAAACCCTCGGGAGCCGGGTATACCTGTACCATCGGATACCCGTCTGATATTTTTGAACCGGGAAATATTCCTCAGTACCTCTCTGTTTTTGCCGGAAATCTCTTCGGCCTTTCGAAGATAGCAGCAGTCAGGCTCCTTGATGTTGAGTTTTCCCGTGAACTTATCCCATTTAATGGACCAAAATTCGGTATCGAAGGAGTCAGAAAACTCGTGGGATCGGAGGGTCGTCCCCATGTCGGGACCATTATCAAACCAAAAGTAGGATTAAACCCGAAAGATACTGCTGAAGTCGCCTATGAAGCAGCAATTGGGGGAGTAGACCTGATAAAAGATGATGAAACACTCACCGACCAGAAATTTTGTCCGCTCAAGGAGCGCCTTCCCTTGGTCATGGAAAAGATGGACCAGGTTAAAAGTGAAACCGGCAGGAACGTCTTATATGCAGTAAACATCTCAACCGCTGGCGATAAGATTGTGGAGCGGGCACGTGAAGCGGTCCGGTCAGGGGCAAATATGCTGATGATTGATGTACTGGTCTGCGGGTTTGATGCGGTTCGGGCGGTTGCAGAACAGCCGGGAATTAACCTTCCGATTCATGTCCACCGGGCGATGCATGCAGCCATGACCAGAAACCCGGAGCATGGTATTGCAATGAGGCCTTTTTGTCGTCTTGTCCGGATGCTTGGGGGGGACCAGCTTCACACCGGAACCGTTTCAGGAAAAATGGAGCACGATGCTTCAGAACTTAAAGGAGATAACCTTACCCTGACCGGGGATTTCTTTGGCCTGAAGACAACCTTCCCGGTCGCAAGCGGAGGACTGCATCCGGGAGGAGTGGATAAAGAGGTCCGGATGCTCGGAAGGGATATTATTCTGCAGGCAGGGGGCGGTATCCATGGTCATCCTGATGGAACCCGGGCAGGGGCTGCGGCTATGCGGCAGGCCGTGGATGCAGCACTTGCAGGTATTGCTCCGGCACAATATGCAAAGGATCACCCGGAGTTAAAGCGGGCACTGGATAAATGGGGAATTGCAAACTGATATACATGGAATTACCATTCGCAAAACTCCACGGAAACGGGAATGATTTTATCCTTATCGATGAGTATTCCGGGGAAAAAATACCAGACGAGATGAAAGCATCATTTGCGGCACTGTATTGTGACCGGAAGTTTGGCATAGGCGCTGACGGAGTTCTTTTTCTCCAAAAAGCTGACGGGGGGATCCTGATGCGTCTTTTCCAGCCGGACGAGAGTGAAGCCGAGATGTGCGGTAACGGAATTCGCTGTCTTGCAAAATATGCCTTTGATGCAGGATATGTAAAAAGCCCCTGTTCTATTGAAACCCTTGCAGGTCCGGTCAGGGTATCAATGGAATATGATGAAGATGGTGATTTTATGGCCGACGTTGAGATGACAGAGCCAATTTTTGATTCACCCGGGATACCTGCAAAAGGATCCGGCGACTTTCATGAAATTATCAATGGCTATGAGGTTTATGCCGCAAATACCGGAGTTCCCCATGCTGTTGTCTTTGTAAAAGATCTGGAAATGGTGGATGTCTTAAAAATGGCCCCGCCAATTCGTTTCAGCCAGCTTTTTCCCTCTGGTGCGAATGTAAATTTTGTACAGGTAAGCAGCAATAGCGCACTAAAAATCAGAACATTTGAACGGGGAGTTGAGAGTGAAACACTCTCCTGTGGTACCGGAGCTACGGCATCTGCGGCAATTGCTCACCGGCTCAAAAAGACCGGGGAAGTCGTGGAAGTCGAGACTCTGGGTGGCCCCCTGACCATTACATTAAAAGATGGAACTTTCATGAAAGGGCCTGCAGAAACGGTCTTTACCGGTATCCTGAAGTTGGATAATTAATTTCTCTCTTTTTCTTCATTCGCCACATTTTTTTTGGTATATATACTGGCGATCTTTCCCGCTGATACTATCAGGAGCAAAAATCCGGCCATGGTGCCAGCCATCAGGATGATCATGACAAGCGGGGAAGTCCCGAATGAATGATCTCCTCCCCTGATGAGAAGCATTACCCCTTCAGGAATTGCCAGAGCAAAACTGCTGTGAATGGTTGCAGGATCATAACGAACCGTTTTACTAATCAGTCCGGCTAGGTGAAGTCCGGTTCCCAGAATCATTCCACCTGTCAGTAAAAGGGCGGAAATGATACTTATCTCATCAAATATTGTCCCTTCTGAAAAAACAAGTTCCCATGAGAGATATGCTGCAAGATGCGTTAAAAACAGCAAAAGAAAAAATTCAGCCGGAAGAAAGAGTGATGATGCACTCGGCCAGAGAGAAACCCAGAATGATTCTGTCGCAATAAGAGCGAAAATACAGGACATAAGAAACCGCCTGCGGTCTCCACGCATAGAGTAAATGCCAGTGATAAACAGCAGGGTGAGGAAAAATACGATGACCATTCGTGATGAAAACCCGGAAGGCAGCACGGGAACAATTATGGCCATGGGCACAAGGGCAAGTAGTAATATTGGAAGGTCATCCCGGATACTTTTTGAACCTGAAGGTATTGCGCTATCCCGAGGATGGATGTTCCGGATGAAATCCATAGATTATTATCTCTTTCCCTTGTGATGAATCACATCGGTTGTTCATGAATATCTTTAATGCATTTTGCGGGTAATCCTGATACACCGGAATATAGATTTTTATGGCCGATAATGTCAGTGACAAGGAAGCAGAGCGCTTGAAAAAGGAGGGGAACCAGTTTTCGGCGAATCAGAAGTTCGAGGATGCAATCCGTTGTTATGAAAAGGCATCTTCATTAAACCCGGTTGATGAAGATATATATTTCCAAAAGGGCCTTGCTTTCATGAACCTCATCAGGTACCAGGAAGCAGTCGAGGCTTTTGAGGAAGCTCTCCGATTAAACGATAAAGATGCCAGGTACTGGCTGTACATGGGCATCAACTACTTTTTCATGGGACGATACAGTAAAGCAATACCCTGCTTTAACATGGTACTCGAGATTGAACCCGGAAATCTGCATGCGTTAAGCAATAAAGGTTCGGCACTTGCTGAAATTAACCGGCATGAAGAATCAATTCATTGTTTTGACCGTATGCTGGAACTTGTGCCCGGAGATGTCAATGCCCTGTTTAACAAGGGTATCAGCCTGCAGAAATTGAAAGATTACAAGTCCGCAGTCGGGTGTTTTAAAGAGATCCTGAAACAGGATTCACAGGATTCAGATGCCTGGTTTGAACTGGGCAACTGTCTGGCCAGGACTGATAACTGTAAAGAAGCGATAAAATGTTACGACCGGGTTATCAGGATTGAACCAAACCATGCAGAAGTATATGATGCAAAGATCGAATGCCTGCGAAGTCTTGGATTCAATGATGAAGCAGAGGAACTGATTGCCAAACGTGAGATGGATGAATGGTGATCACCATCTCCGATCATCTGTAAATCTAAATCTTTATTTCTCCCGCTATCCTATGCCATAGGTTGGATGACTTGTACAATAATCGTAGGTGGTAACTTTGGTGATGAAGGGAAGGGAAAGATTGTTTCCCATGTTGCTCACCAGGACTGCCCCACAATAATAACCCGGGGGGGTGTAGGACCGAATGCCGGTCATACCGTTATGGTCGGTGAGAAAAAGTTCGGCGTTAGGATGTGCCCTTCCGGATTTGTGTATCCTGATGCAAGGCTTATGATTGGGACCGGTGTCCTTGTAGACCCCCGTGTTTTAAAGCAGGAGATTGATGTTCTCGGGGTAAAGGGGAGAATATTTTTAGATAACCGGTGTGCAATCATCGAAGAGTCACACATCCAGGAGGACAAAACAAACACGCACCTTTCCAAGAAGGTAGGTTCAACCGGAACCGGTTGTGGTCCGGCAAACCGGGACCGTGCTATGCGGGTTGCAAAGCTTGCGCGTGACATTCCTGAACTGAATGAATATCTGGTCGATGTACCACGAGAAGTAAACACTGCTCTTGATAAGGGAGAGAATGTTGTTATTGAAGGAACCCAGGGATTTGGGATTTCACTCTATTTTGGTTCGTATCCTTATGTAACCAGCAAGGACACCTGTGCTGCACAGATGGCTGCTGATAACGGAGTCGGGCCGACACGGGTTGATGACGTTATTGTGGTTTTTAAGGCGTTCCCCACAAGGGTGGGTGAAGGTCCGTTCTCAACCGAGATGACCAGTAAGCTGGCACATGAAATCGGGATACAGGAGTTTGGGACCGTTACCGGACGTGAGCGACGTATAGGTAACTGGGATAGCGAAATGGCACGATATGCTGCGATGGTAAACGGTTGTACCCAGGCGGCGATTACCGGAATTGACCATGTGGATCCCACCTGTTTTGGTGCGACTGAATTCTCCCAGCTTTCAAAAACCGCAAAGGATTTCCTCAAACAGGCCGAAGAAGATATCGGGGCACCGATAACACTCATCTCTACCGGGCCCGAACTCTCTCAGATCATTGATATACGGGCTGAATACGAATGAAAAGAGAATTAAATGATATCCTCTGTTGTCCGGTCTGCAAAGGGGATCTGGAACTCGTGGTAACCGAAGAAAATGATGTGGAAATCCTGACCGGAGCCTTAATCTGCCATGCCTGCTCTGTCACCTACCCGATAGATGAAGGCATTCCAAACCTTCTTCCCCAGAATACAACATCCTGATGATACTCCAGATTCCTGTTCTTTTTTTATCTCTTATAGTTGACAGGGTAACTGGTGATCCAAAAACATCTCTGCATCCGGTAGCGCTCATTGGGAGGTGGATCGGTTGGTGGGGGCGGCCCTCACGGTATCCGGTCAGAATCCAGCGGGTCATCGGGATAGTCGGGTGGTTTTTAACTGTAATCCTGTTTTGTGCTCCTTTTTTTGTAATTCAGGTTTATGCTCCCTGGTACCTGTATCTGCTTATTGCTCCGTTTATGCTGAAGATCTGTTTTGCCATTCGGGCATTGGAGGAACATGCACAGGCTGTATCTGATGCTGTCTCCTCTGATGAGCGTGCCAGAAAGGCTTCAATGCTGGTGTCCCGGGATACTACTATCCTTGATGATGAGCATCTTCTCTCCGCAGCTTATGAATCAGTTGCAGAAAACCTCAATGACAGTATCATCGCCCCGTTATTCTGGTTCATATTACTAGGTCTTCCTGGTGCTGCTTTATACCGGGCGGTCAATACCATGGATGCCATGCTGGGATACCGGGATGAACGGAGATATCTTGGATGGTGGGCTGCACGAATGGATGATCTTTTTTCTTTCATTCCGGCCAGAATTTGCGGACTGGTGCTCCTGGTTGTCTATGCATGGAAAAGAAGACTCAAACCTGCTGTCAGAGTATTGAAACATGACCGGAAGAAACGTCCCGGTTTTAATGGGGGGATCCCGATGTCACTCATCGCTGGTGGAGAAGGAATTCAGTTTGAAAAACCCGGCGTATATCTGATAGGAAAGAAGGAAAAGACGTTTCTTGAAGCAGGGCCTTCAATAATCCGGACCGTTCGGGAAACAACCCTTCTTTTTTGTTTTTTTGCTGCTGTCACGCTATTATTATGGGGCGGTGTATCCAATATATACGGAACATGATACTTGAAGACCTCCGGTTCGGCACCGAACTAATTAAACGGGGATTTGCTTCCATGCAGAAGGGAGGCGTAATAATGGACGTTGTTTCAGCCGAACAGGCCGGTATTGCAGAAGACGCAGGAGCTGTTGCAGTTATGGCACTTGAACGTGTTCCTGCTGATATCAGGGCTGCGGGTGGTGTTGCCCGGATGGCCGACCCGAAAAAGATAACTGAGATAATAGATACCGTCTCTATTCCGGTCATGGGAAAGGCACGGATTGGTCATTTTGTTGAGGCACAGGTGCTTGAAGCACTTGGCGTTGATATGATTGACGAGTCAGAAGTGCTGACTCCTGCAGATGAAGAATACCATATCGATAAGACGAAGTTTACCGTCCCCTTTGTCTGTGGTGCAAGAAACCTTGGGGAAGCCCTGCGCAGGATAAATGAGGGAGCTGCCATGATCCGGACGAAGGGAGAGGCCGGTACCGGAAATGTTGTTGAAGCAGTTCGGCACAATCGCACCATCCTGTCAGAGATAAGAAGACTCAAAGGGATGGAGGAGATTGAACTTGTCAAGAGGGCACGTGAACTTGAGGCTCCTGCTGAACTTGTCATTGAGACGGCTAAACGACAGCGGATTCCGGTGGTGAACTTTTCTGCCGGAGGTATTGCAACTCCTGCAGATGCAGCACTGATGATGCAGCTTGGCAGTGACGGAGTCTTTGTCGGTTCCGGTATCTTCAAGTCACAGCAGCCTGAGCTTATGGCAAAGGCAATTGTTGAAGCAGTAAATCACTGGAACGAACCAGCCGTGATTGCGGAGGTTTCAAAGGGTCTCGGAGATGCAATGAGAGGCCTTGATGTTCATGCTCTTCCGCCCGATCAGGTGCTTCAAAACCGTGGCTGGTAATACTGCGATTGGTGTTCTGGCACTCCAGGGCAATGTATCTGAACACATCGGAGCCTTTGAGTCTGCAATTAAAGGTCTGGATCTGGACATTCCGGTAATTCCTATCCGGAAAGCGGATGAGATTCCTTCTCTTTTGGCCCTTGCGATACCTGGTGGTGAATCAACCACCATTATGCGACTTATTGACAAGAACCGGATGCGGGATGTTATCAGGGAATTTCAGGGAGGAATTTTTGCAACCTGTGCCGGGATGGTATGTGCAGCCAGGAACCTCATAGATGAGACACGCTTTTCCCCCCTTGACCTGCTTGACATTACTGTCAGCAGGAACGCATTTGGAAGACAGCGGGAATCTTTTGAAGCAGATCTCAAGATAACCGGGTTTGAGAAACCCTTTCATGCGGTTTTTATCAGGGCCCCAGTTATTACCAGCGCCGGATCTGATGTAACCGTCCTGGCTGAGATACCTCAGGGGATCGTCGCAGCCAGGCAGCAAAAAAAATTAATTTTATCCTTTCACCCGGAGATCAGTCATGACCTCCGGATGCATGAGTACTTCCTGAAAAAAGTGCTCTCTCTTTCCTGATTATTTTGCTTTTCCCTGGTTTTTCACCGCTTCCATGGCGGCTTTTACCTTCTCCTCGTCACCAAGATAATAGTGCTTTATAGGTTTGAGGTTTGCATCAAGTTCGTACACCAGGGGGATTCCGGTTGGAATGTTCAGATCAGGGATATCTGCATCAGAGATCTGGTCAAGATGTTTGACTAAGGCCCGCAGGCTGTTTCCGTGAGCGGTGATGAGAACCTGTTTTCCTGATCTAACTGCCGGAGCAATCTCATCATTCCAGTAGGGGATAAATCGTGCAACGGTGTCTTTCAGGCACTCGGTCATAGGAAGGTCGCTTCTCTGAATCTCCTGGTACCGGCGGTGAAAGGCCGGATTGTCCTGGTCATCCGGGTTGTAGGCAGGTGGCGGGATATCATAACTTCTTCTCCAGATGTGTACCTGCTCCTCTCCGTACTTCTCCACCGTCTCGGTCTTATTAAGGCCAGTAAGAGCACCGTAATGTCGTTCATTAAGCCGCCAGGTCCTGATAACCGGCATCCACATAAGGTCCATCTCTTCCTGAATAAGCCAGAGTGTCCTGATAGCCCGTTTCAGAACTGATGTATATGCCATATCAAAATCAAGACCCTGCTCCCTGAGTGCTTTTCCGGCAGATCGTGCCTCTTCAATGCCCTGGGGAGAGAGATCAACATCACGCCAGCCGGTAAACCGGTTTTCCCGGTTCCAGAGGCTTTCTCCATGACGAATCAGAACCAGCGTATACATGAATAATCACCTGAATGTTGGTACTACAACCGGTTAAAACTCTGTTAAATATTTCATGTCATCTTATTCCCAGGCATGATGATGATGATCCTCCCCGCGTAACCGCTCACGTTGGGTATGGAGCATGTGAGAAATTTTGTGTAGCATGCTCATGAAACAAGTGTTGCAACCGGTTGCAACTGTTTAAAACAATCGGTTATGGGAAATTAGTTATCATTTTATTATTTTTTTGAAAGTCCCCGTCTCATTAATAAACCAGATGCAACCACCGGAAAGTTTCTTGTTTATTCAGGGGAGAAGATTTGAGATTTCTTCACTGAATTAATGAGAAAATTCACTTGAATGGAGTTTCAGACTATTTTCCAGCGGTTTTATCTATATCGCTTATACACTGTTTCAGACAACACTTGTATGTCACAAAGAGACCTGCCTTAAACATCCGGGTAACCGGAAACCCAAGGCAGGATCTCTGTAGGTGAGTAGCGTTCAACATGTCCTCCTACAAATGTTGCATCCATCTCATCTTGTAAAAGAAACATCCCCGGTCAGGAGGGGTGTTTCATGTCCTCCGGATTCTCCTCTCCTGACCAGAACCTAACTTCATCCGGCCGATGATATGGCCGGTTTCCTCCTACTAACAACAAGAACAGTATTTATGGAGATAGATATGCTTCTACAAAGCAAGTTTGACACAACATATAATGAAAGACAGATCTGCCTGATGAATTACCTGAAAAATACTGTAAAACCTGGTGCAAATTTTTTCAAGTCTAAGTATATCGCCAAGGATACCGGCCTCTCTTCAAAAGAAGTTGGTACGAATATGGCATTACTTGCTGAAATGTGTCATGAGTTTAAAATTGAACGGTACAGTTACTCCAATAGTACCACCTGGCTGATAACGGCATCCCAGATATAAATCTATTTTTCCTCCTTCCTTTATTATATAGGTATGGACTTACTCCTCCTCTTACTTTCTTCCGATCTATTCCGGGTCTATTTCCGGAAATAAGTCCCGATTATCCGTTTTTTAAAGAGTCATATCCTCTGATGTTGTAAATAAGTCAAAATGGGCTCTGATTAATTTTATCTCTATTAAAACCGATGCTGTAGATTGACGGTAATGGTCTATTCTCGATAGGTACATGTTCAATGTGGGCGGGGTTGAGATCCTCCCTCTCCGTGCTTCTGTGGATGCATTTTTTAAAGAGATTTTACTGGATATTTCTTTAAGAACTAGATATCCAGGAGTTATCTGGGTATATGCAGACTCCTGTGTGCATTGATTTCAAAAATTTATTCAATCCATGTGAGGGAGTTATTTATCGGGGATTAGGAAAGGGATAATCGGCATTTGAAAAGTTAAATCATATATATCTACTGAGAAAATTGGGATATCCATACCGCTCGGGTTCTCACAATCCCCTCAATACTGGATGTATCTGATAATCATCCTGTCAAATAGGCATTCAGCACAGCTGCCGGAGGATACTGAGAAAAGGCCTGTCGAAGACAGGAAGTGGTCAATGTAAGAAACTGGCCGATTCCTTCTGTATTGATCTTCCCATCCATTGTAAGAATAATATCTATGTGTAATAATTCTAACCGCCTGCCATACGGGAGTTCTACGTAAAAGGGGTGGCCGTATTCATCCCACTGGAAGTTATAAAACGATTTATTCTGAGCCAGAGTTCCCATTTCATCAATAGATTGACAGGAATCAAGTGCAGTGATGAGTTCATCGATTTTTTCAGCACTATCCCCATAGAGTGTGAGATACGCCCTAATAAAATCAGAAAATCGATCTTCCAACAGGGAAGGGTTCACAAACCAGCAGAAATACTGTTCCTGATGATCCTCGGTAAAGAGTTCGAGTGGGTATAGAAAAGAGATCGCGGATTTGATCTGCGATAATTCAACATCCTTATTGTCTTTTTTGACAAAGAGTGAAACTGTAAGGCCGGTTGCAAGATACTGTCCCATATTTTTAAATATTGAATGCACGTTTTATTATTTCAATGGGTCAGAAATATACAACGGTTTATTTTTTGTAAATCCAATATGGTACTATGTATACGCTGGATATGGTCCGGTCACGGCGCAATGAAATTCTCAATATTGCAGATAAATACCGGGTGAGTGACATCCGGATTTTTGGTTCAGTTGCACGTGGGTGTCAGGATGAGGCCTCTGATATTGATCTCCTTGTTCATCCAGGGCCAGGATTCTCTCTATTTCTCCATTCTGATCTCATGCATGAGCTTCAGGATCTTCTTGGTGTCCAGGTTCATGTTGTGAGTGATCGAGGACTCAGGCCTCGGGTATTTGATCAGGTGATGCGTGAGGCAGTTCCTTTATGAGGGATGATCTTACTCGGATCGCTGATATTTTAGAGGCTATTCATCATATTGAAAGATATCAACCTGCTGATTTTGATGAGTTTCTTGAGAATGAACTGATTCAGGTATGTTCTTCACTATATTCAAGAGATTGGAGAGGCATCAGCAGGTATCTCATCGGAATTTCGGAAGCAAAACCGTTCGATTCCCTGGAGGCAGATAGTGGATATGCGAAATCTGCTTGTTCATCAGTACTTTGGTGTTGATTTGAATGAGGTATGGAATGCTGTGATATCTGATATTCCCTTCCTTAAGAAAGAGATTGAAGTTATACTGAGTGATAAACAATAATCCTAAATCACAATCCAATTTGATTCTTTTTTATGTTAGCCTGCTCTATGAGTGGTATTCGAATCCATTCACATGGTCGTGCTAACTCCTCCTCTTGGATCTTCAGGGACAAAATATGAGATCCAGCAGTCCTGAATAATGGAAAACTGATCGTGCTTATTGAACAGGACATTGATACACCAATAGTAAAGGTTAAGGGTGCACTTGAGAACGGGGAGTTCGAAAGGAGTTAGAACAGGTATCCCTTCCACTCATGAAGAGCAGGCCCACCACAACTGAACTGTTCAAAAAGATGATTGAACCTGAAAAACAATTACCTGATGAAAGACACTGAAACAAGGTTCGCGAATTTACCCTGTTATTATCAAACTAAATTGTCGATAAAGAAATACTGAATGAACTTTTAGAGGAGTTACGAATGTTGAAAGTGATTAAGGACGCTGAGGACAGAGGGAGAATAGAAGGAAGAGGAGATAATTATAACATCTGAAGACAAACCCGCAATTCAAAAAGCACATCATTCTCAACAGGTTATGAGTCTTGATGAAGAAAACCGGCGACTCTATGAAGCTAGAGAGATGTTTCTTCATGATCAGGTACAAGAATGTATGAAGCGAAAGAGGAGGGACTGCAAGAAGGGATGAAGAAGGGAATGGAGAAAGCAAAAGAAACCGTTGCAAAAAACCTCCTTTCCAAAGGTATGAATGATGAGTTTGTAATAGAAACAACCGGTCTTGATCAAACAATCATCGATAAACTCAAAAAATCACTTCCCCTTCCCTCACAATAATCCCTTAATTTACTCTCTTACTATCCCTGACCCCGGATCCCCAATATAAATCTCGTTTATTTTCCGGATTTAAGGCTAATTCTCCCGTTTTCCAATCCAACACTCAAACCCGGTTATAATTTCCTCAAATTGCCCCTGGTTTCCCCATCCGGATGATGAAACCGACACTCTGGATTGACGGTACCGGACCTGGTATCCGGGGGTATATATACTATGGGTGAGGAGGAGATCCTCCCTCTCCGGGCTTCTGTGAGAGTGGCCGGAAAACGGAATATAATGGCGATTTTTGGCTTTTAATGGCAAATTCTCTTTTTGAATGAAGATTCCGGAATTCCGGCCGTTTTTTTCCGGTATGTCCTGGGTTATAAAAAAGAATGTATTTGCAGTATTTTGTTTTGTTTCCAGTGCTTCATCGGTTTTTACTCTGGTCCCGGTCCGAAAATCCGGGTATGTTGCCGGGTTTCGGGATTGGTATCCCAGAGTTTCAATTCCGGGTGGGTTCATCGAATGATATGTATATTAAGTGCCCGGTAGATAACTCCTCCAGTATTAATGTCTGGCAGGGTTAGTGATGACGCTCTCTCCGAGGTTATCGGGTTTATCTTAATTATCGCGATATTAGTCGTCATTGCATCGTTATATGTTACATATGTTGTTCCGGCACAGGGGAGGGAAGCGGAAATTGAGCATATGACCTACATCAAGGACAAATTTGTAGATTTCAAGATCGCTTTGGATTCCTTATGGATTAACCAGGAAACAAATGTAAGTGTAAGCCAGAATATTGAGATGGGAACGTTGGGCCAGAAAACACAGGGGCAATTTGTCTTTTTACCATTGGCTAATCCAGTTGGTTCAGCTGGTCAAATGAAGATTGATAATTCAGATGATACAGGTACTATAAATATTACAATCAATGGTCTTTTCAAGGAAATTTCTGAAGATGATCGTGAGGCAATGGATTTATATGGATCCTCACAAATTATCGTAAACCCGGATATCTACCGTCAAATTCAGTATTATCAGGCATTGTATCCTGCTCATACAAAAAATATGATATTAATACCAATTTCTGATGAAACAGATCCAACAGCTCCAGATTACATCCCAAGTGATCCTAATGATTTTACTGACATAGTAGAGCTTGAGTTTCCCTTGGTAGATATTTATCCGAATACATCAGATACCATTAGGAACTGGACCGCATCATTTGAATTAGTGCGAGTACCTTCTTTTTATATCCCAAATAGTGGCAATAATGCCACATTTTTTGAAACAGATAAATGGGCTGGTTATATGGAGGCTGATTACCGGTATGATCTTATGATGAATCTGGAAAAAAGGAATATGTCTACAGGATCAAATTTCCCAGTTTTTCAAAGTTTTACTGTTGGGTCATATTCCATTAAACCCAGTTCTGATGTTTGGATAAATCTGCAGGATCCAGCATATGGGCTTGATGCATCCGGGCCATTGGAAGTAAAAGATGATGATGGAAATGTTTACGTTGGAACATTGAATAACACCCAGAATTTTGATGTTAACATGAGTTCCGCCATTAATTTTGATATCTCTTCATTTAATGAGGCCATAAAGTCAACGTATGATCTTTCTACCCACTCAACTCTTAATCAACCAATGGGAAATTTCTCTTATACAGGCAGGAATTACTATTGGGTCAACCAGGAATACACCTATCAGATGGGAGGTGTTTTCCTCTCACAACAGGATACCGGAGGTAGTGTTGCCAAGGTTCTTCCATTGCTCACATTAGGGACAGAAAATGGCAATCCACTCGTAAAAATAACACGTTTGTTAATCAAAGGAGTAAATGGAAATGTGGCCGGAACGACGCCGGTTCAGGTAGTATCCCAAGTGACTGGTATCAGAAAAAATATTATTCAAAATGACAATTATCTCGCTCCATCACCCAATAATGCCCGTAAGGTGTCGATCACCATTAACTATCCGAAAGATAACCCTGAACAGGTTCAAATGTGGGCAAATGTTTTCAATTCAACGGTTTATGCTGCAAATATGACTTCTGGTTTTAATCCTGCATGGAGAACCATTATAACTCCAACATCAAGAGAAACCGGAATAATTGTTGAAACTCCAGGAACAGATGTCTCTCTTGAATACACTGAAGTAGATGTGGAAATTCTCCTTCAGCCAGTCGGATGGCAGGGATCATGATGTAATATGAAAGAAGAAGGTATTTCTGAAATAGTCGGTGCGTTACTCCTTGTGGTTGTTCTAGGATTATTAGCAGCGATAATTCTCTCAATTCTTGTTTCACAATACCCAGGTGATGTCCTGCCTGACCCCCGTATTGAAATATACAATGATACGTATTCGTATACCGAGGGGATCAATACAATTCATATCAGTTCTCTCGGAGGTGATCCTCTCCCAACAGGAGAATATACAATTAAGGTTCATCGAAAAGACGGAACATATGTTGCAATTCCATCAGGAGAAATTAATATTTCAACCGGTTTTGAAAAAGATATTTCAACCGGGAATGTCCTCTGGTTTTATGATAAGGATCCTGGTAATTTTATCACTACCGTTGATGTGATCTATCAGGATCCTGGGTCTGATTCAGAAACACTGATGTATAGAAAGAATCTTTCTGAATATGCATCAAGACCTGGTCCCGGTCCTGATCCTAGTACTCCATGTACCTCTGTTTCCATCTCCGGCACTATCACAGAGAGTGGAACAGGGAATCCTGCACCTGGTATTGTAGTATATGCTTATTATGAAGGTTCTTTAAAAGAAACAAAAATAAGTGACAGTTATGGAACTTACTCTTTTACCTTTCCAGAACCTGGAAATTTTGACCAATATGAGATTCGTTGCCCAGATACTGGCACATGGATCACAACTGATCCGGTAAGTAAAATTTTTAATGTAATAATAGATTCTTCAACTTGTGATTCTAGGAATAACGATTTTGAAGGAACCTTCACTGGCACTCCGGGGCTTACTGTTACCTCTCCAAATGGCGGTGAAAGATTTGCTGTAGGATCCATACAGACCATATCATGGACTGTAGAACACGCATCTCCTGATCATTTCACAGTAGAGTATTCAATTGACAACGGGAATAATTGGGATAGTATCAGTTCTTCAGTATCAGGAATATTAAGGATCTTTGAATGGACTGTTCCAAACACCCCGACTGATCAAGCTCTGGTTCGTGTTACTGCCAAGGATAGTTCAGGAAACACCTTAGCTGATGATACCAGTGATAGTGTTTTTACAATATTTAATCCGGATTGTTACAGAATATCAGGCCAGGTACTCAATCAGGCAACAGGTAACCCGGTTGGTGGAATTCGGGTGAATGCATACTACCAAGGTGAACACGTAACTATTATTGGCTATGCTGATACCACTGGTGATGGGCGTTACACCATTCTTCTCCCTTCAACAGGAAATATCGAACAGTATGATATTCATTGCCCTGATACCGGAACATGGCAGACAACAAACCCGGCCAGTAAATGGCATTATGGGATAGTAATTGATCCTTCATCCTCCACTCATTGTCATCCTGATGAGGTTGATTTCCAGGGAATGGATATTCTCCTACCAACTTTGAGTGTAATCTCTCCGAATGGAGGAGAAGACTGGGTCGTTGAAACTGAACATCAGATCACCTGGAGTGCAGAGAATGTAGATACTGCATCATACAGGATTGAATACTCAATTGATAGTGGAGTGAACTGGATTCTCATAGATGATGCTGTATCAGGATCTTCTGTGAGCTATTCCTGGACTATTCCGGAAACACCGAGTGAATTAGCACTTATCAGGGTTATTGCTAAAGATAGTTCCGGAACAACGATCATTGAGGACGATAGTGATAATGTGTTTACTATCTCGGCTCCATGCACAAAAACGATAACCGCAACTGCTGGAGATCATGGTTCGATCTCCCCTGAAGGATCGGTAGAAGTTTCCTGTGGTTCTGATCAATCGTTCACCATTACTGCTGATCCCTGCTACAGGATTGAATCAGTAACAATTGAAGGGGTTCCCATTTCAGGACCATTCGATAGTCCTTATCCGTACACTTTTCCATCTGTCCAGTCAGTTCACACGATTCATGCAACTTTCACGCCCATCACGTATACCATTACTGCAACCGCTGGAGATCATGGTTCCATCTCACCGGCTGGATCTATTCCCACCAACTGTGGCACTTCACCATCTTTTACCATAACTCCAAACACCGGGTATAGTATATCAGATGTCATTGTGAAAGGCATTTCGGTGGGTGCAGTATCAGAATATACATTCCCCCCCGTATATGAAGATCAGACAATCCATGCAACATTCAAAGAAGACTGCCCCCAACCAATTGCTTCATTTATTGCAAGTGCGAGTGAACGGAGACGAACTGTTTCATTTACTGATACATCCACAGGTAGTGTCACAAACTGGCTCTGGGACTTTGGTGATGGTTCAACATCTCCTGAGCAAAATCCTGTCTATACTTATGGTAGTTCAGGGACATACCTTGTCACTCTTACCGTTTCAGGCCCATGCGGGTCAGATTCATACTCTCAACGGATCAAGACCGGGTGCTGGTATATATCAGGTATAGTTACCCTGACTTCTGGACCATTATCACCCCAAGATCTAACCATAGTTGCAATTGGTGATAAGGGAAGTCATTATACCATCACACCATTTTCAGATGGAACCTATCTTATTGATATCACTGCTCAGAGAAGTGAAAAATTCACCGTATCTGTATTAAATTGTCCCGGTGCCGGGTGTTTAGAATATTCAATATCTCCAGTAAGTTATTCAGATGTTCAAATAACACCAGGTCTGGGAAAATGTTCATCATCCAACAATAATTTCGATCTTACGTATAATTGTCCTCCGATGGCTGCTTCATTTACTGCCCTACCTTCGAATGGGAATGCTCCATTAACCGTCTGGTTTACCGATACTTCTACAGGGTATTATGAATTGATCGAGTGGGTTTTTGGTGACGGTACTACTGGGGAAGGATCTCCAATTACACATGATTATGAAATCCCTGGAACATATTCCGCAACAATGACAGTTTCTGGTGATTGTGGGAGTGATACTGCATCAGAGTCGATTCAGGTAAACCGGGGCCCCGGTTTTACTGTATACGGGTGGCTTCGGTTTACACAGCCTCCCACCCCTTCGGCACCTGACGAACGATGGGCGACTCTGGTTGTGGATGGAAATAGTGATAATTCAAGGCGATACCATCTACTACATAGCCAGCAAAACACACAGTTTGAAATGTTTTTCAAGACTGTTAACGAGGCAAATGGGTGGCAACATGCCCCTGAATCTTTCGGTCCGGTTCAAGGAGTATCATACCTCCTGGTGGCTGCATATGATCAGACAGATGGAATTGGACGCTTGTATGTAAACGGGGTTGAAGCAGCATCTCGTACTTATGATACAAGTGGCATTGCTCCGTCTCCCAATTTATACCAGGTTGGAGGTCCGAGTGGAATTTATTATAGTGGTACTGCCAATCAAAGACGTCTCCGGGGTGATGTTGGAGGGGTAAATACTATTGAAAATGTTCTCCTCGGCCCGGAAATTCAAACCATGTATGAGGATGGCCCTCCTTGGTAAATCAACAGGGTATTCTTGGTCATGAAATGCTAGGTGAAGCCATAAAATCAGTAGGTAAAAATAATGACAATACATCAAAGCCTGAAGCTAAGGGCCAGTATAAAGAAAGAATCTGCAGTATCTGAAGTCATTGGCGTAATAATCCTTCTTTCTTTAGTAGTTATCGGGCTGGGTATTGTCAGTTCAGTTCTGCTATTCGATGGAACCCCGGGAAAAATTCCAAGAGTTGAGGTTCAGGCATGGAAATCCTCAACCACGCTATTTATTGTCCACCAGGGAGGTGATATCCTCTCTTCTGATACCATCGAGTTCCATGTAAACGGAAATGATGAACCTGCAGAGGTGAAGGATGAGGCAGACCTAGAATGGACAGGTTCATGGAAACTGGGAGAAGTCCTGCATATTGAAGTGACAGATCCCCAGTATGTACAAATCATCTACGTGAAAGGAAGAGGAGAAACATTGCTCAAGAATATCTCTGAAATTTATTGATTTTTTAAAAGGGGTGGTAAAAATGCGCTTATTGAAAATAAAAATTGTGAAACATAATAAAATCATAAATCCTTCGAGAGAATGCGTGAAAGAACCGGGCATTTCAGAAGTAATTGCAGCGATATTACTTATCGGAGTTGTTGTTGGTGCAATGGCAATTGTAGGGGTGATTGTTACACAGAATATTAATCCGACAAAAATTCCGGTAATGGACTTTGAAGCATGCATTAAAGATAATACCACCTTGTATCTCTATCACTTGGGAGGGGATCCATTAAAACCAGGAGAAGAAGGTGCAAATTTTTATGTAAACCTCCTTGATGAAAATAATAATAAAATCAAGTCAATAAATCTGATGCCATGGATCAAGGATTCCTGGTCATCTGGTAATGTTTTACCGATTAATACCGAACTTCATCCAATTAATGATCCGGTTACCAAAAAAGTTCAAATTGTAACTTTTGATGGAACTGGAGAAAACCTCATTGAATGGGCTGAAATTGATAGTTGTTATGGATTAGGAGGTTTCGGCCCAGGTTGTTTAGGGCGGGTCTTTGCTGAATTTGATGCAGATCGCAAAACAGGCCCAAAACCTCTGCCGGTAACATTTACAGATAAATCCTCATATGATGATCCCCACTATCCAATAACATTTCGAGAATGGAATTTTGGTGATGGGACACCTATTTCGAATGAGGTGAATCCATCTCATCCGTTCACAAATGATGGAACATACCTTGTTCGGTTGCGAGTATATAATGAATGTGGAAGTGATGAAGTTGCTCACCCAATAACGGTTGGAGAAGGACTTTGTCCTCCGGTTACTGCTGATTTTGATACAGATCCGGATCCTCCCGTTATTACTGGTCCTGAAGTTTCAGGTCTTGATGTCACATTTACTGATAAATCTGAACCATCTGGGAATATTACCCGCTGGGAATGGGATTTTGGTGATGGAAAAACCTATATCGGACAAAACCCTCCAACTCATCATTATTCAATGGGAATATATTGGGCCAGTTTGACTGTATATAATGGTTGTGGTGAATGGGACACAGATCAGGTTCAGGTATCTGTTACCAGTGAGAGTGATTGTTATGTCACCCCATCATTTTCCGCCGATCCACAATCCGGTTCATCGCCACTGACGGTCACTTTTGAGGATCACTCTTTCACAAGCAGGGGATGGATTGATCGGTGGGACTGGGATTTTGGAAACGGAAACACACATTCTGGTAAGAACCCACCAGATCAGATATATGAATACGAGGGACCGGGTGATAAAACATTCACTGTTACCCTGACAGTTCATAACACCTGTGGTGCAGAAGGAACTACCTCTCAGACAATAACAGTCCACCCCCCCTGTGAACCAGCCTATGCAGACTTTTCCTGGGATATCCCGCTGGATACAGAACCATATATTGTTCAGTTCCATTCGCCGGAACAGAATTGTGGAAGTCTGGATTGTGAATTTGATATTGTAGACTGGGAATGGGACTTTGAAGATGGATTAGGTAATACCTCCGGGGATCGTCAACCCCCTCATACCTTCCCAATCGGGTATGATCCTACAGGCAAGTATGTCACGTTAACCGTCTGGAATAATGATCCCTGTCACAGTAGTGGCTCAATCAGGAAGCAATTGGACTTTGACTGCCCGGTTCTCGAACCTAATTTCACCGCTGAGCCAAATAGCGGACCTCCCGGACTTGAGGTTAACTTTACCGATTACTCCAAAGAACAGGAAGATATCAAAAAATGGCGATGGATTTTCGGAGATACTACCCAACCATACGAGAGCTCTGATCCATCTGATCATACTCCTCCCCCTCATACATACTCAGATACGGTTCCCAGAATTTATACCGTCGTGCTACAACTTCAGAATAGTTGTGGACAAACATTTTCGACTTCAAGGGAAATTTCAGTAACAGGAGAGGCCTCAATATCAGGTCATCTCTGGGATGATCGGAATGATAACGGTAGTGAAGATCCAGGGGAGCTACCATTAGTTGGTTGGACTGTAAATCTTGAAAAGAGACAAGGTAGTAACTGGATATTTCAGGAATCAACTATGACCGATTCATCAGGAAATTACCAGTTTAATCCAGATGTTGCAACAGCAGTTTTTCGAGTAAAAATAGATTATCCATCCGGAGAGCTCTGGAAGACAACATACTCATATCGGTCAGATAGGGATAGAATAAGTGGTTTGCTTTCAATCGGTGCCGATAGAACGTTAACAGGGGTAGACTTTGGAAATGTTATGTGGAAAACATCCTCAATCTGGGTTCCGGCATATTTCAAGTATAATGGCCCTCCTTCATCATGGCAAACATTTTATTATCCGTCAAGTTGGCCATTTGATTATACCACTTCATATGACTCAAATGTAAAGAAACTCTATAAGCGTTCTGGAAGTAATCCTCAACCCTTCACCTCTCCGATTTCCTATAGTGCCTGGGGGAATTCAAGTTTTGTTCTTATTCCTGGTTTCTACAATTTATACTATAAAACGAGTACACAACCCAATACTGGTAGGTATTGGTTGGAGTGGTGGGATTACCGTGGATCACGATCATATGGGTTCAATTATCTAGTTCCAGACAACACCATAATGAATGATTGGACTAATTTAAATTTATACTATCCAACAGATCCATCAAAATTTTTTGAAGTTTTTCTCCCGAGAGAAAACGAAATAATTCCCCTTTCAACGAATTCATACATTGAGGTTCATTACGTAGGCCCATATGAAAAACAAACAAGTGGCAATACAAATTGTAAATTATATCTTCCAGATGGTACGATAATTGGTTTGCCATATGACAGTACTTTAGGATATAACAAAGGTTATTGGGATAATACGAATTGGGAAGGAGAAACAATAACACTTGAAGTAAGGGATTTACTTACATCAAACCCTCCAGCTACAGAATATGCATACAGGAATGTAACAATTGATTGGGAACCACTTACTGTTACAATCGATCCACCAACATCCGAAGCAACTGCTCCCCAGATACAGGGAATCACCACCGTAACCGGAACCGTATCAGGAAAATGGCGTGACAACAACAATGTTTTCCTCATTGTGAATAATAATGAAACCATTCCCATGAACTTTATCTCGGAAACAACCACAACATCTACATTCAGTGCTTCATTCGACGCTGAACCATATGCTGGTTTGACGATTCCATTGATAATCAGGGCGTTTCCTGTAGCCGGTCACGGAGACATGGTTGAGTCAGCAGAATATCTTGCAGATGTCCTTTCTAAACTCCCCCTCGTGGCAGATTTTACTGCTGATCCCTGGACAGGGCCTGTCCCAATCTGGGTTGCGTTTACAGATACTTCAGAAGGAGGAGCTAACTGGTGGCAATGGGATTTCGATGACGGAAACACTTCTTCAGTGCAAAATCCAATAACACATTATTCAGTCCCTGAAAATTATTCAGTCACGCTTGAGGTAAGAAACATTACGGGAGCATCAGACACAATTTCTAAGTGGGTGAACCTTACCGGTTTGTGGCATAAGGTTGAAGTTAACTCAAACCGGTTCAGTTATCTTAAATCAGGTGGGGAAGTTCGTTGGATAGCTACTGTGGATAATTCTCTGATAACGGTGAACAATTCAGTTTATTCAATCATGGCAGATGATACTGTTCGTTTGGTCTTAAATTCAAATCTTCCGAATACTCAGGATAATAGAATTGAACTCGGTGGTGGGATTACTACCTGCAATCTTTCGAATGTATCTCTATCCATCAATGGAATACTGGTGGATAGTGGATCCTGTAAGGATGTTTTCATGCCTGATTATCAAAATTTCCATTCAAACCTTCAATTGGTTGCTGAAAGGAATTCAACGAAATACGCCATGATAAAATGGGATAACGATGAATGGAGGACAATCAGTAAGACAAGAGATCTTAATGTATTAGATCTTATGCCCGACTGGGATAAAACCATGACCCTATATCTTAGTGACGGTTTTACTACTTTTGATGGTTGGGCCTCTGATTATACACCCAAATAATTTTTTGGAGATTTTTGTGCCAAATTCAGTAAAAATGAAAGATGATAAACCAGAAAAATCAAAAATTTTCAATGTTGCTGAACGAACACTTAAAAGAAAATAACTGTATAATTCTGCTTCAATCATTTTTCATCCCCCTTTGTAATAACTAAATAGTCATAGAGAAATCGATATTGATATCCAGATAATCAAATGGTTAATCCCTTGAAAAAGGAAGCTGCTCGAAAGTGGATAAGACAATAAAACTCTCTTCACTCGAAAACATATTTAATATTCTTAAGGATAGGTACCTGGAGTGTATTCAATGAATCCGGATACCTTACTTGAGGAATTTCAAAAAGATCTGGGTTCCACTCCTGAAAAAACGATACAATCCTGAAAAAATCATCTTTTTTGGTTCACAGGCAAAAAAACCTCTCATGAAGGTTCAGATGTGGATGTGATTCTGGTATCAGAGTATTTCTCATCGATTCCGTTTATTTCACGAATGACTGATGTCTTATTGAATGTACCTTTCCGGATTCATGTTGATTATATCTGTTACACTCCGGAAGAATTCAGTCGTCTATCAGAGACCTCGGCCATTGTAAAAGAGGCTTTAGAAGGCCCGGTAATAGCATTGGTGTGAATAATTTCTACCTTCTTTTGGTTACGTACTGTCACTGGAAATATAATAATCTAAAATAGTCACGACTTGGATTATTGACTCGAATAATCACAAAGAACCCTATACAACTGGGCCTTCAGTGGATCTAATTCATTGGAAATTATATCCCAGACTATTACCCAATTGATGGAAAAATAACCGTGGATAATCCTGTCTCGAACCCCCACTATCTCTTTCCATGGAATATCCGGATACTTGTCTTTCGTTTCCTGGGAAATATTTCTGGAAGCTTCTCCTATAATTTATAAGGCTCTGGAAACCATGTGCTGGAGGTCTTCATTTTCATTGAGATCATCCTGTGTTTTTGTATTACATTTTTCTCTGATATACTCTATTTCATGAATAATGTGATCAATGAACACGGTATCTCTTTTCATAACCAGATGACCTCACATTCAATATCCGGCCGGATTCTTTGATCAAGTGAATGTTCGGTAATTAACTCGACTTTTCTCCCAAATATTTCTTCCAGATAAAAAATTCAATGTATAAAGGGCCTGAACCATTCCCTTCCTTCTTCAAATGATACCAATAGATCAATATCACTCGTGGGTCCTGCTTCATCACGTGCAAAGGAGCCAAATAATCCAAGTCTTGATATTCCATATTGTTTTTTGATTTTTGGAGCTTCTTTTCGAAGTTGATCCAATAAATCCGAACGACTCAGGATATTCTCTGATATTTGGACCATAACCATTACTTTGTTTCTTCTATGAAATAATCTATTTTTCTGGATATCTCTTGATTAAAATAACCTTCATGACGCCGTTCACACACTTATACCGGGATTTCACGAATGAATACCATTTCATTCTCATCACGAATAATGAATTCAAAGTGAAAAATAGTTCACAATCAAAACTATAATCTGCTATGGTCCACTATAGTGAGATATGGGTACTACAACAATTCAGGTAGGAACTGAAACCAAAGAGAAATTAAACGGACTGAAAATTCATCCCAGGGAAACATATGACGAATTAATTAATAGATTAGCGGATGCGGCATATGATGACGAATCACTTTCGGTTAAGGAACTAGAAGAAATACGGGCCAGTGAACAGGACATAAAAACCGGAAAGGTACGTGATATGTTTGAGATCATGAAGGATCTTGGAGATGACAAGGAAATCCAATCTTTGGAGAAATGATGGGATATAGGGTTCAATTCACTCACAGGGCTGAAAAAACGTTTGTCACATTACCTCAACATATTCGGATAAGAATTGAAAAAGCTTTGAATAATTTCTCTCAAGTCCCTTTCTATCATCAGGATGTTAAAAAGGTCCGAGGTTGTCCTCCGGATAAACCAAGATATAGGATGAGGATTGGCGAATACAGGGTTACATTTCGAATTATTCAGAATCGGTTAATCATTTGTGTAGTTGCTCTCGGAAAAAAGGAGAATTTTGAGTATTGAATGAGGTCAGGACCCAGAGATTTGGTATTAATATCTGGATATTTTCAGTTATTTTCAGAATATGGCTGGTCCGGTAAGACGAGGGCATGGAATTTTGGATACTTATTATTCTCCAAATATGGCATTTTTTACCAATATTTTTCAGTTTTTATCGCAAACTTAGTGCTTACCATTAGATTACATGCCATATTTCTCCTCATCATCTGAAAAACCATTTACTGCTCCACAAAATTCCCTGCCTAAACCTGATGTGATATTTCCTATGGTTTATATTATCTCATGTGCAAATACTATCTTTAATATATCTGCAAACTCCCCTCTTATCCTAATTATCCTGTCATTATCGCAATAAATATCACACTCCCTGAGGTGAAAATCATAACAGATCTGTACGATGCCGGAATCAATCTTTATAAAGAAGGTGAGTATGAAAAAGCGGCTGAAAAATTTGTTAAATTATTAGACTTTGACAAAACAAATCCAAAAGCCTGGAATGCTCTCGGTATTTGTCTTTCAAAGATGGAGGACTACCAAAAAGCACGGACCTGTTTTATCAATGCAATGAAATTTGACCCGGACAATCCGGTCTACTTAAAAAATCTTAAAAAAACAACTGAAAAAATCCGACCAACAAAGCCTGAAGAACCAAAAACCTCTATTTTAAAACAAATCCGCAGGACATTATCTGAATTTAATATTGGAACAACTGAATACACCTGCCTGCTCATTGGATTTATCCTGCTTGGGATATATTTCCTCACTCCTTTAGCCGGTATTATCGTCCCCTCTCCAACTCATGAGATAATTGGAATCTGTGGAATCATATTCATCTTCTTCTTTCTAATCACCGCTCTCATGAAATACCTCCAGTTCCTTGGAGTGAAACGAATTCACTTCATAATTACCCTTATCGCAATACTCATCGTCGCTTTTCCCATCTTTCACCTCTTAAATTTATCCGGATCAAAAGAATTAATTCCGGCAAATCTGTCTGAATTTCATGAAAGGACTTATGAACCTTTGATTACACCCGATGAACCCTCAAATATTGATCCCTATGCTATCATGGCATCAGCAGATACCGGCAAAAATGAGACGCTCGCACCGGAACCAGTCCTGAATAAACACTGCACAAAACCAACACCTCTCTTCGAGTACCAGATCGTGAGCATTGACCCGTACATGGTACAGTTCATCGATAAAACAGACACATTACTCTCCCCTTCCTCAGTCAACTGGGATTTTGGTGATAATACCATTTCAGCAGAAAAAACTCCTGTCCATGAATACCCCAGACTTGGATCGTATGCCGTAAACCTCACCGTCCGGAATGACTGCGGAGATACTGACTCACTGGTCCGGACCATTCATCCGGTCTATGCAAACCTCACTCCAAACATTCTCATCAATCCGGTTCAGGGCAATGTTCCGCTGACTATATCCTGCACAGACCTTTCATCCCCCTTTTCTGAAATATCCTCATGGAGGTGGACATTTGGTGACGGGGCGGTCTATGAAACAGGCAGCCCGGAAAACCGCAACAGTACCCATACCTATCAAAAAAGCGGAACATATTATGTAACCCTCACGGTCGAAAACCGGTATCATCAGCAATTCATCACCACCGGACAGGTAACAGCGAAAAGCTATGGGATTATATCCGGATATCTCTGGAGTGATGACAACAGGAATGGTATCCGGGAAGATACAGAACAGAACCTGACCGGATGGCATGTAATTCTTGAGAAAAAGCAGGACAACGGGTGGGTCCCGGTAGAAACCAGGTCAACTGATACCCTTGGGACCTACCACTTTACCATTACAGATACCGGTGGAACATACCGGGTCAGGGTTTTCTACCCTCCCTCAAAAATTTTTGAGATAACAAATCCGGATAACACCATACTCCCCAATGTATCAGGATCACTCCGGCTATATAATCCAGAAGATATGCACCAACAAAACTTCGGGATTCTTGAGACCTACCCGGACCAGTATCATGAAGTATCACTCATTACATCCCGGACAGGGCACATCAATGCAGGAGGGAAGATACGGTGGCAACAGGATGGGGATGATGGGTCTATCATCGTGAACGGCACTACGTATTCAATGAAAGATGGCAGTATCGATGAAATTTCGTATTTCGCCCCGTCGAACTCATCACATATCTCAATCGCCGGAGACCTCCATGCACAAAATCTCTCGAATGTCTCCTTCATGATGGATAAAACACTTATTGATTCAGGTGAGTGCAGTTATCTGGAATCATCATCCGAATCCGGGTATCATACCACACTAACGCTTACCCTGAACCCTGAACGGGAATCAGACGTTTCCCTCATTTGGGACGGAAAGGAAATCCCCGTCAGCTGGCGTGAAAAAATAACAATAATCGGCCTCACTCCTATGGAAAACCAGAAGATGGAACTTGAATTGCGTCCGGATCAGGTGTTTTTTATTGGCCGAGCAGAGTCATATGAGATAACCTGATTTCACCTATTTTTTAATTCTTATTCGTTTTATCAATACGGAAAAGAAAAGACAAATAATTATTCATGTATCTGTCATTAAGTACAATCATGAGGTTTTTCAATACTGCCGGTCCGGTCAATCCAACAGATCATTACTATCTGGATCCTCTCTCCCGGTTTGATCTTGAAGAAATTCTGAACCTGATACAACAGAAAAAATATTTTGTCCTCCACGCTCCCCGGCAGACCGGTAAAACCTCATCATTACTTGCCTTACAGGAGTATCTGAATGCCGGATCGGAATTTAAGGCACTATATATGAATGTAGAGCGTGCACAACCTGCACGTGAAAATATTGCACAGGGAATCCATGCTATCATTGATGAAATATTTGATAGGTGTGCCAGCAACCACATTATTCCTGACCCCCGAGTTCTAATTGATGGATTATGGGATCAATATAATGAACTGAGCGTTTTAAGTACTGTTTTTAGTCGTTTAAGCATTGCATCAACCCTGCCTGTGGTAATCCTTCTGGATGAGATCGATTCTCTGGTAGGTGACACTCTGATTTCTGTTCTTCGGCAGATAAGGGGTTCTTACGATCGAAGACCAGATCGGTTTCCCCAGTCAATTATTCTCTGTGGAGTTCGGGACGTTCGTGACTACCGGATTTATTCTGACCAGGAAAAATCCATCATCACTGGTGGCAGTGCGTTCAATATCAAAGCAGAATCGCTCCGTCTGGGTAATTTTTCCAAAGGAGAGGCCAAAAGCCTTTGTCTGCAACATACTGAAGAGACCGGCCAGCAATTTGAACTGGAAGCACTTGAAAAAATCTGGGAAAATTCACAGGGTCAACCCTGGCTAGTCAACGCCCTTGGATACGAGGTCTGTTTTAAAATGGATGCCGGGAAGAATCGTTCTGTTCCAATATCTCCCGGAATGATAGAAGAAGCAAAATCCCGGCTGATTCTTCGTCATGAAACTCACCTTGACCAGCTTGCTGACAAACTCCGGGAAGAACGGGTACGTCGGATTGTGGAACCAATGATTGAAGGCACATCGGTTGACTCCACCATTAACGATGATGATCTCTCATATGTCATGGATCTTGGCCTTGTAACCCGTGGACCGGACGGTCTGCAGATTGCAAACCCTATCTACCGTGAGGTCATTCCCCGTCAGTTGACGACAATTACAAGTTATAATCTTGAAGCAACCATTCCTCGTGCACCTTTTATCCGGCCTGACGGCAGACTTGACACCCGGTATCTGTTTACCGAGTTCCAGCAGTTTTACCGCGAAAATTCCGGAAGCTGGCTTGAGATTGCCCAGTATCGTGAGGCCGGCCCCCAACTCCTGCTTATGGCTTTCCTGCAGCGGGTAGTCAATGGAGGTGGAAGAATTGAGCGTGAATATGGTCTTGGTCGGGGTAGACTTGACCTTCTTATTATCTGGCCGGTACAGTCTGGTGAAACCCAGCGGATCGTTATTGAATGCAAAGTCCTTCATCATTCACTTGAAAAAACCATTCGAGATGGTCTTTCCCAGACGTACCGGTATGCAGACACGTGCAGTGCAACTGAATCCCACCTGGTCATCTTTGACCGGACTCCGGGAAAATCCTGGGATGAGAAGATATTCAGCCGGGAGGAGGTATATTCCGGAACAGAGGATCATCCGGTGACTTTCCCTGTTACAGTCTGGGGTATGTGAAAATCCCTTTTTGAAAAACATTATTCCGGTATCTGTCGTTAAGTACAATCATGAGGTTTTTCAATACTGCCGGTCCGGTCAATCCAGCAGATCATTACTGTCTTGATCCCCTATCCCGGTTTGATCTTGAGGAAATCTTCTCCCTTATCAGACAGAAAAAATATTTTGTTCTTCATGCTCCCCGGCAGACCGGAAAGACCTCATGTATGCTTGCCCTGATGCAGTATCTGAATGATACCGGGGAATACCTGTCATTATACACAAATATTGAAAGTGCCCAGGCTGCACGTGAAGATGTAACTGGTGGAATACGTTCAGTTATGAGTTCAATTGGAATATATGCCCGTGACTTTTTAGGTAATCAGTTCGTCCTTGATCATGATAATGAAATACTGCAGGAAAGAGGGGCCTATAATGCACTTGAGGAAGTCCTAAGTCGATGGTCCAGCCATGAACAATTACCAATCGTGCTCATCATTGATGAGGTAGATGCACTGATTGGAGATACTCTCATCTCTCTTCTCCGCCAGCTTCGTTCAGGATATTCTCGCAGACCGGCAAACTTTCCTTCATCTATAATCCTTTGTGGAGTCCGGGACGTTCGTGACTATCGGATTTATTCAGACCAGGAAAAATCCATCATCACCGGAGGCAGTGCGTTCAATATCAAAGCAGAATCGCTTCGCCTGGGCAATTTTTCCAAAATAGAAGTCAAATCCCTTTGTCTGCAACATACTGAAGAGACCGGACAGAAATTTGAACCGGAAGCACTTGAAAAAATCTGGGAAAATTCACAGGGTCAACCCTGGCTAGTCAACGCCCTTGGATACGAGGTCTGTTTTAAAATGGAAACCGGGAAGAACCGTTCTGTTTCAATATCTCCCGGAATGATAGAAGAAGCAAAAACCCGGCTGATTCTTCGTCACGAAACTCACCTTGATCAGCTTGCTGACAAACTCCGGGAAGAGCGTGTAAGGCGGATCGTAGAGCCAATGATTGAAGGAACATCGGTTGACTCCACCATCAACGATGATGATCTCTCATATGTGATGGACTTAGGTCTTGTAACCCGTGGACCGGATGGTCTTCAGATTGCAAATTCAATCTATCGTGAGGTCATCCCTCGTCAGTTAACGACAATTACAAGTTATAATCTTGAAGCAACTATTCCTCGTGCACCTTTTATCCGGCCTGACGGCAGACTTGACACCCGGTACCTGTTTACAGAGTTCCAGCAGTTTTACCGCGAAAATTCCGGAAGCTGGCTTGAGATTGCCCAGTATCGTGAGGCCGGCCCCCAGCTCCTGCTCATGGCTTTTTTGCAGCGGGTAGTTAATGGAGGTGGAAGAATTGAGCGTGAATATGGTCTTGGGCGGGGCAGACTTGACCTTCTTATTATCTGGTCGGTTCAGTCTGGTGAAACCCAGCGGATCGTTATTGAATGCAAAGTCCTTCATCATTCATATGAAAAAACCATTCGAGATGGTCTTTCCCAGACGTACCGGTATGCAGACACGTGCAGCGCAACTGAATCCCACCTGGTCATCTTTGACCGGACCCCGGAAAAACCCTGGGATGAGAAGATATTCAATACGGAGGAAGTATATTCCGGAACAGAAGATCATCCGGTTATGTTCCTGGTCACCGTCTGGGGCATGTGAAATATCCGGATTTTCAGATCCGGTCGGATAAAATACCCTGGGTTTTTGATATCACAGGTATACCATTTAACGAAATATTGTCCATGTGGTCGCAATGAAATATCTTCACGCAGTGTATGATCCAATAGTCCCGGAAAACCTCCTTTTCTTTGGAGAAGATTATTCCCGGACAACTCCTAAAAAACGAGGAAGAAAACCCAAAACCAGTCCGGAACCCACTCATCCGAATGGCATCACCGTTGATGAACTACATAATTTCGTCTATGGTTCTGATAAACCCGCAACTCCTCAAGTCTCCGTGATTTCACTATCTCTTCCCGTTTCAGGTAATAATCCCCTTTCACCGGACGATCCGCTTCTCGAAGGGGATATCACCTATGCTCCATTCCAGTATCCGGCACTGGTCGTTCCGATAGATCTCCTCTCTTCGATTCTCGATAATTCTGAACGTTTTGACCATAATGGCATCATATTATCTGACAGTATCCGTTTTTACCAGACTTTGTATTCATTAGCCCTTGAATTTGTCTCTCGTGAACTCTTCCTTCCGGAAATTGATGATTCCGGTCCTACCGGAAGATGGTGCGGGTTTTTTGGGCCGGATGAAAGAGAACGACTTTCCTCTCTTGTTGAAGCGATGCCCGGAATCTGTTTTGCATTCGCTAAAAAGACCATAAACCCGGATACGATACTCATATCTTTTATCAATGACAGTATCAATGGAATCGTAAAGAAAGCCCTGAGTAATAGTCCTTCTCCTGTCCGTGGACGCGCAAAACCGGGCAAAAATTATCTGGCCAACTGGGTTCTTTCGCTCTGGCAACAGGAATTACCTGCTGATCCTCTCATCCCTGACCCAAAAAATGCAAAGGAAATCACAACCTGGATATCACAGCCCCTGAAAAGTTCAGGATCCCGGAAATTTTACACCTGTCTGCGACTACTTGAACCCTCAGAAGGAACCTCTGATTTTCAGGTTCAGTTTTTAATCCGGGATGGTGAGGATCCGTCTCTTCTCATTCCCGCAGAGGAGATCTGGAAGAAAAAAACTGCCAGTTTTACCTATCTGAATCGTCGGTTTGACCGGCCGTCAGAACAGATGCTGTCAGATCTCTTTTGTGCAGGAAATATATTTGAACCCATCAAAAACGCCCTCCGGAAAAAAGCACCTTCAGGCATGGTTCTTGCAGGTGATCTGGTCTTTCCGTTTTTGCACGAGGCAGTCCCGCTATTACGGCAACAAAATATCCCTGTTCTTCTCCCTTCCTGGTGGAAAGATACCTCAAAACGACCTGTATTGAAGGTACTGGTAAAACCGAAAGAGAAAAAGAAATGGAAAAAGGGGATGGGATTTTTCACTCCCGATGCTCTGCTCTCCTATTCATGGGAGATATCAGTCGGTGACGTCATAATAAGCAGCGAGGAATTTTATAAACTCGTTGATCTGAAGATGCCGCTGGTCCGGATAGGGGGAAAGTGGGTTTCATTTAGTCCTGATGAAATTAAAAAGGCCATCAGCACTTTTGAACGGACATATCCGGATGGAGAAATGAACGGAATGGAGGCACTCCGGCTTGGTCTTTCTGGTCAGGATGAGCAGGGTTTACCTGTTGAAGTCACCGGAACTGACCGGGAGACAAAAAAACTCTTTTCACAGTTCCTTGGCGATGAAAAGCGTACTCTAACGTCCATCACCGTTCCAAAAACCTTTACCGGGGTACTTCGTCCATACCAGCAGAAAGGGCTCTCCTGGCTCTCCTTTGTTACCGGATATGGGCTTGGAGCATGTCTTGCTGATGATATGGGTCTTGGAAAAACAGTCCAGTACATTGCATATCTTCTTGCATGTAAAAAAGAAGGAATGACCGGAACCAGCCTGCTTATCTGCCCAATGTCACTGATTGGAAACTGGCAGCGGGAGATCAGCCGGTTTGCTCCCTCTCTTTTGATTCATGTTCATCATGGTCCGGGAAGAAAAACCGGTGATGACTTCATCAGTGCTGCAAAAGCCAGTGATATTGTGCTCTCAACGTACCAGATGGCGTACCGGGACCAGGCCCTTTTTGAGTCATGTACCTGGAACATGATTGTTCTGGATGAAGCACAGAACATAAAAAATTCCGAAACAAGGCAGACAAAAGCTATTCGTTCACTTCGGGGAGACCGCAGAATTGCTCTTACCGGAACACCGGTTGAAAACCGCCTGACCGAACTCTGGTCTATCATGGAATTTTTAAATCCAGGGTACCTGGGAACTGAAAAAATCTTTGAACGGACCTATAGTTCTCTTATTGAAAAATACCATGACAAGGAGGCTGCAGAGCGTCTGTCACGTCTTGTTCAGCCATTTATTCTCCGGCGTGTAAAGACAGATAAGTCAATCATCGCAGACCTTCCGGAAAAGAATATCATGCGGAGATACTGCACGCTCACCACCGAGCAGGCAACCCTGTACCAGGCAATGGTGGAAAGTCTCCTCAAAGAAGTGGACGAAGCAGAAGGAATTACACGAAGGGCGAAGATTCTGACTGCACTCCTCAGGCTGAAACAGATCTGCAATCATCCGGATGCATTTCTCGACGACGGAAAGATGGTTCCGGAGAGATCAGGAAAGATAAGTCTCCTCTTTTCCCTGCTTGAAGAGGTTCTCATTGCCGGCGATGCAGCGGTTCTATTCACCCAGTTCTCATCATTCGGGGAAAAATTAGTCTCCCTTATTCAGAAAACATTCCATGATGAGGTTCTGTTTCTCCACGGCAAAACTCCCCGGAAGACACGGGATGAGATGGTGCAGCAGTTTGCCCATCCGCATGGTCCGAAACTTTTTGTCCTCTCACTAAAAGCGGGTGGGGTTGGCCTGAATCTGACCCGTGCAAATCATGTGTTTCATGTTGACCGGTGGTGGAATCCGGCGGTGGAAGACCAGGCTACAGACCGGGCATATCGTATCGGTCAGAAGAAAAATGTATCAGTTCACCTGCTCATCAGTGCCGGTACCATCGAAGAGCGTATTGACCTGCTGATTAATGAGAAAAGAAAACTCGCCGGAAGTATCATCGGTACCGGAGAAGACTGGATTACCTCGCTTTCAACCGATGAACTCCGGGATCTCATGAGTTTAAGGGGAGAACTAATCGGGGGTGAATCATGAGTTATTGGTATTTTCCAAAGAGCAGTCCACGTCCGGTAAAAGATGGAATTAAGACTGCAAGCAAAAGGGGGGCTATCGGAGAACAGTGGTGGTCAAAACGGTTTATTGATGCTCTTCATCAGATGGGGATGGACAACCGCCTGGCACGTGGAAGGACATATGCCAGAAAAGGGCAGGTAATGAGGCTTGATATATCCGGTGGAGTTGTAACCGCAGCAGTCCAGGGATCAGCCTCAAAACCATACCAGATATCAATCAGCATCAGCCACTGGAATGAGAAGGAATGGAAGAATGTTCTATCTGCTATTAGTGAACAGGCACTTTATTCTGCCCAGATGCTTGCCGGAGAAATGCCTCATGAAATCGAGGGGATAGTAGAAAAGGCAGGGGCAATCCTCTTTCCACGTGATGGTCGTGACCTGAAAACAAGTTGTTCGTGTCCGGATTATGCAAACCCCTGTAAACACATCGCAGCGGTGCATTACATTCTGGCTGAACAGTTTGACAAGGATCCTTTCTTGATCTTTGCAATGAGGGGGATGGGAAAAGATAACCTTCTGGATGCCCTGAGGCAGGAAAGGGGGATGGCAGAACCTGAAATGCCTGATGAAACACCACTCATACCGGAAGTTACCCGTCCGGTCGTTTCAGGAGCCGGGTTTTTTTCCATGAGAAAACCCCTTGATTGCATCGAAATTCATCTGACCAGGCAGGCAGAGGTAAAAGGAGGACTTATCCGGTCACTTGGACCTTCTCCGGGTAAGATCGGAAAGAATGACGTTGCAGATCTGATTGCGAAAGCCTACGTGATTGCTCCTGAATATGTCTCACGGCTTGTACATGGGAACCTGGAGAAAGATGGCAGGGATAAGAAGGATTAATTCAAAAATCACAGTTTTACCCGATCCTACCTGAAGGTTGGAAAAAGATTTTACCTCATACTGGTAATACTCGGCATGGTGTAAACCAGGAGGCAATTATGAACACCCGAATGTGCATATCCCTTACCTTTGTAGTTCTCCTCGTAGTAATTCCGGTTTTAGGAGAGGAACTGACAAAAATTTACGGGAGTGTTCCAAAGAATGGAGTTAACAAGGTTACTCTTGACAACTCCCACAATGAAAAAGAAGCGGTTGTTGTTTTTAAAGAATTAAACTGGCCTATCCCGTTTGCTGTATATGTTTCACCAAAAGAGACCGGCGTTTTATCACTCCCATCAAAATCATACCAGGTCTATTATACTCTCGGGTTTGGATGGAATGATGCGGAAAAGAGGTTTATTAGTCAGCCAGAATATTTTATGCTCGGTAATGTTCTGAATGCAGGAGGAGATGGAACGGTTCATGAAGAAAAAGGTGATACGTACACGTACGTTGTGGGAACATATGTTGACCCTGTGGATAACCTTACCAAGTATGTGACAGATGAAACTGGCCAACCTGAATGGACATGGGCGGAGAATACCATTATGTTATCCGCAGATTCTCCTGATCCGGTAGTTCCGATTGATGCATTAGATTTCCCGCTTACGTAATGAATTACATAAATCTTTTTTTAAATAAGGCCTGCCATTAGAACTTGGATATTCATCAATGAAAATTTGAAGCAAATCAGTGTTGTTCGAATTAATCCATATAAAAAAAAGGATCACAAATTTGATTATGGACTCGTTCTTTTATTTTAATACACGAAATAGCCGGAAAAACCCATGGATCTGATAACACCTCATTTCCTCCATCAGGAAGAAAAAGATACATTATTGCATGAAATTATCGATGATCTAAAAACTTGACCTGAAATTATTGCTGCACTCTTATTTGGTTTATTTACCGAAGGTCGGTTTCGGGATATTGATATCGTGAGGAGATAAGTATAGAGTATACCTATTATTGATTACTATAATATAAGGAGGAAGGATAATGGAAAATGGTCCGTTTGAAAATGAAACAGTAAACACCTATACAGCTGTTATTATCAAAGAAGAAGAGTGGTGGATTGGATGGATTGAAGAAATTCCTGGTGTAAATTGCCAGGAAGAAACCTATGAAAAACTCATAGAGAGTCTGAAAATTACCATTCGCGAGGCTCTGGAATTTAATAAAAACGAAGCTTTGGAGATAGCAGGGTCTGGTTATCGGGAAGAGAAAATCAGGATAACTGCATGAAAAGGCGTCTTTTCATTAAACATCTTCAGGATCACGGGTGCTATCTTTTACGGGAAGGTGCATGTCACTCATGGTTTATCAACCCGACGGAAAATAGAAGATCAACAGTGCCACGCCATTATGAAATAAGTAATGTACTCATCATCAAGATTTGCAGGGATCTTAATATTAAACCTCCAAAATGATCCTTTTTCCAAAGGATGAAACAATATAAAATTTGATGTATAACCTTTCCGATATCCATTTTTTACAGGGTGTGGAGATCAACAGTACAGTGGTCTTCCACAATCTGCTTTATACCCAGATATGGGAAGTTTTCCATACAGAAAATACTAATTAGCGAGGGAAATCTTATTTGTAACATACAGGAAACCCCCCGGATACAGCTGAGTTTTTCTGGGTCTGCATCAGGCAGGTGGTATCTATTACCAGTTTTGTCAAGATCCTGACTTTCGTACTTCGTCTTTGATTACTGCCATGTTGGGGCAAATAATCCATTTTGTCCCATATGCTAAGAGGGTTTTTTCTTCCAGATTGGTAGCAATAATGACTCTGATTTCCACTGCTCTTTTTTAGATCCTTCGACGATTGCTCCAGCGATGATACCTCCGAGAGGGGTATAGAAAAACATCGAGGTTACAATGCCATCACACAGTGAATTGCGAATCGAAACTCGATGAAAACACATCGAGTTTTCATATCCGGTCAAATATACAGACAGTAAAAAAAATTAGATATAGGGGTTCCGGAGACCCTTTCCAACACCGAAGGTTGCACGGTGTTCGAGCTCCTTCTGGTTCTTGGTGATCTTTTCGGTTGCAAGCTTGGTGACGAGTTCAAGACCTGGCTTGACACTCTCAATCGGCTTGGTCTCAAAGATACCGGCAGCGACTGCCTTGTTCCAGATATTTTCTCCATTGTTGTTCCGGATAAACACAGTAGACCATCCGTCCGGAGATCCGACTGAACCGGTGGAGATATCAGCAAGGTTTGCCACGTAGTCAAGACAGACATGGCAGCCTGGCTGTTCGTACTTGTGGGTGAGTTTGAGCGGAATCTGGGAGACTGCACCACGGTTGGTGTATGCCCAGTACTTTCCTTTTCCGATATCGGTCTTCTTGAGTGAGTGCAGATCGACATTGCAGTGGTCCTGCACAATCTGGGTCATGCTCTGGTATGAGAAGTTCTCCATACAGAAGATACCCATTGCAAGAGCAATCTTATCACAAACGTCACGAAGTCCGACCGGGTAGAGTTGTGCTTTTCTGAGTGCCTGGATCTGACAGGGAGTTCCAACAATACCGACCTTGTCAAGACCGTACTTGCGTACAGACTCTTTCAGGACAGACATGTTTGGACAGACATTGTATCTGGTTCCCCGTGAAGACAGAAGCTCTTCAACACTGGTTGCCACAATCGGCTTTGGCTGCCATGGTTTTTCTCCCTGGCCTGCGACGATTGCACCATCAATGATACCCTCTTCAAGGGCATAGATGAACATTGAGGTGACAATCCCGCCATCCTGGGAACCTGCCAGAACTTCTGAACAGGTGCTGCGGGCAGCGACTGCGGATTTATATTTGCCAAGATAATCCATGATTAGTTCCCTCCCGGGTTCATGGCACCATCTATAATACCAAGAATGTTTTCGTACTGGTTCACAACATCAAAGCTGAAGAATGCACGTGGACATGCTGCATAGCAGGCACCACACTTGATACACATATCACGGTTGATGTTCGGTTTTCCTTCTTCCATGGTTATGGCAAAGACCGGACAGGATGCGGCACAGGTACCGCAGCCCATACAAAGACCCTGGTTGATAACCTTGGTCATGATGTCACAGCCACAGGCCTCGCTGCTGGTTGCCTTGCTTCCTTCGCTGGCGAGTGCCATTAATGGTGCAAGGTATGCTTTTGCAAGTGCCTGCTGCTCCGGAGTTCCTTTCAGGAGCAGGTATGCCATGACACAGACATTTCTGATCTGTTGCGGGCATGGTGCACAGCCGGGGATATAGACATCCACATCGATGACGTCACCGATTGGAACAAATCCCTCATGCTGTGGCTGGTTCCACTGACCACCACGGCAGAACCGGGTGATGTTTCCATATGCAGCACATCCACCAAGAGCGACAACAACTGCTGCCCTCTCTCTGGTTTCCTTAATCTCTTCTACAGAACATTCATCCTGAAGACAGACTGACCCCTCGACCAGTGCAACATCCATTTTTGGAATATGACGTGCATCGGCAAGAGTTAAACAATATACGAGGTCAGCGTAATTGTCAAGGATGGTGAATAACCCCTCGTAGTTGTCGGCGAGGGAGACAAGACATCCTGTACACCCACTCATGTGTACATGTCCGACTGTTATTTTGTTAGCCACAGGCCTTTCCTCCTTCTTTGGTTCTTCTTTTGCAATCGGTTCAGATACTGGAGCTTTAGGCACCTGCGATTTTGGAGCAGGTTCCTTCTTCTCCTTCTTCCCGAAGATCAATGATAGTAGTCCCATGATTTACCCCAATCATTTTCAGCACGAGCTGTACTGTCCTTGGGATCGCTTCTGTTACCTCTTCGGAGAGCCCTATCTCATATTCAGGTTCAGAAACCCGTTTTGGCTGACACCCGATGATATCAATCTTCACCCGGTTTTTCAGCTGATGAATGGGTTCAACTAAATCCCAGGAATGAGCATCCCGGTATTTACCCGGTGGCAGGTCATCAGGACTGATGATTGCGATGTCTCCTGGTTTTCCTCCGAAATCAGCAATATCTATGATGAAGAGGTGTTTTACCGGTTCATCCGATTGCGCAAGAAGGGTAAAGAGGAAATGCGGACCACCTAGGCCGGCATCTATTACCTTTACATTCTCGGGCAGGTCGAGTTTTTGGAGTTCCTCGACCACGGCCGGTCCAAACCCATCATCCGCAAAGAGCGGGTTTCCGCACCCGCAGATTACGATCTCCTGGAACAGCATGCGCAGGGCACTCTCACTGGACGAGCTTCTGGGTGACAATCTTCTTGCTCTCGTCAACTACCAGCATATGGGTAGCGCAGGACACACAGGGGTCATATGCACGCATGATGACCTCGGCAAGCTGCCATGGTGCTCCTTCGAGAGCCCGACTGCAGGTTGGGAAGTTCCATGTGGTCGGAACAAGAAGGGTGTACTCCTGAACTTTTCCTTCCTTGACACGGGCAAGATGAACGTCACAACCACGTGGTGCTTCGTTTGCATTCCATCCAAGGCTACCGTCACCCTGTGGTATCTCGTCTGCAAGCACTGAACCATTACAGTCAAGTGCATCACAGGCTTCGATCATGGTGTAGAGACAGTCCGGATACTCCATCTGCCTTGCAATCTGGAGACCCATTGCACCCTTGCGGTCATAGTTCTTGAACTGGACCAGACGGGCACGTGGACCTACTTCAACCGGGCATCCATCATAGAGCGGAACTGAAGTACAGGCCTGCATCTGTGGCCAGGTCTTGGTTCCTGCCTTGGTGGTTCCACCGACCGGATAGTCTGCATCTTCAAGGCTGACTTCCATTTCTCCCTGGTACCAGTTGTACGGTGAGACATCAGTCCACCGGTCTGGATCCCAGCGTGGTTCAAAGTCAAGGCTTGAACTGTCAAATACCGGGTCAACTGCCATGTATCCCTGGTCGTGCCATCCGAACTTCTCCGGAATCTCGACTTCGGTCTTTCCGACAGTAACGGTGCCACGGTTCTCCCAGTTCTTCAGGACCGAAATCATGAAATCCATCTGAGCGATGGAAAGGGAAACACCTTCTTTGGCAAGGTCGAAAATTTTCTGTTTTGCCTGTGGGGAGATGTTGTAATACATACCACCGACCCGGGGGTTTCCTGGGTGAATGGCTTCTCCACCGACAATCTCACCGACGGTCTGCCCGATCTCACGGAGACGCTGGATCCGCTTTGCAACGGTTCTGACTGGTTCTTCCGGAGTAAATGGGTTGATCTTAGTGTCTGTACCTGGAATGTACATATCTGGCAGAGTCAGAATATTGTGGAGTGCGTGGCTGTGCAGCCTGTTTGCGCACTGAAGGATTGTTCTGAGCAGATATGCATCCTGTGGGATTTCACAGCCTATCGATGCCTCCATGGCACCGACACCTGCGAGGGTGTGGGCGATTGGACAGATACCACAAACACGGGATGAGATCTTGGGTGCCTGGTGCATGGACTTGCCAACACACAGTTTCTCAATACCTCTTACCGGAGTGATACTCAGCCAATCTCCACGCTCAATTATTCCCGCATCGTTGACTTTAAGGACAAGCTTGGAGTGTCCTTCATGTCGTGTGGTTGGGGAAACTTCTACTACTTTGGACAAGAGAATCGCCTTTGATATTTGTTTGTTCGCAATGCTGTACAACTCATATCAAGAGCCCTCAGGAGATCTGAGGGTATGACCGTACCATTGTACGACAAATGGCATTTGGCTATAAGATATATTTAATTTGCCATTTGAACGTAAATCAAGTCAGAATTTTCGGTATCTAAAAGCAGAATAATAATACGGTTTGAGAATTCTTCATAATCAGTAGTACGAAAAAACTGATAGACTCAGTATTTGCAGGTTGAGGTTTTCTCCCTCTTTTATGAAATTAATTAAATCAAATCTATATATCCTAACAATTTTTCGGTTTTTTTTCAAGAATGAAAATTCAGAAAAATCTTTGATTGTGTTACTGGTGCAATCGGCCGATTTTCCTGTTAGCGTTTCTTTCATCGAATGATTTTTCAAAATATCTGTGAATCTGTCGTTTTATTATCAAAAGACATGAGCATCCTCCTTCGCGCTCAAGACTGTTTCAGGCAAACGGATGACAGATTGAAATTTTTGAAAAGCAGAATAATAGAAAGGCGGGTTACTGTGAATGGATGACGCACCATATGATCCATCCGGCTTTGATGATATTATCCGGGATATCAGGCGCTACCTGGATGATGCAGATAGTATCTTCCGAAGAAAAGAACGACTTGACAAAGACCAACGGGATTATTATGCCCGAACCATGGTACTTTTTGCTCTTAGTAACCGGATCATGGACCTTGCCCGTCTGGTGTGTCTTGAGCGGAGGTACGTATCCGGAGATGAACCGGTGAAGAACAAGGTGTTATTCAAGCGGTTACATGACCATTCGGTATTATCCTGGGATCTCAGGCAGGAGATGATCGCTCTGGTAAACTTTCGTAACAAGGTTTCTCATCACTTCTCAGAATTATCCCGTGATGACCTAGAAATGATGTATGCACTCATCCCGGTGTACAATGAATTTATCTCTCTGATGGAACTGGAACATTCCCGTGCCAGGTTTCAGACGAAAAGAAATATGATTATCGGGGCTGTCCTGGTGGCAGTTGTCCTGATTCTGCTCTGGTATTTTAGTTAAATTTATATATATTCTGTGGTGATATTTTCACCATTTATCTCGTCTGCAAGTTCAGCAATGGTTGCCTGCCGTTCTGCAAACGCATCATGCTGGTGAATGCTCTCTTCATTATCCTGTGCAATTGTCACCACTGAATCTCCGGGAAGATCACCAAACTCCGTATGGACCCTTCGTGCCATCTCCCTGACACAATCCTCAACAAACCTGGGATTTTTATGAGCTGATAGGACAACATGACCTTCATCACCTCGTTTGAGGAGTTCGAAGATGGGGGTACTCATGGAATTTTTGAGGATCATGATGATCTTCTCAAGTTTTACATGGCTCTCGTCATCGGTTTCGATAGAGAGAAAACCCCTCCCCCGCTGATTATGGGTTGCCATGGGAACTTCAGCGAAGAACTGCTCGATCTTGTTTTTCTCAATCCCAAGTTGTTCCATGACTTCGCGTGCCCGCTCCTGCATAATGTTCTGGGCACAGGGACAGGCGGTCATACCGGTAACTTCAGCACCGATACTCTTTCTTACAATAGGTTCCTTGAAGGTCCGCTGGGCAATAGCACTCGCAAAGACCTTCACAACCTCCTGGCAGGCAGTTCCGGTCACCGGGGTCTCTCCAGATACCATAAATTCGGATCGCATCTGGACCTCTGTTCGGTCTGCATACTCGTGCTTATCAAGAAGTCTTCTTGCAACCCTGCTGCAGAGCTGCTCTATCTCTTTTACCTCTCCTTCAATGGCAGACTGCAAAACTTCGTCTATAACCTCAAAGTTCCTGGAAAGATTAGCCCCTTTCAGGCTACCCGGAAGGTCAACAAAGATGTCAAAGTTGGAAATAAATATGACCGGACGTTTTCCTACCCTTGTGACTTCAACCAGTTTTTTTACATTCTTTACGCCGACCCTAGTCAGGTTGATCCTGACATCAGGAAGAGTGGACTGCACATCAGGCAGTTCGCGGGAAAAAACCCTTTCAGATGTTTTTAACGGAGACATTGAGCCCTCGGGGAAAAATATTGAATGGTTCCCATAACTGGGATCCCGGAATACTAAAACTTTTCAGTATGAGTTATTACCAACTGGTTAAAAAACAGGGGACATTTAATTGCCGTTCAGAAAGAAATTATAAAGGCATGGTCGAATCATACGAGGCCCTTCTGAATAAGGCATATGAGGAGGTGACAGAACCGTCAGAGGATGGAGAACGCTGGTCATATCCTGAACCAAGATCAATAATCGAGGGAAAGACCACCATCCTTGAGAATTTCTCTGAAATTGTAAGTGCTCTCAGGCGTGATGCTGATCACCTGATGAAGTTCCTACTTGGAGAATTGGGAACTGCAGGAAAGATCGACGGGTCACGTGCAATCTTCAATGGAAAATTCGAAGACTCGCTCTTCTCCCCGATGATCCGTAGTTATGTGGATGACTATGTTATCTGTTCCGAGTGTGGAAAACCTGATACCCGCCTCTTTAAGGATGATCGGGTGCTCATGCTCAAATGTGAAGCCTGCGGGAGCCATCGTCCGGTCAGGAAACGTAAGTCAAAAGTCGAAACCGGCGCATCCGGACTTGAGGCAGGAAATGTAATTGAAGTCTCAATCGAGTCTACGTCGCGGCGTGGAGACGGAGTTGCAAAAGTCGGGAAATATATTGTATACGTTGCCGGCGGAAGGCCTGGTCAGAAGGTAAAAGTGAGAATAGCAAAGATTTCCGGGTCAATTATCTTTACAGAAAAACCCTGAATCTATTTTTTTGCTGATTGTTCAAGAGAGGATAAAAGATCCTCGCACTGGCCTGAAAGGCGTTTACATGCGTCCAAAATTGGTTTTACCGGATCTGCCTTATTATGGGTAGTTACCGTCAGTACCGGGTCTGAAAACTGGAATTCAATGACATAATTCGCAACATCAACCGTTGAATCAGTAAGAATCTCGGTTTTAAGTGCATTCATGAACGTATGTCCCTGGCCGGCAAGTGAAATCCTGACCATATCCTCACCGAGTTCGAGAACCGTAATATTCATTTGTACTCTGTTGGAGTTTAGATCAGATAAAGGTACAGCGCATTAGCCATGCTTATGGTTTACAACCTGAATTTTTCCCCATCATGGCCCTGCTCAGGAGTCAGGAACGGTATGATATGACTCATGTGAACAACTCTGAAATCTTTTGCCCGAAGTTCCCGGGCCATGTCAATTGCTTCTTCGTAATTGAGATGTTTCTCCACTTTTCTAAATGAATCCGGAAACAGACCGTCAATAAAGAGCAGATCCGCATCTTTCATGATTTCTTTTGATTCCTGCGGGATATATTCATTGGTATCAGAGGTGTAAGCGATTTTTGAAATTCCGTCTGAAATGACAACCCCGGTCGTATATATGTCCGGATGCACCACTCTGACAAGAATGACCTCAAGACCGCACACCGTAAAAGGAGTATAGGCAGGAACCGGGATTTCCTGTTTTAGCAGGAACTTAAAGGCAGGTCTGCATGATGCCAGGACTTCCGGAGCACCGTATACCGGGGGGATCCTCTGAACCCGGTAAAAATCACCAAATCCCATGAAATGGTCATAATGCCCATGTGTCCAGATAACCGCATCAATCTTTGGTGACCCGGCATTCAGGAGCTGTCTTCGCATATCCGGTGTGGTATCAATAAGCAGGTGACAGTCCTCGTTTTTAATGAGTACAGAAGTCCGGAGCCGTTCTATTCCATGTTCCTTTGCATAGGTACAGTTTGGACACGAGCACCCGACATGAGGTGTTCCTACAGCATCCCCTGTCCCAAGGAGTGTTACCTCCATCAGATCCAGTTCCTTGCCCTGTGTTCGTCTCTGGTTTTGATGAGTGATTCACCCTTTTTGACGTCCTCGGTTGAGATTTCAGATCTGCCGTCGGTTAGCGCAGAAAGAATTGCTTCCCTGACCAGCATCTTCAGATCTGCTCCGGAGAAACCGTCGGTATTTTTGGCAATATTGGGAATATCCACTTCAGTATTTGATTCTATTAACAACCGGCGAAGGATGAGTTCACGGGTTTGAATATCCGGCAGGTCAAAAGGAATGACCTCATCAAATCGTCTCCATGCTGCTTCGTCCAACAGCTGTGGATGGTTAGTTGCCCCGATGAGAAGTACCTTATTCCTGATAAGGCTAATCCGGTCAATATTTTTCAAAAGAGCATTAACCGCACGTTTCATGGCTCCATGGTCATCACCGACACGGCTCTTTGCCAGAAAATCAAACTCGTCGATGAAAAGAATACAGGGAGAGAGCAGCCGTGCCACATCAAAAATCCGGTCAATGTTCTTTGATGTCTCACCAAGGTACTGGGATGTGACCATCGAAAGCCTGACTTCAAGGATGGGCATATGGAGGACCCGGGCCAGGGCAAATGCAAGTGATGTTTTTCCTGTTCCAGGAGGTCCGATAAAGAGCAGTTTTCCAATATCGTAGACTCTTCTGCTCTTCAGGAATTCAAGATGCTCAAGGGCGACTTTAAGTTTGACGATCCGGCTGAGCTGGTCTGGCGAACAGATGATATCATCAATCGTCTGTTCTACCTCTTCGGGAGCACTGATGATGATGAGGTCAAGACCTGACCTGAGTTTGTCATCCTCTGCAAGCATCCGTGAGATACGACGGTCAAGGTAAACCCTGCTATCCTCGAACCGTGGATTCATTTCCCTGACTTTTTCGTATGAAATTCCAATGGAGGGATCCTGTTCATGGGCATACCAGGCAAGGGCCGGGTTTTTCTCAATCAGTGGCTTTCCTCCGTTCTTTAAAAACCAGGTCAATCCGGCTGGAAGAGAAGTAATCCGCAGCCGATGTCCGAATTCTTCGTACAGGGTGAGGGGATGTTTATCCAGTCTGAGATGTGCATCCGGAATGCCGAGCACCCTTTGCAGAGCACTTTCGGCGACCACAATCGGAGCACGTTCCCCATCCATTGAATGTATACCATACACTTCACGGGCAACCGGCGTTAGGTCGTTGACATTCAGATTAGTATTCTGATTATAGATCTCAGCGGTCAGAAGCAGTTCAATCAGGTTCAGGATCTCCTCATCACGGGTCATTTCGATAATCCTTATAATACGTTTTCATCACAGAAGAATCGCTATCATGCAGTGGTTATGATACATCCGTCATCGGTCACGATCATCGTGTGTTCCGCCTGCGAAACATAAGAGCCTGAAACATCACAAAGGACCGGGTATGACCGTAAAATTCCATCGTGAACAAGGCGTGCAAGACCCAGATCTACCGACTTCACATGAAGGTGTCTGCGGGCAAAGGGGAGGCCGTTTCTCTCTTCAATCTCTTTTAGGATCTTACGTGCCGCAGGAAGCCTGACCGGGCGGTTCACCACCTGTCCGAATATCTCTTCCCGCTTGCCATCATGGACAAATCCTGTGCCGGTTGTAGCAAAAGGCTCTATTGCAACGACCATGTCCTCTTCAAGGATTGCTCCCCCGGTTCCGGGAATATTTGGTACATTCGGGCCTTTATGGAGGCAGTAGTGGTCAAGCCCGTGCCCGGTCAGGTTAGCAACCGGCAAAAATCCCCTGCTTTTGATCTCCTGTGCTACGATGGTTCCAAGTGAACCGATTGCAACACCTGGTTTTACTGCAGAAATTGCTGCATCACGCGCAACAATAGAGGCTTCACGGAGTAATGGCTGGTCACCGAGGTCTACCGTGCAGGCTGTGTCGGCTATATACCCGTCAAGATGGACTCCGATGTCAAGTTTTACCATATCCCCCTGTGTAAATGTCCGGGTATCGTCAGGACGGGGGGTGTCATGGGCTGCTGCTTCGTTCAGTGAGATGTTTGCCGGAAAAGCAATCTGAAATCCCTGTTCAATGATCATGTCTTCAACAAATGTGCCTACTTCAAGAAGCGGGACATCAGGTTTTATCCGGTCAGCTCCTGCGGTCAGGATCTTTTTTGCTGCTGCTCCTGCCTGTATGTACCGGTCAAATATCTCTTCTTTCATACTATCATGTCCATGGAATAATCGGTTATCCTTGAAAAACCTGATTTTTCCACGATTCCAAGGTTTTCTATTCTGACTCCCCCGATCCCCCGGTAGTAAAGGCCGGGTTCAAGGGTGATAACATTGCCACTGGAGAGTTCTCCTCCGATTCCGGAAAGAGAGGGTGCTTCATGGATTTCAAGCCCAACTCCATGACCCAGACTATGGATGAATCCTTCGGTATCTGATCTGAATCCGAGTTCGGCAAAATAGTCCCTGACCGCCTGGTAGCACTCAGCTCCGGTCTTCCCTGCACAGACCATCCTCTCCGATAACAGCAGGGCATCTTTCACTGCTTCATAGAGTTCAGTAACTCTTCCTGAAGGCATCCCCCTGCTGACTGTCCTGGTCATATCAGCATAGTATCCTGTTTTATTATCGCGGGGAAAGACATCGATGACAATGGGTTCGTGGGTCAGCAGTGTTCCTGCCCCGATGCAATGGGGCATTGCTGTTTCCGGTCCACAGGAAACGATGGTGTCATCAGCTGTACAGTCATACCGGAGCATCGTCTTATTCATCTCATACCTGACCATGTCTGAAGTAAGGGGTGCATCATCGTGATAGAGCGCCCCGGATCGTATCTCCGCATGCCGGATCAGGCTTATTGCAGTCTCCATTGCGGCTTCTGCAGCTCGTTGTGCCCGTGTTATCCAGGAAATTTCATCAGGTGTTTTTATGGCACGGGGGGCAGAAAGCCGATCCGTGGAATCAATGATCACCGCGTCATGGGATTCAAGCGCACGCGCAAGTGCAACCGGGTAGTCCGGGGGAAGCAGGTACGGACCTTTTGAGAGCCGGGATATCATCTCCGCCTGAATCTTCCAGGGGTCTTTTTCATGCTCAAAGATCTCAAGGTATCCGGCCTGTTGACGGGTAATAACCTGTGCAGGGGATTCGCGGGCCGCCCGTTCCGCTTCCATCTGGGGGACGATCATCAGGGGCGGCTCGTTAATTTTTTTAATAATTGTAACCGGATCATGGGTTACGAACCGGCTCATGTGCCGCATCGCTGCGTTCTCCGATGAAGCGTGCAGGCAATATGCTGTTGCGCCGGAACTAGTGATCAGGTCATCCAGGCTGGCCATCTTATACAGGTTTTAAGTGAAACCACAAGTACTTTTACGCAAAACGAGATGTATGAATAATGAATGATGCTTCTAAAGAGCAGTTCAAATGGAGATTCTGGCACCTCACGGTGATTCTGAACGGTGTAATTCTCTTTTACGCACTCGCAGTTCTTGCTTTATTCCTGTTTCCTGAATCTTTCAGGTTGCCGGGGGCAGTAATCAGTCTTATTCTGGCAGTTATCCTGACGGTGATCTTCAGAAAGAACTATTATAAAACGAAATCCTGGCTGAATGACCATGCATGAAGAAGAAACGGAGAGTATGATGCTGGAAAAAATCCAGGAAGACATCAGTCTCGCGTCACGGCATATTGAAGTACTTCGTGCTGTGGCCAGTCACCAGCCGATTGGAATAATTAAACTATCAGAGCTCCTCACCGTCCCCCAACATCGGGTCAGGTATTCTCTCAGGGTGCTTGAGAGCAGCGGGTACATTCGCGCTTCAAGTGCCGGAGCCATGGTGACTCCCAAGGCAGAAGCGATGTTTCTTCACCTGAATGAAGATATTGAGGAGATTATACAGATTTTAAATCGAATGAAACGACCCTGATGACCAGTCCTCATGTAATCATTAAATTTATTAAGAATAATGTCGCACGTATTAGAGCACATCTGTGCCGCCATAACTCAGTTGGTAGAGTGACTGGCTGTTAACCAGTTTGTCACAGGTTCGAGTCCTGTTGGCGGCGTCCCTTTTTTGGGCCTGTAGCTTAGCGGTGAGAGCGCCCGGCTCATAACCGGGCGGTCATGCGTTCGAATCGCATCAGGCCCATGACCTTAATTTTTATTGTACGGGCTATTATGTTACTTCAATGAAATGTTCCTGTTGTGGTGAGGATCATATCATCTGCCCTGGAGATCTTGGTCGGCCTTCAGCTCTTTTTGCTCCCTGTCCTCACTGTAATCCTCATATAAGGGTGAAAGAAAGTCCCGTTTCTCCTGATGAAATAGTGAATGGTCCCTGCCAGTGTAACAGGAGATTTATCGATGACGTTATGGCTTCTCTGTATCAGGTATTACAAACTGAAGGGGTCATCAAAGGGACTGAACCTCTATCCGCCCTCGGAACTCCTCTCATCTGTCCGGGTCTTTTTCTTCGTCGCCCCCCGGTACTTCCCTCCCGATCTCTCATCCTGATATCAGATCTGATTTCTGAAAGTGCAGCAGAGATTGCATACCGTAAAGTCCCTGAACTTCTTGGAGTTGTGTATCATTCACATGAATTCCCCGGTCCGGGTGATGTAAGATGCGGGTGTGAACCCTCCATTCATGAAGGCAGACTGCTTTTTGGCTGTGACGTCAGGGCGGATATTTTTCTGTGTGGGAAAGGGCCGGTTATTATCATCAAGAAACAGGCTGATCTGCATATTGAATTTCCAAAAGGCATTGATCCAAAGGTTATGGGTGTAGAAGAACAGGTACGAAGGTTCCACCCCGATGTGTTTATCGATGCCTGTGCAGGGCCTGGAACACTAGGTATTACTGCCGCTCTTTTTGGTGTTCCAGAGATAATCATGTGCGATGTATGGCATGCATCTGTCTGGAGCGCAATACAGAGCATCCGGGTAAATAAGATTAAACTTGGAATCTCTCAAATCAGTATATTCAAGGATATTTCAAAATGTCCCCCGGTATGGGGTGGAAAACCTGTCCTCATCTGCGAGGCAACCGGCGAAAAGATTCATATCCGACTTTATAATGGATCATATGAATTTCTTGGCTCTGATCTTCCTTCCGGAAAAAGACTGACGGTTTTTGATCCGTTTGATAAAGATACATTTCGTAAAAACGATCAATTTCTTTCTTATTGGAATGAAACGATTGGAGGGGAAGTTTTTATTCCGTAGCTGCAGCATAATTATGGGGACTAGCCCGGGTGGATCGGCGTCACTTGTGACCTGAAATCGTCGGTATGCAGGGGGCGAAGTTTGAGGAAGGTTGGTACATACGGCCCGTATCTGTCGTGTTTCTGACGTAGAAACCCTGTCCTGTGAGGTCGATGGCCAGGTATCATACCTTCGGAGGAAGGAACGACCTGTTGTCGCGGGGACCGGTTCAGGCCCGGAAGGGAGCAGACTTACCGTGAACATTCGGCGCCCATAGGGTTGCGGGGTGGAGAAGGGAACCCTTGGAAAAGGCTGAAATGGCCGATCGACTGATAACATGTCCCTAATATTCTGATTTTTATGGCAAAAGTTGCGATTGTTGGTGCAACCGGAAAGGTAGGCCAGTATGCAGCACTCTCAATCTCACGTATCCCGTATGTGAATGAGGTTCAACTCTATGGCAGACCGGGTTCTGAAGGGATTCTTGAGGGTATCGCTCGCGATCTCATCGATTCATTTGCTGCGACCGGGACAGACAGCAGCGTTAGCTGGAGCTGCTCGATTGAGGATCTGAAAGGATCGGATGTAATCATCTTTACTGCAGGTGTCCCCCGCAAAGCTCATCAGACGCGAAATGATCTTGCGCTCGAAAATGCACGAATTGTGAAAGATTTCGCTGAAAAAATCGCCACCATCGCACCGGATTCATTGTTGCTCATGATCACAAATCCGGTTGACATCATGACTCATGTGGCCCTAAAATATTCAGGAAAAAAGTCAAATGAAGTCTTTGGAATCGGGACACACCTGGATTCAATGCGACTCAAATCTGCAATAGCCTCGTTCTTTAAAGTCCATGTCAGTGAAGTTCACACCCGTATCATCGGAGAGCATGGTGAAAGCATGGTACCACTCTGGTCTGCAACGACCATTGGAGGTATACAGATATCAAACCTGCCCAGTTTCGCCCGTGTACCGATTGATGAGATCATGACCCAGGTGAAGTGCTCAGGTCAGCGCATCATCGCTTCAAAAGGTGCAACGGTATGGGGGCCAGGTGAAGCAATCGGTACTCTTATCCGGACAATACTTGGAAATGAGGATCGAATCCTGACTGTTTCAGCATATATCAAAGCGGAAGTTCATAACATCGGTGATGTGTGTATCGGTGTGCCGGTACGGATTAACCGGAGTGGAGTATATCCTGTTCCAATACGAATTGAACCGCTTGAAGTGAGAAATTTCCAGATGTCTGTCGAAAAGATCCGGAGAATTACAAAAGAAGTCTTTAATGCTCTTGAGAACGGGGAAGAATAGAAAGATCCCCTGAACGTTTTACAAAAAATTCTTGTAATTACACAAGAGTTGATTCAACGATTTCTGCACGTTCAACACCCTCAATGGAGTTGAGCGTCTCTTCTATGACTTCAGTTTGTCCTTCTGCATCAGGAACGACCAGCGCGACCTTTAATGCAACAAGTCCAAAGCCGATGGGCTCTTCCCTGATATCCTGAACACGGGGGAATTTTTCTTTGATGGAGGCAATTATTCCTTCCCTGTTGATCTCAGGAGATTCCGGCATCACTTTTATAATAAGCGCTACGTCTCCCATCGTCTCAGGGTCCCCGGAGGCCACAGGTGGGGCATACATATTCAACGCTCTGTTCTCTGCACCGGTAGCACCGGCGGATTCTGGCCCCGCATGCCGGGCAGCCGAACTCTACTGAGCCCTCTTCTGCCATTGGGCCATTACATGATGTGCAGGTTGTTCCACTCATATTCAGACTTCCAAAAAGCTGCTTATCTGGTTTGTTCATCATCACCTTAAATGGTACTGCCAAAGCTGGTCCCTGGTACCTTATCACCATCCAGAAGACGGGCCAGTCTCATGATGTCAGATCCCCGTATAATCTGCCCGGATATTCCATAAGAAAAGATATAGGGGATAAATGCGGGATCAAGGTCGCAGGTCACCATCCCTTCTGTGAGTCTGCTGACCGGATTGTCTCCTGTCCTGATGTAATCGATTGATTTCAGGATGATAAGGGGAGAAGAGAGAAGATTTGCATAGTATGCACTGATGGTATCTGAAGTAATGTCCCACGAATGAGGGAGCGGATCAGTTTTCATAAGGTGTATATAGGGAAGAAGAATTTGAGTCCTGTTTATACTGGGTTTTGTGGTTACTGGAATTCCTGAGGTCGAAAGTAACCATCCGTACTGGTCCATGGCTGCAATTGACATGAAATGCGCTGCAGTATCTGAAACATTCGTCTGCCTTACTGTGTCTGCAAAAATCCCGCCCCCGGGAATGATAAGGACTTTCCTGTCAGAATCACGTATCGTCCTGATGATTTCCGGCCCATGTTCAATCAGGCTTCCCCCTATCTTGATTACCACAGCCTGGCCCTTACGCATCAATTCAGTACTTTCATGTATCCATGACCGATAAACCCTGTTCCCCATGCGGCTCTCCCTGATGTTCCTCATACTGTTTGTTTTTTTCATCTCTCCCTGTTCTTCTGTTCCCTATTTCCTGGAAGTGTATCCGGATACCTGGGTAGACGGGGATGAAGACGAGTATGTCACTATCGGGTGGGAAGAGGAGCCAGGACAGGTTACCATATCCGATGGTGAAGGAACTATCATCCTAACTCCTCTGCCTGGTTCCCGGACCTGTACCATAGCGCGAAATGCAGAGGCTTATGAAAAGGTCTGGGGACAGTACCCGGATTTTGAGATCCTTGATGGGACACCTTTAGTCCCACAGGCAGCCCTCTCTGGAAAATTCCAGTTGTCCAATAAAAAAGATGAACTGACTCTCACGAAGAATGGGGTGGTGCATGATTCAGTCTCCTGGCCCGGAACCTTTCCCTCAAGGAAAGGACAGATTCATTTCAAATCCTGTAAAGGATTGTGGGATGAACGCATCCTGATGGCCGGGGGGAGTCGGCTTGAACCAGAAACCTTTCTGGATGTATCAGGTATTTCGTTTGTCTCACCTGACTGTTCAAGAGCAGTTCTGGAAGATGTCATCAGGCAGGCGAATACATCAGTTCTTCTGAATGTCTATGAATTCACTGACCCGGGATTTGCAGGACTCTTATGTGATGCGCAAAAAAGGGGTGTATCAGTCATTGTTCTCCTTGAGGGTGGTCCGGTTGGAGGTATCCCTGCCGAGGAATTTCCTGTTATATACGATCTCATCCGGGCAGGTGCACAGGTTCTCGTTATGGAAGGAGACAGAGAGGATCATGCACCGTATCGGTATAATCATGCAAAGTACCTGGTTGCTGATGACCTGAGAGTGTTTCTGACAACTGAAAATTTTAAGGAACACTCTTTCCCAAAAGCAGGTTATACCGGAAACCGGGGGTGGGGTGTGCTCCTTGAATCTCCTGACCTTGCTGCCTCCTTTACGCGGGTTTTCAAGGATGACAGTGACGGCCCTGGAGTAGTTCCAGCCAGTGGCCGGCCTGGGGCCTTTGAAGAGTCGGTAACAGACAGGTATCAACCGGTGTTTCATCCTCTCTCCTTTTCAGGAGCGGATGTAATGCCGGTCTTTTCTCCGGATACCAGTCATCTGATTGCTGATGTTATCAACAACAGCAGTCGGAGGGTGTGGATTGAGCAGGCCTATATTACTGAATATCCGGGAAATGGTTCAAATCCGTTTCTTTCTGCGGCGATAGGTGCTGCCAGAAGAGGAGCGGATGTCAGGATTCTCCTTGACGGGTATTATTACAACATCGAGGATGACAATGACAATGATGAGATGGTGACTACGCTGCAGACTCTTGCTGCCCGTGAAAATATCACTCTTGAGGCCCGGGTGCTCTATCCGGAAAAAACCGGGTTATTAAAGGTCCATACCAAGGGAGTAATCGCTGATGACCAGGTTCTGATCTCAAGCATGAACTGGAATGAAAATTCCGCCTGTTTTAACCGTGAAGCCGGGGTTATTATCCGGAATAAGGAGGTGGCTTCTTACTTTGCATCAGTATTCCTGTCTGACTGGTCCGGAAAAGGCGGATATTCAAAGGTTGAGGATACTGCCGGCAGGGATTTCTCCGGGGTAATGCAGATGATAGCTCTTGCAGCGGTGATAATATTCTTAATTCTTCTGTATCGCAGGCATCATCGATAAAATCAGAGGTGTTCCAGAAGGAATACGAACACCAGGTAGTATAAAGCAACAGAAAGCATCAGGACTCCCGCAACCCGGTTGATGATCAGGTGGTGTGAGGTAAAAAACCTGATAAACGTCCTGCTTTTTTCCATGGATAGCGCTGAAAGGAAAAGGAGGGGACTTGCCATTCCTATTCCGAACAGAACAAAATTGATAAAATTCGCAATAAAATCTGCAGTTGATGCAGAGATGGCAAAGAGCAGGATGATGGACCCGGGATTACAGGGGAGAGCCACAAGGCCGAAAAATGCTCCAAAAAGCACTGCTGTGATGTACGGAGTTTTCCCGACCGGAGTTGAAATCATCGGGAAGAATCTGCTAATATCAAATCCTGCAATCATTGCGATACTCATCGCAGCGAGTACCAGGTAAATTACCGGTCCAAGGATCTCCAGAACATCTCCTGTGGATATTTTCAGAATAGAAACAAAGAGCAGGCCAAATGAGAACATTGCAAGAAGAACCCCTCCGGTGACTGCAAGACCGAGTGATGCGGTAGAAGTACTTCCTGTTTTAGTTCGGCCGGCAAGAAATGCAAGATATCCGGGATAGAGTGGAAGCACACACATCGCTCCCAGCGGAGTATAAACCCCGGCTAAAAAAGAGATGATCCAGGTTTCAGGGGTAAAATTCATGTTTATTCTGTGCAGAGTTCGTCTGTAGCTCGTTTCAGGACATCTGCACTGAAAACCCCGTCTTCAAGGTAGGTTGCAGTCTTTCCACATATGATGATGGTCTGGGGTATGGACTGGACAAATCCTGGTCCGTATGCATTGACAAGGCTCCGGGTCACATCGGTGGGAGCTGCGGTAAATATCCCCTTGAAATTGTTAGATTCCTGGTGGCGTTTTACCTTTTCTGTATTCTCGTTTGGATCGATATCCAGAGCCACAACGATATAATCATCCGGATAGGCAGTCTGAAGTTTGGTTGATTCTAACAGCTGCATCGAACATCCCGGACACCAGACCGCAAAACTATGAATGATTACGGGTTTTCCTTTCTGTGCAAGGTCCATAAGGGAAAATCGTTCACCCGTGGCTGCATTGGTCAGCGATGAGGACAACCAGGCGAGTTCTGGTGATGCTGTTTCGGTGTAAGCGACTTCTGGTTCTTCCTCACTTGCAAGGCACCCTGTGCAAAAGAGGGAGGCGATGAGAACACCCACGATGACCGGGAGTATTGTCCGGTTATATTGCATAGAGAAAGATCTGAAGCTTCTTGTTCATATACTTCAAGGAAGAACCCCTAAAAAGGTGGAGCCAGGTCTTATATTACAGGCATAAGGAACTGGATGAGAAGTGCAACCAGGTATGTGGCGAGTCCGAAAATAATCTGAGGCACCGTGTACCGTTTAAACACTGTTTTTACATCGTCTCCCGTAGTCCGGTGGAGCAGCCAGAAGTAGGGGTCGGTCACAAAACAGATGAGTCCTGCACCGCCGATAATCATCAGGAAGAGCGCCAGGGGATTAAGCATTGATGGAATGACCGTTGTTGCAAGAACCTGGGCAGTCAGGTATGAGGTAACGATCCTCGAGCCCTGTGCAGTCTGGATAAGTGCAGCTAGTACAAAGGGGAATAGAAAAACCGGAAGTGATGTTGCAAGCAGGATTGATGCATCTGCCGGAAAACTGCTCTGTTGAATGATGTAACCAAGAGCTCCCGCACCACAGATATCAAAGATGACAACGCCGGCATGCTTTGCTCCAAGAACCCATCCGCTCCATCTGATATCCTGCCGTGCGGTTGCAACAGCGGTGATCATACCGGCAATCATGATAAACTGCAGGAGTCCCGCATGGGTCAGTCCAAGGAGCAGGTATCCGACAGGGATTGCCAGCAGTATCACAAGGAATGGTGCCCATGCCCGAAGGTGGAGTGTTCCTTCCTCTCTTTTGTATCCTATCTGTTCATTGGTGATATCAGCAAAATTGCATTGTCTTCTGACATACCAGATAAGACTCCCGATAAAGGCAAGAGAAAGAGGAATGGCAACCAGGTTATAGATGAGCGGAGAAAAATCCGGTGCAAATGCATCAAACAGGGTGTACGTGACCGGAGTCGGATATACATAGGCGACTCCAAGAACTGATCCGATTGCAACCAGGTAGATGAGCAGTGAGCGTTTTTTCTCATCTGAAGTAAAGAATTCGATAACCGGAGTCAGGATGATAAACGCGGTTATCGGGCAGGTTGAAGGGACGGCAATCAGGTATCCTGCAATACCTGCAAGACTTGGCGGCCTTTTCAGAAGCGTCTTCAGGTCTGATACAATCTGCTGGATAAGTCCCTGTTCGGCAAGGTATTTTGCAATGACTGAACCGGCCAGAATTGGGATACCAAGGCTGTTAAAGATGCTGGCGCATCCCATGGCAACCTGCTGAAACACGGTATCCGGGTCAGTTCCGATAAGAAGGCCGAAGGCTATTGCCCCCCCGACAAGGGTGAAAAATGGTGGAAGCCTGTATCGAAAACCGATTACAGATATTGCCACCATCACGATGATGAAGATGAGGATGGTATTCATTCCTTATTCTATCTGCAGGTGATCATATCAAAGCCTCTTGGTCTTTGCATAACTGCTGATAGTCTTTACAACAAACCGGATAGGGATGGTTGTGCTTTTTCAGCAGGAGTGGATTGCGGTGTGGATTCTGGTCCTGGTCACCGGAGTGTGCCTTGCAGGAACCATTCTACTTGATGGAATAGGAAAAGAACCTTTCACCAAGGAGTATATGCCTGGAATGGCAGATGGAACATTAGTCCGGTATTCTGGTGTTGCCGGTCAGGTTACCCATGTTACCGGTGGGAGTGCTATGCTTGAAGTATCTGGGGTAAAAATTTTCATTCCAGCTTCGGCGGGTATCATCCCGGATATTCGGGAAGGCAGCGGAGTTTCACTCATTGGGGTTGTTCAGCACTGGAAAGGGGCAGAAGAGATTTTAATCGAGGATTCCACAGATATCCGGATTATTTCATGATATCAAGAGAAAGATCAGCGTTTGTAACCGAGTGAGTAAGCATCCCGAGACTTATCCGGTCAATGGGCAGGGATGCATATGAATCGATCGTGTCTCCGGTAATACCTCCGGATACTTCGATGACAACCTTTTCACGGAGTCCCTTTTTTTTCAGAAGATTGACTGTTTCCAGTACTTCCTGGGGAGACATGTTATCAAGCAGGATAATGTCTGCTCCGGCCTCTGCTATCATGACTGCTTCTTCGATGGTATCTGCTTCAGCCTCGATGCAGTGATAGGCACCGGATTTTCGTGCCCTTCTGACTGCCTCGTCAGCACTCACTAAAACACGGTGATTATCTTTTATGAGCACGGCATCAGAGAGTGAGAACCGGTGAGGGTCTGCCCCTCCTGTCATGGCTGCTTTTTTGTCCATCAGCCGGAGTCCCGGAGCAGTCTTCCTGGTCGCTGTAATCCGGCAGTCCGGGTTTATTGTTGAAACTCTCTCCTGCAGTATTCTGGTCTGTGTTGCAATCCCGGACATCCGTCCGAGAATATTAAGGAGTGTCCGCTCAAGTAACAGAATGGTATGGGCATCTCCCCTGACAATAAGGATCTCATCCCCGGGGGCATACGAAATGCCATCGGTACCTGCCCTTATGATGGAAAGGTCGTACCATTCTGAAAGCCGTATGCATTCTGAAATACCAGAAAGGATCAGGTTTTGGCGTGCTGTTATTACTGCTGTAGAGTCCTGTTCATCTATTACCGCCGCTGATGTTATGTCTCCATAAGGACTGTCTTCTTCGACAAATGAGATGAGTTTTGAAAGAGGGATGTCAGGGAGTTTCATGGGACACTAAGCATATAATCAAGAGATTTACGTGCTCCATCCATTATCTCCGGTGGAACCTTTACTTCACCTGAAAGGTCACGAAGGCATACAAGAAGTTCCTGGAGGGTGGTCTTTTTCATATCTGCACAGATGGCATCTTCATTACCGATGAATGACTGCTCCGGGCAGAGAACACACAACCTCTCAAGCATACCGGTTTCTGTGCAAATATACCATCTATCACCGGATTTTGCAATCTCTACCATCTTTCCGGTTGAAGCGATATGATCTGCATAAGTCCGTATTTCTTCCGGACATTCAGGGTGAGCAATAATTGATATTCCTGCTGCCTTTACCTCAACCAGGTCATCGGGAGAGAACTGCATATGGACATAACAGTGTCCTCCTTCAGGAATCGGTATTATCTCCTTTTCCGGAAGGACTGACTGGACATAAGAGGCGAGGTTATTGTCTGGTCCGAAGATGACCTGCCGGTGAGGAAGAGATTTTACAATTTTCACCGCATTTCCTGATGTACAGACCGAATCAGCAACCGCTTTACATGCTGCGGTACTGTTGATGTAGACAACGACCGCTGCCTGCGGGTATTCTTCTTTTGTCTTCAGGATGAGTTCCGGGGTTAAATAGTCCGCAAGCGGGCATCCGGCGTTAATATCCGGCATCAGAACCGTCCGGTCGGGGTTTAATATGTGGGCAGTCTCGGCCATGAACCTGACACCACACATGACAAGTACCGGCTCTGTCGCTTTTCGTGCAGCAAGAGCGAGTTCAAGACTGTCGCCGATGACATCAGCTACGGCATGGATTTCCGGGAGCTGATAGTTGTGTGCAAGGATCAGGGCTTTTCGTTCTGATTTCAGACGTAGGACATCTGCAATGAGGTTATGCTTGGTCACGATCCTATCACCAGGGGGTTGTCAAGGTTTTTCAGAAGTGAGAGTACAGAAAGGGCTGCAAGATAACTCGTTGCCGGATTATCCGGACTTGGGTGGTTGATAACCCTGATGTTTGCCTCTCCGAATTCTCCGGTCACAAAGATATCATGAATATTCCTGTCAACTTCCGGATCTGCCCAGAGTTCAACATCCACGTCACAACCCGTGGCAATGGCAATTGCAACTGATACGTTGATATTTTTTGGGAACTGTTTGATGCACTCGTTCGCCTTTCCCCTAAAGGCAAGAGTCCTTTCAGTAACCTGCATGTTCAGGCTTTCAGGACTTTTTGTGGTTCTGAGTAGAACGGAGTCAATCTTACTGATCTGACCTACTTTCAGGTTATCAAGCCCCATGATGGCACCACTTGGGATATGGATCTTCCTGCCATGTTCCCGTGCCTTATCAAGGAGAGACTTCCGGAAATATGTGTCTGAAAGGGCCCCCACCGAAAGTATGAGTATATTTTTGTTGTTTTCCAAAACTTTTGGGGCATATTCCCTGACTGCCAGTACTGACGCTGCTTCTACACAGATATCAAAGTCCTGGGATATGAATTCCTGAAAATCGGAGTATGCAGGAGCGCCACAGATCCGGGCCAGATCCTCTGCATGGTCCGGCAGGCGATCAAAGAGTGCCTCTACCGTAAATCCATCCTGATGGGTAGCAATTATTTTGCCGACATTGCCACAACCAAGGAGCCCGATTCTGACCATTGCCTACATATATGCAGAATAGCTTAATATGGCCTCTGGAAGATAAACCTTAATTGAATATATAATACGTTTTTTTATTTATTTTGAAAATTTTTTTTCTCGTTCTATTTTTTTAATGATTTATTTAACAAGCTTCACGGGTAAAGGTTATAGTGCCGCCTGCGGTAAGTGTATCAGTAGCATAATCATAATTCCCAAGCGACATAAACGTATATTCCCCAATTGGTGCATCATTAATAGTTTGGGTACCCTGACCACCATCATAATTAGATGGCCCTGTGAGTTCCCACCAACACTGCGCTACGATAATTATTGTCCCTGTTTGTGGATTTGGTGTTGGGGTTGGTGTAATACTTGTGCGACTTAACCTATCGTAGTCATCTGGATCTCCTGTTCCGGTTATTCCTGAAGTATATGCTGGATCTCCGAAGGTCTTCTGGAATGTCTTTATGCCCCCAGTAACTGATGCTACATCTCTCCAGTTGTTCGTAGCAGAGGGGATATTGTTTCGTCCGTGAGCTTCCATGATTGACCCTCCGAACAAGGTTTTTACTGCTCCCTCAGCAAAACCACTGTTTGAATTCGAATCCGGTGAGACTGCAATCCGATAACTCATCGCTCCAGGTACATCGCCTGTTTCTGCAACACCTCTAACCGCACCTCTGGAAGAAATCTGACCTGAATTCATATTGACAAGTTCACTTTTTGCTTTGACTACATTACAAAATGCAGGAATGATGGATCCTGAAGTATCAGTAAAAACACAACGAATAGAATCCCCGGTTCGCTCCCAGTTTCCTGCGACATCAAAAACCCATTCCTCCGACCCGATTAAATGAGCCCCTTCAGTACTCGCATAGGTCAGAATTTTCTCTGATTTGAGGTTGGAGAGGCTTTTTCCTTTATCCTGTGAATCAAAATCAATGTTTTTGTTTAGAGATATCTTACCCCCGTTGCTACGCAGAAAATCTGTCCAGGTAAGGATCATGATCTCTTCAGTTGAATTGAGTTTAGTATTGTGAATGGATCCTGTGTCTATTTTCTGATCAACAATATAATCGTTGTAATCTTCATCTAATGTCTCTAACAGTTCTCCCCAAGATGTAGAAGTGCCCGGAATATGCTTGGTATATAAATAATCATCAACATTGAGATACGTCAGACGCAGGTTGCCGTTATTATCTTTTACCCATTTATAATCTGCAGAATTGAGATCGTTTATTGCACTCGCAATGGTCTGCGATGGCGAATATAAATTATTTACATTGTATCCGTCGGCTACATATGCGTAATGAACAGCTCTGTTCTGGTCATCCAATGTCCAGTCCAAACTACTTTCATCATATATCGGTCCTGTTGAATCGATCAAAGTATCAACGGTAAATATCTGGTTTTCCGGAACCTGTGATGGAAGGCGATCTGCAGTTATTATGCCAATTAATATTATGAATGTCGCCAAAATTATGGAGATTGAGATATACTTTTTCATCTTTCCTCCACTCTATTTTAAAATGAAAAGATTGTCTATATATTACGTATATAAATGCGCTGATTTGGATCTCGCGTCAGAAAATATCCCGAGATCATAATCAATTCTTAATATTACACGAAACAGGTACAATAATCATTTTTGACTATGTCACTCTATAATGCTGGAATTAATATTGCTGATAACCATGTTTGGGTCCATTCTCTCTCGAAAAAACAAATTTACATTGGAACTTTCGGATGTGCATATAATGAGGGGGATTCAGTTTTTTTAAAAAAAATTCTGAAACACAAGAATTGCACTATTGCTACCAATCCGGATGATGCAGATGTTATAATTCTGAATACCTGCATTGTGATTGATAAAACCGAGAGAAAGATGATAAAACTCCTCCGGAAATATTCCGGGAAAGAGCGTTGGGTCACCGGTTGTCTTCCCCTAGCCCGTCCTGATCTCTTGCAGGATTTCCCCGATGTAGGGATTATCTATCCGGATTCCATTCACGAAGCTGCAGAAGACCTTACTATAAATTGGGAAGGGCCGATACAGGTTGTGCAGGTAGGTCCCGGATGTACGGGTTCATGCAGGTATTGCATTACTAGGTGTGCACGGGGTATAATCCGGAGTATTCCTCCCGATATTATAATTTCACAGATAATTGCATGTGAAAAGGGAGGTGCGGCAGAGATCCGACTTGCCGGGCAGGATCTCTCCTGTTATGGTCATGATACAAAAGTCCTGTCTCTTTCCTCTCTGCTAAACAAGGTGCCCCACCTTCCGGAAACCTGTCGGATTCGGCTTGGCATGATGAACCCTGCCACACTGCTCCCTATTGCACGTGATGTTGCGAAGGCAATGAAACAGGGTCCGTTTTTCTCTTTTCTTCACCTGCCAGTTCAGTCAGGTTCGGACCGGGTGCTTGAACTGATGGGACGAAGATATCAAATCGCCGATATTCTCAACATTCAGGAGATATTCAGATCAGAAATGCCTGGGATAACCATAGCAACAGATATCATCACGGGTTTTCCCGGAGAGACTGAAGAGGATCATAGAAAAACCCTTGAGTTCCTTGAGAAGATGAAACTAGGCATGGTCAATGTCACGAGATACTCATGGCGGCCCGGCACCGGGATGGGCCGCGAAGGAGAACTTCCTGATCGGATACGAAAAGACCGGTCCCGCGAGATCATCCGTGATGCATATGCGATGCTGCTGGAAGCGAATGAGAAGAAGGTTGGCACCGTAATGCAGGTCATTACCACTGAGTCACTCCGGCCAGGTTCAGTCATGGCTCGGTCATTATCATATGAGGGAGTCGTAATCCCGGAGGAAATTACGCCTGGAACATTGTGTAAAGTTAAGATCTCCGGCTGTACTCCGCATTACCTGGTAGGTACCCTGGTTGGAGACTGACCAGACGATTCTTTGCCTGGCCGGATGACCTGTATATACTGGTACTGATGGAAGAACTGATAGAAAAGGGATTTAATCGGCTTGTTGAGGTAATCAACCTGCATGATACGTCTATTGATGCATATTCTGAAGATATCCGTAAGATGGATGCCGAGCTCATGAACCGGATGGCAATGCAGGTGACAAAAGTTATCTCAAAAACCGGGATTGAACTTCTCGAAAAAGGAAAGAAGGACAACCATGGGGAGATTTATGACTCGCGGCATTATCCTACGAAGATGATTATCCTGGGAAAAAGTGCTGAACCTGCCCCGTACCGTCCGGATAACATGTCACGTGCGGTGCAGGATCAGTTCTGTCTTTTAGGTGACGATGGAAAATTTTACGAGATTATGTATAGTGCCGATGAACTGGTAATTGATTCATATATGGCCGAAATTTCTTCCCGCCAGGTCATTGATCTTTATGGATATGAAGCCATGTTCATGCTCTATAAAGCAATGCAACAATACCTGGAAAATCAGGAAGATCTCTTATTTGCACTCGAAAAAACGATATCTTTTATCCGTGCAGGAAACTCTTGATCACTTCTTTTCTTTCCAATTAAAAAGCGGAAATGTCGGTTTGAATGGATCATCCTGAACTTCATATGATCCAAGGGTAAATGCCTTCGATTTTCTGTTCTCATTCCCTGCCTGATATGTAACTTCAATAGTCAGATTGGTTACCATCGTTGGGAGCGAAATCTCGGTTTGAGTATCAGGCTCGAGAACAGGGATATCCCATGGTTTTTCAATACCTGCAGCGGTAACCTGGATCTTTTCTGCTGCCTTATTTCCGGCGTTCTCCAGGATAATTCTTCGGTGATTGGCTGACAAATCAGCGAGAAGAATGGGACGAGGGGATCTCGCTGCATCTGCTGATATAATCATACCAAGGGCCGCTGTCCCGCATATGATGATCGTAAAACCTGCAAAAATTGGCTGATTGAGAACAAAAAAAAGTCCTGCAAGTGCAATACCAACAATTGAAAGAATTATGATGCGGGTATTTCCTGCTATAAACTTTGAAGATGACATAAAAGAGAAATGGGCCCGATGCGATTCGAACGCATGACCTCCCGGTTATCAGCCGGGTGCACCACCTGTCTATGCTACGGGCCCGAGGCTCTTATCAGGTGGATCATCCTCTTTATTAAACCTTGCGAATCCTGATCTGCCTTCTTGCGGATCATAACAGAACAGAACTCATACGATGACAGGCAATACTGTTAGAGAATCTGCTCCGGGATTGAATATGGTAGTTCATTATCTGCTAGGAAATGAGGCGATTGCGCACGGATGCCTTGAAGCAGCCGTTGATATCGCCTGTGGGTATCCGGGTACTCCCTCATCCGAAGTGATTGATACCCTCAGGATGGACCCTGACCGCGCCTGCAAGGTTGAATGGTCTGTGAATGAAAAAGTCGCATTTGAGGAAGCTCTTGCCGCATCATGGTGTGGGCTTCGAACCATCTGCACGATGAAACATGTTGGTCTGAATGTTGCCGCTGATCCCCTGATGACCTCGGCGTATACCGGAACAAAAGGTGGTTTTGTCATCCTGAGTGCAGATGATCCGTTCGCCCATTCATCACAGAATGAACAGGACAGCCGGTGTTATGCACAGTTTGCGCGAATACCCTGTTTTGATCCCTCAACCCTTCAGGAAGCCCATGACATGGTTCGTGACGCCTTTTCCATTTCTGAGGAATTCTCTCTGCCGGTCATGTTCCGTCCGACTACCCGTATCTGTCACTCAAAAAGTGACGTTGACATGGGTGAAGTGAAGGTTTCCGACAGAACCGCGTTGTTTGAAAAGGATCCCCGGCAATATGTGGTAATTCCCGCGCACACTCGCATTCTTCACCAGAAACTGAATCAAAAACAGCCGGCAATAAAGAAAAAACTTGTAGAATTGGGATACAATCGATATGAGGTAAAAGGAAAGACCGCTGTCATCTGCAGCGGTGTCGGAGCTTCCTATGTCCGGGAAGTCATCGGGTCTGACGTTTCTCTTGCGGTTATTGGTGCATATCCTATTGATGAAGGATGGTTGGCCGGGTTTATTCAGAAACATGAGAAGGTCCTCGTTGTCGAAGAACTCTCTCCGATAATTGAGGAAATCGCAAGACAGGTAAGTGGGTTTGTCCTGATTTATGGCAAAAAGACCGGACAAGTACCATATGAGGGAGAACTTTCACCAGAACGGGTTGCAAAGTACCTGACCGCAGCAGGGATTCAAACATCAGTCAGGTATGAAGAGCCACAAAAACCTGCCGCACTTCCGGTTAGGTCTCCTGTCCTTTGTGCAGGATGTATGCACCGGGCTGCCATGTATGCGATGAAGAAAGTTTTCCGTGACGGGATTTTCCCCAGTGATATCGGATGTTACACCTTAGGCATTCAGCTTGGAACTGTTGACACCACGATCTGTATGGGTGCTTCAATTACAATTGCATCCGGTATGTCCCTTGCTGGTGAGAAGCGGGATATTGTATGCACGATTGGTGATTCCACGTTCCTTCACACGGGTATCCAGGGCCTCATCAATGCAGTGTATAATGGTGCGAATATTACCGTTGTCATCCTGGACAATCGTATCACGGCAATGACCGGTCACCAGCCAAACCCGACCACGGGACTTACTGCCTGTGGAATTTTGACCCCTCCGGTGTCCATTGAAGCGATCTGTCGTGCAGCCGGAGCAACGTTCGTCGAAACGGTAAGTCCGAGTAATCTAACCACCTTCATGAATGTCCTGAAAGAGGCAAAATCAAAAACCGGAGTAAAAGTAATTATCGCCCGCCAACCCTGCGTCATATCGGAAAAGAGGTCTAAAATTAACCGGGGTAAATATATCGTACATCAGGATGTCTGTATCGGATGCAAGGCATGCATTAAATTCGGTTGTCCGGCAATAGAACTTCGTGGTGGTCTTGCTTTTATTACTGATCTCTGTTCCGGGTGCGGAGTGTGCTCAGAATTATGTCCGGTCGGAGCAATCAGCAGGGAGGTGAAGGAATGAGCTTTGACGTCATGATTGTAGGTATCGGAGGTCAGGGGACCATTCTTACTTCCAACATTCTGGGGAAGGCATGTGTGATTGAAGGTATCCCGGTCAGGGGAGCTGAGACGCATGGGATGGCCCAGCGTGGTGGATCCGTGGAGTCACAGATTAGAATCGGGCAGCAGTATGGTCCACTGATCGCCCCCGGCACTGCGGATCTTCTCCTGTCATTTGATCTTCTTGAGGCTGCCCGTGCTGTTCACTGGTTAAAGCCCGACGGAAAGATATACACCAGCCAGGAGTTTGTAGTTCCAACTTCGGTGTTCATGCAGGACTATCCATCACCGGAAGAACCGATGTTACTTGAAATGCTTGGTTCGCGGCCTTACAAGGTCGTTGACTGCCGCCGTATAGCAGAAGAAGCCGGTAATGTCCTGACCCAGAACATTGTGCTCCTTGGTGCAGCATCGCCTGACATCCCCCTGAAAAAGGAATCGTTACTGGAAGCTATCAGAAGAACTGTTCCTCAAAAAACAGTTGATATGAATCTGAAAGCCTTTGATATGGGAATTGATGCGGGAAAAAGTGAATAAAATTTATAAATCCCGTTTTTTGGCCTTCATGTTTGTAAAATCGAGTTTTATAGGAAAAACCTCTTCTTATTCTCCGTTAGATTATCTACTGGTATGAATTCCTGTTACATTCTCCCAATATTGCTTCTCTTCATTTTCATTCCATGTAGTGTTCAGGCGTTTTCTGTAGATATGGTGGACATTTCGATTGACAGTGCCGGTGACGCAACTGTGCAGATGAATTACAATACAAATCATATTGAACTGGGTGCATATTCTCTTGCCAATGTGGTGATGGATGTAAGCAGCGTTGCAAAGGAGAGACTTGAAGCTGTTTTTGATAAATCTGTATCGGTTGAGGAAATTACTCCTGAAGTAACCAGGTTCAGGGTGTGTAATTTTGCCTATGTGGATAACAAGACCTGCACAAGTCCGTCATTTCAGTTTCTGCAGGCCGAAGACCTCTTTGATAAAAACTTGCTATGGGTGAAAGACAGCCTTTCTTTGGATTTCACTCCAAAGGTAACAAAAGTTCATTTTTTTGATGGGTATATTGAAACATTTGAAGATACGGATTCAATTCCGAAAATCAGGCATACTCTCAACTCTCCTGGTTCAGCACCATGATTGCATCGATCTGCACCAAAAACCGTTCCCGCATCACCTCGCCCTGAGGTTCTGGTGCAATTCCCTCTCATTCGTATGCACCAGTGATCAAAACATATATTAATCGCAACTTACTACCTGTATGATCATGTCTCAACAAGTAACCGGGACAGGGAACGTCGTATCATGTGGTACGGCAGGTCGCTTTCTCCAGCGATAAGAATAGCAGACGAAGAATTACTGTTTTCGATACGACACTCCGTGACGGTGAACAAACGCCGGGTGTGTCATTTACGCCTTCAGATAAAATCGAGATCGCTCATCAGCTGTCTGACATTGGTGTTCACATCATTGAGGCAGGTTTTCCGGCATCATCGGCCGATGAATACTCGACGGTAAAAGCCATCGCAGCAGAAAATCTGGATGTAATTATCTGTGGCCTGGCTCGTTCGGTTAAACAGGATGTTGACCGGTGCATCGATGCCGGAGTTGACATGGTACATGTCTTTATCCCGACATCTGAAGTCCAGCGGATCCATACCATCCGGAAAAGCCACGAGGAAGTTGTAGCAATCACCGGAGATATTGTCAGGTATGCACGTGACCATGCGGACAAAGTGCTTTTTTCTGCGATGGATGCAACACGGACCGGCATTCCTGAGTTGATTGAAGTTTATACTGCAGCAGTTGAGGCCGGTGCTACCGCTATTAATGTGCCAGATACTGTGGGTGTTGCAACACCGACATTCATGCAGGCAATGATTGGTGCGTTACGCCCGAAGATTCCGGTCACTATTGATGTCCATTGCCACAATGACTTTGGGATGGCCACTGCCAATACCATTTCAGCAGTAGAAGCAGGTGCTGATCAGGTCCAGGTGACGGTGAACGGGATCGGGGAACGTGCGGGTAATGCAGACTTAGCCTGCACGGTGATGGTTATCGAGTCAATCTTCGGATGTAACACCGGAATTAAAACCGAACGGCTGGTTGAGACTTCGCGGATGATTTCACGATTTTCCGGCATCATGGTCCCGCCGACCTATCCGGTAACCGGAGAGTTTGCCTTCTCACATGAGAGTGGTATCCACTCACAGGGGGTCATAGAAAATTCCAGTACCTTTGAGCCTGGGATCATGACTCCGGAGATGGTAGGTCATAGGCGAAGGCTGAAACTGGGTAAACATGTCGGAAGGCATGCAGTCCGTGAAATGTTAAGCCAGGTTCATATCTCACCTGATGATGCACAGATGGACGAGATTATCAGCAGGATTAAACAGATCTCCTCAAAAGGAAAGAAGGTCACCGAACATGATCTGTATGAAATTGCAGAGACCGTAACCGGAATGTCCACCGGGGGTCGTTATGTTGAACTGGTGGATATTGCCATCATGACTGGCAATCACATGATCCCGACTGCTACTGTAAGGGCGAGAGTGAATGGTGTGGAAGAGGTCTGTTGCAGGACCGGAAACGGGGCAGTGGATGCTGCTATCAAAGCCCTGATTGGAACCGTTCCAAAGCCGGCGACCTTAAAAGAGTTTCATATCTCTGCGATATCTGAAGGAAGTGATGCAATCGGTCATGTCACTCTGGTGGTCGAAGATGAAAAGGGCAGAGTGTTTGATGCTGCCGCATCAGGTGATGACGTGGTTTTAGCGTCTACGGAGGCAATGATTAACGCAATAAACATGGTGTACCGCAATGGCAGGAACAATCACTGAGAAGATATTCTCCGCCCGGTGTGGCAAGGAGGTAGCGGCAGGCGAAGTTATCATGGCTCCGATAAGCGGGGCTATGATCCATGATATCACTGGTCCGCTTGCTATCGAGAAGTTTTATGAAATGGGTGGAAAAAAGGTCTTTGATCCGGCAAAGATCATCATGCTTTTTGATCACCAGGTACCGGCTGACTCCCTCAACGCTGCAGAAATTCAGAAAAACATGCGAATTTTTGCAAAAGAGCAGGGTATTCATAACTACGACATCAAGGAAGGTGTATGTCACCAGGTAACCCTTGAAAAAGGTCGTGTATGTCCCGGAGATATCGTCATTGGCAGTGATTCACACACCTGTATGTATGGTGCAGTTGGAGCATTTGCAACCGGAGTAGGATCAACCGACATGGGTTTTGCCCTCCGGTACGGCTGTCTTTATTTCCGGATACCGGAGAGCATCAGGGCAGATGTAACCGGAAAATTCCAGAAACGGGTCGGTGCCAAAGATCTTATCCTCAATATTATCAAGGACATTACCGTGGACGGGGCTACTTACAAGGCAGTAGAGTTCACCGGTGATACCATTGGTTCACTGAATATGCCAGGACGGATGACATGCTGTAACATGGCCATCGAGATGGGTGGAAAAGCAGGGATTGTTCCTCCGAACAGGGTAACAAAGGAATACCTATCTGGAAGATGTACCTGCAGGGATGAAAGCCTGGTCAGTGATCCGGATGCCGTGTATGCATCATGGCGAAATTATGATGTGTCTGACCTGGTTCCGCAGGTTGCAGTGCCCCATAATGTTGATCAGGTTGTTGATGTCACAGACATTGCCGGAACCCATGTTGACCAGGTCTTTATCGGTTCATGCACGAACGGACGGTTTGAAGATCTTATGGAGGCTGCTGAAGTCCTCGGGGACAAAAAATTCTCTGATGAGGTCAGGGTTCTTGTGATTCCGGCATCAAAAGCCGAGTATCTCAAGGCTCTCCGGGCTGGTATTATTGAGCAGTTTGTCGAGGCTGGTGCTCTCGTCGAGGCTCCCTGCTGTGGGCCATGTATGGGTGGCTCTTTCGGACTTATTGCTTCCGGAGAGGTATCCTTCTCAACTTCCAACCGGAATTTTAAGGGTAGACAGGGTTCTGCCGAAGGGAAGGTTTTCCTTGGTTCTGCAGCTACTGCTGCTGCAACTGCTATTTATGGTGAGATTACTGATCCACGGGAGGTGCGATGATGCGAACCTGGAAATTCGGTGACAACATAGATACCGATGCCATCATTCCAGGCAGATTTCTGACCATTAATGATGCAGCAGAACTTGCAACCCATGCCTTTGAGGGAATCAGGGATGAGTTCTCAAAAGAGGCGAAGGAGGGTGATATCATCGTTGCAGGTCGGAATTTCGGGTGTGGTTCATCACGTGAGCATGCACCCCTGGCATTGACCGGAGCCGGGATCCAGATGGTAATCGCAGAGTCATTCGCGAGAATATTTTACCGGAACAGCATTAATGTCGGGTTACTGCCGGTGATATGCCCACAGGCATCAGAGATTACTGAGAAGGATCAGGTAATCCCTCACCTCAATGAGGGCTTTCTGGAAGTTTCCGGGAAAAAAATGCCGACTGAACCGGTCCCTGAGTTCCTCCGCCGGATTATTGATGCCGGAGGTCTTGTTGCCTATGCAAAAACCATCAGGAGTGAAGATTTGTGCACAAAGTAGCGGTTATTGGAGGAGACGGAATAGGACCTGAGATCATTGAATCAGGGAAAACCGTCCTCGATGCAGCAGGAGAAAAATTCGGGTTTGATATTGAATGGACCGGATTTGATATCGGTGCAGACAGATATCTTGCAACTGGCGAACTTCTGACCGAAGAGGATCTTAAAGAACTTGAGAAATTCCAGGCAATCTACTTTGGAGCAATCGGTGATGACCGGGTAAAACCAGGAATCCTTGAGAAAGGAATTCTTTTAAACCTCCGGTTTTACTTTGACCAGTATATTAACCTTCGGCCGATCAGGATGCTTGCCGGAGTGGATACGCCGCTTGCAAACAAGAGGCCGGAAGATATTGATTTCGTAGTGGTCCGGGAAAATACCGAGGACTTCTATGTGGGTATTGGATCACGGCTGAAGGGTCATGAAAAGAAGGTCCTTGAGGTGAAACGGGATCTCTATTCCGTTAAGTTCGGACTTGATGTCGAGACAGATTCAGATGAACTTGCATATCAGATTGGGGTTATCAGTCGTGAAGGTGCAAGCCGGGTCATCTCTTATGCCTTTGATATGGCACAAAGCAGGGAGAAGAAAGTAACCTCAGTTGACAAGGCAAATGTTCTGTCTGATATATACGGTCTCTGGAGAGATGTCTTCCTTGAGACGGCGGCAAAATATCCGGGAACAACCCACGAGTTTACCTTCGTGGATGCCATCACAATGTGGTTTGTCAAAAATCCGGAATGGTTCGATGTTGTTGTTACCCCAAATATGTTTGGGGATATCATCACTGATCTTGGTGCCATGATCCAGGGAGGTCTGGGTCTTGCTCCGGGTGGAAATATTAATCCGGACGGGACCAGCATGTTTGAACCGATTCATGGGTCAGCACCAAAATACAAGGGTCAGAATGTGGCAAATCCTCTTGCAACCATCTGGGCAGGATCAATGCTCCTTGAACACCTTGGAGAAAAAGATGCTGCAGACCGTGTTTTGCAGGGTATTGAGGCTTCTATCCGGGAACGGGTTGTTACAAAAGATATGGGCGGTTCTGCCAGTACAAGTGGTGTTGGTGACTGGATAGCCCGGTGGATTAATAACTCATAACTCTTTTTTTGGTATTCTTGTGTAAATTACCAAAACCCACTTTTTCACCTGTAAACTATATGATGATATATATCATTCATTTCACCTGAAAACAAATAGTTACGTTGCAACAATTATACTGGTAAAAAAATGGGTGACCGAAGAGACTATAATATCCTTGCCATCATCTTTTTTCTTCTTTTGCTGGCACATCCAACAATTTCAGATGTAAGCAAGGAGGGCAATAACAGTTTGTCGGTTTATTCACTTGTCCACCTTTCAGATACTCAAAACCTTGCGTCTTTTCATCCTGAAGTCTACAATCACACCTTTTCATATCTTGAGTCGATAAAAGAAGTGCAAAATATCTCTGCGATAATCATCACTGGAGACTTCGTTAACACATATGATAATGAAACTGAATGGAATGCATATCGTAATGCAATAAACAAGACATCTATTCCGGTTTATGCAACCGCCGGAAACCATGATACTGCATATGGTCTTGTGTACTCCTTTTTCTCTCAGTATACCGGTAACACTAAGCCATATTCTGTTACTTCAATCAATGACTTCAACCTCGTGAGCATTGATTATTCAATCGTTTCATTGGCATCTCATGAATTTCAGAGTATACGGGATAAGATGGATCAGTATCCTCATTCGTTTACTATCATTGCAACCCACCATTATATGGAGCCGGATGGTTCCTTGTCCCTCCTTGGAGAGAACATCGATAAAGAATTAATACGTTATCCTACCCTGGTGATGGCAGGTCACCGGCATGTCCAGTCCATCAGCACCCATATCGTAGATCAATACCCGGTGATTGTTGATATTGCCAATTACCAGGATGGTGATTCACAAGGAATGAATAGAACAGATCACTCGGCCGGGACCCTTTTTACCGTAACGTCCCGTAATGGGGTCGTTGAAAAAATTTCCTCACGGATAATCCGGATATTTCCTGATCCAGTAATCGGTCAGGAACATGTTGTTTATGAATTATAATCAACCCTTTTCGGGAGAATTATTTTTTTTCAGATTGAGATTATGTGATGGTGTAAAAAAAATGAGCGCTAAGGGGGAGATTTGAACTCCCGAGGGATTGCTCCCACAAGATTTCCAATCTTGCGCCTTCCCAGACTAGACTACCTCAGCATGAGATGCCTATATACATTAACAGTCAGTTCTTTTAAGACTTTTCTCTCTTTGTCTGATGGGTTTTCCACACCTTTGGATAGACTCCGATATCCTGCATCACAATATGGGGAGCAATAACAAGACCCTTTTCCCCAGGTACAATTCGTGAACTGCTGATCAGAGCATCACCAACTGCGATAAGATCTTTTTCAACAAGGATGGCTACCTGGTCTTCCATCTGGAAATTATCATGGCTGATGATTCCTTTGGATGAGAGCCTTGCTCCATGACAGATTGCATCTGCTGCAGACTCCTTGATGTACACACGGGGTATTCCTTCAAGTGCTTCAAGAGGAGAACGAACAATACTTCGTAGTGGTGCATCATCTCCTGCTCTTGCCAATTCCACAGCATCACGCAGAGTATGAAGGGTGACACAATCTTTCTCAAGGAACGGTCCGGATCTGGTTCTCCGGAGTTCTGCCATGTGTCCTCCGACTCCGCATGCCAAACCGATGTGATGACAGAGGGATCTGATGTATGTTCCTGAATCACACCTGACCCTGAGCAGAACAAGTCGCCCTTCCCGTGACAGGAGCTCAATATCCTGAATCTCCCTAATTCGAAGTGCCCGCTTTACTGCACTTCTTTTCGGTGGTTTTTGGTAAATCCTTCCTGTGAAAAGTGCAATGACTTCTTTGAGTTCTGCATCCGAAACATCTCCCTGCAATCGAAGAAGAGCAATGTACTCCTTATCATCCTGGTGAAGGATAGTGGTAAGACGCACTGCTCTTCCAATCAGGATTACCAGAACTCCTGAAACCGGAGGATCAAGGGTTCCTGTGTGACCTACCGACGAAACTCCGGTCATATCCCTGACCCATGCAGCAACCTGGTGGCTTGATGGTCCACGTGGTTTGTCTATCAGGATAACGGAACCCTGATGGGATGAAATGTCTTGTAAAACTGATGTTTTTGTCTCCATTATCCACCTGGATTCATGAGAAGAAAGAGATTGAGTTCATCAAGAGTTCCTTCCAGTGATCCATCTCCAACTACATCTGGAGAAAGACCTGCTTCTTCCATTGCTTCTGCAGTCACATCACCAATTGCAATCAGAATAAGATCCTCCCTTCTTTTCCAGAGAGCAGACTTAAAGGATAAGGCACTGGTAAAAAGGATAGCCTCGGCACCATTTAGGTTCAATAGTTCATAAGTCGGAATCAGAGAGTAAATTTGATACTCAATTGGAAACCCCCCAGCATCCCTGATTCCATCAAGAAGTTTTTGGTTGGGTGCATCAGATCGTGGAATTCCTACCTTTTTGTTAACAATCCAATCGCCAAGGTATGGGACAAATGCCCGGGAATAAAATTCATGAAGGACTTCACAAATGATTCCATACTCACGGAGTGCTTTTGCAGTCTGGGGTCCAATTGCAATTACCCGGGGGAGAGGGAGATCCTGAAGGATTGGCCCGAGCTGGCCTGCTGGAAGGGCACTTGTAAAGAAAATACAGTTAAATTTTCTGTCTTTTACATCCTGAATAAACAGATCAATGGTATCATGATTCATCTCTCCAATCATTGGGGATATTGAAAAACAATCATGGCCTCTTCGTGCGCACCTTGCCTGGTCATCTCCCTCTTTTCCTTTCAGACGTGTTATTGCAATCCGCATATCATCCCCCGGCCCCAATTTTTCAGAACGGATGCGGATATTTTATGCGTTCTATACACTTAAATCCATGAGAACCAGATGTTTCACGTTTTGGCCGGTAGTATCGGTGGTGTAGTATGTGGTATGATCAGTGGTCTGACGCCAGGAATTCATGCAAATATGATTGCAGCCCTCATGCTTGGGTTTTCGCCTGCAATTCTCTCCTTCCTCGGGCCCGAAGGATTGGCAGCAATTCTTATTGCCACGCTTATTACCCATTCATTTCTGGAAATTGTACCTGCAACCTTTTTGGGAGTGCCCGATGACGGCACTTCTCTTTCAATTCTTCCTGCTCATTCACTTACGATGGATGGAAAAGGTGAAGAAGCGGTCCGGATTTCTGCTCTTGGAAGTCTCTGGGGGGTAATTCTTACAATCCCCCTGGCGTTATCTGCATTATGGTTCATTCCTCTCATGCAACCCTCAATAGATGTGCTGACCGGTTCAATCCTGGTTTTAATCATGGGAATGATAATCGTGCGCAGTGAAGCGTCCGGGTGGCTATTTGCACTGTGTATTGTATCAGGTATTCTCGGACTTTTCTCATTCAGATTTGAATATCTTTTATGGAATACGCTTGGTGCAGGTAGCATCCTGATGCCACTTCTGACCGGGCTTTTTGGTCTCCCTTTTCTTCTGACAGCATCTGAAGGCACTATTCCCAGGCAACACTTTTCAGGAACTATCATTTCAGGAAGTTCGGTTATCAAATCTGCAATTCCCGGGACCTTTGCCGGGCTGGTGGTTGGATGGCTCCCAGGATTATCCACCGCTTCGGCAAATACTCTTGTATCCGGGTTCATTCCATATGATAATAAGCGACGAAATTACCTGGCAGCTACCGGGGCTTCAACATTGGCCAATAGTATTATTGGCATTGCAGTCTTCATTGCAATTGGCAGGATGAGAAATGGAGTTATGGCTGTTTTCTCCGGATTTGAAACTCCTCCGGTTTTTCTTCTCCTTTTTGTCGCTGGATTTTCCGCTCTCCTGGCATATGGTCTCACGATTTTCTGTGCAGGAAAAGCAGAATTGTTATCAGGGCTGAATAGTTCATCTCTGAATACTTTTGTTGCAATATGTCTGGTTATTGTTTGTGGCGTTCTGACCGGTCCTTTTGGTCTGGTGATTCTCATCCTTGCAACAGCTGTTGGAATGATACCTGAAATTCTCGATATTTCCCGTATTCCCTGCATGGGTGTTGTTACAATTCCGGTAATTCTCTATTCATTCGGAATAATGGGGCTATGAGGTGAACATGGATGTGAAGACATTAGAAAAAAAATACTGGTATCATCTTTGCATTGATGAGCAGGGTTCAATTATGAGTTCTGTTTCACGAATCCCTGAAAAAATCATAACAGATGTTCAAAGAAAAAGAGAGGAAGGATGTATCAGTTTCCATCCAAGTTGGCGGGATGCGGTAGCGGAAGGTATTGTCGCAGACCGGGCCGGATATCTTTCGCTTCTTCGGGATCTTTCTATCGGACTTGTTGTTCGTGAACTTGCAGATAATTCGGATAAAGATGAAGCTTCTCTTATTCATCTTGTCAGGATTCTTGATGAGGCAGACCGTTCACTTTCAAAATTGTCAGAAAAAATTGAGGATTATTACATTGCACTGAACCCTGCCGAACTCGCCGGATACCAGAGAAATATCAGGTCTCTGATAGACACACTCACGAAAACTACTGAAGATCCGCTTAACCGGATGGCAAAAGATCTCCAAAGGCTCCAGGAAACAAGAACTACTCTGGCCCATGATATCGGCAGGCTGGCAGAAAAAATCCTTCCAAATATGTCTGCCCTGTGTGGCCCTCTTGTTTCAGCCCGGTTACTTGCAAAAGCAGGGAGTAAACAGCATCTTGCAAGCATGCCTGCATCCTCTCTCCAGGTTTTTGGGGCAGGATCTTCTCTTTTTGTCCATCTGACTGCTGGTACAAACCCTCCGAAACATGGAATTATATATCAATATAAGGGAATTCGTCATGCAAAAAGAAGATTCAGAGGACGTGTCAGCAGGGTTGTAGCCTGTCAACTGGGAATTGCAGCAAAAATTGATCTTTACCGTGGTGTTTCGGATGAAATTTTCATTAAAAAAGCAGGTGAGCGGATATGCAGGGCCGGAAAGGAAACCTAATCTGGCAGGATGGTAATCTTCTATCTCCTGGACGGATATTACCAGGAGATCGGGTTTATAATGGAAAACGTGTTTGGGAGCCGAAGCGGAGTAAAGTTGCTGCTCTTTGTCACCTTGGTTTTGAACCGCCCCTTGATAATACACGGGTGCTCTATCTTGGGGCTGCAGCCGGTACAACGGTATCATTTGTAGCCGATTATGCTGAAGTGGTATATGCTATCGAGTTTGCATATCGTCCGGTTCGAAATCTTGTCCGTCTCGCGAACCAGCGATCTAATATTATTCCATTTTTTCAGGATGCCAGATATCCGGAGCGGTATACTCCTTTTGTTGAAGTGGTGGATGTTTTGATCCAGGATATTGCACAACGGGACCAGGCTGAAATAGCGATTAAAAATCTCTTCATGCTTAAAAATGGAGGATTGTTAATCCTCTTTTTGAAAATGTTATCTATGGGGGTCCAGAAGGAGAAGAATGAACTTATCGAAAATGTTTGCAGTTTACTTTTAGATGCAGGAGTAGGCAATATCGAGGTGATAGAAATTGGAACCTATCACACTGGTCACGTAGGCATAATTGGCATATACTCTTCAAAAAAGAATTATGAAAAATAATAGCCCGAAGCAGATTCGAACTGCTGTCACAAGGTCCAGAGCCTTGTATGATTGACCTCTACACTATCGGGCTGCGAGCCTCTATATGTTACCTTACTTTGCAGATAAATGTTTTGCCGTCTTCCCTGGCTGTATGAGTATCAGGAATGTAAATGCGCGAAAAAGGTCTCCAGATTCAGATCTGAATCTTTGGTCTGCCACAGCTGTTAAGAGAAGATCTGAAATTCTCATGAAATTTTGGGATAATCCAAAATTGAGCACACATTTTTTTCATTTTTTTTTGAGTAATACCAAAAAGGATATAAAAGGCTCTTCACAAATATCTATTCATACTTCGATTTCTCGGAGTATGTGCATACCTCCGGTGAACAGTCACCAATAACAATGACTGATCGGCGGATGAATGCGAACGAACGTTTGTTCGGAGGACATGTAATGAACGCAAAATTAGCAGTTGTCATGATGGTGCTCGTTGCACTTGCAATTGTGGCATTCCCGGCATCTGCAGCAATCAACAAGATTCCTGCAGGAGGAGAAGTCTTCCTTGGAGAAAAGAGTCTTGATGTTTCTGCAGCTGTTGGCGGTTCCAGCCAGATTGCATGGTGGCAGCCAGGTACCAACACAGAGACTGAGCAGCCTGCAGATATCCAGCAGGTAACCAATGCACAGTCATTTTACGTTTCACCTGATATCTTCGTCGGGAAGACCGGCAACTGGTATCAGTGGAATGGAAGCATAAAAGGCCAGCTTGCCTTTAATATCAAGGAACCCTCCCTGAACCTTAAAATCTGGGACGGATCTGTTGATGAAGATGTAACCGGCAAGGCAATTCCGGTAGGTAACTACGGAAACTTTGTCGTTGAGACCAACATGCAGAGCATCATCACCCGTCCGGGTTACCAGCCTGCAGATGCACCTTTCAAGATCAAAGTAAAGAGTGCAGATGGTGGTGTCTATACCACTCTCGTTGGAAACAACGGTAAGGAAATTGCGCTTACCCAGCTTTCTGTTAACCAGCAACTCTGGTACTGGGTAAGTCCGGATAACAAGCACACTGAACCAGCAACCAACGATGGTTGGTACACTGCAGCCGAAGACAAATACGGTAACCGTATGTACAAGGCTGGTACCTACACAGTCTGGGCAGAGTGTAATGCCAACAGCATGAAGGATCAGTATACCGCACCTGATGGTTCTGATTATACCGGTAAGACTATCTCTGCAGTAAAGAGTGTTCAGATCGCCACCGACCAGGTGAAGATCGAAGCCAACAAGGACACAGTAGTCCGTGGCAACCCCTTCTCTGTAACCATCACTGGTGTTCCGAATGCTGAGTACTATGTCTGGGCAAAGGGAACCGGTTCAATGACCGGCCAGCCTGATGACCAGCCCCCGATGATCCTCGATGCCCAGGTTGACGTCAAGCAGGACGCAGCCGCAGGTCCATACGAAATCGGTAAGTACCAGTATGAAGGCGGAGCAGGAAAGAGCATTAAGCAAGATGTCCCCGACGATCCCGATTATCACGGAACCAAGTTCTACGCACTTGTAAAACTTAATTCCAGTGGTACCAGAACCGTAGAGTGGAAGAGTTCCAAAGACACCAAAGACAAGAAGTACACTATCCGTGTCGAACGCAAGTCCGGCAGCCAGTACAAGTCTGATGAGGTCGATGTCAAGGTAGAGAAGGGCGATGTAACCATCGTCGCATCTGGTGACCAGAGCTACTACCTTGGTGAGGAAGTCAAACTCTCCGGTACCAACTCCGAGACTGATCTTACCTATCTCTTCATAACAGGTCCAAACCTCCCAACCAATGGAGGCATGCTGAAATCTCCACGTAAGGAAGTCAACAACGACCAGGCAGCATCCTTTGACCAGGCTGATGTCCAGGACGATGACAACTACGAATTCAAGTGGCAGACCGCCAACCTTGAGATTGACGCAGGAACCTATACCGTATACGCTGTAAGCGCTCCACGTGACAAGTCTCACCTGGCTGATGCACAGTATGACACCGTATCCCTCGTAATCAAGAAACCATACATCCAGGCAACTGCATCTGCAAGTGTTGTTGCAAAGGGTGACAAGATGTACCTCCGTGGTACAGCAGAAGGCGACCCATCTGCAGGTATCGCAATCTGGATTCTTGGAAAGAACAAAGTTCTCTACGCAACTGAGTCCGTTAACGATGACATGTCATTCGAGCACGAACTCAAGAGTGCAGATACTGCAAATCTTTATGCAGGACAGTACTTCGTAGTTATCCAGCACCCGATGTACAACAACGAGTTTGATGTCTATCCTGACAACCCACTCGAGCCACAGTACGTCTATGGTTCCTACCCTACCCGGAACTCCCAGGTATTCAAGCTTGGCGGTTCAGGTGCCCTTCAGGGAACTGACGCAGCAGAGGCACTTGTGCAGGCAATCAACTCTGCAATGGTCGACGATACCTACACTAAGCTGCAGTTCCTCGTTGAGGAGCCAAAGGTCACCATCAACCCGATCGGTGAGCAGTCTGTAGGATCCAAATTCGAGATCAGCGGAACCACCAACCTCATGTATGACGACAACGATCTGCTTGTCGAGGTAACTTCATCCTCATTCAAGCCAACCGACAAGTCACAGAGTGGTGAGTTCAGCGGTGCAACCGGAACTGTCAAGGTCCAGCAGGGCACTGACGGTCTGAACAAGTGGGCATTCAATGTCGATGCAAGCACCTTCAAGCCGGATGAGTACATTGTCCGTGTCAACGGTGTTACCACCGATGTAGTCGAGACTGCACTCTTCAACGTTGTTGAAGCAGGAGCAATTCCGACCGTTGCACCCACTGTAGAACAGACTCCGGAAGCAACTCCAGAGCCAACTCCAGAGCCGACCACCGTTCCACCAACTCCGGAACCAACTACCGTCCCACCAACCCCTGAGCCGACCCAGCAGTCCCCAGGATTTGGAGCACTGGTAGCTCTTGCAGGTCTTGGTGCAGTCGCATTCCTTGTAATGCGCCGGAACTAATCGGAAACTCAACTCTTTTTTTTTTATTAATTTCAGTTGTTCAAATCAGACGGCCATAAATAGAATCAGGCTGTATGTACCGGTATGAGACTTACCGTCAGACTGGTGGATATCGCTGCAAGAGGAATACTTTTGCATCAGAACGATGCGAAATCTCTTGGCGTTTTGCCTGGTGACCGTATTATGATATCCTGTCCGGAAACCGGGAAAGCCACTGCTGATTATGTTGAAACAACAACAACCCTGATAGATCAGGGACGGATTGGTGTATATCACCATACAAAGGAACAATTAAACCTTCATGAAAGTGAAGTCGTTGAAGTAAGGGTTGCAGATCGTCCGGCTTCCCTCGATCTCATTAAAAAGAAGATGAATGGGGAGAAACTCTCCCGCGATGATATCAGAGGTATTGTTGCTGATATTGTTCAGGATACGCTATCTCCTAGTGAAATTACTGCATTTGTTGTAAGTTCTTATATCAATCAGCTTGACATGGATGAGATTGAATCTCTTACCCGGGCCATGGTTGAAACCGGAGACCAGATAACATTTCATGCGGGTCCGATTGTTGATAAACATTCGATTGGTGGGGTTCCGGGAAATAAGATCTCCCTTATTGTAGTGCCAATTATTGCTGCCAGCGGGTTATTCATTCCAAAAACCAGTTCCCGTGCAATCACCGGTGCAGGGGGTACTGCTGATCTCATGGAAGTACTTTGCCCGGTTGAGTTTAGTGCAACAGAAGTTCAGGAAATGACCATGAAAACCGGTGGTGTTATCGTCTGGGGGGGTGCGACAAATATTGCACCAGCCGATGATAAGATCATTCTCCAGGAGTACCCATTTAAAATTGACCAGATCGGTCAGATGATTGCAAGTGTAATGGCCAAAAAATTTGCCGTTGGTGCAGATGTTGTTGCGATTGACATCCCGGTTGGTAAGTACTGCAAGGTGAATTCAATAGAAGAAGGAAGAAAACTCGCACGTCAATTTATTGACTTAGGCGAACGGCTGAATATGCGGGTTGAATGTGCACTGACATATGGTGATGCACCGGTGGGACGTGCTATTGGGCCGAAATTGGAGATAAAGGAAGCTTTGAGCGTTCTGGAAGGAAATGATTCTCCCCGATCACTTATTCAGAAAAGTTGTGTTATTGCCGGCATAGCATTTGAACTGGCAGGAAAATCGAACAGGGGAGAAGGAGCAGAACTTGCATTAGAGTTACTCAAATCAGGCAAAGCACACAAAAAATTCCTTGAAATAATTGAAGTTCAGGGCGGCAGTCCTGATATTAAATCAGATCAGATAAACCCTGGTGAGCATTTTTACATCGTGCGTGCAGACAGCAACGGGTATGTGATTGATCTGAATAACCATTCCCTGATCTCAATTGCCAGAACTGCAGGTGCGCCGGCAGATCATGGGGCAGGAGTCTATCTTCATGCAAAACACGGAACAAGTCTTTCCAAGGGGGACCCGATATTTACGATCTATGCAGACCGAAAATGGCGGCTTGAGAAGGCAATAGAAGAAGCAAGAAGGCTCCGACCAGTCATGGTGGAAGGTATGCTCATTGATCGTGTTCCGAATATCAGGGAATGGACTCCTGGAAGATCACGCACCATTGAATAGCGGGATATCCCGCATCCTTTTGTTATAGAACCACCAACACACTATATTACGTATGCATATTCCTGGCGCATGTTTCGTTAGTATCTGTCTTATCCTGTCAATGTTCCTTGTATCAGGTTCTTCTGTGATGGTAATAGTATTTGAACAGTCAGATCGCACTGTTCTGATTCCTGATGCAATCATTTATGCTGATGGAAAAATCGCTGGAAAAACTGATATTAACGGTGCATATAACCTGAGTTTTGAAGGGCATCATCCCAGTATCAGGGTGGCAAAGGGGGGATATTCGGAATGGACTGGTTCTCCAGCTGAAAATGATACGGCAATGCTGGTCCCTTTGCAGGTGCGGAATAGTACATTACACATAGATGTTTTTGACGCAGATACGTTAAACCCGATAAAGGATGCATACATTTTTGCGACCAGTGAAGATGGAGTCCGGAGTGAAGCCAATTCTGCATTTGACGGGAAAGCTGAAATTGCACTTCGTGCAGACCAGGTATACAATATTGAGATAAAGGCACAGGATTTCCAGGCTGTCCGCGATACAATTGTAACCGGGGCAGATTTCTCTACCGTCCAATATCCGCTTGTGCGAAATGATAGGATTTCAATCCGGGTAACAGATTCTGTTAGCGGTGTTTCGATTCCTTTGGCAGTTATCAAAATAGATGGGGCAATTGCCGGAATCACAAATGAAAGGGGGGTTGTTATCTCCAATATCAGTCGTAATGTTGAACATGCATATGATGTCTCTGCAGAAGGATATGACCTGGCAAACCTGACAAAAACGATATCATTCGAAGACCAGGTTGTGGACATACCCCTGGTAAAAGCAAAAACTACCGTATTTGTATCAGTATATAACAAGGATCAAAAACCATTGTCCGGAGCAAAGGTCACTCTTGATGGCAATTTAAAAGGTGATACTAACGAATTTGGCCGGATAATGATAAGTTCTCTTGAGATGAAGCCCTACGAATTCGGCGTTACCCACGATGGATACAAGAAAAATACTCTCTCTTATGCTCCGGGAAATGAGACGGGAGAACTCATTGTGGTTCTGGAAAGTGAACTTATTGATCTGTCGGTTTTTGTTAGTGATAATTATGGAAAACCACTCTGCAACGTCTCTGTTAATCTCCTGGGCGATGGCCAGGAAACTTTGAGTACAAATGAAACCGGGCTTGACGGAATGAGTGTTCTCCCGGCGATAGAAGGGAAACCATACCGGGTCAAAGCTGAGAAAGGTGGATTCTACCCAAATACAACTGCGGTAAATACACAAAATAATCCGAACCAGATTGTTCTCCACACTCCTGCTACGATTAATGCATCTTCACCCTCGGAAGGTGGTATCCCTTGGGTATTTGTGATTGGATTACTGGTTGTTCTTGCAGGAGGGGCTGGAATCTATGGTGCAATGTCTAAAAAGAAACATCCGCGAAGAAAAAGCAGGAGTAGTCGGCGAAAGTCCCTGTAATGACGGATCCAGTGGGAATCGAACCCACGTCACCGGGTCCGAAGCCCGGTAGGATATCCGCTACCCTATGGATCCCCTCATAACTTCTATCCATAAGCTGATAATCTTTATTCTCCCACATTTAGGATATGATTCTGTCATCAAATTCAATACGTCTTCGATTGGAAAAACCCTCTGAAATGGGTGGTCTGATCCTGAATCCCTATGCTGAGGAGAGTCAGCAGCCTGCATCTTATGATCTCAGGGCATCCGAAACCATCATGATTAGACGAAATATTATGACTCTTCTAGCTAGCAAGGAGTGGGTTGAACTCCCCTTAGACATTGCCGCGACACTTCGGTGTCGATCTTCATATGCAAGGCGCGGAATTTTTATCAGCGGAGGGTTTGTGGATCCGGGTTTTCGTGGACATCTCACGTTATGTCTTTACAATTGTGGAACGGAAGATGTATCTGTGCAGGAAGGAGACAGAATAATACAAATGGTCTTTCATGAAGTAGATACGCCTACTGATGGATACTCCGGCCGGTATCAGGATAGTCATGGGGTGGTTACAGCACGATGATCAAGACCGAGCATAAATATATCGAAATTCTCCGGATTTTAAAAGACCATCAGGAACCGATGGGGGCCAAGCGGTTATCTGAGTTATTGGCAGAACGTGGGTATGTCATGACTGATCGTGCTGTCCAGTACTATCTTCGATATCTTGATACTCGTGGGTTTACTGAAAAAGTTGGGAACCAAGGGAGGATCCTTACGACCTCCGGGATAATGGAAACCGATCGGGCACTTGTTGATGACCGGATTGGTTTTGTTATTTCAAAACTGGAGAGGCTTGCCTTTCGAAGTACATTTGATCCATCCAGTTCTACCGGGGATGTTGCATATAATCTCACCATTGTACCGAATGAAATTCTTGAACCGGTTTCACACTTATTTGATCAGGTACGGGACGCCGGTTGTAGTTTTTTCTCCGGTTATTCTTTCATCGACCGGGATCCGCGTGTTCCTCCGGGACATACCGGAATTCTGACCCTTTGCAGTATAACAATGGACGGGGTATTCCAGCATAATGGCATTCCAGTTAAAGTTGCATATGGTGGAACCATTCAGGTTGAAGAAAAAAAACCTCTTCGTTTCATGGACATTATCGGCTATCAGGGTTCAACCGTTGATCCCCTACAGCTCTTTATCGGAGCAGGTCTTACGACCATTCATAATTATATAAATACCGGGTCTGGTTTTCTCCTGGCAAATGTCAGGCAAATACCCGGTAGAGCAGAAGAACGAGGCAGATCATTAATCTCTCAAATGCAGGATTGTGGGTTTCGTTTTCCTCTGACCATGGGAAAGGGTAGGATTTTTAATCTCCTTACCGATCCCCAGCGGTTATCCCTGGTCTCATTTTCCGGTATGAATTCTATTGGTTGCGCATTTGAAGCGGGCTATAAATTGCGAACAGAAATAGGGGCAGGGACTATTCCCTTTTCGAAAGTAGTGGATAAATAATTAAAATTCACTCTTTTTTTCCAAACCGTTCATATAGGTCCTGAACTCTGGTTACCGTTGGAAGACCAGAAAATAATATGAGGACCGAAACATGGTTCATGTATCTGGCTGATACGGGATTGTCTCCAGATCTCATCTCAAATCCGTCAATACTTTCATCAATCCATTTTCGTACAGCCATGTACCCTTTCATGGATAATTCATCTTCAGGGCCGGAAAGAAGTATAAGGGCTTTTTTTGCCGTAGTAAAATCACAATATGCTGAAATTTCCCTGAATACTGCCCTTTCAGCTAATTTTACAATTCTCGCCGCTCGTTCCTGTCTTCCTACGCGGGACTCATTCCTTTGCCTGAGAATACTGATTTTCCCTGAATCAGGGAGTTCTTCTTCAGCATAACCGATGGTAATGAGTGACATTCCGGTAATGGTGTTCAGGATTTCACGTGAGTCAAGAACGGTCTGGGGTGCTCCTTTTTGAATCTCTCCCGCGTTGATGAGAATCCTGATTCTGCGTGCGATGTGTCTGTTTACCAGATCAAAAGGTCCGAGGTTTTCTTTTTCGGAAGTTCCGGGAAGCCAGAACTTTTCAGATAATCCGGTCTCCTTTTGCATCAATGTATCCTGCATTTCTCCTCTTGCCTTGTCCAGCCAGAGTTGATTATCAAATATTATGACGCCATCAACAAGCGGGCGTATCATCTGCAGGTTTTTCATCGCCTGGATTAATCTGGTTTCACCTTCTTCTTCAGCAGGTATGGTAACAAGAGAAAAGACCGGTTCATACATCGTTTCTCTGATTATTGACACCAAATGAGGTACCAGGTTGACCAGACCTCCACCAAGGCCGGCACAAAGGAGGATTGCATCATGGGTGCCTACATCAAATCCTTTGAGTTTGGATTTCACTTCGTCAATGGTAAACCGTGTCGTCAGAAGTTCCGGGTTATCTATGTTATCTTTCGGGAAATAGAATTTTGCCTCTTCATCTATGTAATTCAGGTGTTCAAGAACATCAGGGTCGTTATCTACTGTTATAGCATGTAAATCAGAACAGCGGGATGAACTACCTGAGGGTCTGACTATCGCATCAGCAATTTTACTTCCTGCAGTTCCAAGCCCGATAATTAACAGTCTCATATCGTTATGTCACGCCCGTGTTGTCTCCACTGGTAATATGAATATATGTATTCAGTTCATCTGATACAAGTGTTCCTGAAATAATTTTGTGATATCCACATAATGTGCGTTTATCACACAGAAACCGATGCGTTAAGCAGGATATTTTACAATTCTTATCCTCGTGTCGTCAAATTGTTATGAATTGTCTTATCGGATGCGAAATTTTCCTAAAAAACCCAATATCAAATGATAATATTTTTACCGGTATGGGTGTTAATAGTGAATTGAGGTGTTTTACCTTGAGTTATGGAATAGAATTCGTTCCGGGAAATATTAGCGTCAAACAGGTAGTCAATTATTGTAAACTTGCAGAATCAAAAGATATCGATTTTGCATGGATTACCAACCACTACAACAACCGCCACTGCTATCCGACCCTTGCTGCAATTGCACAGGCAACCACAACCCTGAAGATGGGTCCGGGTATCATGAACGCATTTACCGACACACCTGCAGCAATGGCCTCATTTGCATGCACTCTTAATGAGATTTCCGATGGCCGTGCTGTAATGGGTATCGGACCAGGTGACCTTTCAACCCTCCCGAAGCTCGCAATCAGCCCTGACAAACCAGTTGGCCGTCTTGAAGAAGCAGTCATACAGATGCGCAAACTCTGGGGTGGAGAAGAGGTTAAAAAGAGCGGGATGAAATTCTTTGACTACGACGGTGCAAAGCTCACTGGTGTCACTCTGCCTGGAAAGAAGGGTATTCCTGTATATATCGGTGCACAGGGACCAAAAGTTCTCGAACTTGCAGGAACTATCGGAGATGGTGCACTGATTAATGCATCCAACCCAAAGGACTTCGATGTCGCAATTCCAATCATCAAGGCAGCCTGTGAGAAAGTAGGCAAAAAAGGCTTTGACATTGGTGCATACACTGCTATGTCCATTGACATGAATGAGAAGAAAGCACGGAATGCAGCAAAGATTGTTGCAGCATTTATCGCAGCAGGATCTCCGGAACCACTGCTCCAGCGTCATGGACTTGATCTTGCCAAGGTTGCAAATATCAAGGCAGCACTTGCAAAGTTCGACTTCAAGACTGCAGGTGAGAATGTCGATGATAAAACCATCGATGCATTTACCATCGCAGGTAGTCCTGACACGGTGAAGCAGAAGTGTGAAGACCTGACCAAGTCTGGTGTGACCCAGATTATCTTTGGTTCACCACTCGGACCTGACATGGTTAACTCCATCCGTCTGCTCGGCAAATACGTCGTGTAATTTTAATTTATACTCTTTTTTTTGTGAAGCAGACAGAATTTTTCTGTTCACATTCTGATACAAACAATGATATCTCCTGAGGGGGATGAAAAGATGAGATGTTTCAGTCCAACCGTCATGAGCATGCAAGCGGGTTTATTGAGTTCAGAACTGAATCACTGACTGGTATCCGAACACGGATCTGTCCGGAGAGGGTAAAACGGGGTATTGGTGTTCCGGACATCCCGGAATATTCAGAAGAAGGGTGTCCTTTTTGTCCTGAAAAGGTCTGTCAGGTTACTCCGGTTTTTCCTGATGGTTCAAGGCTCAAAGTTGGAGATAGCATTACGTTTCCGAATCTCTATCCCTTTGCACACTATCATACCGTGACTGTTATGTCCGGGGAACATGTTGTTCGCCGTTTTACCTATGATTTGATTCACAATGCCTTATCTGGGCAGATAAGGGCGATGAAAGATCAATCCGGGTATGTTTCTATTAACTGGAATTATCTTCCATCTGCAGGTGCATCATTACCACATCCTCATCTCCAGGGACTTTGTGATGCGGTTCCGGATACTTTGCTAATGAAATATCTCCGGGGATCACTGGAGTATTATAATGAGCACAATCAATCCTGGTGGAATTATTTGAAGGAATCTGAATCTCAAACTGAGCGGTGTCTGAAAGGGACCGACCTTTTCTGGTATGCGCATCATGTTCCGGTGGGTGAGAAGGAAATCAGGTGTATTCTACCGGCTACAACAGTTTCAGATTTTCAAGCATCCGTTTCATTATTTTCCGAAGATCTTATCCGGATCCTTGAATTTTACCAGGATATGGGTCATGGTGCATGGAATATGTCAATTTTCTTTGCAACAGATGATGAACGTGAATACTTTTCTGCATTTGCAACTCTTGTTGCTCGAATAAACCCAAATCCTCTTTCTACCTCTGATACTGCTTTTATGGAAAAACTTCACCTTGAACCGGTAATTCTTACCCTTCCAGAAGATCTAGGAAACATCTGGCGTAATTGTAATGGTAATCAATAAGCGCCAATAATTGAAAAAAGAAGAATTTTATAGGATTTTATTCTGGCTTGCTGATGAGTGTTTTCTTTGCAACCCGTGTACCATCGTTCTTGTGTGGTTTACGGATTACTGCATCAGTTGCCTTTTCCATCTCGCGTGCTTCATCACAGAGAACCATTGCCTGGCGCATCATCTCATGTGCAGATGCAACTATCGGGGTGTAGTTTTCAAATCCTTTTGTCATGAAACAACCCTTGACATTAACGCCGGCTACTGCCTGCGCGATTTCATATGCTGCACGTGCCTTTGCATATGCGTATGGGTTGCTGAATTCTCCCTCAACAGCTTTGTCTGAAGTCATGACGATCTTCGGGAGTGCAAGATCCTTACCCTTCTTTCCTGCTTTAACCTGGTCGATTACTTCATCGAGAGCAACCTGGAGTTTTCTGAATGCCCCGGTGAGGGAGAGAACTTTTACCAGGTTACCGTTGTAGTCTGCCATTTCAATGGGGTCAAGGAATTCACGACGGGCACCGATCATGGAGTCTCCCTTCATGATGATGTATCCGAATTCGCTTGCCTTGAGTGCTTCCCACTCCTCTTTCTTGGAGGTAATGTCATCGGTTATGACAACACAGGGGATGCCAGCTGCGCCGAGTGCTTCACGTGCGCCCTTTGGTCCTGGGAGAACTCCGTTCGGGGAGACCACAATACAGAAATCTGGTGCCCATGCTTTCATGTTGGTAACTACGCGGTCGATATCTTCCGGCTGGAGTTTTGTTCCTGAAGTGGCCATGAAGGTCTGCATGTCTTCACGGTCTGCACGCTCGTCAAGGAGAAGTTCAGCCATGACACCGCTGGCGATATTTCCAAGTTTTGCAATTCCTACTTTTACAACCATTCTACACCTCTGTGTGTTCAACGATACTTTGACAAAATATCATAATAAATATTGTGAAATCGTTTTTTGTCAAAAAACACCCGGAGGGCGCGGATAGATATATTTTATCGGTAATTGGTTGTTTATTGTTAACCTTGTCTGATTATTGACCGGGTTAACGAAACCAGTTTAAATTTTGATGTTCAAGATTCTTTATGAAAGAAGGGCTATTAACTGACCGTCAAAAAGAAGTGCTCAGGTACAGGCGTTCAGGCCTTACTCAACAGCAAATTGCCGATATTATTCACACTTCAAAAGCAAACATCTGCACAATCGAAAAATCGGCAATGGAAAATATTAAAAGAGCCCGCGAGACCCTTGATTTCTTTTATAGTCTTGATGCACAGCATCTTTGTACAATCGAGAAAGGATCTGATCTCTTTGAAGCTGTCACTAAAATTTTTGAAGAAGCTGAAAGTGCCGGAATTAAGGTAAAATATGATAGTATTCAATTAATGAACCGGATTCGGGATGATATACCTGAGAAAAATAAATCGCGCCTCATCCGGGAAAAAATTGAGGTCTACCTTAAGGATGATGGCGATCTTTACTTTGAATGAGTAGGATGCCAAATCTTTATACCCTATTTTGGTGAATATTAAGGAAGCCTAGGCACCAGGGAATCTGATTCCTGGTTGTCTGAATGTTATGATTCTGACTTTTTTCAGTCATGAAACAGACTAAAATTGCTTTAATTGCAATGGGCTGATAGAGTGGGATGTGATGTCGGCAAGGGTGGACGATGCGGCCCGAACCCTGCTTGCAGGGTAAGCCGAGTTATCACGCATCTTACGAGAGACCGGTATCCAGGCGATTTAAAACGATCTGTCTACACGTGTGAGTAGTTATTCTGGCAGGTTCTCTGCATATCCAAGAGGATCTCCGCGATGTAGGGAGGGATCATAGAATCGTTCCTGGCAGACAGCAGTTATCGCGAAAGCGCATATACAGCTCATGTCCCGTGTCTCTTTCCTGCATCGAAACATGTGCGGATTTCGCAGATGTTCCCAGATACAGTAAAGAAGGACTGATTGATACATGCCAAATATTCACAGACCTCGCATGGGTTCTCTGGCTTACAGCCCAAGGAAGAGAGCAAAAGGCCCTGTTCCAAAGTACCATGCCTGGCCCGCGTACCAGGGAGAACCTGCACTCCAGGGTTTTGCAGGATACAAAGTGGGGATGACCCATATTGTCATGGTAGATGACCATGTCAGCAGCCCGAATGAAGGAAAGGATGTCATGGTGCCAGTCACGGTGATAGAGGTTCCGGATATGCGGATTGCAGCAATTCGTGTCTATCGCCATGACACCTATGGAAACCATGTCCTGACAGAAATCTGGGCAGACTCTTTTGATAAGGAACTGAGCCGGAGACTGAATCTTTCAAAGAACTACAAGCGCGAAGATGCAGAAAAGAAGATTCGTGAAGCGCTTGAGGCAGATAAGATTGTAGATGTCTTTGCTCTTACCTACACTCATCCCGCAGTTCTGACCGGTGTTCCAAAGAAGGTCCCGGACCTTATGGAAACACGCATTGACGGTGGTTCAATGACTGAACGGTTCGAGTACGGGCTGAGTGTTCTTGGCAAGGACTTTGACATCCGGTCTCTTTTCCAGGTGGGTCAGTACACTGATGTGACTGCCATCACCAAAGGAAAAGGGACCCAGGGTCCGGTAAAACGCTGGGGTGTACACCTCAGGAAAAGAAAACATTCCCGTGGTAAAAAAGAGCGTCATGTCGGAACTCTTGGACCATGGACTCCACATCACGTCCGCTGGCAGGTTCCGATGATGGGTCAGATGGGATATCACCAGAGAACCGAATTTAACAAGCGTCTGCTTAAGATTGGTGAAAACGGTGCTGAAATAACTCCTGAAGGCGGATTCATTAACTATGGAGAAGTCCGTGCACGGTATGTGCTGATAAAAGGTTCAGTTCCAGGACCGTCCAAGCGTTTGATTAGAATCAGACATGCAATACGCCTCGGAGAACACAAGATCCGTGAACCGACTATCGGGTTTGTGAGTCTGGAGAGTAAGCAGGGGTGAAATAAATGAAAGCACAGGTATTGACACTTACCGGAACTGTGGCCCATGAAATTGATCTTCCATCGGTCTTCAGTTCAGAATATCGCCCTGATCTCATCAAAAAAGCGGTCATCGCTCAACAGAGCCGCCGATACCAGCCACATGGTGCATATCCCTATGCAGGAATTTCTGCATCTGCTGTCGGGTGGGGAAGTGGCCGTGGTGTTTCACACGTTCCACGTCTGAAAAACAGTTCCCGAGCCGCAAAGGTACCGCAGGCAAAGGGTGGGCGTGAGGCACATCCTCCCAAAGTTGAGAAAATTCTGGTTCGCGCAATCAACCAGAAAGAAAAGCGGAAAGCGATAAATTCAGCGATTGCAGCAACCATCTCTGATGAACTTGTTCGTTCAAGAGGTCACGTTTTCAGCGGTTCTCTTCCGTTTGTTCTTTCAGGCGAGTTTGAATCATTGAAAAAGACGAAAGAAGTAATTACTGCGCTTCGTGCAATTGGTGTATATGGAGATGTTGAACGGGCAGAACGGTCACGGAAGGTCCGTGCCGGCCGTGGTAAACTTCGTGGACGCCGTTACAAACAGCGTAAGAGTCTTCTTATTGTCACCGCGAATGAAAACCTCCGGGCAGCCAAAAACCTTGCTGGTGTTGATGTTTGTCTTGTGGATAACCTCAATGTCGAACTGCTTGCACCCGGAACTCATGCAGCCCGGCTTACACTCTGGACTGAAGATGCCGTAAAAAAACTCGGTGGTGAGCAGTAATGATTCTGAAATATCCCTACGCAACAGAAAAAGCAAGTATGATCGTTGAGCGTGACGGTCAGATTCAGTTCATTGTTGACCGTAAGGCATCAAAATTCCAGATTAAACTTGCAATAGAAAAGATGTTTGATCAGCAGGTGACAGCGGTCCGGACTATGATGACAAACCGGGGAGAAAAGAAAGCAATGGTGAGTTTTTCAAATCCGAAAGCCGCCGAAGAGATTCTCAGCCGGCTTGGAATAATGTGAGGTGCAAGCATGGGACATAGAATAACAACACAGAGTCGTGGACATGGAAGCCCGACATATCGTGCACCTTCACACCGGTATAAAGCTGCACTCAGACACCTCGGTCGTTCTGGCGAGACAGTCACTTATAAGATTGTGGATATTGAGCATGACCCGGCACGTCATACTCCGATTGCCCTGGTTGATGTTCCGGGTGAAAAAGAGACCTACGTTCTGGTAACTGAAGGTATGGGTATCGGAGATATGCTTGCCTGGGGTCCTGAAGCAGAAATCAAGAATGGAAATACTCTTCCGCTTCAGTCAATTCCAACAGGTTCATCAGTCTGTAACATTGAAGCAAGTCCAAATGACGGCGGAAAGTTTGTCCGCGCCAGTGGTGTCCAGGCAACAGTTACCGATAAGATGGAAGGTCGCGTTGCAGTCAAGATGCCAAGTGGTTCAACCAAGTGGTTTAACGGTCTGTGTCGTGCAACAATTGGTATCGTTGCCGGTGGTGGGCGGAATGAAAAGCCGTTCGTGAAAGCCGGTAAGAAATATCATAAGATGAAAAATACCGCAAGTACCTGGCCAAGAGTCAGAGGTATTGCCATGAATGTCATCGATCACCCATTCGGTGGTGGAGGTCATCAGCATCCGGGCAGACCAAAGACGGTAAGTCGTGGTACTTCTCCTGGTAGAAAGGTTGGGCATGTTGCAGCCAGGCGGACTGGAAGAAGGAGGTGAACGGGATGGCAAAGAAAGTACAGAAGAAACTGCCACGACGGAAGGAGGAATTTACCTACCATGGCTATAAAATTGATGAACTTCGTGAATTGAGTCTGCAGGATCTGCTCCCGGTCATGCCCTCCTATGCCCGGAGGAAAGTGAACCGCGGCTGGACGATTGGAGAAGAAAAACTCCTTTCTGACATCCGCGAGGGAAGATCACGTATCAGGACTCATCAGCGTGATATGATCATTCTCCCGGAAATGATTGGACGGGAACTGGAGATTTATAACGGAAAGGATTTTATCCGTGTTGAACTTCAACCCGAATCTGTATTTCATTATCTTGGAGAGTTTGCATTAACCAGAAGGCGGGTTTCCCACGGTTCTGCCGGTATCGGTGCAACCAGGTCGAGTAAATTCGTTCCGCTGAAGTGATGAATATGGCCAGATTTGATTATTCAAACCAGGTAACCGGGAAGGACATCGCCCGTGGCCGCGTGAACGAGGCTCCGATCTCACCAAAACATGCAATTGAAATTGCACGGTTTATCAAGGGTATGAAACTGGATGATGCATCTGCATATCTGCAGGGTGTTCTCACTCTTGAAAAACCAATCCCGTTCAAGCGGTTTAACCGCAATGTTCCTCACCGGAAGGGTCTTGTCGGCTGGGATGCCGGCCGGTACCCACATAAAGCCAGCCGTGTATATCTCCGGCTGCTGAATAATGTCCGTAAGAATGCAGAATACAACGGACTTGAAGGCGAACAACTTCGTATTGTCCACGTGTGTGCAAACCGAGGTATCAGAAGAAGGAGTTTCATGCCTCGTGCAATGGGACGGGCAACTCCCAAAGATCGTCAGACGGTAAACATTGAGCTGGTCGTCCGCGAGCAGGAGGCCTGATATTGTGGCAGTAGAACGAAAATTTGTTGCAGACGGAGTCAGGAAAGTCCGTGTCGAAAGACATCTTGGTCATGAACTGAAACGTGCAGGATACGGAGGTATGGACCTCATCCGGACTCCTCTTGGCACTCAGGTGACAATCTTTGCTGAGAAGCCTGGTATTGTCATCGGAAAAGGTGGTAAGGTTGTAAGAGGTCTGACACAGGATCTTGCTACCACTTATGGTGTCGAATCCCCGCAGATTGAAGTGCAGCAGGTCGATAATCCAAACCTGAATGCCCAGATAATGGCAGAGAGACTTGCAAGTGCTCTTGAACGTGGCTGGTATTTCAGGAAAGCCGGGTCTTCAACCCTCCGGCGGATTATGGATTCTGGAGCACTTGGGTGCGAGGTCGTTATATCCGGGAAACTCACTGGTGCCCGTGGTCGTGTCCAGAAGTTTGTTGAAGGATATATCAAGCATTCAGGTGACCCGGTAAATACGCTTGTTGATAAGGGATATGCAGTTGCAATCAAGAAACTTGGTGTAATTGGTGTTCAGGTAAGACTTATTCCACCGGGCGCCCAGCTTCCTGACCACTTTGAGGTTACTGCAGAAGTGACTCAGAAAAAGCGGAACATGGCTCACATCACTCGTATTCCTGAAGATTACGATGAGGAAAACCTGGATCTTGATGCAATCGTGAATGAGCCTGATGACTTCATGGAGGACGAGTAAATGGCAATATTCCGAGCACGGGACGTTTCACAGCTCTCTGATGTGGAACTTGTCGAACAGGTCGATAAACTCCGGATGGAACTTATCCAGTACCATGGAAAGGTCAGTGCCGGAGGTTCCACTGAAAACGCCGGCAGGATTCGCGAAATTCGTCGGACCATTGCCCGGATGAAAACCGAGCAGAACCGCAGAATACACGCATGATCACCCCACAGAATATCCTCCGGCATGAACTGACCGGTCTGGATGTCCGGGTGAAACAAGCAAAAAACCAGTATCTTGAAGGGATTTCCGGGACGGTTGTGGAAGAGACACGAAATATGTTTCTTTTAAAAACTGTTGACGGAATCCGGAATATTCCAAAAAATGTGGCAATATTTCGTGTGACCCTCCCTTCAGGAACCACTGTTGATGTGAATGGTCAGGCGCTTGTAATGGCGCCGGAAAAACGCATCAGCATGAGAATCAAGAGATAGAGGCTCATAATGGCAAGAGATATCGGATTAAACGTCCCGGTCCCTGAAACGGACTGCAGTGACGTAAACTGCCCGTTTCACGGCACCTTGCCGGTGCGCGGCCAGGTGATCACCGGCAAGGTCGTGAGCGATAAGATGACAGGATCGATAGTAGTTCAGCGGGACTACCTTCATTTTGTCAGAAAATATCAGCGATACGAGAAGCGGAGTTCAAAGATCCATGCACACAACCCTCCATGCCTCCACGCACGGGTTGGTGACATGGTAAGTATAGCAGAATGCAGGCCTATTTCCAAGACGAAAACATACGTCGTGGTTGAGGTGAACCGGTCATGAAGGGTCTTGGGATAAAAGTCCCACGAGCAGTCAGCACCGGTACAAAGCTTGTCTGTGCTGATAACACCGGTGCACGTGTTGTCCAGGTGGTATCAGTCTTCGGATATCACGGTGTCCGGAGAAGGCAGCCAAAATTAGGGCTGGCAGATATTGCAACCGTGTCGGTCAAAAAAGGTACGCCCGACATGCGGAGAAAACTGGTTCGTGCAGTTGTTATCCGTCAGAAGAAAGAAATCCGGCGCCCGAGTGGTCTCCGGCTTAGCTTTGAGGATAATGCAGTTGTTGTTGTGGATGACAAGAACGAACCAAGAGGAACTGAAATCAAAGGTCCGGTAGCCCGTGAGGTTGCTATTCGGTATCCCCGTATCGGTTCAATGGCCACCATCATTGTGTGAGGAGAGGTACATGGTACGAGTAATTAGTAGTCAGCCAAGGAAACAGAGGAAGGCCAGGTACAATGCTCCGCATCATATGCGTGGCTCACTCCTGCATGCCGCTCTTTCCAAGGAGCTGCAGGGGAAATACAAGCGCCGGAGTATTCGGGTAATTAAGGGTGACACCGTAAAGGTTCTCCGTGGAGACCATGCCGGATCTTCCGGGCTTGTTGACTTTGTCATCACTAAGGATGCACGAATTGTGGTCGATGGAGTTTCTGTCAAGAAAGCAGATGGGACTGAAGTTCCCCGTCCGGTTGATCCCTCAAATGTGGTGATTACCGATCTGAATCTTGAGGACAAGAAACGTGAGCAGAAACTGAGCGGTGAGTAAAGATGGGACATCACCTCAAGCGGGTAGTATCTCCAAAATCCTGGGGAATTGCAAGAAAAAGTGATAAATTTGTCACAAAAACTTCTCCAGGCCCGCACAATAAAAATGCACTTCCGATTGTTGTCTGGGCTCGTGACCAGATGGGCATTGTCCGGAACATGAAGGAAGTAAAGCACGTACTTCGTGCTCGTGACATAATCGTAAATGGCAGACCTGTCCGTCATTCGGATATGGGTATTGGTATCTTTGACATCGTATCCATTCCAAAGAGCGGAAAACACTACCGGATTCTCCGTGACAAAAAGGGAAGACATGTTTCTATTCCTATCGATGAGGAAGCAGCATCCTCTCGTCTTGTGAAGATTACCAACAAGACGATTGTAAAGGGTGGAAAGATCCAGTTAAACCTCCGTGACGGTTCAAACGTCATTACTGACCAGCAGTACAAGTCCGGTGATTCAATCGTCCTTTCACTAAAGGATGGAGAGAAGAACAAGATTGTGGGGCACTTCCCATTCCAGACCGGTAACATGGCAATGATTATCGGTGGAAAACACTCCGGGATTGTCGGACGGGTAACTGAATGTATTACTGTTCCGGGCAGCCTTCCAAATCGTGTCATCCTGAAAGATGAACAGTCTGGTGAAACCTTTGAGACCATTGAAGAATACGTCGTGATGGTTGGAAGAGAATCACCTGCAATTGACCGTTGGGGGATTGAAGAATGAACCCGAACAGGGCGGTTGCTGTAGACAAAGTCGTCGTACACATGGGTGTCGGAGAAGCCGGTGACAAACTGGTCAATGCAGAAAGAATCATCTCCGAGATTACCGGAAACACTCCGGTTCGGAGTGTTGCAAAACAGACTCTGCCGGCTTTCGGTATTCGGAAAGGGGCTCCCATGAGCTGCCGTGTTACCCTTCGGGGCGATACTGCTCATAAATTCCTTGAGACTTCAATCCGTATCGTTGAAAATAAAATAAATTCCCGCGCCTTTGACAAACAAGGCAACTTTTCCTTTGGTATTGAAGAACACACCGATTATCCTGGCCAGAGTTATGATCCAAAGGTTGGTATCTTTGGTCTTGATGTGACCGTTGTTCTTCGAAGAAATGGTGTCCGGATTGCAAGACGCCACATCCAGCAGAAGAAATTACCGCTAAAGCAGCAGGTAACCATTGATGATGCGAAAGTCTTCCTGAAAGATCGCTATAGCGTGGAGGTACAGTAATGGCAAATAACAAAGCCGGGAAGGAACGGACCAAGATATTTGGCCGTGGATCCCATGAATGTCTGCTTTGTGGTCGGAAACAGGGACTTGTCCGCAGATACAATATATTCTTCTGCCGCCAGTGTTTCCGTGAATGGGCCTCTAAAATGGGCTTTAAGAAACTGAACTGAGGGGAGTGTCATGGCAAGACTGAATACAGTGGCGGATGCTATGAGCACGCTAAAGAATGCCTCTGATACCGGCCGGTCTGAATGTATTTTACAGCCCGCCGGGAGGCTGATTGGCGAGCTCCTCCGCATTATGAAAGAAGCCGGATATATCAAGGATTATACCCGGATTGAGGACGGTCGTGGTGGCCAGTACAAAGTGGCCATGTCTGGTTTGATTAACAAGTGTGGTTGTATCTCTCCCCGGTACTCGGTATCTCTTGATGAGATGGAATACTGGGAACAGCAATACCTTCCGTCCAAAAGTATTGGAATGCTTATGATTTCCACTTCAAAGGGAGTCATGGGTCATCATGATGCCCGCCGGAATGGAGTCGGCGGTGAATTGCTCGGATACGTATACTGAGGAAAATAATGGCAGTTGAGAGAATAGTATCCATACCTGCGGGAGTTTCTGTCACGATGGATGGAAGCGTCCTGAACGTGAAAGGTCCGAAAGGTGACCTTAAGCGGGATATGTGGTATCCGGGAATTGAAATCACCGTTGGTTCTGAAGATGTCCGGTTTTCAACCGAGTCACATAAGAAAGCGGTAACCTCAATGATTGGGACCCTTGCAAGTCACTGCACCAATATGTGTGCAGGGGTGAACAAGGGATATCTGTATACAATGAAAGTTGTATACGCCCACTTTCCCATCCAGTTAAAAGTTCAGGGAGAACGTCTGGAAATCGTAAATTTCATAGGCGAAAAACACCCCCGCTACGCACGCATTCTTCCAGGTACCACCGTAAAGGTTGGAACTGATGAAGTTACCGTGACTGGCATCGATAAAGAAATTGTCGGTTCCACTGCAGCAAATATTGAGCGTGCAACTCATATCCGCAACCGGGATCCCCGGGTTTTCCAGGATGGTATTTACATTATATCACGGAGTGTGCAGTAATGGCAGATGAAATCCGCCGGCTTTTAAAAGTCCGGAAATCCAAAGATGCACGCTTTAAACGTGAAGGTGTTGATAAGAAGAAAACTATCGCTGACTCCTGGAGAAGGCCCCGCGGTCTGCACAGCAAGCAGAGAAAACTACGGAAAGCGAAAGGTCCACATCCGACACCCGGATATGGAAGTCCTCTTGCCGTCAGAGGGATGCATCCCTGTGGTCTTAAGGAAATCCGGGTTTTTAACCTCAAAGATCTTGAAGGTGTTGACCCGGCAGTTCAGGCAATCAGGATTGCTGCAACAGTCGGCAGAAAAAAACGCGAACTTGTGCAGAACAAGGCAGCTGAAATGAAGATCCGGATTTTGAACTACAAGGATGCAAGCCATCCGGGTTCAAAGAAGGCATCTGAAGAAAAAGTTGCAGAAGAAGAGAGAACTGAGGAGGAGGAGTAAATGAGTCAGATTTCTGGTCAGAGACGCCTCGCTGCTGATGTTATCGGATGTGGTGTGAACCGTGTATGGTTTAACCCCGAGAAACTGAGCGAAGTGCAGCAGGCCATCTCACGAGAGGATATCAGAAACCTGATCCAGGAGGGCGTTATCGCCGCCCACCAGAAGCGGGGAAATTCCCGTGGCAGAGCCCGAGCAAAAATGGCCAAACGAAGTTATGGTCATTGTAAGGGTCCGGGTCGCAGGAAAGGAGCCGCAGGATCACGTACGAATAGTAAAGATCGCTGGATTCAGCGGATACGAGCACAACGCCGTGTGCTTCGCGAACTTCGTGAATCCGGAGATATCGAACGGTCAATGTACCGGACTTTCTACCGCCGTGCAGCCGGAGGTCAGTTCAGGACTGTTTCCCATATGAAAGCCCAGATAGAAATCGGGAGGAACCAGTAATGGCAACCGGCCCACGATACTTTGTTTCATTCCGTCGTCGCCGTGATGGAAGAACCAATTATCATGCTAGAACGAAACTGGTTGTTGCCACCCGGCCACGACTGGTTGTAAGAAAGACCAACCGTCACATTATCTGTCAGATTGTCACTGCACACATGGAAGGAGACAAAACCCATGTTGCGGTTAACTCTTCAGAACTCCGAAAATTCGGATATGAAGGTTCATTGAACAACACACCGGCAGCATATCTGACCGGAATGCTCCTTGCAGTCCGAGCTCTCAAAGTCGGTCAGGAAGGGGCAATTATGGATATTGGTCTTCACCGTGCTACCCGGGGTGCCCGGGTATTTGCTGCTTTGAAAGGGGCAGTAGAAGCTGGATTTGACATTCCTCACAACGAGGAAATACTTCCGGCTGATGAACGGTGTAAAGGAGAACACATTGCGGCATATGCTCCGGACCGTGCGGGCAGCCTTCCTGCAAATGTAGCAGCAACGGTTGACGCAATCATGGGGGAGCTGAACTGATATGGCATTTGACAAGTCAGAATGGGTGCCCCTGACCGGCCTTGGACGTATGGTCCAGGCTGGTGAAATTAAGAGTATTGACGAGATACTCACCAGCGGGAAACCCATCAAGGAACCTGAGATCGTCGATGCATTCCTCCCGGACCTCGTCGATGAGGTGCTCGACATCAATATGGTACAGCGGATGACCGACTCTGGTCGCCGGGTAAAATTCAGAGCAGTTGTAATTGTCGGAAATCGCGACGGATACGTCGGATTCGGACAGGGAAAAGATGCTCAGGTTGGAGAAGCCATTAAAAAGGCTATTGTGAGTGCCAAGATAAATCTTGTTAAAGTCCGTCGTGGCTGTGGTTCATGGGAATGTGGCTGCAGTCATCCGCACTCTATTCCGATGCTTGTCACCGGAAACGCTGGTAGTGTTCGTGTAACACTCCGTCCGGCTCCACAGGGTATCGGTCTTGTAACCGGAGATATTGGTAAGAAAGTGCTTGAGCTCGCAGGTATCCGTGATGTCTGGGTACAGACCCAGGGACAGACCCGGACTACCATCAACTATGCGAAAGCAATGTTCAATGCATTGCAAGCAACGAATATGATTCGTCTCGGAGGAATGGAGTAATGTATGCGGTTGTACAGGTCCGCGGAACGGTTAAGACCCGTCGTGAGATAAAAGACACCCTTAAGATGCTCCGCCTGCATCATATCAACCATTGTGTCCTTATCCCGGATACTCCGGCATATGCCGGAATGATTCGGAAAGTAAAGGATTTCATCGCTTATGGTGAAGTGAATGCATCAATCCTCGAAGAATTGCTTACTAACCGTGGTCGTCTTATCGGTGATATTCGCCTTACTGATGAGTATGTGAAGGAGAATTCCCAGTATGGTGGAATTTCAGAATTTGCAACAGCACTTGCCGGTGGACAGGCCCGCCTGACAGATGTACCCGGATTAAAGCCGGTACTTCGTCTCCACCCGCCACGGAAAGGATATAAGACTACGAAGAGGACTGTCCAACAGGGTGGTTCCCTGGGTTATCACGGGGAGAATATCAATGATCTCCTCTACAAAATGAGGTAATTGCAATGCCAGTAAATAAGCGTTCCAAGTACCGGGGTTCTCGAACCTGTGGTGGAGGAACTCATAAAAACCGTCGTGGTGCAGGGAACCGTGGAGGTCGTGGCAGAGGAGGATCCCGAGATCACAAATTCGTGAGAGGGGTTGTCCATGCCAACTGGACTTATGGTACCTGTGGATTTAAACACCACCACCGTTCTTCAATGACTGGTGATGTGCTTGACATTGGTCTGATTGACCAGATCATTCCATCACTTCTGGAGCAGGGAACAGCAACCCGCGATGGGGAATGCGTCGTTCTCAATGCAGCAGATATAGGAATTGCGAAGGTTCTTGGTGGTGGTCAGATCACCTGCAAGATGAATATCACAGCAGAGGCGTTCTCCCAGTCCGCGATCCAGAAGATCGAGGCCAAGGGCGGTCAGGCCCTGCTCTCCTGATTTATTTTTGGGGAGGTTCTGAATGGGTGAGATACTCGACCGGATGGAGCCGATTCTGGCTAAGATGCCATCTGTCAAATCGCCAGAAGGCCATGTTCATTTTAAGAACAAACTTGCCTGGACAGCTGCAATTTTAATTGTATATTTTATTCTCACGAATATTCCTGTATTTGGACTTTCAGCCGAATCGCAGGATATGTTCCAGTACTTCCGTGCTCTTCTTGCAGGTTCAAGCGGATCCATTGTTCACTTAGGAATTGGACCGATTGTTACTGCCTCAATTGTTCTTCAGCTCCTCAAGGGTGCGGATCTCATTCACATTGATACATCTGAGATACGTGGTCAGATTCAGTACATGGGTCTGCAGAAACTCATGATCTTCATCATGATCGTGGTAGAGGCTCTCCCGATGATTGTCGGAGGATTTTTACAGCCGGACCAGGCAGTAGCATCTGCACTGTTCGGAGGAAATGCCACAATCCTTTCATTGTTGATATTTGTTCAGATCTGTATCGGTGGAGTGCTCATCTTCCTGATGGATGAAGTAGTAACCAAATGGGGTATTGGTTCAGGAGTCGGGCTGTTCATTATTGCAGGTATATCCGAAGCAATTATTAACGGTTTTATTAACTGGGCCCCTGTAAACGATGCATATCCTGTCGGTTTCTTCCCACGGATTTTTGCCGTTGTGCTCGATGGAGCTAACTTTATCCAGTACTTCGGAACGGATTTGATCGCATTTATCACTACCGTCGCAATATTCCTGCTTATTGTGTATGTGGAATCCACCCGTGTTGAGATTCCCCTTGCACATACTCAGGTCCGGGGAGCCAGGGCGAGGTTCCCGGTAAAGCTGATTTACGCAAGTGTTCTGCCAATGATTCTCGTTCGTGTTTTGCAGGCAAATTTCCAGATGATTGGATTGTTCCTAAATAATGTCGGGATTACGATCTTTGGGACATTTGACGGACAGAGTCCAACAAGTGGTCTGATGTGGTATCTGGCCCCAATTAACAGTCCAAGTGACTGGATGTGGTGGATGCCGATGTATACCGGAGGTCATATGCCATGGGAGGTACTCATTCGTCTTGGAATTGATACTGTCTTCATGGTCGTCGGTGGTGCAATATTTGCCCTGTTCTGGGTTAAAACCGCTGGACTTGATTCAAAAGCGGTTGCACGTCAGATTCAGATGTCCGGAATGTCCATTCCTGGTTACCGGCGAAACCCGGCAGTCCTTGAAAAAGTGCTTGACCGTTACATTCCCCGTGTAACTATAATTGGTGGGGTATTTATCGGTTTAATGTCGGTTGTAGCCAATCTCTTTGGTGTGATCGGTTCTGTATCCGGTACCGGTCTCTTACTGACTGTTTCCATTACATACCGCCTCTATGAACAGATCGCCAGTGAACAGATCATGGAAATGTATCCGTTCATGCGAACATTCTTTGGTAAAGAATAAAAGAGATTCCAATATGACCGGGAAGAAAGTCATTATTACCGGAGTGCCCGGGGTCGGAAAGACCTCGGTCATTACTGAGTCAATCAGACGGCTTGAGGAAGAAGGGGTACCATATCAGAGTATTAATTTTGGTACCTTTATGTTTGAAGTTGCACAAAAAGAGAATATGGTTCAGGACCGCGATGAAATGCGGAAACTGGATAAAAACACTCAAAAACGGCTTCAACAACTAGCTTCCCAGGCGATTGCCCGGATTGATGGGAACGTCATAATCGATACTCATGCATCGGTTAAGACTCCTGTCGGTTTTCTTGCCGGACTACCTGAATGGGTATTAAAAGAATTAAAACCCGATCTAATAATTCTTGTAGAGACAGATTCTGATCAAATTCTGAAACGCAGGTTATCTGACGCATCACGAGTTCGGGATATTGAAGGATACAGGGATATTCAGGATCATCAGGATTTTAACCGTGCAGTAGCAGCAGCATATGCGATGTTTACCGGATGTACGATTCGATATATCAAAAATCCGGACTTTTTGCTTGAAAAAGCAGTAGAAGATATGGTCCAGACCCTTAGGTAACATAATGGCATCTCAATCAACAACGATGAGTATGATGCCCCTGATCCTGGCGATGGGGCTGCTTTTTATAGCGAGTATTGAATCTGTCAGGAATACCTTAGGAACATCACTAAATGTGGTATTAGGTCCTCTTGTTGATTCTTTTCATATACCATTTTATATTGTTATTATCATCCTTTCTGCGATGACCGGTTTTTATTCTTCTATCATCCAGAAATATACTATTAATTATAAGAAGATGAAAGAGACGCAAAACCGGATGAAAGAGTTCCAAAAGGAATATCGGGAAGCGATGCTCTCAAAGGATGAGAAAAAGATTAAGAAGATGGAATCCAAGCGGGATAAAATGATGAAGGACCAGATGGAGATGAGTCAGGCCCAGTTTAAGCCGATGGGGTACATTATGGTCATAACGTTACCCATCTTCTTCTGGCTCATATTTAGGCTCAATAATTTTGATGCCATGATCAATATGCCATTCTTTGGTCTGGTTCATCTGACCGACCTGATTCTTGGGCCGGCTCCTGCCTGGATCATCTGGTACATGCTTTGTTCCATAACACTTTCCCAGGTAATCAGGAAGGCCCTTGATATCGGGGGACTGTAATGCGCATTACGATCAGCGGGCTTCCTGGTAGTGGAACCACCTCACTCACCTATCATCTTGCTGAAATTCACCGGATGGATGTCATATCCGCCGGAGAAGTATTCAGGCAGATGGCAAAAGAGCGAGGGCATACTCTTGCAGAATTTGGTGCTTTCTGTGAGGAAGATCCATCGGTTGATAAGCTGATCGATGAAAGACAACGGGATATTGTTCTCTCAAATCCTCATATTATTGCTGAAGCAAGATTATCCGGATGGATGATTCCTGAAGCAGATTTGAAAATATGGCTCAAAGCCTCGCTTGAATGCAGGGTGAAACGAATTCTTGCTCGTGATCAATTTGCTGACTTTGATGCGGCAATGAAGGCAACTGAAGAACGTGAAGCAAGTGAAGCACTTCGCTATAAAAAATATTATAATATTGATATTTGTTCTCTGACTCCTTATCAAATGGTGCTGGATACTGAGATGTGGACCGTTGAACAATTGGGGAATATTGTCTCTTCTGCAATAAATGCAATAAAAAACCCCTGAATAAGGGGTTATCTCCTATCAATTAATCTTTTAGGTCTGCCTCGTATCTGGTGTAATTCTAATCCTCCAGGTCCGGTTATGTGGATCAGAATCTGAAATACTCCTTCATCATAACTTCCGGCGAGTTTGGGCTTATTTTTTAATATTGAGTTGATGATGGTATCTGAAATATCGTGAATGCTGCATGCATCCTTATCCTCGGCTTCGACTGATATCCGGAGAGTAATTTCGTTCTCTTCTTCTCCATATACAAATGCTTCATATTCGCCGGTTAGGGAAGGAAGGTTTTCTGGCTGGAATACAGCACGTTCTATATCTATCCGGTTAATCGGAACCTCGAAGATCTGAATGGTTTCTGTTTCCCGCCATGGATTTTTTATCCTCATGTGGGTTCTACCACAGGAACACCTGCTTCTGCTGATTACTTTTGTTGTGTCATCAGTATCATAATTGATGAGCAGCGAGCCACACTTTTCTCCAGGTTTCAGGAGGGTTGTAAGTACGATATGTCCCTCTTCCCCATCCGGAAGGAATCTCTGGTGCCTTGGATCATGAATATCGAGATGAACGATATCCTCCGGAACATGAAGGCCGGCAAGTGCTTTGCATTCTCCACACATAGTTCCTTCAGTGCTTCCATAACTGTTGTAAACTTCACAATCATAGAGCTCCTGTACATATTTTCTTGATTCATCTGCAAAACTCTCCCCTCCGATTACGAGACGTTGCAGACTTGAAGATGCAGGGTCCATCCCTTCTGTTTTCATTCTCCGCGCCAGGCGCAAAAATTTGAATACACTCCCAACTATCCCGGTTGGTTTATATGATTGGATAAGACGTATCGGGAAGGTGCATTTTCCGGTTGGGATAATGCTCATTCCTACTTCTCGTGCTGCAAGGGTCATGGTGTTGGCACCGACGTTCATTCCATAACTGGCACAGATAATCAGTTTGTCTCCAGGTGAAAACCCTTGTGAGACAAATATTCGTCCGTATTTTTCTGCATATCGTTTCCAGTCATCCCAGGAGAGGAAAAAACTCTTTGGCGTACCACTGGTCCCGCTGGTTTCATGAATAGTGTAGACATCTTTCCAGTCAAGGCTTTTAAGCATAAATTCCTGCGTTACCGGGGGTTGGTTCTCCCTGATAACCTGACCGTTTATAACGGGTAATTCAAGCAGGTCTTCATGACTTTTGATATCTCCCGGGGTAACGTTGTGTTCCCGGAAATATTTTTTATAAAAAGGTGAATGCTCTGCAGCATAGTCTATTGTATATCGGATCCGCTCGTCAATCAGGGCTTCAAGATCCGGATAATTCATCGTTTCTATTTCAGGTCTGAGATACTCTGATGCGTGCATTTTTGAATCATAGGTGCAAGAATTGTTTATACATTTCTTAGGTTTTGGAAGGGACGAATGCCAGGTTCAGATTATTTCAGAGAAAAATTTGTCAGATTTGTAATAATCAGTCTTATTTTCATTTTTTTTCAGGGCGTTCCTGTTTTAGCGGTGAATGGAATGTATGACAATCCCTCCTCCAATGTCGGATATTACATGGGAGAGTATGTTTCAGATACGATTCCTTCGAGCATTGAAGCAGGTTCAACATATCCGATAACCATTACCTATCGGAATGCCGGTATGGTCTCATGGGAATGGGGCGTTGAAAAATTCGGGCTCCTTTACCAGGGATTACAATCTTCAATAGAAGTTGAACCTGTTTTTTCTCAAATTCCATCTGATATTAAGGTGGAAACACAGGAGGATTTTTCTTTTCCCTTCACCCTCACCCCGCCGGAAAAACCGGGAGAGTATGATCTCAGTTTTTCCATGTCTACCCGGAAGGGAGATAACAAGTATACTCCTTTCTCCAATGGGTTTACCAAAAAGATAACCGTAATACCAAAGGAAGGTGTCTCTTCCGGAGATGTCGGATCAATAATCGTTGATTCTAATCCCTCAAAGGCAACCGTTCAGATGGGCGGGGAAGAGAAAGGAATAACTCCCCTGACGCTCCCTGATTTAAATCCTGCGAAATATGAAATTACCATTACCCATCCTGATTACCCGACAAAATGGACCCAGGTCCAGGTAGAGGCCGGATCGGTCAGCAGAGTTACTGTTGATCTGACAACCGGTGAGATACCTTCCGTAAAAACTGAAAAGCTTCTAAAATTTACCCCCCTTGGATGGGTAATCGATAACCTGCCTCTGCTTATTATTACTATTGTTGTATTATTCCTGGGATTTCAAATCCTCATGATGAATACCACCCGTATTCCTGAAAATCACCCGATACGGCGGTTTACAAGGCCGATTATTCTTGTATCCTCCTCTCCGGATGGAAAAGGAAGATTTCGAAGGGCTGAAAAAGAAAAGGGAAAAGGGGGTACATCGGGTGACAGCACAACGAATACCGGGCCTGGAGGATTATCGGAGCAGAAGAAGTCTGTAAAAACTTCCGGTTCAGGCACGGGAAAAGAAAATGCAGTGCGTGACCGGACTTTACGACGGGAAGAAGGGGGTGGTATTCAGAAACCCATTGAAACCGATGAGGAAAACCCGGATATCAATGTGGATGATCCAGACCAGGAAGGGAAAGAAATTGAAGGCATGTGGGGGTTTCCGCATGCTCTTCGTGATCGGTATGAACCACTGGGCATTGCCGGATCTGATTCATATGCCCGTGTCTATAAAGTCCGGAAAAAAGATACCGGAGCGGTAAGGGCCTTAAAAATTGGTAATATGAAACAGGAAGGAAGCGAAATACTACAGAAGGAGACTTCAGTATGGCGCTCACTTCGTCATCCAAATATTGTTCATCTGTTTCGGTCTGAATTTCTTGATGATATGTCCTATCTTGAGAATGAGTACCTTGGGGGAATAACGTACAAGGGGAACCACCATACCTCATTGTGCGGGCTCCCAAAACCAATCCGGGAGCATTATGCAGTCTCCCTTATAAATGATATTGCGGAGGGCCTCAAATATGCCCATGATATCGGTGTCCGGCATTACCACCTTCAGACCGGAGATGTTCTCCTGACTCCCAAACTCCGGGCAAAGGTATCCGGATTTGCGAGGGGGAGGAATGAACTTGGGTTTTCCATCAAGGATTCTGATGTTCGTGAAGCAGATGCTGCTTTTATATCCCCCGAACAAAAAAATTCAGAACGATATGGTAATCCTGGTAGAAGAACTGATATTTATCAGCTTGGTGTAATCTTTTATGAACTCCTGACCGGATACCTCCCATATAGTCCGGAAGCGTTCAAGGCATCAGGAAAACCCGGATCTTTTAAGGATCACTCTGAAGAGTTGGTTCTTCCTTCTGAGATCCGGAAAAATCTGGCAGTCTATGATCCAATCGTCTTAAAAATGTTATCCCTGAAGAAATCTGATCGATATGACCTGATGGATGAATTATTATCTGACTTGAATGCTTTCAGAAAGGCCTAATCCACGCATTTATATAGGCGGCACACCTACTAGATTGATTATTGGTAATTCCGGATGTATGCCCGAATTCTTGCGTTATGCCTAATTTGTACTTCCCCTTTTATAGCCGGAGCGTTGGCAGATCTGGATATTGGTATTCCAGGTTTTGGTCCTTCATATGTGAGTGACACGATTCCTGACCGGGTACTTCCCGGTCATTCATACCCGGTTCTTGTTTCGTTCAGGAATAGCGGACTTGTGAGCTGGGAAGATGAGATGAGGCGGTTTGGCCTGTTATATGAAGGAGATTATTCAAAAATTACGGCAATCCCTTCATTTGTCGGGTTAACAAAAGGCATGAACATCACTCCGGGGAAAGTGGCAACATTCGGTTTTACACTGCTTCCTCTTGGTATTCCCGGGACGTATGATCTGAAATTTTCTGTGGTTATGCGGTCCGGAACAGGTGATCAGAAAGTTACCGAAACCTATGTGAAAAGGGTAGTAATTGTTCCAACAGATGGAATTTCTTCACCGGTGAATGGATCTGTTTTTGTCGAGAGTCCGATTCTTGATATGAAAGTATCAATGGGTTCTCAGACAATTGGTAACATTCCTGCAATAATCGCAGATATCAAACCTGGTAGTTATGAAATCCGCGTTTCCAATCAATCCTTTGATAAAACCTATCCGGCTGATGTTGAACGGGGTACGATGACCCGGCTATTTATCCGGGGTGATGAAAACCCTCCGGTCATTGAGAAAAAAAAGGCCGGACCTGTTTCAGATGGCACGCTTCTTGGATATATCGAAGCAAATATTCCACTAATCCTGATTATCCTTCTGATAATTTGTGCTTGTTCTGGTGTGGCAATACATGGGCTCCGAAAAAGAAGGCGACTTGAAGAAAAGCAGGAAAAGAAAGAAGAAAAAGATAATGAATCTGAAGATCGGGATAGCGAGAGATTAAAACAGGAAAAAAAACTCCTTGAAAAAGTCCATAGTAAAAAACCACTTATTGAGGGGATTTCATCAACCGGAACCGGTGGATCAGGAGGGATGGACTCCGCCCGAATGGAGGATCCAGGTAAATCAATTAAATCCGGAAACGTTGTGCGAAAGGACGGGACTATCTCTCACAAAAAGAAAGCATCTGCACAGAAAAGCAAGGATAAAAGTTCCTCATTACCTGATATAGATATTCAGGTCCGTGACATTGAGGCAAAACCAGGGTCTGCTGTTGCAAGTATCGGTATATCCAATCATTCAGAGAACGGAATACGTGTTGAGGATATGGATATCGGGGCTGGTGGTTTTGGGATACTCCCCGTCGAATTATCTGAACCAACAGACGATGCACCTGAGGTCGTTCTCCCTCTCCGAATACTCATAAGCGGTTCTGAATTCTTAAAGAACATTTCAATACCCTATAATCGTGGTGTTGCCCTTCTTGCCCGTGGAGTTGTAGAAAAAGCATATGAATATTTCAGGACCTTGTTGCAGTCTGACCCGGATAATGTTGAAGCGAATATCAATCAGGCTCAAATCCTTTTAAAATGGGGATTGGAGGAAGAAGCCGCTTTATTGCTGGAAGAAATCCTGAAATCAGATCCCTCAAATGAAGAAATTCTTGAAGCAATAGAGAGGATACGGGAAGCGAATAATCGAAAGAAAAAGAAGGCTGAACCTGAAATAGTGAAAAAAATTCCCGGGTATCCGGATGAATTACTTGACCGATATACTCCTATCCGGGTGCTGGGAGATGATCCTTTTGCTACGGTTATTCTTGTAAGAAGGAATGATACCGGAGAATTACGGGCTTTAAAAATTCCACGAACAACAGAAACAATTAGTTCATCATTGTATACGGAAATTTCACTGCTTTATCAACTAAAGCATCCGTATGTACTCCGGATGTTCAGGGCAGAATTTTCACCGATCGTCATGCTTGAACTGGAGTATGTTGCAGGAGGGTTTTATGACGGAAAACAGAGGATGAATCTGTTTGATCTCCCGGTGCCTCTCCCTGAGGATATCTGGTTTCCCCTTTTAGAGAAAATTTCAGAGGGTCTTTTATATCTACACAAACAGGGTGTTCGCCACTATCATTTATCTCCTAAGCACATTCTCCTTGATGAACCGATGGTGCCTAAAATATCTGGTCTCATCCGGGAATCGCTCAGGGGTGCCGGAGGAAGTGGGAAAGAAGAATTTTTTGCTCGTGCTCCTGAACAAATAGATCCTGAATTTTTTGGAAAACCCGGGAAAAGAACCGATATTTTTTTACTTGGTGCCATATGGTTCTGGTTTGTCAGTGGGAAAATTATCAATCCTGAAGGGGTTGATGTCGATTCCGGAGATGATAAACTTCGTCTGTCATCAATCGATATGCATTATGCCCGGTATGATTATTGTTTTCAGAAACTTGTTGCACGGTATAAACGCGATCGCTATTCTTCTGTTGAAATCTTTTTACGCGATATCCGAGAAATGAATCAGTTGCCGCATGAATCTGATGATTTGTTGATTTCTGGAGACGAGTCATGACCGGAAGTAATGAATGGTCTTATTTATCTCCGATTCTCTTTTTTCTGCTCATTTTTTCAGTCTTAATCTCCGGAGTATGTTCTGATGTTACCGGAGGAATACCTGGTATTTCCTACTATGGAGGTGAGTTCAGTACAGATACTATTCCTCGTACCCTGATCACAGGGCAGGAAATTCAGGTTATGATTGAGTTTCGAAACTCTGGCATGACTGCATGGGAATATGATGTAGAAAAGTTTGGTGTTCAGTATTCAGGAGATAATAGTCTTATCAATGTTGATCCTCTCATCAGTCCTCTTCAGAAAGGTTCACGTGTCCATAGCGGACAGAGTTACCAATTTCCGTTCTTGATAACTGCATATAATCCTGGCCATGTGGATCTTCAGTTTGCTGTTGTAAAAATCCTTCCTTCAGGAAAAACAACTCCTGTCTCCGATTTTACTGTAATCCCAGTGGAGATCAGTGAAGGCGTTGTACAAACAGGTGATTCTGGCACAATACAGGTATCCGGAGGTGATTCACATTTTCCTGTTGCGTTGGATGGGACTCATGTAGGGGTTACCCCACTCACAATCCCTGGTATTTCTGTTGGTTATCATACCATCACGGTTGATGGAAATGAAGGTGTTATGGAGCAAAAAGTTCAGGTCCTTCCGAATTCGATAATCGAAGTTACCTATAGTCCTGAAAGATCATTCATAACCATAGAAACAAAAAAGTCTTTTTTACTTGACAACCCCGACCCCGTTCTGACCCTCATTCTCTCGAATTTTTTTATTATCCTGGGACTTGTCCTGACTCTTACCGCTATAGGTGTATGTGCTGTTGTAGTTATGACCGGGAGGCTTAAGCGGGTGAAATATGTAGTTTCGCAAATAATACCTCCTTCTATCTCAAAAAAAGGGAAAAGGTATGTTTCGATTGTAAAGAAAAGAAACATGAGTAAAGAAGAGGTTAAGTTTGATCCAATAGCCGGTTTGTTTCATCAGGGAGAGAAAAAAATTCTCAAAGTCAAGGTTTTCAATAAAGGATTAAAGGAAATAATCATAGATAATCTTTCTATTCCTCCAGGGGAATTCAGGATCCTAATCCGGGAGTTAATGGATGATGATCCTGGAGATAATGCCACTGAAATTGATTTCACATTCACCGGTGATGATGGAAAAGAGAAAAACCGGGTTGTTCATTTCCAATATCGCATCCTCTCCAAAGTGCCTGATTTATCCTGGATATTTGATAAATTTTACCAAAAAAATGACAAAATAATTGCAGTTATAAAAATAAACAATAAAAACCTCTTTGATCTGACTGCAGATACCACTACGATTAAAGCAGGAGAAGAGGAGCCTGTCGAACTGGAAATGGAGGATCCTGATAACGATGCATCATCAATTTTCAGAAAAATATCTCTCTCTTTTAAAGAGAGGTCATCTCTTATTATTCCTGTCAGGATTCCATATAATAAGGGAATTTATCTCTACTTTTCTCGTCAGTTCACAGAGTCACTGGAATGGTTTAAACAGAGAATAGAGGATGGTGATTCTGATCCGGTACTTCAGAGGTACAAAAATCTGGTAGAGAAAAAATTATCCGACACTAATAACGGAGGCACTTTAAAATCTTCTGTTTCTGATAATGATTCGAAAACTGCGACCATTATAAAAAATCAATCTCCTTCTATTGATGTCACTGGTAGTAATAAGTCTGCTATCCCCACTTTTTCAGAATTCCCTGATTCATTACTTTCCCTGTATCAACCAGTATCACTCGTTAGTACTGACCGGATGGGAACAATTTATCACGCTATAAAATCTTCAGATTCAGAATCTGTAGCTCTTCGTATCCTTAATCCTGGCAATGTCCCCATTTCAAGTGTAGAGTTGCAAATTCAGGCATGGAGGTCACTAAAGCATCAGAATATTCTGCAAATAAAGTATTGGGAACGTGATCCGGTCTATTTTTTGGAATTTGATCTGCCTTCCGGAGCGATTCAGAAAAAAAGACGGGTGTATACTCTTGCAGATCTAAAGGTGCCGATTCCTCCGTCTGCTGCCTTACGGATTGTCCGGGGTCTTGCCCACGGTATTGCCTATACTCATCGTCAGGGAGTTAGGCATTATTTACTAGAGCCTTCTGTAATCCTCCTTGATAAAGGATTGAATCCGAAAATTTCCGGGTTTGATACTTCTGTTTTGATTCAGTCCCGTATCCCTGATAAGTGCTGGATTGCAGCTCCGGAACAGTCTGATCCTGACAATTATGGGAATCCTGGGAAAAAAACAGATATTTATCAGGTAGGGGCCATTTTTTATTACCTTATTACTGGTCTTATGCCTTCAGTTACAAATCCTCTTGCAACATTACCATCGGATCATAAAGCAGGGTATTCAAAATTTGATACCCTCATCTCTAATTGCATGTCTCCTGATAAAAATCAGAGATATGGAGAGATTGATGACCTGATGCAGGAACTTGATCTTTTATATGCGCATTTTTCTCAAAAACAAGAAAAGGTTTCTTACCGTGATGCATAAATCCGGAAGATGGCCGATTATCTATCAGATCAGTCTGATGGTGTTTATTATTATTTTATTGTCCGGGATTGCATCCGGAGTTATCCAAAGTGATTCTGAGGTTAGCCTTACTGAAGGAGTTGTAGCATATAATTCTGGAGATCTTGAGTATTCACTTCAGATTTTTGAGTTAATAGTTCAAAAAGATCCATTGTGGCCAAATGGGTGGTTATGGAAAGGAGAAGTACTATCAGATTTGGGCAGACAGGATGAAGCAGATATAGCATTTAAAACCGGAAGATGTCTACAAAATCCCGGTTCCTGTCAGGTTCCATTGGAAGAAAACACGGTCAAAAATGCAGGTTTCAACGGTCACCATGCAGGAAATACATACTCCTCTCCATCAGTTGAGGATCCGGTTCCTGAATTTATAAGCGGCCATGGAGATCCGATAAGCCATGATGTCAGTTTAAGTCCTTCTAATAGCATCTCACCAGATAATAATCAAAATCCTGCAGAGAGTTATGAAAAACAGGGGGACTATTCTTTTGATAGATCTGAGTGGGATAAAGCCCTTCAGTTCTACAAAATGGCTGAAAAATTGGATCCTGATAACCCGGATTATTCTGATAAAGAAGGAGAAGCACATGCAAAAAAAGGAGACTTAATTTCTGCATTATCTGCATGGAATCGTACTCTTGAGCATGAATCTAACCAAACTCTCCGCGATGAATTGTTTCAAAAGCGAAGTGAGGCATTTTCCAACCTGAATCAATCACTTGAGGCAGCAAAAGAACTGGAAAATATGAGTCCTGCTTCAAGAAATCCACAAAACCTCATCCGGAAGGGAGATCTCTATTCCATGGTCGGTGATCTTCCATCCGCGGAGAAGGCATACCTTGATTCATTATCTTTATTACCCGGGGATGTTGATACTTCACTGAGTCTTGCAAAACTCCGGATACAACAGGGGCGATATCCGGACGCGAAAGATATTCTAAACTCTATTCCGGAAATCTCACTAACGCCACCTCAAAGCAGGTTCCTGAATCAGTTGAAGAAACAGGTTCCTCATGACAGTACTGAAACATCAGATAATCTTTCAGTGCTTTTTTCAAGACCTGAATTTTATATTTTGACTCTGATAGGATTTGGGGTTGTATTTTACTTGAGAAAAAAGATATTCTGATCTTCCTTTTCTCTAAGAACATCCACAATCACTGATGGCTGAACCTGGTTTCGGATGTGTCACCTGAATATTTGTCTTTGCTTTCATTGTGCTGATTACTCCATTACTGCTCTCTTGATCATCCAGGATGAGCCCTATTTCAAGTGAATAAACACCAGGTTGAAGGGAAGGGATGGTAAATGGTATCGTATAGGTTCTTTCTTCCCCTTTTGCCGGAACCGGCCATTCAGCATTTGTGGTAATAAGAGTCCTCGGGCCGAGTGATCCGGTAAACTTTAATGATTCTGCCTGTCCGGGTTTGATATCCCGGTTAACTACAGTTATTATCGGGGAGATATTCATGCCCGGACTCACGATCGTACTATCAGATGGAAGGTTGATACTTGCAATATAAATCTCCGAATTATCTCCCGACACCGGAGAAATAATGGCGATGAATGTGATGCAGAGTGTCAGAAAAAATACTGGATTAAAATATCCTAGCGAACGAGAATGTGTCATATACTCAGATAGTAATTGTTTCGGTTTATATCCTGTCATTGAAATAAAATTCCTGCACATGCACTGACTTTTTATTCCTCTGATAGAATGATACTATGATAATGGATATCATCAGTCTTTCATCACCTGAAAAAACAGGCACGCCATCAGATCTTCAGAGGGAGCTCTATGATGAGGTTCCGACAGCAATTTTCATCAATGGAAAACATGTCTCTACTATCCTTTTAGCGCCCGGAAATCAGGAAGAATATTTCACAGGGTTCTTGTTCACCGAGCAATACATCTCAAAAATTGAAGAGATAGAGTCTATAAGACCTGAAAAAAACCGGATTAGTGTTCTTACAACAAACATCTTCACAAGTCCGGGTCCGAAAAAAACAATCCTCTCCGGGTGTGGAGGAGCAGTTTCATATGTTGACCCCGGAAAACTACCGGTGATTTCATCTGATTTTTCTGTCAGTGTAGAGGATCTGAAAACAGGAATATCCGGATTCAATGCGTTCAATCGTGCAAGTTCCAATAGCCCGTCAATTTCATCTCTCTTTTTGGGGCCGGAGGTTCTTTATCAGCGGTCTGATATCGGTGATGAACAGGTGACTGACCGGATAATCGGTGCTGCTCTTATGGGATCAATCAATTTTTCCACGACCTGGTGTATGAGTACAGTCATCATTACCTCTGAAATTGTGAGAAAATGCCTGATAGTTGGAATTCCCCTCATTCTTACAGCCAGCCACCTAACTAAACTGGCACAGGAGATTGGACAGAAAAACGGAATATGTATTGCCAGTCTCCAAAATGATTCCCTGGTGATATATGCTCATCCGGAACGAATAATCCGCTGATTATTTGGCAATAATCTCTTTTAAAGTTGCGATAAAGAGGTCAATGTCATCTATTGTTGTATAAATACCAAGGCTTACTCTTACGGTTCCGTTCGGAAGACCAAGAGCATACATTAAGGGATGACAACAATGGAGTCCAGACCTGACAAGGATGTCATGTTCATCAAGCTGCTGAGCCATTTCATGAGGGTGCATTCCTTCAACCGTGAATGATACAACACCTATACGGTTTTCTGGAAGAGGAGGCGCAAATACCGTTATTCTGTCCAGAGTTTTCAGGATGCTGATGAGATGGGTGGTAAGGGTTGATTCATGGTCATGGATCTTTTCCATGCCGATTTTCCGAAGATAATCAATTGCAATGCCAAGAGCTATTCCCCCGGAAATATTCGGGGTTCCTGCTTCATACTGCTCATAGCCCTCAAGCACGGTGATATCCTTTTCTGTAACCGATTCAACCATACCTCCCCCCATCATCATTGGTTTCAGGATTGGATCTCTCATCCAGAGAACACCGGTTCCGGTAGGCCCGAGCATTTTATGCCCGGAAAAACAGTAAAAGTCACATCCTATTTTTGCCACATCAACCGGAATATGAGGAGCTCCCTGTGCTCCGTCCACAAGGAGTAATGTCCCGCATTTTCTGCAAATGTCTGCTATCTCTTCTACTGGAAGAAGTGTTCCAAGTACATTTGATGCATGAGTAATTGCGACCAATTTTACCGGAGTTACGAGGGCATTCCTGAACGCTTCCATGTCCAGCATAAAGTCCGGAGTAATGCCAATTACTTCAACGATAACGCCCAGTTTTTCAAGAGCCTTCCAGGGAAGGAAGTTTGAATGATGTTCGAGTATCGTTGTAACAATCCTGTCACCCGGACTCCAGGAAAGACCATAGGCAACCATATTAATTGCTTCGGTGGTATTTTTAGTAAAAACTGTGATACCTGCTGTTCCCCCGATGAATTTCGAAACCTTCTCATGGGCATGCCAGTACCGCTGGGTTGCTATCCGGGTTAGCCGGTGAACTCCCCTCCCTACATTGGACCTGTACTGATGTTCGAATTCCACCAATGCCTGGACAACCGGTTCAGGTGAGCAACTAGTAGCGGCATTATCAAGGTAGATGACATCACCAAGAATCGGAAAATCGTGCTTAATATCCCTGAAAATATCCTGCTCTATTTGTAGAGGCTCTCTTGTAGGGATATTTTGAGCAGAAACCTGTTCTTGTTTCTTTTTTGTTCGCGTCCCCTTTGCAAGGGTAAAGTCATCATGTACCAGGACTCCCATATTCCTACATAATTCCCGCATCTTGGGAGGAAGAGCCCGCCATCGCCAGAGCCCCCAGTCGGTGTATGCATCAGGCATCTGTTTTTTCTCTGCCCATTTATCCAGGAAATCATCCCACCTATCAGTCATCTCCGGATGGGTTTTTTTAATTCCCTCGTATTCACTTTCCAGCATAGCCGGACAGAGGTAACAGCCTATCCGCTCAATTCCTCTTTCATAGAGGGGGTTCATCGGGATTTTTTTCCACCAGAGGTAGAGGAAGACTTCGAATGCTCTCCAACTTCTGATGGGTGAGATATTCAGTTGAAGGGGATTTGCCGGGTTCTGGCTGGTTTCATCAAGACCGGCCCGGTTCCAGGATTCATACCAGCGGTTCCCCTGAATAGTGACGCATGGTCCGACATCAGCAAGATATATCTTCAGGGGATGGAGTTTAAGCAGTTTACAACACCACCGGTTGTCTTTGCCCGGTGGACCTGCTTTCTCCGCTGCCTGAAAAAAATCACCGCCTTTCCGAATAATTTCAGCCCCCTGTTCCTCAATAAACCGGATAGTCTCGGGAAATTCAAGTCCGGTATCGATAAAAAAGGATTTTGTAACTCCTGCTTTTTTTGCCAGATGAAGTATTGCAGTACTGTCTTTTCCCCCTGAAAACGATACATTTGCAGTCGGCCGGTCATTGATATGACTCTTTATGGTCCGGATTGCATTTCTTTCAAGGTTTTTCAGATGATACTGATTCTGTGCAATCACGGCCTCCCAGTCAGGGTCAGGATATGTCCGGGGAGTTACCTGAAGGAGTTCTTTAACCCGGATATATCCTTCTTTTACAACTCCGGTCCCATATTTTCCATTTGCGGTGATAATTACCGTTCCGTCAGAGAGAGGCTCTGATAATTTGAATCTCTTCCCGCCTATCCTCCCCTTTTCGGATTTCAGGTCAACTATTCTGGTAAGATCTACAATCCCTCTCTTGATGTGGGTCAGGAGAAAAGGGAGGGCTTCGGGAGTGATATCCAGGGAAAATTTTCTGGTAACCGGATCAAAGGTAAGCCATCCAAACCTTTCTCCGTTTATAATGACCAGTTCTGCCCGGTCATATCCTCCGGTTTTATTGAGGAGGATGACTTTTGGAAGAGGGATCTCTCCAAACTGTGATGCAATTAATTCGTAGATGAGATTCCGGTCTGCAGAAAGAGCTGGCCGGAGGTCGTATGGCTGAAGAAGAGGGATGGTTTTTCCCTCTCCCCCGCAACTACAACTCCGTGCGATGAGTGGAATATTGCAGTGTTCACACCAATAAAGAGTTTTTTTCACAGCCGGCTCGTGCATTTCACTGAATAATAGGGGTTGTGGGGTAAAAAGGTACAGGCAGATGAAAAACGGTGATGGTTTTTTTTTATTTTCTGGTATTTTGCGTTAGGTATTGTTCAATCTGTTGTAAACGCAACGTGATATCAGAATATCCTGCTTCCTGTCTCTCAATGGTTGCCTTGAGCAGATCAAGTTTTTCTAATATCTCTCGATCAGCCTGAACAATTGGTTCCTCTTCTTTTTTCGATGAAAGAAGTTTATTTGCAATGTATCCGGCAAATGTGGCAAATATCCCTACGCCGGTTGTCATAACCAGGATCCCAATGGCTTTTCCTGCATTGGTCACCGGGTAATGATCCCCATATCCTACGGTTGTAATTGTTACATAGACCCACCAGATGGCATCAGTTGCATTGATAATATTCGCATCTTCTGCTCCTCTTTCAGCCAGGAGAATGAAAAACGATCCAAATTCAATAATGAGAAACACCATCAGAACAAGGATGTAAATGGCTGTTTCAGCACGGTTTTCTAAAAGATGTCGTCTGATATTATGTAATCCAAGGTTGTGTATAATCCGGTATGCTTTAAAAATCCTGAAAAGCCTCAAAAATCTCATAACCGGAACACATGCAAGAAGATCTGCCCAACCCCAGTTCTGAATAAAATACTGTTTCTTTGACCTTGCCGTAATAATCCGGAAAATAAAATCCAATAGGAAAATTGCGGTAAGTCCGGTATTCATGATGAGAATGAGAGAGTGGGTATCTTCATCAAGTCCTGGAATCCAGAGTATTCCCAGGTTAAAAATGGAGATGATGGATACAATTGCGATGAAAATTTCATATCCAGGATCTTTCATTTCGGTTGAAAAAGTATGATTGACCATAGACTATGGTATGATTTCTTCTCCATGACTAATAGGTTAATACAGGTATGACAGGTATTCCTGAAATCAGGTGATATATCATTTGATTTATGAAATCAAATCGGAAATTTCTTTTTTAGAACTAGTGATCTTATTTCTGCATCTTTTTGGATTAGATGCCACGATCGGTGAATTGGATGAAAGTAGGAATAAATAAAAATCAGGTTTACCTGGGCTTTGTCCTGGTAATCCTCCTTCTGATGGTTGGACCTGTTATGGGGTCTGGTGAAATTCTATTTGAAGGTCCGTTGTCATTGTCTGATAATACTGTTGAAATTTCATCATATGTTTCGGATGAATCATATGAAATCCCTGCCAACACCCCTCTTGGAGCTTTGGCAACAGTAGTTGATCTTCCATTGAAGATCACGGACAAATCCTTTGAAAAAAACGGAATATTGATGCTTGATGCAATCGGCTCTTTTGAATATGACAAAGCCCAGGGAAAAACCTGGGTTTGTGTTGTAAATGGAGCAACCCTTGATGATTACGGGAGTCCGGAAACAGACGGACTGAATATTAAAGTTCTTTCTCCAGGTGATGAGGTTTCATTTTTCTATGGGGAGAAACCCGTAAGTGCCGATAATGCAGAAGCTTCAGTATTATTCAGCGATGAGAATTCTGGTTTGGTTCAAGATCTACCGGATAATCAGGATCAAGGTTTAGTATCTGCCGGAGATCAAATTGAGGAAGGAAATTCTTTGCAGATTGATGCAGATGAATGGTCTATCAGCCTTACCGGAGCCATTTCTGATGAAATCAACCAGACCTTCTTTGAAGAATCAGCATCCTGCCATAAAGGCTCCTTTACTGATGAAGACGGGAATGAGTACACCGGGATTCCCCTCTGGAGACTGCTTGGATGGGTAGATGATGAAGTGTCTCATGGCTCTGAAGGATTTAATGATGCTGCTTTCGAATCCGGGTATGTGGTCGTTGTAAAAGCCGGAGACGGATATTCGAGAGAATTTTCAACGAAGGATCTTACAACTTCTGATGAAATTATCATCGCCAACAATATGAATGGAGAACCTCTCGCAGCAGATGGAGAAAAACCTTCATATCCATTGAAACTTGTCGGGCCTACCATCACCGGTGGTAATTCTGTTGGTAATATTGTCGAAATAGAATTAATCGGATTGCCCGTTTTCTCTGAAAAATCCGGTTCAGATAGTACCGAGCAATCTGAACAAAAAGAAATTCCACAGATACATATCGTGAAGTACGAAACGGATGGAAAAACCATCATCAACGAGACAACGGTTGATTATCAATGGATGGAGGATAATCTAGAAGTTATTGGTGATGGAAAAACCACCTATAAATATGAAGGGATTACGAATAATCCTGAAGATCTTTGGAATAGTAACCAGTCATTTTCGAATGGTTTCAAGATTGAATCCGCAGTAAAAGGAACTCTCCTTCGCGACCTGGTAAACCTAGTTGGTGGGATGGAACCGGGAACATTGGTAAAACTGGTTGCTTCGGATGGGTATGAAACAAAACTAGGGTATCCCTCTGTATATCCCAATCCTGCTGCACTTGACCTTGCCGGAGATCCATTTCTGGCCTTCGCAAAAGGTGACAAGGTAGTCCCTGACTTTAAAGAAGGGTACCAGTTATTCTTCACCGGTGGAGATGACCAGGTCTTTTCAAACTGGGATATGCATGAGACCATGGACTCTAACCACTGGCACTATTACTGGGAAAGCGGAGTCCAGTACCCTTCAGCTGGTGGCCTTGCAGCAAAATATATTGAGACTATTGAGGTTTATTCAGAGCCGGAATCGGAATGGGGACTTATTCTTGATGGGACACAGATCGGTGGGGTGAAAACTGATATTTCCAGTGGCTATTTCGATTCAGCTCTCGTCTGCCAGTTTGGCTCTAACCATGTGGCAACATATACCGATTCTGATGGAAAAACCTGGAAAGGTATGCCTCTCTGGTTCCTCTGTGGATTTGTAGATGATGCCGATCAACATTCGAATAATGCATACAATGAGTCTCTTGCAGATAGCGGATATCAGATTGTCATTACCGGAACAGATGGTACATCAATCACCCTTGAGAGTGCTGATGTGAAACGTTCCGGCGATTATATCCTCGCCTCTATCCGGGACGATATACTGATTCCAAAGGACGATGCATCCTGGCCACTCGTTCTCACCGGATCTGGTGTCTCTGATCCGGTTATGGCTGTAGAGAAGATAGAACTCAAATCCCTGCAATAAATGGGTGATGTCTGATTTCGCATACGAATCAGTATCTGACGGGGAAGTGAAATGAAAAATTCAAATCCTCTGTTTTTTTATGAATCGTCCTGATCTTTTTACTTCAGTTTGTATTTTTGCCGGATCTCTTCCGGTTTTGCTCATCATTCTTGGTCTTCTGGTACTGACCGGGCTTCAGGTTGCAGATCCGGAAACATTTATTGATGCGATTTTGGATCCTTCTGTTATTGATTCGATTCTCCTGACCTTTACCGCTGCTGCCTGTTCTACTCTGATATTATTCGCAATTGGTACCCCCCTGGCCTATCTCCTTTCAAGACAGAAGTTTCCTTTAAAATCCGTGGTAGAAGGCCTGATTGATCTTCCTCTTGTCATTCCACATACCGTTGCAGGCATTATTGTGTATCTCCTGTGTATGAGACAGGGACTTTTAGGTCTGCCAGGATCGCTGGTTGGTATCAGGTTTGAGGAGACTATTGCAGGCATAATTATTGCAATGCTCTTTGTTTCAGTCCCGTATTACGTTAATACCGTCCGCGAGGGATTCAGTCGGGTTCCGGTCAGACTGGAACAGGTAGCACGCTCACTTGGGGCAACACCTGGGAGAGCGTTTGTTCAGATTTCACTTCCGCTGACCACTCGTCACATTCTTACCGGAGGGCTCATGGCCTGGGGGAGGGGAGTCAGTGAGTTTGCTGCAGTTGTGATGATTGCTTATCACCCGATGATTATTTCAACTCTGATTTATCAGCGGTTTAATACCGGAGGACTCTATGCTGCAACGGCGGTTGCATTTGTCATGGTAGTCTTTTCTCTCCTTCTTTTTGTGTTTATCCGGATATTGGGCGGACGACTGCTATCGGAGGTCAGATGATAAGAATAAGAGACCTTCTGGTCAGGGTCGGTAGTTTTGAACTACCAGTGAAAAACCTGGATGTTTCAGATAATGATTGGGTAGTGATAACCGGTCGATCAGGTTCTGGAAAAACAGTATTCCTTGAAACAATTGCCGGGTTTTTTAAACCAGAATCCGGATCAATCATTCTGGATGGGGCTGATATAACTTCTCTTCCTCCGGAAAAAAGAGGAATTTCTATTGTATTCCAGGATTATTCCCTCTTCCCTCATATGACTGCCCGGGAAAATATCGGATATGGTCTTAAGCTCAGGAATAATCCTGAAATTCATAGTATTGTTTCAGATTATGCCCGAATGCTGGGGATTGACTCTCTGCTTGATCGTTCTCCGGCACAACTTTCAGGCGGGGAAAAACAACGGGTTGCTATTGCACGGGCACTTGTGGTAAACCCGAAGCTGTTATTGCTTGATGAGCCTGCCAGCGCCCTTGATCATGAGACCCGGAGATCACTTTGGAATGATTTGTGTTCTCTCCATGATCGGGGGGATCTGACCATAATTCATGTAACCCATGACCGGAATGAAGCAGAAGTACTGGGCAATCGCAGAATCATAATTGATGGTGGAAAATTTGTGGAATAAAAAATCTCTAAATTTAGGTGTCGATATGAGTTTTAAGACAAAAAAGCGGGGAAAAAGCCCTTTCCGGATTCATGAAGTCTCATTTCTTGTGATGACATTTTTCCTGCTACTGAATCTGGTTTCTCCTGCCTTTGGGGCCCCTACAACATCTCTGACCATACAGGTAATTGAAAATAACACTACTGCTTTTGAACGAGTGCTTGATTATCAGTGGATGGAACAGAATCTTCCCGTGATTGGTGACGGAACAACACATTATTATCATCAGGGCCCGGTTTTCAAGGGAGACCCCTGGGATCCCAATGAGACAGTGAATCTTCGTGATATGGGAGCGATAAAAGGAACGGCAGTGGTGGATATCTGCAATCTTGCCGGTGGACTTGCAACAGGAGATGAAGTGATGATTAAGGCATCAGACGGATACCATATTCAGTTCACTCCTGATTTTCTCATATCTCCACCTGATCTTGCCGGTCCGCTGACAATTGCCTGGTATAACGGAGCAGAAAGTGGGGCTGGAGAACGTCAGGGGACGGGTTATGTTCCTGAATACTTCACTGGTATGCGTCTTATGATATGTGCATCAGAAAACCCAAAAACCGGAAAACACGTATTTGGTAATACTGATATGAATATTACGCTTCCTGCAAAAGCCCAGTATTTTTATTCTGGTCTTTATCCTTCAACAAGCGGATTGTCATCAAAATGGGTTGATGAGGTGCGTATTTACCGTGGTGGATATACCGGAGATCCAAGTGCCCCGATAAAAAGTATTCCGGAACCAACAAAGACACCTGCATCGGGTTTATCAGTTTTTTCACTCCTTGTTTCAGGTTTAGTCGGAATAACTGCTTTTTATATGAGCCGGAGGGTTTAATGAATCAGAAGACAGGATGGCTGGCAGTCTCTCTTATTGTGCTTTCTCTTTTTATGTCTGGATGCATTACAGACGATACCGATGAGAATACCGGAGATGAAAACTGGAATCTTACTCTTGAATGGGATGGAAATACTCAACACATGAGTCTCTCTGATATCCGAAAAATGCCTTCCTATACCGGGCATGCCTACCTTGTCTCAACTACAGGAATACGGTATGGCCCTTATATCGGGACTGGAGCTTTATTGTCTGATATCATCGGGCCCATGGGCGAATTGAATGAAACCAGTCGTCTGTATCTGTATGGTTCGGATGAGTATCTCTGGGTGCTAGATAATATTCAGTTAAAAGGAGAAGGATACATCACCTTTGATGAAAATCTAAGTGAAACAGAGAATCAGATTATTACTCCGGTCTTGATGTACGAACTTGATGGGAAACCTCTTTCTGAAGAAGATGGAGGGCCGGTCAGGTTTGCTCTCCTCTCAGAAAACCCTGGAGTAATAACAGAAGGAAGCGGGTGGGTGAAATGGGTTTCAAAGCTGGAGTTACATCGTTAGGAAGTATACTCTGCATCTGTCTCATCATTTTTCTATTTTTTTCCGGATGCACCGATGAGAGAGAAGAAAAAACTCAGGTTCGGGTATTAGCAGCCGGAAGTCTCCTTCTCCCTTTCGAGCAGATTGAAAAACGATTTGAAGAGAAATATCCGGAAACTGATGTTCTTGTGGAGGGTCATGGAAGCATCCAGTGTATCAGGCAGGTTACTGATCTCAACCGGCAGTTTGACATAGTCGCAGTTGCGGATGACTCCCTGATCCCCATACTGATGTACAGACCAATGCCAAAGTCGGAAAAAAACTGGACCGATTCTCATGAATTGTTTGGCCGGACAGAAATGGTCCTGGCATACACGAACAAGAGTGCGTATGCCGGTGAAATAAGTACTGAAAACTGGTATGAAATTCTGATGAAACCTGATGTCAGGTTCGGTTGTGCAAACCCGGTTCTTGATGCTTCAGGTTACCGGGCAATTATGGTTCTTGCACTTGCTGACCGGTTTTATAACCGGACTGATATACTGGACACCATCTACACCGGACAATTTTCACCCGGTATTCCTGTCCGAATGGATGAATTGGTAACACAGATTCTTTTGCCGGATGTAATGAAACCCTCCTCGCGGAAAGTCACTATCCGGGACGGCAGTATCTTTCTGTTATCACTCCTTCAAACCGGTGGGATAGATTATGCTCTTGAGTACCGGTGTGTAGCGGAGGGGGAGAATCTTAAATATATCAGTCTTCCTGATGCTATCAACCTTGGGAACACCTCATATGCTGATAATTACAAATCTGCAGTTGTAGATTTAAATTTTAAAAGGTTTTCAACAATTGATCTGACCCGTATTGGTGCTCCTATTGTATATGCTGTCTGTATCCCGGCATTAGCAGAGCATCCGGAAGAAGCGAGGGTATTTATTGCCGAACTGACTGGTGATAATAGTGATGTCTTGGGAATGCCTTATCCAATTTAGGGATAACCCTTCACATTTTTGAAAAATGAAAACGAGAGTTGTATTCTACTCTGACAACTGCACGTGTATTTCTACTACTTTTGCAACAGACAGTCCCTTGGCAGAGGGATATGCAGTATTATCGGCGGTATTCATGAAAAAGTGCCAGTATTCTTCAGGCAGAGTATTTTTCATGTCCGTGTTACTATAAAGACCGTCAGGGGCGTTAAAGTAGATGCGATATCCACTCTCCTCCGGAAGCAGTCCTTCATCTGCATTCCAGTATGCCAGTATTACTTCTCCCTGATCATCTGGAACCGAGAATACATTTTCTACCGGTAGTTTCTTTGAAAACCCATCATCAGCAACAAAGGTAATGTTTTCAATATCTTCTGAAATCCCTGCATACTCGAGAATCTCACGTACCGGAACTCCGATAACGCGTGTTTTTAAATTGTCAACATTGAGTGTTGCGTCCTCATCCCAGAGATTATCCGGTTTGAAGGTAGGCCCCTGGAATGAGAGTTCTACGCCTCCCGGATCTCCAACGGAAGTCATGGTACTATTAATCTCTTCAAATGAAATTTCAGTCTCACTGACTATTTCTTTTCCGTCGAACGAGTAAGTGATTACTACGATACCCTGCTCTGAAGCTCCGGCTGTTGATACAATGACTATACAGAATATGGTTAAAATGGCGCATAAAGCGATGAAATGGATTTTTGGGTGATTCATTCTTTCATTTCTTCCTGCATCACTATTGAAAATGCATATGAGTTTAGGTGATTGATCCGAATATGTTTATATCATTGGACTTCTTCAGGGAATATTCAAGGACCAGTGCCGAATGGTTTTTTAACATTTTCGTGAGAAGAGATGAGGATACTATGGAAATGCTTGGAAAATTCATCAGTTCTGTAAGGGAAAAAACCCCACTCGTTCATCATATTACAAATTACGTCACGGTAAACGATTGTGCAAATATCACTCTCTGCATCGGTGCTTCTCCGGTTATGGCCCATGCTGAGGAAGAGGTTGAAGAGATGGTATCTATGGCCGGAGCCCTTGTCCTGAACATCGGGACTCTTGACAGCCAGCAGATAACCCGGATGTTTCTTGCCGGAAAAGCTGCCGGAAAACTGGGTCTCCCTATCATCCTGGATCCGGTCGGTGCGGGTGCTACAAGTTTTCGGACCAAAACCGCCCAGCGAATGATACAGGAGTTACCAATTTCGGTACTTAAGGGAAATGCCGGAGAAATCGGAACCCTTGCCGGAATACAGGCAGAGGTCCGGGGAGTTGACTCAGGCGGAATGTCCGGGGATCCGGTGGAAATTACCCGGATACTTGCGGAAAGGCTTGGCAGCACCGTTGTAATGAGCGGGGTTATCGATGTTGTCAGCGATGGGAACTGTATTATGCAGTGTGAAAATGGTCATCCTTTCATGGGTCGGTTATCCGGAACCGGATGTATGGCGGCATCTATTATCGGGGCATGTGCTGCAGTCTTTTCTGATTATCTCCGGTCATCAGCCGCCGGAATCACTGCATTTGGAATCGCCGGAGAACGGGCTGCTGCTGATGCTGCTGGTCCGGGTTCCTTTAAATATCGCCTGTTTGATCATATGGCGACAGTTACCGGAGATGATGTCAACCAATACGGAAGGGTCCGTGTTCTGTAAAACCACAAGGCAAAAACTCCGGGATAATTTCACAACCTTCATAGCATGCCGGGTGATATTTACATCCCTTCATGAAGCGGCCGGATATCCCTCTGTATACTTTAATCATCGCACTTTTTTGTGGTTTTCTTACTCCCTTTGATATTTCAGCGGTTAATATTGCCCTGCCTTCCATCGCCGATGAATTTTCTCTTGATGCGGTGTCACTGAGCTGGCTGAATAGTATCTACCTGCTGGCCTCTGCAGCATTTCTGGTTCCTTTTGGAAAAATTGGTGACATATTTGGGAGAAAAAAGGTTCTTCACATCGGAATTACTGTTTTTACCATTGCATCCGGACTTATGATCCTCTCGGTTTCTTCAGAGATGCTCCTCTCCTCACGGTTATTACAGGGAATCGGTGCAGCCATGATCTACGGAACCGCAGTTGCCATCCTGACCTCGGTTACGAATCCCATGAAACGAGGGAAAGTGCTTGGAATCTACACAACATCCGTCTATCTTGGGCTTTCAGCCGGACCATTTCTTGGAGGTATCCTGGTATCGGAGTTTGGATGGCGTAGCATCTTTCTTATCAATATTCCCATAGGTCTTTGTATCATTGCCATGATATCGCTGTTTCTCCGGGGAGAATGGGCAGATGCAGCCGGAGAACGGTTTGACCTGAAAGGAGCCCTCCTTTATGGTATCAGTCTGACCGCAATTATGATCGGATTTTCCGAGCTTCCAAAGATCCATGGATATGCCTCACTGGCCCTTGGTTTCATTATAATGGGATTATTCATTTTCCATGACCATCGGGAAGAATATCCCTTGATTCATTTTTCGTTATTCAGTAAGAACCGGGTCTTTGCCTGTTCCAATCTAGCCGCACTCATCAACTATGGTTCTACCTTTGCGATTACGTTCTTTTTAAGTCTCTATCTTCAGTATATCCGGGGATTTGGATCATTAGAGGCTGGGTTCATCCTGGTCGCACAACCGGTGGTGCAGGCTGCTTTTTCATCATATGCTGGAAGCTTGTCAGACCGGATTGAGCCTGGAAAAATATCCTCTGCAGGAATGGCGGTAATAGCGGTCGGTCTGATAGCACTCAGTTTTCTCTCCCCGGAAACTTCCATGATTGTTTTGATGGTAATTCTCGCTGTTATTGGCCTTGGTTATGCTCTCTTCTCGTCTCCGAATACTAATGCCATCATGAGTTCGGTAGAAAAAAGGTATTACGGGATTGCATCCGGAACTCTTGGAACGATGCGGCTTTTGGGCCAGATGTTCTCGATGGGAATAGCGATGATGATAATCGCCGTTGTCGTTGGAAAAGTAGAGATTACTCCGGAGGTATCCGGACAACTTATGAGTGCTATGAGTATCGGGTTTCAGTTATTCTCCGTGCTCTGTATTCTGGGGATATTCTTCTCCATGGTCCGGGGAAATCTTCGGGATCAGAATATTGGTGACTGATGTCACCGTTAATTTGTCAGGGACACCCGACAACTTTACCCTTGCAATTACTGACTTTCCAGGATGAAAAGTGGTATCAAAAATTGGTTATTCGCCGGATTCATCATCATGACCGTGGGCGTGCCCGGCCTTTTCTTCCCAGGGTGAAAGTCCTTGTTTTATCCGGTAATCATTGATTGCCTGGTGAATCCCGTCTTCTGCAAGCACCGAGCAGTGCACCTTAACTGGTGGTAGTCCTTCAAGAGCCTCAACAACAGCCTTATTGGACATCTCCCAGGCTTCTTCCAGGGTCTTTCCCTTGATAAGTTCGGTTGCCATACTGCTTGATGCAATGGCAGCACCACACCCGAAAGTCTGAAACTTCACATCGGTGATGATATTGTCTTTTACCTTGATGAAAATCCGCATGATATCCCCGCATGACGGGTTTCCAACCTCCCCAACACCATCGGCATCTGGGATTTCTCCCTGGTTGCGGGGGTTCATAAAATGGTCCATTACTTTTTCACTATACATGGTTATGACCTCTTTTTCAGGTAATCAGCATACAGGGGTGATATGGAACGGAGTTTCTCTACTGCTTTTTTAATTTCTTCACTAACATAGTTGATATCATCTTCTGTGTTCTCAATGCCAAGAGTAAGCCTGAGTGACCCATGTGCAATCTCAATCGGGACACCGATTGCCATGAGAACGTGGGATGGTTCAAGTGACCCGGACGAACAGGCACTCCCGGTTGAAGCAGCGATTCCTGCATGGTCTAGAAGAAGAAGCAGGGATTCACCCTCGATAAACTCAAAACATATATTGATGTTTCCCGGAAGTCTCTCTGTTTTATGGCCGTTCAATCTGCAATTCGGGATTTCCGTGAGAATCCGCTCAAGCAATCGGTTCCGTAAGTCCCGTATCCTGCTTGTTTTTAAATCCTGGTCCCGGACTGCCTTTTCTATTGCAGCACCAAGTCCGACAATACCCGGAACATTCTCTGTCCCTGCCCGTTTTCTCTTTTCCTGTGCTCCACCGTGCAGAAAGCTGTCAATCCTGATTCCTTTCCTGATATACAGGGCGCCAGTTCCTTTCGGGCCATAGAACTTGTGTCCGGAAAGAGAGAGCAGGTCAATGTTCATGGTAGCAACATTGATGGGAACATTACCTATTGCCTGGACTGCATCGGTGTGGAAAAGTATGCCTTGCTCCCTGCATAATTTCCCGATTTCCGAAACCGGTTCTATTGTTCCGATCTCATTGTTCGCAAACATCACGGATACCAGGATGGTCCTGTCTGTTATTGCTGCTTTCAGATCCTCCATCCTGACCTGACCATATTCATCAACCGGGAGGTAGGTGATATCAAATCCCTGTTTTTTAAGGTATTCACAGGTGTGCAGAATTGCGTGATGTTCTATCGCCGTGGTAATGATATGGTTTCCTTTTCCCTTGTGTGAAAATGCAGTGCCGATGAGAGCCCAGTTATCTGATTCAGTCCCTCCCGATGTAAAAAAAATCTCATCCGGTTTTGCACCGATGGCTGTTGCAACCTTTGCTCTTGCCTCATCAATTGCTACTCTTGAAATTCCAGCCAACCGGTATATTGATGATGGATTTCCATAGGATTGGGAATACCATGGGAGCATGGCCTGCACCACTTCAGGATCCGTGGCTGTTGTAGCACTATGATCCATGTATACAGTCTTTTCACTGGCCATTGTCTGTCCCTATCTGGTTTGTTCCCTTACCTGATGAGGATCGTTATCTAATGATGGCCTCCGGAGCACCATGCAGACCTGGCAAATTTTTCCTGACCCCGGCCATCCACAACCGGTACATGTCTGGTATGGCTCCCGCCTGAAAGTTCCACCCAGTTTTTCCCGGAGTTCTTCTTCGCAAAGAGCTGCATTTCTCATCGCCCCCGGATGCTCCCGCTCATACCGGTAAAGCAGGGTTCTTACCTCTCCCCGGAGTGATGTTATGGCATAGGGGCATTCCGGAAGATCCCGGAAAAAACCGGTAAGCATGGCATAAAGGGTTACTTCACGTTCACTGACGCGTGCAAATGGTTTTATCCTCCGTGCATACCATGTCGAAGGCCCGTATCCGGCAAAGACTTTCTTCACATCTCCAGTGATTGCATTCATAAGAGCTGTCTGTGCATGATCATCCTGGTTGTGGCCGGTTGCGATAACCCGGATACCTTGTTCACGTGCCAGGATTTCAAGTGCCCGACGCCTGAGTATTCCGCAGATTGTGCAGGCATTCCGGTCAGATTCAGAGACGAGCGTATCCAGTGATGAGCCAAAAATATCCGAAAATGAGATGATATGGTGCTTGACTCCCAGTTTGCTGCATGTATCTTCTGCAGCCCTGATGGTATCCTGCCGGTATCCCTCAATTCCTTCATCCACAGTCAGGGCAATGAACCGGCAGGGAATGTCCGCTTTGATCCTCGAGAAGACGGTGAGTAATGCAGTGCTGTCTTTGCCACCACTGAAAGCTATCCCGATAGTCTCCGGAAGGTCACTGATGGTGTTAAGGTACCTCATGACCTCTTCTTCGACAGATTGGATGAGATGATCTTTACAGAGGTGGGTCTTCTTTTCCCGGTCAAGGAATACTGCCGGGTTGTTACATTGGGAACAGAGGATCTTTTTGTTATCCGCCATGTGATACCTGGATAATTCTTATGGTATCTTCTTCCTCCGGGATGGTATCTTCCGGGATTATCTCATCGCCTCTTGATACCAGGACGGTGAGTGGGGAAATTCCCCTGGTTACCAATAGTGCCTCAATGGAATTTCCATTCACATCAAGAGTTATTTCAGATTTATCCGGAAGGATCAGGATCATTGGTATAAGTTTGGCATTAATTCGACATAGGTTTGATGATAACTGAATTTGAATAAAAAAAGATTTTCACTTCTTGCATAAACCATCATGTAGTTTATTAAATGGTAAAATCCGATAAAACAGAATTTCTCTCTACACCTGTAAGGCCGAAAAAAAGGTAAAAAAAGTGAGAGATTAGTATGTGTGTTACTCATCAGGAGCTGGATGGGTTTATCATAAAGTGCCTTATGAAAAATGGCTGTTTAGATCTCTCAATAATCACCGATAGCAAGGTGGAATGGTGATTGTAGCGGTTACAATTCCTAAAAGCCGGATGTCAAAATTCAGGGGAACCCCTGAAAAAACTCTATAAAAAAGTGATTTATCGTATTTTTATTATTTCTTTCCTGCGAAAGAATACCGGATAACCCCTTCCGGGCAGATATCTGAACAACTGGCACAGAGAATACAATCCGGGTTTTCCATCTTATTTTGCCTGACCATTCCATGTACATCAAGCCCCATAGGACATTCTTGTACACATTTTTTGCAGTCAATACAGAGATCTGCTTCGGCATCAAGCTGAATGGCAGACCACCCAATCATGTTTCTGATTGCACGGCCGGCTACCATAATCCCCGCAATAGGGCAGACAACATGACATACCCCACGCTTTCCAGTGATGAACGCAATTACGAATATGAAAAAGAAGATCATCCCTACCATCATCAGGACTTCCATTGAAGATATGGAGATCCCGTTTACCGTACCAAAGAACGGATCAATACCTTTGATTCCTCCGGCACTCATAAATGCATTTGCAATTGCTGCGAGCCAGAGCACGGAAATGACATATTTGATATAATTACGCCATCCTTCCTTTACCGTTCTCTTCATAACCGGTGAACAAAGTTCCTGCCAGGCTCCCATGGGGCAGAGCCATCCGCACCATAAACGGCCGAGAAACAGGGACAGAATGAATAACAGGACAAAGAGAATCATACTTCCTGATACTATGCCTTCGGAGGCCCCCATCATGATCACCACGGGCGAGACATAAAATATCGTCACCGGAATGAGAAGAAAAGTCAGGATAAGAATTGCTTTCCGAATCTTCTGTCTTGATGACTGGGCTGACTGGTTTTTCTCTACCATACCTGAATATATTAGGGCGGTTTACTTTTTGAAATCGTCTGTGAACCAGGGGTGATATGGTTTCTTAACTCCGGTAAACCTGCCAGGCAAAAAAAAGACTGATTATTTTTTAAACTGTTTTCCATCAGAAAATGCTTTGCCGATTTGTTCTCCGACATCAAAATACGCACTCTGGGCGTATACAATCGGGTTTATTTTGGTAATATCCGGTTTGCCATCGGTGACAACATCCTTGTCTGCATGAATTTCCACGACCTCTCCAATATAGAGCAGATGGCTTCCGCAATCAACACTCTGGAAGAGTTTACACTCCATATTAACCGGGCATTCTTTTGCGAGGGGAGCCGTTTTCAGTTTTCCGTAAAATGATGTGAAAACTCCGGCCTTGTCTTCCTTTGCACCGGAGACAATCCCGCAATAATCACTCTCGATTACCTGCTTTGAAGTAGATATATTTAGGCTGAATGTGTTATTCTGGTCAATACCTTTTGCAGTATGCCTGATTTTGTTGATCGCAACGCATACCATGGGTGGTGCCATACAGGCAACTGTAGCCCATGCAGCGGTCATATAATTTGGTTTTCCATCAACATCTGCCCCGACAAGCAGGGTGGGCATAACACTCATAAACGGCATGGGGCCGAGGGTGACCTTCTCCATATGGTTCACTTCGGGATAGAATTTATGAAAGATGATTCTTAAGAGTATCTTTCCAGACCGGAGGGTTCACAGACTGGTATGTTCATAAAAAAAGGGAGATGCAATAATTACATCAGGTGTTTTTTCTCAAATCAGTTCCTGAACAGTAATGTTCAGGGTGTAGGTTTCCTCACTACCGGTGAGGTTTTCAAAGCTTCGCATGTTCACCGCCGAGAAGGTCTGGTTTCCAACATCAACAGCCTTTAGAATCCACTCATGTATTCCACCAGCACCGGCCATCATCTGGGAAACTGCATCGGGGGTGTATTCATCAGCAAGGATCTCAAGTCCGGATGAGGTGGTTACATTCCACATGTATCCTGTGGTTGGATTTTCATTTAGTGAGATCTGGACGGTTTCGTTCACGGTCATATTAAGTGCAGTAGTGTTCTGATCCGCAGTATAAGTAGCATTCAGGACAACGTCACTTTGTTCCGGAGTGAGAGTAGTGACATCAGCCTCGGAACTTTCTATGGTCAGTTCTGCATAGCATCCGGTTATAACCAGTGTTGCCATAACCAGTAAGATAAGACAAGATTCCAGTTTTACCATAATTCATCATTATAACGAGTCTCTTTTAATGTTTCTGGTAAATTTTCGTGTAAAGTTCATATTACATCGAAAATAGCGAGAAAATTGGGTTTCTTTTTAGCATTGTTCTGGTTTATCAGATCCTGATGGACCTTACAAAAAGTAAGAGGTACTAAACAGGCGCATTATTGTTCATTCCATAATATGATCCTTTTTGTTTCTGCTGATGAGTTAATGAAAAAAGAGAATTTTCCTTTTCAGGAGAGCAATTATCCGGAAATGGAACTTATTGAATAAAGAGAATATGGCTCTGACTGAAGACGAGGTGCAGGCTCGCAGAAAAAACTGGCGTGAATTGTGCCATAATCAGACTGAACATGAGATATTATACTGCATTTCAAGTTTTCCCGATGGTGTCAGGGAGTCGAAAATTAAAACCCAGATGCAGGATGTTTTCAAATATTCATTTCATGGCAACATTGAAACACATCTTAAATCTTTAGAGGCAAATGGCCTGATTTCAAAAGAGACAACCCGGAGTGGTGCCAGGATATGGCATGCAGACCAGTCCTCTGTTATTAAGCTGGTCCGGAAAGAACTTGAAGTATTGAAAGCCCGTGAATTAGAAATGCAAGATTTTCATGCATATCTAGCAGATATGTATGGTGATTGAATTGGTCCGGCTGATGGGTTTTCATAAAAGAATGTCATTCAATTGATATGTCAACCAGCGAGAAACTAAACAACTTAACTAAAATCCTTCGTAGCCATGCTCCTCTCCTCATTGCCTACTCCGGTGGGGTTGATAGTGCACTTCTGGCGGTACTTGCAAAAGAAGCCCTTGGGCCGGATAACATACAGTGTACTCTTGTTGACGGTCCGGAAGTTCCAAGGCGTTTGTTCCATGCAGCAGTAAAACTGGCCGGAGAAATTGGATTGCCGCTCACCGTCCTCACCGGAACTCCGTTTTCTGATGAACTAAAGCGTTTGAATCCTTCCGATAGATGCAGGTTTTGTAAACTCGGAATTTTTAAGATCCTTGATACTGCCCGGAAGAAATACCACTGCAATTATATTGCAGATGGTGCGAATGCATCTGATACTGGAGAAAACCGTCCGGGGATAGATGCATTTAGTTCCTGCGGGGTGATTCACCCGTTTATCATGGCCGGAATTACCAAACAGGATATCAGGACTATCTCAAAGGAGAAGGGATTATCTTTCTGGAACAAGCCATCAGCAGCCTGTTTATATTCCAGGATTCCTTACGGGGATGAGATAACCGAAGAAAAACTGAGGATGATAGAAAAAGGGGAGGATATCCTGTCGGGCCTTGGGATATCCCAGCCAAGGGTCCGGCATCATGGAACCATAGCCCGTCTGGAAGTCCCTCCAGATGAGATGGAGATTATTTTTTCTGCCCGGAACAGGATTCTGGAGGAATTTAAGAGTTTGGGTTTCCTCTATGTTACTCTGGATCTCCAGGGATACCGTTCAGGAAGTATGGACGAGGTTTTAAAATAAGATGGAATTTCCCGTCCAAATGTTATTTTTAAGGATATTTCGAGTCGTACTCCCTGGTTATTCTTTCTCTATGACCAGGTACAGGTCAAGATAAAAATTAATACGCTCTTCAACCCGATTTTTTTCAGTTTTGGGATGGGTTACATAAAGTATGGTGTCGCCGGTCATTCCTTTCATGGTAAGCCATTCTCCTTCATGAAAGGTAAACATCTGAAGTTCACCCAGGGATCTAACAGATAATGTGCCCTGTTTTTTGAGGATTGAGAGGAATTTTGTATCTATCGGATGACTGAACGTAAACTCACTTACCAGATATTCATCTGTGCATTTATTGGTATTCTTTCTTTGTATTACTCGCATATCTGTAAAATCAGTCATACCTGAGACTTTTCCATACGGAAATTATTGTTTATCTGACCTTTTTTAATACACATGATCCAAAAAACCTGCATATCTCTATTAATACAGATCCTACGGCGATAAGAGATATCAGAATGATTGCAAGAGCAACAAGAGACATATTCTCTTTTACAATTGGGATACCCCCCAGGAAATATCCTGCCAGAAGGAATATGCTGACCCAGAGAATGCCCCCCGAGATGTTATATGCCAGGAATGTTCGGTACTGCATTTTACCCATTCCGGCTAGAAAGGGAGCGAAAGTCCTCACAAAAGGTGCAAATCGTGCGATAACAATCGTAATAGATCCATATTTTTCAAAGTACAGGTGTGTTTTATCAAGGTGCTCTTTTCGTATCATTGGGAGGTTCATATCAATGATTTTATGACCGACATATCTACCGATAAAATAATTAACCGAGTCCCCAAGAATTGCCGCAATATACAGGACACCAAGAAGGATTCCAATATTTAATATTCCCATTCCTGCGATTGTGCCGGTGACAAAGAGAAGAGAATCACCCGGGAGGAATGGTGTAATCACAAGACCGGTTTCACAGAAGATGATTACAAACAGAATTCCATATACCAGATTCCCATAGGTTTCAACAAGGCCGGGGAGATAATCATCCAAGTGAATAAAAAAGTCAAGCAATCTTGTGATCATTTCAAACATGAAATTTACGTTTCTGATTATAAGATATTAGCAGTTTTTACTTGTTTCTAAAATTGTCCGTTCAGATGGAGATAAGATGATGATTCCGGTAGGACCTTAAAAAAGGTCACAAAACATGCCAAAAAACGATGAAAATGGCGGCTTTAAATTTAAATAAGAAAAAACTCTGACTAAAAAAAATACTGGTTTATACCAGCATGTTGATTGGATGCTTTTCTGCTTTAACGTCTCCACCGAGTTCACGGAGGGTTTCTGCAAGGACAATGTCACTGAATGCCATTGCGGTTGCAGTTGCCTCACAGTTCTCGATTGGACCGAACATGATAAGGTCAGCACCAAGGGTGGCTGCCATAATGTTACATCCGATATCAGCAGAGGACCAGGCAGCCTGACGGATACCTTCAACACCGCCGAAGTGGTGGTGTCCCATCTGTTCAAGAAGTACTCCTGCATCTTTGTACCGGTCAAGAATACCGCTCTTTCTCCAGCGTTTGAGCCAGGTCCAGGAAACGGTCATGTTGTGGTATGCACCACCGGTTGGCAGACCGTGGATTGCCTTACAGGCAAGGATCTCACGGAATGAACCTCCGGAACCAAGTCCGAGCGGAGTTGCTGCAGTATCAAGAATCGGGCGGGTAATCCCACATTCTTCTGCAATTCCAATCATGGATTTTTCCTGACCTGCAACGCCACCTTCTGCAAGCACTTTCTCACGTCCACGGACGCTTGGGTCACCAGGGTTGAATGCGAGCACAATTGCTGCATTCACATCACTGTTCTTGAGTGCTTCTATGTTCTCCGGTCCGATGGAACCGTTGATGGAGTTATAGACTGCACGGTCTGCAATACCTGCATCGGTCACATACTTACATGCATGTGCCAGTGCTGCAGGTGCAGATGAGTCCATCAGGAATGGGAACTGGTCATCAATGCTACAGAACCAGTCGATGTAACTCTCGAATGCTTCTCCGTATTCACCGATGATCTGACAGAAGTACCAGTTTCCGGTAGCATCATAGAGTTCAAGACAGCGGTTCCAGAGTGCTTCTGCTTTTGCTTTGTCAATCTTTCCAGTGTGGTCATCGAGCACGGTCTCGTGCTTGTTATAGAATATCGATGCACCAAGTGCACGGGGGTATTCTCCCGGCTGTCCTCCAAGCTTGTAGCCGTTGAAGTCGAGGACCGTCTGTTCCTTTTCAAACATGAACATGGCTTATCACCTCTTAATGTGCGAGTATTTCTAGCAATTTTGGCAGTAATTCCGTAACTATTACGTATGTCATAAGTCCGGCGACGATACCGTAGAGAATACCGATATCCCGCCCGACTTTCCGGCCGACACGCTGGGCCATCTCACCCTCGACAAATTCGAGTTTGGTTTCAATTGCATCCAGCTTTGCCTCGATTTCAAGGAACTGCGGGTTTGCAGTTGCACTGGCAGCTCCAGCACCGCCTCCGCCTTCTTCCTTGATCTCAACAACCATTGCTCCACCAGGGAATACTCCGGGGTCACGTGCCGTCAGCTCTTTAATTTTTGCTGAAACGGCTCCGATATCCTCGGCTTCCATGATGTCAACGATCTCGACCTGTTCCTGGAACCTCTTGATGTGGTCTCCGGTGAGGTTCTCAATGAACGGAATTGCTCCTTTAGAACCGACGATCTTACCGCCCTCTATACCATTCTGGTGGAGTGCGATTAAGCTCTGTCCGGAAAGGTGTCCCTTGACTTCAGTACCGCAGGTAATGAGGAACCGGATATTCGGGTTGGAGATGACGTTTGCAATAACCTTCTCCAGACCGAGGTTTTCAGTCTTACATGATCCTGCGATGGCTGCACCTGCACTGCAGATTGCTCCCTCATCAAGGTGGGAACCCATGGTAACGACGGCTACCGGGTTTTTTGGATCACCGGTGTGGAAGTCACCCTGGACAATTGGCCAGCCTGATGCCGGCTCTCCCTTCTCTGCCATCAGAGTCCTCCGAGCAGAATGACTGGTACAACCAGAATCAGGGCAAATGCAAGACCAATCGAGAATCCGATGATACCAGAGTCCATGATACCGGATTCAAGTTTGTTGGTACGTGCAAGGATCTGTCCTTTATATTTCATGTCAGCCATCATGGCATCAATTGCTGCCATGCGTATTGGGCCTGACTTCTTCTCATCTGACACTTAGCTCACCCCGTGTCCAGCAAGCAGGAGTCCAACTATCACAAATGAGACGATAAGTCCAATCATGAGTCCTTCGACTTTACCACCGTATACACCGGCAGCGAATTTGTCGTAGAAACCTAAATTGGTTATCATTCCCTGGATGGTTTTCATCCGTGCATGAATGAGAGCTACTTCGGCAGACATAGGTCTGACTTCAGCACCCTCTTCTACTGCTCCGCCTGATTCATCTGATATTTCAACGACCATGGCGTCGGCGTCGAATGCACCCGGATCTCTGGCAGTCAGTTCATTGATTTTTGCTGAAACTACTCCGAGATCTTCGGCTTCCATGATGTCGACAATCTCGACCTGTTCCTGGAAACGCTTGATATGATCTCCTGAGAGGTTTTCAATAAACGGAATTGCTCCCTTAGATCCGACGATTTTACCGCCGTCTACTCCACCCTTGTGAAGGGCGATAAGGCTCTGGCCGGAAAGGTGTCCTTTAACTTCGGTACCACAGGTGATAACGAACCTGATGTTCGGGTTGGAGATGATGTTTGCAATAACCTTCTCCAGACCAAGGTTTTCAGTTTTACAGGATCCGGCGATGGCTGCTCCTGCACTGCAGATTGCACCCTCATCGAGGTGGGATCCCATGGTAACAACTGCCACCGGGCTGTTTGGGTCACCCGTATGGAAGTCACCCTGAACGATTGGCCATCCACTGGCTGGTGATTTCTTGTTTGCCATTTTTCTCCCCTCACATCAACGCCAGAACGATAACTCCGGCAACCAGGAGTCCTACAGCAAGTCCGTAGAACATCGCTGTAATACCACCTGCGAAAACCAGTGATTTCTCTCGGTGTGGGAATGTTTCAAGGAAACTGCCTTCTCCGGAGAGCATACCGACGATGTCGTCTGTGACTTTCTCAAGTGTGTTTACCTGGTCAAGGACTGGTGCCAGTGATTCGCCCTGCTGGGTAACAAATCCTGTAAATACATCACAACCAAGACCAAAGTCGGGAAGGACTGGAATCCAGGTCATTACTGGTCACCTCCGACTTCACGGATTGGCTTTGAATCAAGCCAGTCATATGCGTCACGCTTTGAGAGTGCAATATACTGCTTGTATGTGTAGATCCATCCAATCAATGAAATGATGATTCCAACGGTTGCGGACATCATGTCAAGGAATGCATAGGACATGACTGCTACAACGAACATGGAAAGGAATCCCACTTCGATTGCAAGCATGAGGGTTCTGTCCTGGGATTCATTCGGTCCAAGACAGGCGTTGAACGGGTGCTGCAGTGCTATTGCTCCAAGGAAGAATATGACTGCAAGTGCTGCTCCGCCAATTAATGAACCTGCAAATTCAGGCAGGACGGTGACCATGAATGTCTGGGCCCCTCCGGCTGCTGCTGCTGCAGGTTCCATTGAAAGAGTCATTCCACCGATAACAAGACCATTGAACATGAAAGTTCCCGTGCACATTGATGCAAATCCGAGCATGGTCATTGCTCCCACAATGGCAAGTTCTACCAGGGACATGATCATGACCGGAATGTTCATGTTAATGATGTTGTTTGCAATGTAACCGATAACTGCACCAATGATTGCTGCAAGGATCAGTGTTACAATGGGTGAAAAAATCCCGAATTTTGTCCCTGCAATCATGGCAATGGCTCCGGCTCCGAATGCAATCATACCGGCTGACGGAACTCCGGTTCCAAGACCATAACTACAGAGGTGCTTGATTGTGTCAGAACCCCACCAGAGTGCAGCAATAGCGCCGATTCCACCAAAGAATGAGAAAACGGCGATTCCTGTCACGACATTAAGGTATGTGAGGTACGTGCCCACAAGGGCGACAATTATTCCGTAGATCATCAGGGTGTTGTGCGGCATGCCCCCTTCAGATGCTTCCATTTTTACTGTCATGGTATACTCCTCACATCCCTATGTTCATCACAATCAGCATCGAAATAAAGCCACAGAAGGCTGATGCGACTGCACATCCGATAACTGCCCGTGGAACACGCTTGAATTTGGGGTCATGCGGTCCCTCGATAGTTCCGGTAATGTTGTATGCTGCCAGTACTGCGTTAACCAGGAAGAACCCGATTGCGAAGATTCCGGCGAGAGAAATTGCCAGTGGTTCAATTGCTGCTGCGTCTGCCTGCATAATCACTGGCAGGTTGGCATGATAGACATCGAGAAGTTCGATGTAAATGAGCGTTCCACCAAGACCGGCAATAAATCCTCCGATAACTCCTCCAACGAATGAGACGAAAGGCAGACCGTGACCTTCAGTTCCCTGTGATTTATATTCTGGGAATGTGTCTCCGGTGATTGGGTCTTTCTCTACCTTACCTGATGCAGCAGGAATACCCATGGCGAAGACATAGGTGGCATTCACCATAAGACAGGTGATGGCCATCATCAGACCTCCACCGACTGCACCGCCGGCAACTGCTACTGCAAAGTCTCCGGTTGCCTCATATGCCCAGGCACCTCCGAAGAGACCTGCAAGACCTGCACCGGCTGCAAGCATGGCGACACCAGTTGCAATACCGGGTGCCTGTCCCATTGCTGCCGGAGCACCACCGACCGGCACAAAGTGAACGCCGAATCCGATGAGTGCTCCGCCTATGATTATTCCGATAAGTGGAACGATTGAAAAACCAAGTGCGTATGTTGCAGCGATCGAGACGAGGAGAATTACAATGCCTACTACGGCCCCGGTTGGATTGATTCCTTCACCACCGGCAGCTGCTCCTCCGAGTGCACTCATGATGAGGCCTCCTCGGTGACATATGGTCCGTATGTCTTGCGGCCCCACACTTCAACCCAGCGGTCAATGAATGTGAAGACCAGAATCAGGATGACTCCCATAATGATTGCTCCCCATCCACTCAGCAGTTTCTCAAAGAGAACCGTACGCCAGAGTTCAAGGAACACAATCAGACCAAAACAGATACCTGAAGCCGGACCGGCGAATTTCGTTGTGAACCATCCGTTGTCAAGGGAGGAACGCTGTCCTGCCTCAGCATACCGGACGATGTTACCGGATGCGGAAATCGGAACACCTGCACCATATTTTTGATTCTGGTACTGACGTTCTTTTCCGTAGAACGGGTTTCCGGTAGCAGATCCTGCGGCACCAAGTGCAATACCCCATACCAGTCCGAGTAGGGGAAGTGCGAACGGATGGTGAAGTGCGGATGCCATCAGGTAACACATCGCGACCGTACAAAAGATCGCGACGAACGCATGTGCCATAGTTACCGGTGTCAATGACTTGATAATGTCAATGTATACCGGTTGCTGGAACTTTGCCAAACTTGCAATACGGCCGAGATACCCGGAAGTACAGTAGATTCCCTGTACAAAAACCGCGATAACCGAACCGAGAATAATTGCAAGTGCCGGGTTGTAGTTAATCTGCATCAATGCCCAGGCAACACCTGCTCCGATGACACACCAGGCTCCGTATGCTGGTGGTTCACCGGAAACTGCCTTGTTAAAGATGCGGTGGATATAACCCATCTGCGGAGCGAGCTGAACCTGTGAGTTCGGGTCACCCTGTGATCCGATATCAGATTCAGTATCTTCCGCAGCACCGGCTACTGTGGCAAGAGCTCCCGCCAATGCAGTAATACCAATGCCTAATACAATCTCTTCCATGTAAACCTATCTCCTGCGTAGCTCAAGATCAGACACAAGAGTGCTCGCGTTGCAATACCACACACATGGCATATCTGACCCGTTGTGGTAATTGATTTGTTCGGTCAGTATTGAATTAAAGGTTTCGAAATTAAGTCGATTTATATGGAATTCCATCGTGTCTGGAAAAAAGAAGGCGTATCCTCTCGATTTCACTCAGCAATTTCTGTCATAATTCAAAAAAAGTTGTTTCCAGATCAACAGAATCTGAGCCGATAGAGGGAGAAAGTATTTCTTCTCGTATGCGTGGCAATGGAGTATATATAGGGTTCGGGTGAAAAAAACGCGTGAATCGATGATTGTGCGCGTGAGGTTCGTCTATCGTCGATTAAAATCGGAAAATCGGTTATCCCCCGGAATAATACTGACGGATAAGTTTTGTTACATTCCGGATATCGGTTCCCTGTTTTCTCGTTTCCTCCAGATATACCTTATACTGGGCATCCTGTGTCATCCGGGGGACTGGTCTGCACATGTCTGCATGAAGCATCAGATCAAAGGCTCTTGCTTCTGCCTCGGTCAGGTGCAGTGCAGCATACTCTCCGGAATGGGGAGTACTAACCAGATCATCTTCAGGATTCATGCCACAGACTACATCTGCCAGAGGTGTTTTTGGTATCGGTTCGGCGATTGAAATGAAGACATCATCAAGGCTAAGTTCCTCCATAAGATCCTTTGTCGCGATGAAATCCTCTTCGCTTTCGCCCGGATATCCGGTAATAAAACTCCCAGCCGGTCTTACTCCAAATTGTCTGCACCGTTCAACAGCATCCCTGACGGTATCAAGAGGGATTCCTTTCTGCATGGCCTTGAGAATATTCTCACTTCCGGATTCGACACCAAAAAAAATCCATCCGATAGTGTTTGCATGGACCGCTTCCAGAACTTCATCGGTAATGCAATCCGCCCTGATATCCGGACATGAAACATTTTTTGGCCCCATTATGGATGATATCCCCTCAAGAAGGCCGATAAATGCAGAAGAATTTACCTCTCCGTCTTTTGATCGGTAGAGGGATCCCGTGCCCCCGATGAGAGCAATTCTCTTGACACCTTTCTTGTGAAACGCTTTTACTTCCCGTAATATTTCATCAAGTTCCCTGCTCCTGATTCTTCTCCCAAACACCCGGGGAACCTGGCAGAATCCGCACCGTCCGAAACAGCCCCGGTGAGTTTCGATATAGGTCTGGGCACCCCTGATGTCCTGACTGCCGATATCATCCGGAATCAAAGGAAGCGGACAGACAAATTCTTCAGATCGCTGCTGCCTGGTAACAATCAGTTTTTCATCTTCAACATATGCACAGTTCGGGCATTCGCTGATCTCCTGCCCGCTCATGATACAGGAGACAGCCTCTTCCCCCTCACCGCAAACAATCAGGTCCGGACTGAGTTCTCCCATAATCATCTCAGGACCGGATGAGACCGGACCTCCGACAATTACCGTTCCTCCTTCCTGTTTGATCTTTTGAACTGTATCTTTCAAAGCCGAATCTAAAAGATGTAAGGTGCTGTATAAACTGAGAAAAACCTTGTCTCCGGAGAGTTTTGTGATGTCACGGGTGATAGTCGGGTGAAATCCTGCGTCACGAATAACTCCTCCGATTCGCATTGCTCCATATGTATAAAGGCCGGGAGCACCGACCATCACCTTTGTCATCCGGTTATTCATGTTCTATATAGATCGTTGGATTATCGCGGATAAATATTCATCAGAATGATTTATTTCCTTCTGATTGTTTTGACAATTATTTCTCATAAGCTCAGAAATATATTAGAGTCACTTCGCCATACTATATACTTACCATATCTGCACCTGGGTTATAGGTCAGAGATGCTTTATGAGGTTTTAGTATGGGACAAACAACATTATCCGGGGTTCCAGGCATCCTGCGGCCCTTCAAGGAATATATTGAAAAAAAATCACTGAGTGAGGGATCTGAGATTGTATTTTATGGTGTGCCGGGTACCTGCACTCCTTTTATTGAATTACTCTGTTTTTCCATCAGATCTCTTCCCTGTACCTGTATCTTTGTTCCCTATAAAGCAGAAGAAAAGGCTCATAAACTGGTTATGAAAGCAGATGTGGGATTTCAGGCCGATTCCCCATGTCCTCCGAAAAACCCGGCTGTTGTCGTCATCATGGGTGGCCTTGCTATGCCGAATATGCCGGTTACTGCTGATGATATGGCAGGGGTATTAGAAAAATGGAAAGGAGCAGCGACCGTCGGGGTATGCTTTATGCAGATGTTTGAAAAAGCTGGTTGGCTCTCAAAGATGCATTTTGATCTGCTCATTGATGCTGATATATCGGTTGTTGTAACTTCAGAGTAACCCACATTTTTTTCATTTTTGGAATTATCATGACTGCTGAAACAAATAAGAATCTACCAAAGCGAGCTGATATTGACGTAAAACATGTAATCATTGTTCTTTCAGGAAAAGGCGGTGTGGGCAAATCAACGGTAGCTGTAAACCTTGCATATGCCCTGTCAATGAAAGGAAAGCAGGTCGGGCTTCTTGACCTTGATATTCACGGGCCAAATGTTCCGAAGATGCTTGGACTTGAAAACCATCAATTACTCTCTGAAAATAATAAAATCATTCCGGTAAAGGTAACTGAAAACCTTCAGGTAATATCCATGGCTTTTCTTCTTCCTCACCGGAACTCTCCGGTAATCTGGAGAGGGCCCATGAAATCCAATGCCATCCGTCAGTTTCTGGAAGATACTACCTGGGAACCGCTTGATTATCTGATAGTTGATCTCCCTCCGGGAACCGGTGACGAGGCTCTGACGATTGCTCAGACTGCGCCAAACATTGCCGGAACGGTAATTGTAACGACTCCACAGTCTGTTTCAACTCTTGACTCATCAAAGGCAATTACCTTTAGCAGGGATCTTGAGATGGATGTCCTGGGTGTCATAGAAAACATGAGCGGGTATATCTGTCCCTCTTGTAAAACAGAGGTGGATATCTTTGGTAAAGGTGGCGGAGAAAAAATCGCCGTTGAAATGGGCGTCCCATACCTCGGGAATATTCCGGTGGATCTCAGTATCCGGCAGTCCGGGGATGAAGGATGGGCATTTGTTGGGAAAAATTCGGACAGCCCGGCTCTTCATGCAATTAATGGAATTATCGACAGACTCATCTCGAAGATTGAATAATATTATTCAGTTTCTTTTTTTCTGAGAACATTTATTGCTCATATGTGCAATAATTATCTGGTATGATAGTAAGTATACCCTCAAGTGGTCCTACTGTAGACTCTCAGATGGATGATCGATTTGGACGTGCACCATATTTTGCATTTTTTGATACCGAAAGTGGAAGTTCACGGGTGGAGGCAAATCCACATGCAGGTGGGTCAGGTGGCGTTGGACCGATGGCAGTACAGTTTCTGGCAAAAAATAATGTGCAGGTTCTTATTGCACCCCGTCTTGGTGGAAATGCTGATGGAGCTCTCAAGGCATCCAGTATTACCGTAGTTATGCAAAATCCTGATGTTACCGTTGAAGCTGCATATTCAGCATGGAAGAAGAATTCTGAAAATTCTTCATAAGGTCATATAATCAACGGAGTTTTTAATGCAGATAGTAATAGCCAGTGGGAAAGGGGGCACGGGAAAGACAACCGTATCTTCAAATTTAGGATATGTTTTATCTCAAAAACAGAAAATTACCCTGGCTGACTGTGATGTAGAAGAACCAAACCTTGGGATTTTTTTTCCCTGTTCTCCTGAAATAAAAGAAGTCCATGTTACTATCCCCGATGTGCTGGAAGATCAGTGTCTCCATTGCGGGGCATGCGGGGAGTTCTGCAGATTCGGGGCACTGACAGTTCTAAAAGACAAGGTATTGTTTTTTCCCCAGTTATGCCACTCCTGTGGAGGATGTTTCCGTGTTTGTCCGGCTGAAGCACTGGAAAAAGTTCCCGCTCTTGTGGGAGAGATCAACACCTGTCATCTCACCGATTCACTGACACTCGTCACCGGAAGGCTGAAAGAGGGTGACGTCAGAACAACAGCGGTTATTGGAGCAGTCAGGGAAACGGTCAAAGATGACCCGATAGTCATCATTGATGCTCCACCAGGGACTGCATGTCCCTTCATTGAGACGGTAGACGATGCTCTCCTTTGTGTGCTGGTTACAGAACCGACTCCTTTTGGTCTCCATGATCTGTCCGTTGCGGTTGACGTGCTGGATGTTCTAAAAGTCCCGGTTGCGGTAGTTATTAACCGGAGCGACGGGAATGATGGTATTATTGAGGAATACTGTTGTGAGCATTCTCTTCCGATTCTTATGAAAATTCCCCTGGATTTTACTCTTTTAAAAAAGCAGAATGCAGGTGTTCTAATCTCCCGGGAAGATCCGGAATGGTCTTTACGCTTCTCCGAACTTGGAGAGAAAATCCTCGCAAAAGCACGGGGTGAAGTATGATCCAGGTTGCTGTCATAAGCGGAAAGGGCGGTACAGGAAAAACAATCCTTACTGCTTCATTTGCCTGTCTTCTTCCCCAGGATAAAGTTCTCATCGATGCAGATGTTGATGCTGCTAACCTCTCTCTCCTCCTTAATCCAAAGGATGTTCATTCTGATGAGTTCAGGGGTATGGACGGGGCAGTTATTGATACCAGTCTCTGCTCCGGTTGCGGAATATGCGAGGAAGCCTGTGTCTATGGGGCTATCCGGAAAACCGGTGATCAGTATGAGGTTGTTCCATACCGGTGTGAGGGGTGTGGGACATGCACGTTGGTCTGTCCTGAAGATGCGGTCAGTATGCAGTCTCGTATTACTGGCATGATTCATTATGCTAAATCCTCTGCCGGACCTTTATTGTATGGATCGCTGACACCAGGGGCAGGAAATTCGGGTTTACTGGTTCATCGGCTCAGGCAGGAAGCAGGAAAGTTGCATCCGGACGCTTCTCTGACTCTGATTGATGGGCCTCCCGGTATCGGATGCCCCTTAATTTCAACAATTACAGGAATTCAGGCAGTGGTTCTTGTTACCGAACCTTCTAAATCAGCCCAATCGGATCTCTCAAGACTCATCACCCTTTGCCGTTCATTTAAGGTCAAAATGTTCCTGGTTGTGAATCGTTATGATGTAAACCTGGATATTTATCAGGAGATAATCAAAATGGCTGATGAGATGAACATCCGGGTGCTTGGAAAGATACCCTATGATATTGCCGTCCTCAATGCAACCCGGAATGGAACCCCGGTCATCAGGACTGAAGGCCCTGCATCGGAAGCAATACATGAGATAGCAAAGAACCTGAATGGTGAATTAGAGAAAATATGATGCCGGTGGAAGATGGTCCCGGGCCACAACGGAGAAGAGGAAGACCCAGAATACAAAGAAGGGTTTCGGATTTAGGGACACTTCGGTGTTATGGGCCACGATGCCAGTTTCCACCAACGGAGGAAAGCGTTCAACTGCTCCCGGAGGAGATTGAAGTATTGCGGCTTATTGACCTGGAAGGATTGGAGCAGGAAGAAGCAGCGGCATTTCTTGGAGTTTCACGAAGAACCGTCTGGAAAGATCTGCATGATGCCAGGCGCAAGGTGGCTGATGCTCTGGTTCATGGTAAGGTTATTGAGGTCATTGGCTGCTTACGCCGCGGAGGCTATGAATGCCCGAAAAATTTTGATTTTTGTCCACGGGATGCCCATCAATTCCCTCCGGAAACTTCTGATGATAGTGAAGATAATTCTTCATAAATTTACAAACTTATTTATATTTTAACGCATATGAGTAATAATGGTGCTGTGCACCAGGAGGTGACAACGATACCTGATATGGATGGCACCGGCCCAAGGTGGCTGGGAGAGAGGAAATTTTCCAGACGGGGCCGGTGGACTTTTCAAGACAATATTACCAATCTGCCAGGTTCATCTGAATCTGTATCTCCAGAGGGGGATAAATCCGGAGATCAAAGGCCGAAATATGGCCTTGGCCAGGGTGGACTTCCTTTTGGAAACAGAAGAAGAATGGGCAGAAGAGGGAATTAATTCATTCAGGTTACTATTCATGAAGATTGCAATAGCGTGTGATGGAAAGAATGTGTCAGCACATTTTGGACACTGTGAAGGATATGCAGTTTATAATGCTACAGATTCTGTGATAGAATATTCAGAAACCCTGCAAAGTCCAGGTCATGAACCAGGGCGGCTTCCGGTTTTTCTGGCAGAACATGGGATAAATCTTATCATTGCCGGAGGAATGGGCGCCCGGGCAGTACAACTCTTTAATGATAACAATATTGAGGTTATTATTGGAGTAAGTGGTCCGGTAGATCTGGCTGCACAGGATTATGTAGCCGGGAAACTGAAATCCACCGGAAGCATCTGTACTCAACATGAGCATGACTGCTCCGGACATTAATAAGACCTGATCGTCATTCCTATTGATTGTAAATCATCTTTTTCTTTAAAAGGGCATGCCTGATATGGCATGCCCTCCCAGGGAAAACTAACGAAATCTCGTAAAAATTCCCTTGACTGGTCAATTATCCGGCCTTTCCCTGGTTTTATGTTTATTCTGATTATTCGCCCTGATTTTTTTATAAAAACCTTTTTTTTATCTGGTTGGATCATTAGAGCAAATGAAAAATATTAGGTATATCGAAATTCATACAGTAGTTTTGGAATCTGATATCCATGATCGTGGCGGTTATTGAACTTCAGGAAGGAAAAAATGGAACCATTACTGAAATCCGGGGTGGATGCGGGGTACAAAACCAGTTACGTTCAATAGGTATACGGGAGAGTAAAGATATTTTTGTTGTTACCCGTCATCCGTTCAGGGGTCCGGTTGTCGTCCGGATTGATGGCAAGATGATAAGTCTTGGAAGAGGTCTTGCCAGCAGAATTATGGTGGAGTTGGCTGATTGAAAAAGATAGTACTGATGGGAAATCCCAATGTCGGGAAGAGTGTTGTGTTTTCCCGTCTGACCGGGACTCATGTGATAACATCCAACTTTCCCGGAACCACGGTTGATTATTCCCAAGGGACTACCTGCCTTGACAAGGAACGGGTTTTCATTATTGATGCGCCCGGAACGTATTCCTTAAACCCTTCTAATCCTGCAGAAGAAGTATCGTCGAGGATCCTAAATGAGGCAGACCTCGTGGTTAACGTCGTTGATGCAACGAACCTTGAGCGAAATCTCATCCTCACTCTTGATCTGATATCCCGTGGCATTCCCCTCCTTGTTGTATTAAATCTCTGGGATGAAGCCAAACACACCGGAGTAGAAATAGATGTCAGGCGTCTTGAAGAATTACTTGGCGTTCCGGTCATACCAACCGTTGCAGTGACCGGGGAAGGGATAGCCGATCTGGCATCGTATTTGTATAAATCAGTGCCTCTTCCCCCTCATGAGTCCTGGACCGAAGATGAGAAATGGGTACGGATTGGGCATATCACCTCAGAAGTCCAGACGATTACCCATCGGCATCATACCCTCCGTGACTTGATCTCTGATGTCACGATAAAGCCGGTTACCGGAATCCCAATCGCCTTCTTTGTAATACTGGTTTCACTCTGGGCGGTAATTTTTGCCGGAGAGAGTATCATTACCTATGTAAGCGATCCCATCTTTGCATATTACCTTCCGTTTATCACCCAGTTTTCTGAATGGCTTGGTCCTGGTTTTGTTCAGCAGGTTCTGATTGGAGAATTAATAGATGGCCAGATAGACTTTGAACAGTCTATGGGTATACTCACTACCGGACTTTTTGTTCCGTTTGGGATTGTACTACCGTATGTCATTGTTTTTTACATTTTGGCAGCTTTACTTGAAGACTCGGGTTATCTTCCCCGTCTTGCCACTCTGACCGATACGTTCTTTCACCGGGTCGGGATGCATGGGTATGGAATAGTGCCGGTTTTTTTGGGTCTTGGATGTAATGTTCCGGGTATTCTTGCTACACGGGTATTAGAGACCAGAAAGCAACGGTTTATTGCAGCTACCCTGATTGCCATATCTGTCCCCTGTATGGCAAAAACTGCGATGATTTTCGGGACACTCGGACAGTATGGTGCACTGTATATTCTGATGGTGATTGTTGTGCTGGCTCTGGTTTATGTTACCATCGGAGCAATACTCAGCAGGATATTACAGGGAGAATGTCCGGAAATATTCCTGGAAATACCGCCATATCGCAAGCCCCGCCTGAATATGGTGCTGAAAAAGACATGGATGCGTCTTGTTGCATTTATTGCAGAGGCAGTGCCTTATCTCTTCCTCGGAGTTTTACTGGTGAATATCCTGTATGCCACCGGGTTTTTGTCATGGTTCGGGGATCTGCTGTCACCGCTTATTGTAGGGTGGCTTGGTCTTCCAAAGGAAGCTTCTGCGGCCCTTCTTACCGGATTTTTACGAAAAGATCTGGCAATTGGTATGTTACTCCCGCTCAACATGACTCCTGGTCAGCTTGTTGTGGCAGTGACCACTCTCACCATGTATTTCCCCTGTGCCGGAGCATTTGCTGTTCTTTACCGGGAGCTCGGGTTTTCCGGACTTGTAAAATCAGTCTTTGTGATGGTATGTGCAGCCTTTTTCGTAGGGGGGATGATGCGGTTTATTCTTATTGGAATGTAAAAAAAGGAATTTGTGGGTATTCTCCACAAATTTTCAGACACCCGTATTTATCCAGTAAAATATTCCCCGCTCGCCACTTTTTGCCTGAACAATACCTTCCTGAACCATGACGGCCAGTTTTTTTCTGACCTCCGGTGCGGTAAGGCCAGTCATGAGTGCGATGTCTTCCGCAGTACAGGGTCTGCGCCGGAGTGTTTCATCAATCAGGGCAATGCTGTTATCATCCGGTGAAAGGAGCGGTATCTGATAGTCCAGACCGATGATGTCAACAGGGATGCCACCTTCAGAAAAGTATTTCTGAATCTCTTTTAACATTGAGTGTCCAGGAGGGTTTACCCATGATTCAGTCCCCGGACGGTCCAGGTAATTGAGTTGGATCCGGTCTGGTCTGATGAGATATATCGTTTCCCGAAGGTTTTCAAGATCCTCAATTGAAGTGTTAATTGTAGGAATAAGAAATACCTCCAGCCATATCTGTCCGGAATACTCATTCCGTAGCGATACCATGCCCTGAATGATGCCTTTAATAGATAGGCCCGGTGTCGGACGGTGTATCTTTTCGAATATCTCCTGTGATGGCGATGTCATCGTAGGGCTAATAAGGTCTGCAGGCAGTAGTTCCTGTCTTACCTCCGGATTCGTGCAAAGACTTCCATTTGTGAGAATCGCTATTTTGTATGAAGGATAGTTCTCTTTCAGATGAGCTAGCACCGGACCGAGTGAAAGGGAAAGGGTGGGTTCACCCGAACCTGCAAACGTGATATAATCAAGTTTTGGAGAAGATGCGAGGGTATTATCCAGTTGCTCAATGATTTTGTCAGTAGGAAAAAATTCTCGTCTTTGTGATGTAAGGTCTGTTGTAGCCCCGCATTCGCAGTACACGCAATTATATGAGCACGTTTTAAAAGGGATCAGATCAATCCCAAGAGATCGTCCAAGTCTTCTTGAGATGACCGGTCCGAATATATGGTGAATCATAGTGGAAACTGGTTTTTATTGGTAAAACCAGGTATGGCATTAGTTTTTCCGGTTGTTAATCTTTCTGGCTGGTATTGAAATAGGTCATAGGAGAGTTTTAGAAGATTTTCTGGTTCGTGTTACCAGAAACATCGGCCTCTTCGTCCGCCACGACCTCCATTACCAAATCCTCTTCCCCCGCCACAGGGTATTCCCCCACGACCAAGTCCGTATACCGGGGCCTGTCCTTGTGCTGGTGATTGGTATACCGGAGCATTTTCATTTGTCATTACGTTCTGGTTTTCTCCGGAAGGGGTAGCTGGTACCCGGGCTTGTTGGTATGCCGGGCGGCAGTTTCCAAATCCTCTTCCTGTCATGGGACCTCGTCCTTGAGGTCCGGTTCCATCAAATCCTGGCATTGTTATTCTCCTGGTACGATACATCGTACCATTATTACTCATATGAGTAAAAATACATAAAGGTATCTCGCATCCATCTCCCTAATTCAGGTGATGATGTGTTCCTTCATTTCTCAACTCATGATTTATCCGCTTAAATTTTCAAAAAAAGGAAAAAAAAGAAGAGGTTAGTTGTATGCCTGCCTGGTTTTTTCGTCTGTCAGGGTTTCGGCGATTAACTCTTTCCATGCGTTGGAATCCCATGTTCCAAGGCTTTTGTGTGTATCATAATAACTCGTGGGAATCGGATGCGTGCCGACAACCACCTCAATTCCGAATTTTTCTGTGATAAACTTTGAAAAATATGCAATTCTTGGGCATGGTGGATATCCGACTACCATCCCGGTCGCTAGGTGGATAATATCTACACCGTTTTTCTTCATCTCTGCAGGGGCATATTCAATGTTGCCACCCGGACATCCATTGCAGGTAGTAAACCCGACAAGTTCAATATCCATTCCCTTATATCGCTCAAATGCACCTTCCCGGTTATGCAGTGATCTCAGGCATTTACCTCCGGCACATGTCCGGTACCGGTCACATATGATAATCCCGATTTTTTTTGGTTTGCTCATATTTATCCTATTTTCTGTGCTTTGTCACGATTAAGTAATTTTTTGTCGGACATTTGCTTGTATTATTTTATGTACGCTGGGCTTGACTTCTCATTTATTTCCTGCAATAATCTGCTAATCTCTTGAAATTCATCTGGATAAGAGATCCCGGTGTTTTCATACCGGGTGATTGCAGTTTCAAGAGCCTTTTTCGCTTCTTCGATCCGGTTTAATGCAAAGCACACTCTTCCTTTTCCAGCATAAAAGGTCCACTCATCTGCAGAGTTGTCTGAATGAGTGATTGCTGTTGCATACGCATCCAATGCGGATAATAATCGTTTCTGGTTTTCAAGAGAAAGTCCAAGTCCGTACCATGCATCCGCTGATGAAGGTTCTCGTATTGTTGCTTGTTTGAATGCACTGTAAGCACTCCGGTAATTTCCTGCATCAAGAGCAGCAAAACCTGCTGAAATATAGTCATCAGCAGTTCCCGCATCTGTTGGAGTTGGAACCGGAGTGATTCCTCTATCAAGAACGGAACTTGTCAGGTTTTGGTCAATCTGTGATAATATCCATGTTGGTGAGCTGAATAGAGCCCCCTCTGACCATCCTGCTTCGTATGGTATCATTCCGGATGGAACAATTTCTGAATCAAATGCTAATCCGGAGTAGTACACTTTTTCTGCTCCGGCAGTGCAAAGAGTGAGTGATAGGACTATCAAAATCATCAGAAGTACCAGGGTGTGAAAAATAATTGACATGAATAATTGATCTCATATGTGAAATAAATAGTTTCCTTCATGTAATTTTAGGTCTCGATTTTTCCTGCATTTGTCTTTCAGCGAGATTCTTGAGTAATTATCAATCGTAATATTTTCAAAAATTTTTATTAAACTATCTCCATAAATTGTATGATGCTATATTCAGGAAATCCATGGTAAAAATGTGGATGTATGATCCGTTTCATCTTTCTGCCCTAAGCAGTTGAAAATGGGGAATATTTTGAAGTGGCATCACTTGTTGGTTCTGGAGACAGAAACGGTCCGGATGGGTTTTTCGAATTGAACGGGGATACATATATCAGTTTTGTCGGATTCTGGAACATAAAGGTTGGTCTTTGATAACCTTCCGGAATTATCATAGGATCCTGGATTACTCCCTGATCAAGAACGGTGCTCATAATGTTTGGATCAATTTGTTTAAGCAACCAGATCGGGGTAGTAAATAGTGATCCCTGAGTCCAGCCATTGTCATCATAGGGTATCATTCCGGATGGGATGATTTCCGGATCATAAGCCTGGCCTGAATAATAGACTTTGTCTGTATCAGCAGATCCAAAAGTACTGAAGATCGTCCCAATAATTATCAGGGTTAATAGAACAGAGATATGTTTTGACATGAGTAATTGATCTCATATGTGAAATAAATAGTTTCTCCCACAAAATACTGTCAGAGATATATATAAGAATAGATGGAACACGAATGAATCTAATCAAAACTCAGATTATTGGTTAATTTTTTAATTGGGGCGTTATATTAAATCCCCTTGAGTGCATTTTCGAAAAAATTCATCATACTTAAACTTGGAATCCCGGTACGAATTGAAATTCTCATCAAATTAAAAAAAGCGAATACTGGTTACCGGTAGAAAAAATTAGAAAAAAGGAGTTTGTCCCGGTTAACGGGCTGGCATGAGGAGAGTTCTTTCTCCACAGGCGACGAACTCGCGGATTGCACCCTTTGCGAACTCCTTCCGTGGCTCGGCAAAGTCGAATGGCAGGGATGGGTCTGCGAAGGTGATCTTGATCATTGGGGACAGACAGAAACCATCGTTTCTGGTGTAGTGTGAAGAACCGACGATAGCTGCGTATTCTCCCTGGTGTCCCACGTTCATTGCGTAGTTCGGGTAGTTTGGACCACGGTATTCACCAATACATCCCTCGTCAGGTCTGACAGAGAGTGAGTTGGTTGAACCACACTGGTCCTGCAGGTCGTATCCGAAGAATCCGAGACGTGACCAGCCTTCCTTGTGCATGAGCATTGAAAGGTACCATCCATTCAGACCGGCGTTGGAGTTTGCAGTTGCAATTGCGGTTGAGAGACCGGATGCTGCTGCGATAACTCCTGCACGCTGGGAACCTCCGAAGTGGTCTTCCATAAGGGTTGGGAACTGTTCGTACTGTTCCATTGCGTTAAGGGTGACCTCTCCGGCAATGTCGTTGACGACTTCCTGAGTTGGTTTGACCTTGTCTGCTGGGTTACATGCCTTCCAGTCGACTTTGTACTTGTCCTTGATGTAGTCCATACCGTAGTAGGTGTACTCATCGAGGATGTTGTCGGTGTATGCTGCGGTTGCATACTGGGTAAATCCGACACCACCAGACATGTAGGAACCGAGCCAGATCTGGTCAAAGAGCATACAACCTGCACCGACGACCTCAAGGGATGCCCGTGCCGGGTCGTTTGGATACTTCCGGTTTGCCTGGATCATGTCAGAGAAGTGTCCGAACATGATACCACCGGGTTCATTTGGACCACGTGCACGACGGGCCGGGAGGTGGCTACCCATCTGGATAACACCAGCGTGCTTTGCTGCAAAGGACAGGTCAGCGACTGCTGCTTCTCCGGCACACATGCGGTATGCAGTAATGAAGGACATACCGATCTGCATGGCAGACCACCGGGAGGTAGTTCCACCATCACAGGTACGGGAGACGATGGTCGGGATGTGGATTGCCTGCCAGAGTGACTTGCCGACAGCTGCGTTGAGTGCTTCTGCCTGCTTTGCCGGGAAGAGCTTGTTGACATCAAGAACAAACTGCTTCTCAATCTGGTCTGCGAGTTCTGAATCTCCGGTAAATACCTTACAGTAACAGTCATCGACAACACTTGGGTGGGTCTCAACCATGTGTTCCTGAACGACTGCACCACCGGGCATTGCGTGGTTTAAGATGTGCAGGTATTCGTTGATGGTTTCAGGGGTGATTTCCTTGCCAAGACGCTTCTGAAGAGTGCTGTGTGCAAGGTCCATGTTGACGATGATGGTACGACGAATATCATCCCACATCTGCTGCATTGCCGGGTTGTTGACAAAGTGCAGGTCGTCACCCTCTACAAAGGTTCCGGTTCCGGATACTTCGTAGGTCATGAGCTGACGCTGACCCATTGGCAGACCACCAAGGTGGCACCGGTTCGGGTCGTACATGGAGATTCCACGGCGAAGTTCTACCTTCTTGGATGCCTCCATGAACTCTTTCTTTCTTGCAGACTGGTTCAGACCACCAAAGTTGTAAAACTCAGTCTTCGTGTCTGCTACGTCTCCCTCGAATTTGGTCTTCAGTGCTTTGAGGAAAAGTTTCTGTGCTCTCTCTATTTTTGCCATATTTAGTACCTCCTTACTCCACCGGCATGAAACCGTATTTTGTTCTCAGGGAGTGGATACGCTTGATATATTCAATGTACTCGGCGTCGCTCCGATAAGAGGTACCAACGAGTGAGTGGAACATGGTAGTGTTTGCCTTGAGCCAGGCAGCGTCCATTGGCTTACCAACATCGACCTTCTTGTCGAGTGGAGTTCCAATCTGGTCCTTTACGTACTTGACTGTGCCGCCTTCAAGGACACACCGCTGAAGCATATCGAACATCATACCATCTTCTGCAAGACGGAGTGAGTGTCCATGCACTGTTGCACCACGGATACCGATTGTTGCCGGATCAAAGAGGTTGGTGTTAATCAGGTCTGCAGAGATTTTTTCAAGGTCACGCTCACGGCATTCGACGATCTGACGGCCGGACAGAGTTCCCGGGTCGATACCACGGTAGCGGTATGCTTCGGTATAGGTTCTCTGGTATGGCTGGGAAGGTGCATTATAGACAGAATCTGCGAACTGGATGTACCGGACACGGTCTCCAGCCTTTGCACCATCGGTTGGGGTGACAATCTTTCTGATTGGACAGTCCGGCTCGCCCTGTTCTGCGAGTGGCGGGTGTGCGGTCGGGTATGCCTGACCTGGAGCACGGTGTCCAAGGATGAGAACAATATCTTCATCGGTGACGTTACGCATTTTTTCGAGCTTTACATTTGGGTTCATCTGCTTGCGCCGGTTTTCGGCGACAACAGACTGGCCCGGACCATACTGTGGAGTATATGCCATATCTTTATCTCTCCAAATCTGAAGTTTTCATAAGTATCATGACTTCGTGAATGACTTCGCTGATCTTCTCACGAGACGGGGTCTGACCTCTCGTAATACCACTGACAATCGCCATTACTGTCCCTTTTGTCCGGACATTCTCTTCAGTTGGCATCACAAACGCCGTTTTCACCCCTTCCTTTGCAAAATCCTCGTAATCGACGGGAGCCTGACAGACCACAACCACCGGTATGTCACAGTCTTTTAAGATAGACCGGACTTTATGGACGATATGTGATCTGACATTTCCATGGTGCAGTACCGCCACTTTATGACGGTTTATCTGGGTAATTTCCTTCTCGTTCAGGCCGAAATATGCTCCCAGCACATGACCGGCACTCTTAGGGGCATCAGGGGGAATCCCGGAGCCTGCGTTGAGAATCATGGTGCTGATACTATATTCAACCCCCTGTGCCCGAAGGGCGGACGTGATATCACAGACTGGTTTTGTAACATGCCGGCGACCGGGGGACATCCCTACGATGATGACGTCAGGATATCGGCATTCGGAGATAGTCCCCCTTTGGGCAAGGGCCCCTCCTTTTCCCATACCCGCACTTTCGCGGCAGTCGACAATTTGTGTTACCCGTCCAATTGGCATTATCTGTTACCCTGAAGAAGTGTCGGTCCGGTTTTATTTTTGGGATCAACAAGACCTAACATGATTTCGTTTGCATTTGGGCCGTACTTCGCATAGTCAACCTGCGTCGGTGTTGATCTCATGAATTTTCCTTCCTTGATTGAAAATGAAAAATTCGTGAAGACTTCCTTACAGGCCTCTTCGACTTGCGAAACGATATCCCTTGTTTCCAGTTCGAGAAGGAATGTTCCAACCTGCACCTTGAGGTCCACATCCGTTTCCCCAACCCGGATAGTTGCCTTTCCTGAGTGGGGGTTATCCAGACCCCTTGCGGGGCCATAGGGGACTTTCTGGGGTATACTCGGGCCGTTAATGACGATTCTACGGATCCCTGGTATGACCGCCAGTTTATTGAGGATTTTCTCAACAGTTTCAGGTTTTAAGAGGCGCTCGGTGACGATCCTGCATTGCGGGAATTCAGCATCAGCCATTGTACGAAACCTTGGGGATTATGCTCCCTGAGCGATGTGCTGAATCGGCTGGGCAAACTCGGGGATCTTACCAAAGGTATCCTGGTAGACCTTTGAGGTGCTCTCCGGGGTGAACATCTGGGTACCTGCATCAAGAGCACAGGCGGCGACGATACATGGGAGACCAACACCGGCTGCGTGACGGGTAACGACGTGGTTACCGTTGAAGATACCCGGACCACCGCCACCATAGATAGAGTGGCTGAAGAATGAGAATCCGACTGCTACACCCATTACACGACCATAGTCACAACCCGGAAGTCCGGTCTCGTGCTCAATGAGGTCGTTGAAGTAAAGCAGGGTTGAGGAAACAGCCTGTGCGAAACGGCCTGCACCACAGTTTACCATGGTTGCTGCCAGTGTTCCAGCTGCAGTGTATGCATTCCAGAGCATTGGGTCCTTGGTTTCGTAGAAGGTGTATCCGGATGGTCCCTTCTTGCCTGGGATGATAACCTTGTCTTCAATTGCTCTCTCAACAAGGGACTGGACAACGGTACCGATGGTTCCGCTTGCGCCGTTCTTCTTTACAAGGTCGTATACCAGGTTGTTTGCGTTCAGACCCTGGTAGGCGTAGAGAAGGAGCTGTGCACGTTCGAATGGGCCGATTGCGGCTCCCATTTCAAACTCTCCTGCCTGTTCAAAGGATGCTGAGAGTGCTGCGCCCTGCATTGCGTTCTTGTTGGTGATCATAACGCAGTGGTTTGCCTGAATGTTACGGAGTGCGTATCCAAGACCTTCGTTGTTCTGTGGGATAGACAGAATAGAAGCACAGGCAGAGCCTGATGGGTCCATTGTCTGTGGGTAAGTTCCCCAGAATGCAGCCTTTACGGTTGAACCGTCAAACATGCCGACATTGAACTGGTCAATGACTGAGTAGGTTGCTGCTGCAGATACAGCGGTCATTGCTGCATCGTAGGTTGCTGCTGCATCGATACGTGCAGTTGGCACTGTACAGAGCAGAAGTTTGCCGCCGCCGAATTCCTTGATCTCGGTGTCGTCACCCTCGGTAACCTGGAGCATCTTGAACATCTTTTCCTTGATTGCACCTGCATTTGCAACAAGGTCAAGGTTGAGTTCACGTCCGGGGATCTGGTTCTTTCCAGCTTTTCCGGTCTTCAGAAATGCTTCTGCACCACCAAGGTTGACTGCAACAGTTCTCTTGGTAAGGCTGATCATTTTCTTGATGCCGGGGTTTGTCAATGGACTGATCTTATCTAAGGCAACGCCGCTTTTCAGCAGTTTACCCTGATCGTCATAAAGATCGATTGTGTCGGAAAATTTTGCCATAATATTCCTCTGATGTTTCTTAAAACCTGTACGATTTTTTCACTGAATACTGGAGGTTATTGGTCACTGTTAAACTGAAATCACTCGTACACGTCCCCTTTACGGGACTGATGATATGTCTGAATTTCCACGTAAAAATGCTCCGGTTTGATTCTCGGAGAAACCTTATATGATCTGTGAAGTTTTCATTAATTAATTGAATAAAATATATATGTGTGATATTTTTTGCAATGATCAATATTACAAATATATCTTTTCGTAATTATCTAATTGTACTCGATATTTCTTTTGTAATATTGGTATGGGCGCTTAATGGGTGATTGATTGGTTCGTACTTATGTATAGCACAATATGGTTTATTCTGCCATTTACTATTATCTCCTGAACATTATTTCAATTGATGAACCTGTGAAAAAATGAGGCTATGAATAATTTATTTTTTCTAACATCCTATTTGGATACTGTAATCACTTGAAAAAAAAGAAAATGACCGAATATGGAATTAACCAAATTGGGGCGGATGCTCTTCTCTTTGAACCGGTCACGTTAGGATTTCCTTCCCGACAGTATCTTGGGACTAAAGATCATCCTGGGGTCATTATTGGTAATAACGCAATACTAAGGCCGGGAACCGTGCTCTATTCCGATGTTGTTATTGGTAATAATTTCTCCACCGGACATAATGTGCTGGTCCGGGAAAATACCACAATAGGAAATTTCGTCTCTCTTGGTACCGGAGTAATCATCGAAGGAAACTGCACAATCGGTGATCATGCAAATCTTCAGAGCATGGTTTATATTCCAACCAATACGATACTGGGAAATCATGTATTCATCGGTCCCAATGCAGTCCTTACCAATGATAAGTATCCTCCCCATGGGGGAAAATCTCTCAAAGGTCCGGTAGTTAAAGATAATGCCTCTATTGGTGCAAATTCTACCCTATTACCCGGAGTAATTATTGGGGAAGGTTCACTGGTTGCAGCAGGTTCCATTGTAACCCATGATGTTCCCCCACATTCACTTGCAGTTGGGTCTCCGGCCAGAATAAAACCTCTCCCTGAAGGAGCCATGAAATGATCCCTATTGCCAGGCCTTCAATCGGGCCGGAAGAAGCAGATGCTGCATCAAAAGTTATCCTCTCCGGTATGCTTGCAAGCGGAAAAGAAGTATCTGCTTTTGAAGAAGAGTTTTCAAAATTTTCAGAAACATCATCCGGAGTTGCAACCAGTAATGGAACAACAGCTCTTCATGCCGCTCAACTGGCACTGAATATTGGTCCGGGTGATGAAGTCATTGTACCATCTTTCACTTTTATTGCAACGGCCACGACGGTAAGTATGTGTGGTGCATCTCCGGTCATGGCAGATATTGAGGAGACTACCTATTGTATTGACCCGGAATCGGTCATGGAACAGATAACTTCAAAGACAAAAGCGATAATCGGCGTACATCTTTTTGGGCAACCCTGTAACATCGGTGCCTTAACTGACATTTGCGAAGATCATTCCTTAATATTCATAGAGGACTGTGCACAGGCACATGGTGCGAAATATCAGGGCCGGAGTGTTGGAAGTTTTGGAACCTGTGGTTGTTTTTCATTTTATCCGACAAAAAACATGACCTGTGGTGAAGGTGGCATGGTGGTAACGAATGATCTGGGATTATCTGACCGGATTCGGAGGCTCGTAAATCATGGGCAGAAAGAAAAATACCTTCACACAGACCTTGGGTATAATTATCGTCTTACTGATGTTGCTGCAGCAATTGGAAGGGTGCAACTCCAGAGGCTCGCTGGTTTGACCTTCTCAAGACAGGAAAATGGCGAATTTTACTCTAACAATATCCAAAGAAAAGGAATAATCACTCCTCATGTGCGCCATGATTCAACTCATGTGTATCATCAGTATGCAATCCGGGTAACCAGGGATGCTGGTATCTCCCGGGATGAACTCGCTGAATACCTGCATAAAAAAGGAATCGGGACCGCGATACATTATCCGGTCCCGGTACATGAACAACCGGTATACAAAGGAAAGGTATCCGGTTCTGACTGTCCGGTTTCTCAACGTCTCTCAAAAGAGATACTGAGTCTCCCGGTATATCCTTCTCTGACTCCTGACCAAAGAGAAACTATATGTCAGGCAGTTAATGAATGTGAATAATGGATGTAGGGGTAATTGGGACCGGTATGATGGGCCGGAACCATGTCCGGGTTTATTCTGAGTTAAAGCCGGTTAGTTCACTATACATATATGATGTAAACCCGAAACAGGCTGCATTGATTGCAGAACAACATGAGGCTGAAGTCGCATTATCGATCCCTGATCTTTTAAAAAAGGTAGATGCAGTCAGTTTATGTGTTCCGACTCCGCTTCATTACAAAACTGCCTGCGAAATCATCAAAACCGGTACCCACACACTTATTGAAAAGCCAATATGCTTTACCGCATCCGAGGGTCATGAACTGGTCAGAAAAATTCCGGAAGATATGGTTCTCGGAGTGGGTCATATTGAACGGTTTAATCCGATAGTTCCGGAAATCTCCCGGATTATCTCCAATCCTTTGTATGTAGAATTCAAGCGCCACAATCCGACATCATCAAGAATCACTGCCAGTTCGGTTGTGGAAGATTTGATGATACACGATATTGATATCGTCCTCCACTCGCTGTTTAATGATCCAATTGATGTATTTGCACGGGGGACTGTTGATGTTGCCATGGCGCTTTGTCAATGTGGAAGAACTCCTGTATATCTTTCTGCAAGCCGGAAAGCATCGAAAAAAATCCGGATGATTCATATCGAACAGGAGGATATGACCATTGAAGGGGATTTCATGACACAGGAGGTATACATATACCGTAAACCTGATCTTTATTCTGTTGAAAATGAACGATATGTTCAGGAAAATATTGTCGAAAAGGTTCAGGTAACAAAAAAAGAACCTCTTCGTGATGAACTTTTAGCATTTCTTTCTGCTGTCAGGAAAGGCGGAGGATTTTTAATTTCACCGGCTGAAGCGGTGCAAAACCTGGAAGTATGTGAAAGTATTGTCCGGGAGTTAACCTATGGCAACTGATTTATCTGATCTAATACGTGAAAGAGGGCATATCCGGAAAATTGGTGTTATCGGAATGGGGTATGTAGGAATCCCATCCGCTGTTCTCTTTGCAAAAGTCCCTGGGATTGAGAAAGTCTATGGATTTCAGAGAAATTCATCATCTTCCGGTTATAAAATCCGGATGCTGAACGAGGGGACAAATCCTCTGAAAGGAGAAGAACCAGGCCTTGATGATCTCCTTGCTGATGTTGTCAGCCAGAAAATTTTTGAGTGCACTGATGATTTTTCAAAAATTTCAGAATGTGATGCCATTACTATCGCAATCCAGACTCCTTTTAAAGACCCACGGGATCTTATTCCTGACCTTTCAGCTCTTGAAGATGGAATTCGTCAGACTGGAAAAAACCTGATACCCGGAATGCTGGTTGTACTTGAGTCTACCATCACACCAGGCACTACAGTTGGGAGAGCACGTGAGATTTTAGAAGAGTCTGGTCTGATTGCGGGTCAGGATTTTGCTCTTGCACATGCACCGGAACGGGTGATGGTTGGAAGGCTGATTCAGAATATCCAGGAGCATGACCGGGTGGTAGGAGGGATTGACGAGATTTCAACCAAGCGTGCAATAGAGTTATATCAGCCGATCCTGACAAAAGGGAAGATCATCCCCATGTCTGCAACTGCTGCAGAGGTTACAAAAACTGCTGAAAATACATTCCGGGATCTTCAGATTGCAGCCGCAAACCAACTGGCGCTTTATTGTGAAGCAATGGGAGTAAATTTTTATGATGTTCGTTCAGGTATAGATTCTCTGAAAGGTGATGGTATTACCCGTGCTATTCTCTGGCCCGGTGCAGGAGTCGGGGGTCATTGCCTTACCAAGGATACCTATCATCTTGAACGGGGAATCGAACTGGCAGGTATCTCCACACTTGATTTTCCCAAGGATCACGAGTCTTTATTTACTCTTGCACGACATGTAAATGATTTCATGCCTTGTCATATGTTACATCTGGTCAGTCAGGGTCTGAAATGTGTTGGTAAAAAGGTATCCGGGTCCAGGATTGCAATACTGGGTTTTTCATTTCTTCCAAATACCGATGATGCACGAAATACTCCAACAGAACAATTCTACAAGATGTGTGTGGAGCACGGTGCAGTTGCAAGGATTCATGACCCTTGGGTTCGTGAATATCCCGGGATTAGTTTGTCATCTGATATTGAACCGGTGCTTGAGGATGCAGATGTTCTTGTGCTTATGACCGCTCACCGGATGTATTATTCATTGGATTATAATTGGGTAAAGAAGGTAATGCGACCTTTTCCTGTATTGGTTGATGGAAGGAATATTGTTGATCCGGATGTTCTCATCCAGGCAGGATTTGTGTACGAGGGTATAGGGAGAGGAGATAAAAACAGTTATCAGAGCGATGTGTAAAAACCCTGGTTTTCTCCTTAAGTTTCATATTGTGAGTAAAACGATTTCATGTACATCATGGGCTGCTTTATACAAGGCAGTATCTGCTGTAATGAAAATTTTTTCCTCCTTCATTGCAGCAGTAAGATATAATGCATCATATACGGTTATTTTGTGAGTTATTGCACATTCAAATGCTTCTTCAATTAGTTCAGATGCTTTGAGTATGAAACATGCATCATTGAGAAATTCATAAGATGTCTTTAGTGTTTTATATACTTAATGGATGACCTCTACTACGTTACAAGAGAATTTGCATTTTCACTGAGGTACACTACTTGTCAGACTTACATGTATTCAAATCTGAATAATGATACAATTAATACTGGATTGTAGTATTGGTACAAGCATGAATAAGCGTTATCTTGTCACGGGTGGTGCAGGCTTTATCGGTTCACATCTCTGTCATGCACTGGTTGCCAGGGGGGACCAGGTAATCATCCTTGACTCACTTGATTCTGGAAATTTGGGTAATATCTCCGACATTCTTGATGATGAACATGTTGAGTTTATTGAGGATACAATTTTAAATTGTCCCCGGCTCATTTCACTCTGTAATGATGTTGACGGGATTTTCCATCTTGCTGCCCTGGTGTCAGTCCAGCGTTCAATTGATGATCCCCGGCTGAATCATCAGATGAATATTGATGGTCTTTTTGAAGTATTCGAGGCTGCCAGACTGGTCGGGGTTCCAAAAATTGTGCTTGCATCATCTGCAGCCCTCTATGGAAATGACTATCTTCCGCCCCATGAAGAAACATTCGTTTCAGTACCTCTTTCGCCATACGCAGTTGGAAAATGTCTTTCTGAATTATACGCTGCCGTTTATACCGAGTTATATGGTGTTCAATCGGTTTGTTTACGTTTTTTTAATGTATATGGTCCGAAGCAGGATCCTTCATCTCCCTATTCAGGGGTGATATCCAAATTCATGGATGCCATCTCCCGGGATGATGAGTTTACTATATTTGGGGATGGAGAACAGACTCGGGATTTTGTGTATGTTCTGGATGTCGTTCAGGCTTTAATTCTGTCAATGGAAAAGAGTGTTTCTGGCGTTTTCAATGTTGGTACGGGCCTGAGTGTATCGATAAATCAACTTGCCAGGACAATTATGGATATTTCAGGAAAAAATGAAGGGATACGATATTTGGGTGCCCGTGAAGGCGAGGTCAGGCATTCGTGTGCAGATATTTCAAAGATATCAGAGGGACTGGGGTATAAACCGAAATACTCTCTGAAAGAGGGGATTAATGAGATTTTCCAGTGGTGGATAGAGAAACAGGGTTAATCTCTGATTTTTCTTGTGAATAATGATCTGATATTCTGACATATAGATCATTCAATGTTACATATTCACCAGAAGCTACTTCACCCCTAAATTTTTGTATCTCTTCTCTTTCTTCTGTAGAAATATCTTCCATTCCTAAATAATTGTCAATTTTTTCATTGAGTTGAATAATTTAAGTCTCCAGATTCTCAATTTTTTGAAGGAGTAATTCTTCGCTCATATTGATACATCCAATTATTTATGCTATCGATAATCCCGTTGTGTTTTTGGGAGTCTCGTTTTGATATTCATATCAAGGCTCATCGGTTTTGCACAGGATTTATTACCTCAATAGATTTGACATGCTGAAAGGCCTTATCGTTAGTCATGAGGTATTTAATCTGGAAAACCTCCATCGATGCGATAATTGTAGCATCTCTCCCTCCGATTCCAAATGATGAATATTGGTGTAATATTTGAATGGCATGATGAACCGTTTTTATATCTAACTCAAAAAAGTGGAATGGATATGACAAAAATGTATCCAGAAAAACCTCTGCATACAAAGGTGTTTGTCTAAACAGGTAATGAGCAACTTCCATAACAACAACAGAGTTTATCGCAATCTCTCCCGTTGATAAAATCTGTTCAACAGCTAGACAAACATCTTCATGTTCCTTTGATGATTTGTTGAAGTAATAGCACCAGATATTAGAGGCTGTTGCATAGATGGTAAAAAAAAATCGTTTGTGATCCATTAGACTTTTGTGTATGA
>NZ_QGMZ01000019.1 GCF_003173335.1 Methanospirillum stamsii
TTAAAGTATTGGCAGATGTAGACAGATATCCACATTACCAGTATTCCTCTGTCAGAACCAATATTACCCTGAAGGTATTCGTCGGTTCTCCATTAAAACGGCCTCTTACGTTGCTCGCTGAAACATATATACTTTCGTATTAGTCCCCTCGAAACAACTAACCCGGCCGCTGGCTCCTGATGTTTCAGGAAGCGTGTGGGATAACAAAGTTGCATTGATCAACATATATAGACTTCGATTTGATATCGAGATCAATCAGGTCCATCACAGAAAAAACAAATTCTGTTCCACTAGACTTTAAAAAACTCTAAAAATGACCAACAAAGAAGGTATGGCGGTGTTGATGCGAGGAGTACCAAACATGAATACTAACGTATCAGCTTGGTGTTGATTGCACCATACCCCTCTTTGTGGTATTACATACTCCTTTTGTATCAGTGAACGTATAAGGTTTCTTATTCGTAATTAGTAATTTAATGGAAATAATCGGAGATCTAAAGCATCGGAGTCTATTTAAACATTTTTCGAAAAGTTATAATTTTTCATTTAAGGGATAATTTTTTTTAAATTTAGAAAATAAAAAAAAATATTTACTTTTCTTTTAAACCCGCTGCATTCCGATGATATTTACCAAGTTCACTGTTTTGCAGAGATAACCCGGAAAATATCGGACCATCCCTGCAGACGCACAAACCATCAGGATCCATGCAACATGATCCACAAACACCAACCCCGCATTTCATGTACCGGTGCATGCTGAATTGCGATTTTTCAAGTGAACTCCGTTTTTGAAGCACTGACAACACAGAACGCATCATGGGATCAGGTCCACAGACAACAATAGTATCATACTCATCAAGGGAAATCTCATCGAGCAGACCTGCAACATAACCATGAAATCCCGCAGAACCATCATCAGTTGCTACCCGGACATCGCATTTCTCTGTAAGCATTTTATGAAAAATTAGTTCATCAGCAGTTCTTGCCCCCATAAGAAAAGTCACATCCGGACATTCAAGTCCGACCCGGAGCAGAGGAGCGGTACCTGCCCCTCCGGAGATAGCGAGAATCTTCCCATGTAATCTGAAACCATTCCCAAAAGGACCACGAATTCCGAGTTTTTCCCCGGGTTTCATAGCAACCAGACGGGTGGTAGCATCTCCAACGCGCTGAATCGTTATCGCATTCTTGTACGAAAGGGCCATGGGTATCTCATCGGTGCCCTCTACCCAGACCATCACAAACTGTCCTATACATGACTCAAACTCGCGGTCAAAAAAGACCGTTGTAACACCCGGACTCTCCTTCACCACCTTTGTGATAGTTACCGTTACCGGAAGGCCTTCAGCCATGGGCACACCCCACAATTTCCCGGGGAGATATCCCATCAGGAGCATACAGATCCTTACAGATATGACTAAAAATATCCGGATCACGAACAATTGCGCTACCGATCTCAACACCCTGGGCGCCGGCCATCATCATCTCAATCACATCCTCCGCACACGAAACTCCTCCGCAACCGATAATTGGAATCGAACATGCTTCATACAACTCATACACACACCGGACTGCGATAGGAAAAATTGCCTTCCCGGAAAGACCTCCGTATTTGTTACCCAGGACCGGTCTTCTCATTCCGGTTGAAATACGCATAGCCCTGACGGTATTAATTGCAACAATTGCATCAGCTCCTCCTTCCTCGGCAGCCTTACCAATACTGGTAATGTCAGTTACATTAGGAGTCAGTTTTACCCAGGCAGGTTTTTTCCATTCCTTAACCGCTTCGGTGCAGGCCTTCACAATATCCGGATTTGTTCCAATCTGGGCGCCAAATCCTGAAGCATGAGGACAACTGACATTCAATTCAAACGCCTGCGCTTTATCTGCAAACCATCCGGCAACCTCATGAAATTGTTCAGGGTTTCCCCCAAAAATACTGACAATCACTGGTTCGCCGGATAATGCGGATAATTCATCCTGAAATTGCTTTGAAGGATTGGGAAGTCCCATCGCATTCATGAGTCCATCCTCAAGAACAACCAAACAGGGACCGGGGTGACCAAACCGTGGTTCAGGCCCAATCGATTTTGTAACAACTGCTCCTGCCCCTGAACGCAGCATACGTGAAAGCGAAGAAGCGCAGGTCCCGAGAACACCCGCTGCCAGCACAAGATGGTTTCTCGCAGATACACCACCCATCATCACGGGCTCTGGACTCAGTGTAATCATGATGAGAAAAATGAGATGATGGTAATTATCTATTCTTCGTTCCTACGGATATGGGATGACCAGCCTTGCTGTTTTCGGTACCGGGCGCATTGGGGGCGGAGTTGCTTCCCGGGCCGTGTCAAGTGGTCTGATAGACAATCTGGTATTGTATGACTGCTATCAACCACTCCTCGAGGCGCAACGACTTGACCTGGAACATATGCGATGTCCGGTAACAATCTCCACCAACCCGGAAAAAATTGCTGCATGTGATATTATCCTCTATACAGCAGGACTGCCAAGAAATCCAAATATTAAAACAAGGGCTGCATTACTGGACTGTAATGTACCTGTCGCTGCAGAACTTGCAGCACTTATCCCTGAGTACAAAGGAATTCTGATTGTTGTTACTAATCCTGCAGATGTCCTGACATATTATCTCTGGAAAAAAATTGGACTTTCCAAAAACAGGATTATTGGTTTTGGAGGTCAACTGGACGGAGCCCGCTTTAATTATGAACTCCGTCTTCGGGATCTTCGACCTGATGGAATAATTCTTGGAGAACACGGCGAACACCAGGTTCCTATTTTCAGCCTGGCTGGATTGGATGTGGATCTTAGCTCCAGAGAAGAAATTCTTACAACTCTTCGTAATGCCAGCATGGAGATCATAAAAGGAAAGGGTGCAACAGAATACGCTCCGGTTTATCACATATGGCAACTGGTATCAGCAATTCTTACAGATTCAAAAGAAAACTTTGTCTGTTCTGCTATTATGGATGGAGAATATGGGATTTCAGGATGTTCTCTTGGAATTCCAGTAATCATCGGCCGTGAAGGAATCCTTTCGGTAAAAACTCCGGAACTTGACTCATGGGAGATGGAACATTATCTGAATGCAGCCGGTTTTGTAACCGATCTCTGCAGGAGGCTGAATTTTGACTGATGAAAATGGGAACAATATCACACAGATAGAGCAATTTCAAAAGACTGATTCACAGAAATCGGATCAGGAACGGATTCAGATCAGTATCAACCAGGTGGAATATTCAACCGCGGCTGATGGCCCGATTATTCACATATTTGGAAGAAATGGGAAAGGAGATTTCCAGGAAATTCAGGTAACAGGTTTCTATCCTTATTTTTACATCCCGGTCTCACAGGTTACCCGGAACCACCCGGACCAGGTTTTGAAAGTTGACAATAAACCCTATCAGTCAATTCATGGAGAAGAACTCCGCCGCCTTTATACAAAACGACCATCAGATGTCAGGGATGTAAGAAGCGAATACAAACATTTTGAAGCAGACATCCCCTTTGCCACCAGGTACCTGATCGATGCAGGCATAACCGGAGGAATAGAGGTTCCAGCTGGTAGAACAGTCGTTCCCCACAACGAAGTTGTTCCTGCTGAAGTTCATGCTCCATCAAGATACTGTCTTCTTGATATTGAATGTGAAGATGACAAAGGAGGACTCCCGACACCGGATCGGGACAGGATCATCTGTATTACAACCTGGGACTCTTTTGATGATTATTATACAACATTTCTTCTTCAGAACGATGGCAAATCTATTCAAAAAGAAGAGATCTGTCATAAATCACTTGTGAATGGCTGTTTTAATCAGGAAACCCACACGGTCAGAATATTTGAGAACGAAACAACGCTCCTGAGGGATTTTTCACATTACATCAAAGAAAAAAACCCTGATATCCTTTCCGGATGGAATTTTACCGACTTTGACCTGCCTTTTATCTTCGGAAGAATACGGGCTCTCGGTCTTCCCCCTGACAGTCTTGCACGACTTCCCGGAATGAGTGAGCGTTCAGGTGTCAGAGGACGGGTTGATTTTGACCTTCTTTCCGCATACAAAAAGATGCAGTCATCAAAACTGGACTCATACCGTCTGGATGCAGTTGGAGAACGGGAAGTCGGTGACGTAAAGGCCTTCCATTACCAGCCGGGAATGACAACGCGGATGTGGAATGAATCTCCTGAAGAACTGGTCGAGTATAACTTCAAAGACGTCGAACTTTGCGTCAAAATTAACCAGAAAAATAATATCATTGAATTTTACCAGGAGATTGCAAAGTATGTCGGATGCCCGCTTGACCGGACACTGAATTCATCCAATGTCATTGATATCTATATTCTTCGAAAAGCCCATGGAAAGTTCATTCTCCCCTCGAAGGGCTATAGTCCGGGTGATGAATTTGAAGGTGCTACGGTATTTGAACCAAGTTCAGGAATTAGAGAAAATGTCGTAGTACTGGACCTGAAATCACTCTACCCCATGGCGATGATGACAATTAATGCTTCACCGGAAACAAAAAATCCGGAAGGGGATCTTATTGCACCCAATGGTATCCGGTTTTACTCAAAACCGGACGGACTTACCCGGAGCATCATCAGCGAACTATTGCTGGAACGTGATTTTAAAAAGAATAAGCGAAACGAATACCCCTTTGGTTCGGCAGAATATCATCTCTTTGACATGCAACAGAATGTCATCAAAGTCATCATGAATACCTACTACGGAGTGAGCGGGTATTCCCGATTCAGACTCTATGACCGCGAGATTGGATCGGCTGTTACCTCTGTTGGCAGGGCAATTATTGAACATACCAGAAATATTATTGAAAATATGGGATATACGGTCATATACGGCGATACCGATTCCTGTATGATCCAGATTCCATCAGATTCCCTGGATGAAACAATCACAAAAGCCCGTGAAATAGAAGCAATTCTGAATGAGAGTTACAATACATTCGCGAAAGATAAACTGCATGCTGAAAAACATTATTTCTCCATAAAATTCGAAAAAGTCTACAGGCGGTTCTTCCAGGGTGGAAAGAAGAAGCGTTATGCAGGCAACCTCATCTGGAAAGAGGGAAAGTCGGTTGATGAAATTGACATGGTTGGATTTGAGGCAAAACGATCAGATTCACCACTCCTTACCCGGACGGTGATGAAAGAGGTAATGAACCGGATCCTGCAGGGTGCCGAACTCCCGGAAATTAAAAAATACCTGGGAGATATCATCAAAAAATACCGGACCGGAGGATATTCTCTGGATGAAATCGGCATTCCCGGAGGAATTGGAAAAGAACTCAAGGACTATGAGACTGATGATGCACATGTCCGGGGAGCTACGTATGCAAACAAAAACTTTGGGACGAATTTCGGGAAAGGGAGCAAGCCAAAGAGAATCTACATAAAAGCCGTCAATGGAGGGTACCCGAAAACCGATGTCATCTGTTTTGAATATGGTGACCAGGTTCCAAAAGAATTCACTGTGGATCTGGAGTTGATGCTTGAAAAAACACTCAAATCTCCCATATCCCGGATCCTTGAACCGATTGGATGGACATGGTCAGATGTTGATCCGAGCAGGACGACCCTTTCTGATTTTTTTTAACTGATACTATGAAAGAAGAACAGACCGGGGAAGAGATCACGTGTACAATTCCCCGCATAGTTATCGCAGGGATTCATAGCGGGTGTGGAAAAACCACGGTGACTCGTGGATTGATGGCCGCTCTTAAAAAAAGAGGGCTTGTCGTTCAACCATTCAAGATTGGTCCGGATTTTATCGATCCCAGCCATCACACGAGGATATGCGGACGGGTTTCCAGAAATCTTGATGTGGTAATGACCGGAGAAGACGGGGTTCTGAACTCATTCTATGAAGGGACTCAGGGCGCTGACATTGCGGTTATTGAAGGCGTTATGGGGATGTATGACGGAATGGATCATTCCACGTATGGAAGTTCTGCTCATATTGCCCGGATTATCAAGGCACCCCTCCTCCTGGTAATTCCGGTCCACGGCATGTCAGCCAGTGTTCATGCCATCGCTGCCGGATTTAAAAATTACGAACCTGATTCCACAATGGCAGGAGTGATTCTGAACAAGGTGGGCAGCCCAAAACATGCAGACCTGCTGAAAGGAAGAGCAGAGATCCCCCAATTTGGTTTCATCCCAAAAGATCCCTCATTTCATACAGAAAGTCGTCACCTTGGCCTTTTCATGGGCGATGAATCACCAGCAGAGGAACCAGTATCCCTTATTGAAGAATCATGTGATGTCCCGGAGATTCTGAAAGTAGCATCCACGGCACCTCCATTAAAAATAACAGTCAGGAAAAAAGAAAACCCCAATTACCAGGTTCGTGTCGGAATTGCACGCGATCCGGCATTTTGTTTTTATTACCAGCATAACCTGGACCTCCTTAAAGAATCCGGAGCAGAACTCATATTTTTCAGTCCCATGCAGGATCACCTTCCTGACATTGATGCCCTGTATTTAGGCGGAGGCTACCCCGAATTACATCCGGACTATCTTGAAAACGGCCCTGCAAGGAGAGAGATACAAAAAGCGTGTGATGATAACCTTCCAGTTTACGGAGAATGCGGTGGGCTGATGTATCTTACCGAAGGCCTGTCAGGGGATCAATCCTACCGGTGGGCAGATGTTCTTCCGGCAAAAACCGGGATGGCAAACCGGTTCCAGGCTCTTGGTTATAGTGAAGGCACTACCACGGGAGGGACTAATATCACAACAGAAGGTATTCCGTTACGGGGTCATGAATTCCATTATTCATTTGTAACTCCCGAAAATGATGCACGGTACGGCATCAGGTTATCACGGGGGAAGGGTATCTCCAATGGAGATGATGGAATGTATTGTCATGAAACAATAGGTAGTTACACTCATGCCTGGTTTTCACGACAATTTACAGACACCATCGTAAAGGCAGCCAGGACTTATAAAATGAGATAATTATTTCTGCATTACCTGCCTGAACCGCTGACCAAAAACCGGGAAGAAATCCTTTTTTCTTGACATAACACCTTCAAGAACCACCGGTTGTTTCTGATACCCCATTTTGTTAACAAGACCGGAATCACCAGAAGCAAACAGGAAACTTGTCTGACCAATGACATCGGTGACCAGAACTATGCTCAAATCATATCCATGCATTGTCTGATACTGACTGAGAGAATCGCGAATTGTTCTGTCATTCTGGAGTGCAAAATCTTTAGAACCGGTCATGATCTGTGCAATTGACACAGTCCGGTCCTGAAGCGTATAGTCCTTAATATCCCTGACAATAAGCTCTTCTACCGGAACACCCTCAAGGTTCATGCCTTTATTGATAAGTTCACTTCCAAACTCTTCCGGATTAATTGAGGTGATTTCTGACAGATATCTGACAGCTTCGCGGTCCTGTTCTGTTGTGGTAGACATCTTCAGAACCAGGGTATCCGAAAGAATTCCAGCAAGGAGCAATGTAGCAACAGCCTTGTCCGGAACGACATGCTCTTCCCTGAACCTCATAGTGATAATCGTGGAGGTTGAACCAACCGGTTCATTCCTGAAACGAATGGGCTGCAATGTTGCAATGGTTCCCAGACGGTGATGATCAATTATCTCCAGAATTTCAGCGGTTTCAATTCCTTCTACTGCCTGGGCATATTCGTTATGATCCACCAGAATGACAGACTTGTGAACATCTTCCAGGAAGGAATTCCTGGAGAGCATGCCAATAAAATGACCGTCCTCATCGGTCACGCACGCAGTCCGGTATGGGGAGTTTGAAACAATCTGTGCGGCAGTTGAGAGAAGGAAATCGCGATGAAGTGTCTCGGCATCTGTTGCCATGATGGTCTCGACCGGTCCGGATAGGTGGAGCATTCTGCCAACACTAAACGCATCAAGGGGTGTTTTCAAAAGGGTGACCCCCATTTTTTTCGCACTCTCCCTGACCCGTTCACCAAGGTGTGCACCTTCGGCAATAATAAGAGCACAAATTCGCTCTGCAATCAATGCAATCTGTGACGGTTCATTATCCCCTATGATTGCAATATCTTCAGCTCCAAGCCTTGCAAGAGATATATGAAGTGCGTCGATGACAATAGATGCACTTCCGCTAATTTCTTCATGGGCGGCATGAACAATTTCTGCCTGAAGTATCCGGGCGAGTGCTTCTAGTTTTATTGGACCGACTTTAAGTGGAAGACTTGCATGGGGACTGACATACGCCCGGGCAAGACCATGTTCACTGACAAGACCTAAAAACCGGTCATCTGTATCCACGATCGGAATGTTTCTGAGATCATATTCATCCATCAGAGAGGCAACATCAATGGCAGGCAGGCTCATTGGAGCTTTCTGAGTATAGAGGAATGGGATGTCCCCTACCATTGGCTCAACATTTTCAATCAGAACCGGAGTTTCAAGACCGGTTATCTCAAGGGCATACCGGCTCTCAGCATTGATATCCCCGCACCGTGCAGGAATGAAGTTGTTTTCATGTACCTGGTTTAATAGAGAAGCATATGCAATAGCACTGGCAATACTATCAGTATCAGGCTGCCGGTGTCCGATGATGTAGGTTTGCTGCATAAGTGATATACACAGAATTGCGTGTTAACCGTACATATGAATTACCGATCCTTTAAATTGCCATAGAAGAATATTCCTAACAAAGGCGGGATACATGAACCTGAATGATGAGATAGACCTGGGTCAGGTTACAGGAGTCATGCAGAAATTAATCGGATATATCGGAGTTGTTGCCCTGTTAATCGGCGGGATAGCCATGTACGTTGATCTTCCTGTAATTGGAAGAGTTACATGCCTCTATTGTCCGACTCCTTCGGGATATTTTTACATTATTTTGGCACTGGCCTCTGCATTCCTCTTGTATTCTGGTTGGACCAAACTCCTGTACCTGACAGGAGGACTGGCATTTGTTCTAATGGCATATGATGGATATTCATCTACAACCATGGGATATGCAGTCCAGATGCTCCTCTCCGGTGGACTGACTCCCTCAATGGGAGGTCAGATGGATCCGGTGATGGCCCAAATGATGCAGAATACCGATCTTTCAATCCCTGTCGGGTGGATAGTGACTGCACTTGGCGCATTGCTTCTGATATTAGTCCCTAAAATTGAGGCTGATACTGATGAAAAAGCCCCGGCAAATCCCAGGGAAGCAAATCTTCAGGAGAGGATGAAGGAACTAGATAAGATAGTTGCCATGTATAAGGACGGTGACCTTTCAAAACAGGAATTTAACCGATTAAAAGAGGATATTCTCGGAACGACCAAAGAGAAATAACCTTTTTTTGGTTTGTATAAAACGCCGGAGAAGTTTTATTTTTTCTAGCATATTTAAATACCTCCACAGAAGGCCGCTATTCACCGATCTCCTAATCAACCACCTAATTACAAGGGTCCGATCTTTCGAGAATAGCGACCCCTTATTAAAACGACTATAATCATTTATTCATTATTTAAAACCCATTTCTTACGTATTTTTATATGATACCAGACCTACAACCAGGATCAATATAAATATCAGATATTTACCCTAAAAAACCTCAAATAAGAGTTATTTTTTCCCCTTCTTCTTACAAACCCTCCCCAGGTAAGAAGGTTCAGATAGTACCCCCGGGGAGACAGAGAACCCATTTGTACCTGAACAGTCAACAGGTATATGCAAATCAGATAATGATCTTCAAATAATTACATTTGAGCCGATTTTTGAATGAATTACGTATAAATTAATTGAAATATGAAAGATATCACCATCAAAGGTGCCAGGGAACATAACCTGAAAAATATCACCGTAACAATCCCACGAGATCAATTTGTGGTTGTTACAGGTCTTTCCGGATCAGGCAAATCAACCCTGGCATTTGACACACTCTATGCGGAGGGGCAACGCAGGTACGTTGAGTCCCTCTCCTCATATGCACGGCAGTTCCTTGGTCTGATGAATAAACCGGACGTGGATTCCATCGAAGGTCTTTCACCGGCTATTTCAATCGAACAAAAATCAACTTCAAAAAACCCCCGTTCAACTGTTGGAACGGTAACTGAGATTTATGATTACCTCCGTCTGCTCTATGCACGAATCGGGATTCCATACTGTCCGGAGCATAACCTTCCCATCATTGGCCAGTCACCGGAACGAATAGCTGAGCGCATTGAAGAGGAATGTTCAGGCCAGGTGACCATCCTTGCACCACTTATCCGGAAGAAGAAGGGAACATATCAGCAGCTTTTCAAAGATTTAAACAAGGAAGGATTTGCAAGGGTCAGAGTAAACGGGGAAATCCACCGGACTGAAGATGATATTGTACTTGAACGGTACAAGATGCATGACATCGACCTGGTTATTGACCGGCTTGACATTTCTGACCATTCACGGCTTGTTGAGGCATGTGAACAGGCTGTTGCCAGATCTGACGGATTACTGATCGTTACCTGCGAAGATGGAACAGAAAAATTGTTCTCCTCAAAGATGGCATGCCCGGAGTGTGGAATTACCTTTGAAGAACTCCAGCCCAGGATGTTCTCTTTCAACAGTCCTTTTGGTGCCTGTCCGGAATGTAAGGGCCTTGGATTCAGAATGGATTTTGAACCAGACCTTATTATTCCTGATAAGGAAAAATCCATCGCTGAAGGAGCAATCGCCACCTATCGAAATTTTCTGGATGGATACCGATCACAGTTTGTCGGAGCGGTTGCAGATCATTTTGGATTTTCTGTTAATACTCCCATTAAGGATCTTACAGAAAAGCAGTATAATGCCCTGATGTATGGATCAACTGAAAAAATAGCCTTCCATATGAGTTACAAGCAGGGAGAAGGGGAATGGTCTCACCGTGGCACCTGGGAAGGACTGCTCCCCCAGGCTGAACGACTTTATAGCCAAACAAACTCTGAATACCGGAAACGTGAACTGGAAAAGTTCATGAGGATCTCTCCGTGCGGGGCATGTAAAGGGAAAAGGCTCAAGGAAAAGATTCTGGCAGTACGGGTTGCAGATAAATCCATTATCGACCTGACTGATCTTTCTATCTCTGCCAGTATCGCATTTTTCAACAACTTACATCTCTCAGAAAAGGAGATGGAGATTGCCAGGCAGGTTCTCAAGGAGGTACTGGCTCGCCTTACCTTCCTGGAACGGGTAGGCCTTGGATACCTGACCCTCTCACGCAGTGCCGGAACACTTTCCGGTGGGGAAGCGCAACGAATTCGGCTGGCAACCCAGATTGGATCCAACCTCATGGGAGTGCTCTATGTACTGGATGAGCCATCCATCGGTCTTCATCAGCGGGATAATAACCGGCTCATTGATACGCTTCGCCAGCTCCGGGATCTTGGAAATACCCTCATCGTGGTTGAACATGATGAGGATACCATACGGGCAGCGGACCATGTTATCGACATGGGACCAGGAGCCGGTCTTAACGGTGGAGAGATAATCGCCGAAGGAACTCCAATTGAGATAGAACAAAATGAAAAGTCTCTAACCGGTGCCTACCTCTCCGGAAGGATGAAGATAGATATTCCCAAAACCAGACGGACAAGTGACCGGTTCATATCCATCTCCGGGTGCTCGGAAAACAATCTGAAAAATATCACGGCAAAAATTCCCATGGGAACCCTGACACTTATCACCGGGGTTTCAGGTTCTGGAAAGTCAACCCTCATCTATGATACCCTGTATCCGGCATTGCAGAAGACGGTTTACCATTCTCGTGTCGAAGCCGGGAAACATACTGCAGTTTCCAGCGATGATCCAATTGACAAAGTCATTGTTATTGACCAGTCACCAATCGGGAGGACGCCTCGATCCAACCCTGCCACGTACACCAAGCTCTTTGATGAGGTAAGGCAGATCTTCGCCGAGACCAAAGAAGCAAAGATACGGGGATACAAGACAGGGCGGTTTTCCTTCAATGTAAAAGGCGGCCGGTGTGAAGCCTGCCAGGGTGACGGCCTGATAAAAATCGAGATGAACTTCCTTCCGGATGTATACATCGAATGTGAGGAATGCAAGGGGAAACGGTACAACAAAGAGACGCTTGAAGTCAAATACAAGGACAAATCAATCGCCGATGTTCTTGAGATGAGCGTTGATGAGGCAATAGAACTCTTTGATTCGATTCCCAAGATCCGTAACAAATTACAGACTCTTGTTGATGTCGGTCTTGGTTACATAAAACTTGGTCAGAGTGCTACAACCCTCTCCGGCGGTGAGGCGCAGCGAATCAAACTTACCAGGGAGTTATCAAAGCGGGCAACCGGACAGACAGTATACCTCCTTGATGAGCCAACAACCGGCCTTCACTTTCATGATGTCAGAAAACTCATCCAGGTATTTACCGAACTGGTAGCAAAAGGCAACACCGTAATTGTCATTGAGCACAATCTCGATGTCATCAAATCTGCCGATTATATCCTTGACCTGGGTCCGGAAGGAGGAGACGCCGGAGGAGAGATTATCGCAACCGGAACACCTGAAGAGATTGCGGTAAACCCGGACAGTTATACCGGTTCGTTTCTGTCAAAAATGCTGGGAGATATCCCCCCGAAAGCAGCTAAATCGAAACGGAAAAAAATTAGTGCCTGAATGAATCCTATACACGTGATGATGCGGTGACAATAGATCTTTCAACTATTCCCGAGGAACCAGGCTGCTACCAGTTCAAAGACGAATCCGGAAACATCCTCTACGTCGGGAAAGCAAAAAATCTCAAAAAAAGAGTATCAAGTTATTTCCAGAAGAAAAGTATCGCACCCCGGACTGATATTCTGGTCTCCCTGATCCGGGATATTGATACTATTGTCACTTCTTCAGAAGTCGAAGCACTCATCCTGGAAAATAACCTAATCAAAAAATATCAGCCAAAATATAACATCGATCTAAAAGATGCGAAAAGTTATGCATTCATTCAGTTAACCGATGAACCTTTTCCCCGGATTGGAATAGCACGAGAGAGAAACGGGAAAATCAAGGGCACTTTGTATGGTCCTTTCGTTTCAGCTGCTGAAAGAGACCAGATTTTAAAATTTATCAAGCAGACATTTCATCTCCGGACATGTAAAAAGATAACGAAGCGGGCATGCCTCAGATCGCATCTTGGCACTTGTGCAGCTCCCTGTATCGGAAAAATATCTGAACCCGAATATCAGTACCTGGTGAAAAGTGCAGATCTTTTGCTTCGGGGAAAAAACCAGGATCTAATTTCTTCCCTAAAAGAAGAGATGCAAAATTTTTCAGACTCTGAAGAGTTTGAAAAAGCACTGGTATTACGAAACAGGATACAGGCCATCGAGAATTTATCCGAACGACAATACGTCCAGCGGCAGAAGAAGGCTGATGAGCATATTATCAACTACATCATCTCCGGAGACATGGTGTATCTCATCCTCTTTCATGTTGAACGGGGATCTCTTACAAGTAAAGAAGAATTTGTATTTCAAGAGACCGAAGATTTTCTTGATGAATTCATACTTCAGTACTATGCAACAAATAAGCCCCCCAATGAACTTATCCTTCCAATCCAGCCAGAACAGGGAATCCAGGAATACCTGATGCATATCCGGGGGACTAATGTTACCATCACCGTCCCGAAACAGGGTGAAAAAAAGCACCTCATTGACTTAGCATATAAAAATCTCGAAGTGTCTTTTTTCACCGGAAAAATGCGGCTTTCTGAACTTGGTGAAGCATTACATATGGATAATCCGCCTGAAGTCATCGAATGTTTTGATATCTCACACCTCAGGGGGACCGGAACGGTAGGTTCGATGGTCTCATTCCGGGATGGAAAGCCGGATAAGCGGAACTACAGAAGATACAAGATAAAAACTGCAGGCCCTTCTGATGATTATGCGGCGATTAGTGAGGTTGTAAAAAGAAGATATTCACGGCTTTTGAGTGAAAACCATCCGATGCCAGACCTTATTCTCATTGATGGAGGTCCTGGCCAGTTAAAATCCGCTAAAACGGTACTGGATGAACTTAATCTTTCAATTCCGGTTATATCATTGGCTAAACGCGAAGAAGAAATCTACGTTCCCGGTCGTCATCTCCCCCTGTCAGTTCAGAAAAAAAGTCCGGCATCACTCCTGGTCCAGGAGATTCGGGATGAAGCACACCGGTTTGCGATAACGTACCAGAGAAAACTCAGACAAAAACAGATGAAAGAATGAATCAGTTTAAACTGGTTTCTGATTTTAAACCCACCGGATCCCAGCCGGATGCAATAACTGAACTGGTCAGGGGATGCAGGGAAGGTAACTCATTTCAGACACTTCTTGGCGTTACCGGGTCTGGTAAAACATTCACTATGGCGAATGTAATCGAGGAGTTACAACTCCCAACCCTTGTCATTGCACATAATAAGACCCTGGCAGCCCAGCTCTATAACGAATTCAGGGATTTTTTCCCGGAGAACCGGGTTGAATATTTTGTTTCGTACTATGATTATTACCAGCCTGAATCGTATATCGCTAAAAAAGATCAGTACATCGAGAAAGATGCACAGATAAACCCGAAAATAGAGATGATGCGGCTCTCTGCTACGGCATCACTTTTAAACCGGACCGACGTTATCGTCATTGCTTCAGTTTCCTGTATCTATGGTCTTGGAAATCCGAATACTTACAAACGAATGGGTTTTGACCTTGGAGTCGGACAGAAGATTGGAAGAAGAGAGATAATAAGCCGTCTTGTCGATAACCTGTATGAGCGGAACGACATTGAGATAATTCCAGGAAGGTTCCGGGTGAAAGGAGACATCATCGACCTGGTCCCGAGTTATTATAATAACATCATCCGGATTGAGCTCTTCGGCGATGAGATAGAACGAATCACAGAAATTAACCGGATAACCGGAAACCCGGTTGAGCGGCTCAGACATATCTACGTCTATCCGGCCAGTCATTATGTCATTGACGAGGCCCAGAAAGAAGAGGCACTTTTCGGGATTGAAAAAGAACTGGAAGAGCGACTTCCAAACCTTGGTATGCTGGAGTCTCATCGTCTTCGTCAGCGGACGATGTACGACATCGAAATGATCCGGGAGACCGGTTCCTGCAAAGGTATTGAAAATTATTCCCGATTTTTTGACGGGAGAAAGCCGGGCGAAAAACCATATTGCCTGCTTGATTATTTTCCGGAACAATTCTTGATATTCATTGATGAAAGTCACCAGACACTTCCCCAGGTCCGGGCGATGTTTAATGGTGACCGGTCAAGAAAAACCCCTCTTATTGAGTACGGATTTCGTCTTCCATCGGCATTTGACAACCGGCCACTCAGGTTTTTTGAGTTTGAACAATACCTGAAAAACGTCGTCTGTGTTTCAGCAACTCCTGGCGATTATGAACTTGAACATTCAAACCAGGTTGTCGAACAGATTATCAGACCCACCGGTCTTGTAGACCCGGTAGTTGAAGTCCGGCCAATCCAGGGACAGATGGAAGATATCAAAAGAGAGATCAAAAAGACCATCGACCGGAAGGATAGGATCCTGCTTACAACCCTGACGAAAAGGCTTGCCGAAGAACTGACTGAGTACCTGCTGTCATCCGGCATAAAGACAAAATATCTTCATTCTGACATCGACACCCTTGACCGGACGGAGATAATTCGGGAACTTCGGATAGGAGAATTTGATGTCCTGGTAGGAATTAACCTCCTCCGGGAAGGACTTGATATTCCGGAAGTAGGATTCATCGGAATCCTGGATGCAGACAAAGAGGGATTTTTACGGGATGCACGAAGTTTAATTCAGATAATCGGTCGGGCTGCACGAAACTCCGAGGCTTTCGTGGTTCTTTATGCCGATACTACAACCGGTTCAATGCAAAGAGCACTGGATGAAACCAGTCGGAGAAGGGCACTCCAGATAGAATATAACACCATACATGGTATCACACCCAAAACCATTCAAAAACCAGTCAGGGAACAGGAAATTGATACCGGAAAGAAAGAAAAAGTTCCAAAGAAGGCACTTCCAAACCTCATCATCAATCTTGAATCTCAAATGAAATCTGCCGCACAACGACTTGATTTCGAAGAAGCAATAAAACTCCGGGATCAAATCGCAGATCTTCGAAAAGAAATGGAAAAGGGAGAAAAAAAGGTTACAGGACAGTAACAAGTCCTTCTTTTATTTTTACTGAACTTCCTTCGTCACTGAAGACACTTAAGGAGACTGTGAAGTTACCGGATGCTCCATAGATGTGTTCCGGATTCTGGTCATATGACTTCACGGTATCACCAAAGTCCCAGAGCCAGGAGGTCGGGAATCCTGTCGAAAGATCCTCGAACTTCACGGTGAGCGGAGACTTTCCTGAAACCGGATGTGCAATAAAGTCTGCTTCAGGCTTTTGCAGGATGGTGATGGTCTCATATGCATAATCCTTTGCAATGAATGGTTTTTCAACCTGGTGTGTTACCTGATATACCCCCGGAGCGGTGTAATTATGAGTTGCATTCTTCGATATTGCTCCATCAGGACCATCACCAAATACCCAGCCATATGATACGCCATCTGTGTTCAGGGATTTATCAATAAATTTGATCTGAACATCAGCCCCAAGAATTCCTCCGTTCTTGTCAACGGTAAACTCTGCAATCGGGTTTTTCGTAACTTCGATATAGTTAACTTTTGTCTTGTTGACACCATCGAGAGCTGCAGCATTATATGCAGTAAGGGTCACGGTGTAATTTCCAACTTCTGAATAGAGATGTACCGGTTCACGGGTGGTTGTAATCTCGCCGTCACCAAAGTCCCAAAGCCAGTCAGTTGGATTATTCCGGGTAAAGTCCTTGAACGTTACCGGATACTTTGGCGGAACACGGATCCGGTCAGCTCCAAAATCAGGTTCCGGAGGGATAACAAAGACTGCTTCAATGGTATGGTCACCGGTGATATTGGTAAAGCAGTACTGGTCATACACGCCAACTGATGAGTTATCCACAATTACATCATATATGGCATTTCCGGCATCCGGAGTTATGTTGAAGCACTGAGTACTTCCACAATTTACCTCAACAATACCATCTGTTCCGGCAGGCTCAATTGTTCCTCCTTCACTCTGATTGACGAGAATTTCATACTTCTTTATCTGGAAATCGGCATTGATGGTGTGATCAGCATCAACATCTTCAAAGGTGTAAGACGTAATTGCTCCCTGGCTTACTCCATCTACCTGGACATCCTGGATATTATAGCATCCGTTCGAGGTAATAGTGAAGGTGACATCATCACCCATTGGCACAACCTGCGGTGTTGACGGACTGATAGTTCCACCTACTCCGGCCGAAGGGGTGATAGTATAAGCATACTGGGTGAACTCAGCACTAATGGCATGATTACTGGTTACATTGTTGAAGCAGTATTCATAGGGGCTGGTCTGGTTCCCCAGATCTTCTTCATCAACAATTACAGATGATATGTAATAATTCGCATTTGCGGTAATATTGAAGCACTGGCTATCGCCAAAGGTGACATTCACTGAGCCGTTTGGCTCTATCTTTCCGCCCTCACCAGCAACCGCCGTGATAGTCAGGACGTCAGACTGAAAATGTGCAATGATGTCATGATCCTCAGTAACGGTGATATTATACGGGTTTACTGCTCCCTTCGATATTCCATTATCAGTCAGATCTGAAAACTGATACCCGGTAAAACCAGTTACTTTAAAGGAGAGATTCTCTCCGTAACAAGAGGTATAGTTATCATAAGCAGGCTGAATCATACCCTTGGTTGCATCATCAACCCTTGAATTAATGGTGAAATTCAAAGGTGCAAAGATTGCAGTTACGGAAGTATTAGTGGTAAGACCGGAGATTGGCCCCCAATAATAATGATCTGATTCACTCTGTAATACACTGACTTCTTCTCTTGATTCATCAAATTTCACAAAATGGTATCCAGGATCGGCAACTGCTTCATGTTGATGAGTGGTTCCATTATAGGGTATCTTATATGGAACTGCATCCTCCGTTCCATCTAGCATTCTTCCCCCTGGACCTGCTAATGGAGTTATCCAGACATAGTTCGGAGAGAACAGACAATTTAAGGTGTGATTCTCCTGGATATTATAAATGGTGTATGTCGGAGCCCAACCTACAGGAACCTGGTTATCATACAACTGTTTGACTGAGTAATCAGGATCCGCAGAGAAATTATAGCCATAACTGTCGGAACCAAAATCATACATGGTAAGACCAGGATAATTGACAGAACCTCCCTTTCCTGCAGTCGCATTTACAAAGAGCTTCCTCTTCGTCGATGTAAGAGAGAGTGTTGCATTTTCAAGTGCTGTTGAATGCTGGTATACGACACTACTCATGTTTTTGTAAATATCATAGGGCATGGGTGCCTGACCTTCACGTGTTACCGTGAAATTGTCAATAACCCAGGCAGGCTGTTCTCCGGAGAGGGTAAACGGAGTAGTGTTTCCAGCCTTTACTGCAACGGGTCCTGCAGGACTTATCGTGCTGTGTTGGTCACTGATGGTTGTGATATAGTAGGTCATCAGTTCCAACTGAATAATATCTCCCCATTTGGAAGGTCGTCCTTCGAATAAGGTAGTATCTACACGAACCGTCTTCTTTGCATAAAGAGGTAATTGATCAAATGTTACATCAACGATGTTCTGTGAAGGAAGCGGAATCCAGCATGGTGTAGTATTTTCGAATACTTCTCCATCCACACTGACAGAAGCACCTCCTTCATCATCAATGTTGGTTTCAAAGTACACCTGAACATATTCCTGAATCGGATCCAATGCTTCCAGTATGGTTTTATCATTCCCTGGTGTAACATTGAATTCGCCTCCGGTATCATCATATCCATCAAGGAAATACCAATAACCATAATCTCCTTCATGAAGTTCCATCTCGAACGGTGTAGTTCCAACAAATCCCATCACAAATTTCCATGGCGGAACGGTTTCTGCCCCTACCATACTCTGGATGTGAGCTGATGCTTCATCTACGGAGTCATTTGTTGATTCCAGGTAAGCAGCAATCTCATTTTTAAGACCACTCTGCATGGCAGAGAAGTTACCACCATACACAAGCACCCGTGCTTGGTTAGGATCGCTCTTAAAAGTGACCATTGCGGAATCCGGAATTGGATCAAGTGTCTCATAGATTTCCCTGACATCACCGGCAGTTACCGTGGTACTGCCTTCACATGGATTATAACCATCCTTGGTAATAGTATAGTTATAAGTTCCAATTGGGAGTGATTCCAAAGAGACCGGAGTTTCTCCATAAATCACACTGGTGACATTCGGAATAACCCGCTGAAGAACAAGTTTTGCACCGGGAGGATTGGAATCCAGATGAATTGCTCCATATTGTGGGTTCATCTCTGTCATAGTGACATTATAAACCTTGTATGATTCAGGAGTAACAGCAAAAGATTCGTTCCACCATGTGATATACCCGTATTTTTTCAGGTATATGCTGTAGGTACCCGGATCAACAAAAAATTCACGCGGAGTTACTCCGGCAGTATCTTCTACTGTCAGATTATCCGGATCAACCGATTTATTTGTAAGATAGATGTCAGCTCCACCTGGAGTGGAGTCAACATAAATAACTCCTTTCGATGGAGCGGCCATAGATCCGGTCACCAAAAGCAGTAATATACATGCTACTGCTATGAACGGAATTAGCTGAAGCTTTCCCATAATTTTTCGTCCCCTTCCCTTCCATACGAGAATGCCCTGTTTTTCCGATATGCATTCCCCTTACTGGTGCAACTCGCGACAGGAATTAATCAGGGTTATATTGTTCATCATATATATAGGTATGGAAATACGTTCTATATACACCCGGTTTTTTATTCGCATCGGGATTTAAAATCAGTTTTACGATCAGGTAGAGATTATTCGAACGAAGAAAAAATTTAGAAAATTTTTACATTAATTTTCTAAAAAATAGAATTTTTTTGTTTTTCTTACAGGACCACTACGTATGCAACCCTTCTCTTCTCATTCGTTCCGGCATCATTGCGCACGGTAAGTATGACTGTATATTGTCCGGGTTTCTGATATGTGTGATTTGGTTCTTTCTCGAATGAATTGGTCCCATCTCCAAATTCCCATAACCATTCGACAACATTTGCCTGTGCCGGTGTCGTGTCTTCAAACTGGACATACAGCGGATGATTACCACTATACTTTTGTTCAGGGATATTAAAGTCGACACCCTGCGGGACGGTCTTATTGATTATAGTTAACTGCTTCGTAATAGAATCTTCAACAGGCTCCCAGTTTGTCGCTTTCATGGTGATATTATATAGACCTTCTTTTTCGAATTTATGAACAACAAAATTATCGTACGTCTGCTCGATAATTGTGTTGTCACCAAAGTCCCATGCCCATTTTTCAGGATTCCCTACTGAATTATCCATGAAAGTAACATTTGTGTTAACCGTTGCCCATCCACCTGGTGGCACTATGATAAAGTCCGGATCAAGACCACGAATAGAAGCTGGGTGTGTTTTACTCACAGCAGGCCCATAATCACCAGTTACTGTTGCAGTCACATTAAATATCCCGGACTTCTGGAACTGGTGTGTTGGCTTTATTCCAGTTACCTCTGGAGAACCATCACCAAAGTTCCAGACAGGAGTACTGACATTTGTTCCCCCAATTTCAGTTACGGTAAAAGAAACCGGTTCCATTTTATCTGCTCTTGGCGGATTTACTACAAAGTCGATGTAGGGATATTCCTGTGGAGTAATGTTTAAGAGAAAACCAGTGGTGTTAGTTAAGTTATAATAGTCATTTGCCACAGTAAGATTAACCTGATATTCCTTAAATTCCGGGAAAATGTGCACTACTGTCGGGTCGGTTTCGATTTGACTTTCATCTCCGAAATCCCAGAAATACTCAGTTACATTTCCGACAGATAAACTCTCGAACAGAACACCAGTAGTCTTATTCATGTAAACATATGTCTGATTGGGTTTGAAATTGGCATAAATCGGATCAACTACTTCAATAGTGCTCTGGTATGATCCTGTTGCCTGGGTTGTAGTATTTCTGACGGTAAGATTTACGATAAAGTTTCCTGCATCAGAATAAGTATAATTCGGATTTTGTTCATCACTACCATGAAGATTGTCACCAAAGTCCCAGGTCCAGTTATTAACTAATGCCGGCTCCGTTTTATCGGTGAACTGAACCTTGAGTGGCCATCCTCCCCTGACAGGTTCAGCTTCGAACTTTGTGTCAAACCCTTCTGAAAGAATAATCGATTTGGTAGTACCTCTCCATGACATTATTGGTACAATCGTTGTATTTTTCACCCATAATGTAACATCATACGAGCCGGGTGCAGCGTACTGATGAACAGGGTCTTTCTTATCCGAATGATATGAACTATCTCCAAAATCCCACTCCCATTGATTTGGAGAATCTGTTGAGGTATCAGTAAACTGGACATTTAATGGGAATTTTCCATAACTTGGTTGATAGGTAAAATTCGGAACAGGTCGTTCAATAATTGAAATTACCCTTTCTGTACTGTTGTATTGATTACAGGTATTACCAACAGTCAAATTCACAGTATAATTACCCGGACGAGTATAGATTGAACTTACTGTTTGATCCTCTTTTCCAGTTGAATCGCCATTTCCAAAATCCCAATGAATGGATGCTGCATCAAACACATCGGTTGCGTTATAGGTGAAATTAACTTTTATCGGTTGGTTCGTTTCAGTCTGGAATCCCTTCTCAGGATCTGCAGTGAAATTTGCATACAAACCTGATACTAAAACTTGTTGCATTTCACTCTGATTAATATCGTGAGTCTCATTATAGGTTGTCAGGATTACATCATAGATACCCGGCAAGTTGAAACGATGATCAGGATTCTGTCTTGTATCATTTACAGTCTTGTCACCAAAACTCCAATTCCAGGCAGTGGGAATGCTGTTTCCGGTTTTTGTATCATTTGCAGAAAAATAATACGTAACTGGAAAAACAGGCCTATTACAAGAATCCGTTTTATTTGTATAGGTAAACCCTGCATCCAGAGGTAAATATGCATTTACATACCGTTTTTGAGTTGTGTTGTTAAAATCCCACGGACTACTGACATTTAATGTAACATCAAATATTCCCGGAGTTGTATAGGTGTATGTTGGATGTGTATTCAAATTATAAGGTGAATTATCACCAAATGACCAGTTGCGTCCATTAATATCACTGCCAGTGGAATTGTCAAAAAATTGGAGAGCTAAAGGTACCGGCCCCTTTACCTGACCGGTAAACGGAACTACAGTTGTACCATATTTTGCAGTAAAATTTGCAACGATTGCTTCTTTTCCAATTATTTGATAAATACTTGATGTTGAATTATTTACCCATCCATTTTTATATTGATATTGAACTAAAGGCGAGTCATATGTTGTATTCCAAACAGTATGTTTTATAGTATATGTCGTTGCTGTCGGGAATCGTAAAGTCCCATTCCGATTCACTCCGTCTGTTTTCAGGGCGCCTGATTCCCAGTACCATTTATTTGGACCTCCAGTAAAATTATCACTATAGAACGTAACATCTAGAGGAAGAACTCCCGTTGTGGGTGTAATATTTGTAAAGTTTGCTGAAACCGGCTTGTATGCAGTAATATAACCTAATGGGCGTGGGTTAGAATTCCAACTTTCTCCAGGTGTTCCAGTGCTATTATATGCAATACAAGTAACCCCGTAAAGACCTGGATGAGAAATAATTTGAGTCCAATTATCACTTGTGTAAGGAATTTTTGTAGATGTTGCATAAATTCCATTTTTATCAAGTAATGTCCAATTTATTTCATCAGGATATCCCGGTGAACCATCATGAATATCTGCAGTAAAATTCACGCTCACTGGACTTGATACATCAAAAAATGTCTTATTTGCTGAAATATCAAAGGTAACAGTACTTTCGACGCTTATCTCTCCATCCCCAAATGCCGGACTGATGAGATTTATCACCATTAATGCCACAAACAGGGCAAATACATAATATAACGGTCGTTCATGCATGACTTAAACACTCCCCACGTGGTAAAGTCGTTCTCATGTATGGTTCCGGATCAACACCTGACGTCATTTCAGACCCAAAAACCACATACCAGAACTGACTCTCGATATATAGAAGATCATATTCTTCACATATTATAAATATATTCATATTTTTACTCTCAAGGCGTAAAATTCAAAGTAGGTTTCCACCTGTTCCGGACCCCCTCAAAAATTTAAAAAACAGGAAAGAAATTTTCAGTACCAACATCCCATTACTATTGTATGGCAGAACCTGTAAAGGTAAAAATGACCACATCCATGGGGGACATTCTCATCGAACTCTATGAGGATAAGCCAATAACTGCAGGCAATTTTAAAAAACTCGTCGAAAAAGGATTTTATGATGGGATCATTTTCCACCGGGTGATTGATGGTTTCATGGTCCAGGCAGGATGTCCGGAAGGAAGAGGAACCGGAGGCCCGGGTTATAACATAAAGGATGAGTTTGGTAAGATCAACAAAAATGATCGCGGAACATTATCCATGGCTAACGCAGGACCAAACACCGGCGGCAGTCAGTTCTTTATTAATGTCGTAAACAACAATTTCCTTGACCCAAAACACCCGGTCTTTGGAAAAGTGATTCAGGGCATGGACATCGTGGATGCAATCTCAAAAGTAAAAAGAGACAGGTATGACAAACCAAAAGAAGATGTTGTCATCCTGAAAGCATCGGTTGTATAAATTATTCTTCAGTCTCTTTTTTCGGCTTGATATAATTCTCAATATACCGGATTTCTTCTATACCTTTGACATCCTCAAAGATGGTATTTGTCACATACGGCTTCATATTGAGCCAGGACCTGCTTGCATAGTAAATACCTGGTGGTAATTTAACAAGTGCAGTGGTATCCTCAAGAGTGACATCCATATCATACCCGGTGAAGAGCTTGATAATGCCGGAAACCTGCTCGGTTACCTGATCGACGATGCTTTCAATCCGGTAGGTATACGTCACAGTCTGTCCTGCAAGCGGGTGATTAAAGTCTACAATAACCCGGTTACCAATAACATTCACAACAGTTCCTGTCCCGGCATCCGGAATATTAACCTGCATTCCGCGTTCAGGCTTTTTAGAGAATGATTTCTTCTCGTATGACCGGAGAAGTTCCTGCTCATGCTCACCAAATGCCTTTTCCGGTGGAACTTCAATTGTCTCTTCAAATCCTATCTCTTTGCCAAGAAGCGCTTCGTCAAGACCAAGGACAATCTGATGTTTTCCAACACAAACAACCTTTGGAGTATAACTCTTCTTCTCATCAAAGGTTCCTGCTTCGCGGGCTTTCTCTTCATCGGTAGTATCAAAGAGTATTCCATTTACATATCCGGTAAAGTTCAGCCGGATAAAATCTCCCTCATTTATTGGCATTCCTGATTCCTTAATTAAGTGGCAAACAAGATAGATAAAGGATAGTGTATATGCTTGAGATTGAGATAAAAGTCAGAGTTTCCAATATTGAAGAGATTAAAGCAAATATAATGAAAATTGGAGGCAGACATTCAGAAACCGTAACAGAAGAAGACATGTATTATAATGCCCCTCATCGTGATTTTGGAATAACCGATGAAGCTCTCCGGGTCAGAAGTGCCGGAGGAAAAACGATTCTCACGTACAAAGGACCGAAAAATACCCTGAAAGGATCTAAAATCAGAGAAGAACATAACCTTCACCTTGACGATGCAAAGACCTTTGACACCATCCTTAAAAACCTTGGATTCAGAGAGGTTGCAAGAGTCAGAAAACTCCGTGAATACTACACATACCAGGACTTCTCAATAGCCCTTGATAACGTAGAGGAACTCGGAGAATTTGTAGAGATTGAACTCATCACTGAAAACAATGCAGAACTTGCAGCCACACGAGTAGATACTCTTGCGGAAAAATTGGGAGTAAACGGAGAGCGCTTAAGCATCTCCTACTTAGAACTCCTCCTTTCTACACATTAAGTAACTTTACTTCAATGTCTTTGGCATCTTCACCAAAGTGAATCATAGCACAGTTACCCATGGCAGCCGGGCCAGGGTTGACCACTTTTATACCATTTTCTTCAACAATTCCACGTTGTTCATGAACATGGGCACAACAGACAAGGTCAAACTGATCTATGTATTTCAGAATGCTTGCACTTCCCACATGATTGCCACCAATCTCGTCCAGGTATCCCTGAGGAGGCGCATGGGAAATGAGAACATTATGAATACTCTTCTGCATCCGTCCCATTGAAATTTTCATCAGATCATCGATCTGTTTATCAGTCATTTCAAATGGAGTTTCAAACGGTGTGGGGTTGGATCCACCGATCCCAACCAGAGATATCCGGCCCAGGTTCATGCAAGAACCATGAAGGTTAACACTGCTGCTCTGTTCAAGAGCATCAATGACCTCCTTTGGATCACAATTTCCGGGAACCGAGAAACTCGGGATATCGATCCGGGAAAAACAGGTCTCAACATCCTTTGCAGTTCCCATATTGGTGATATCCCCTGCGATGAAGACGACATCGGGCGCTAATTCCATGAAGGATTCAAGCATCCCGTATTCTCCGTGCAGATCTGCAAGCAGGAGCGCTTTCAACATACGTTATTACTTGGAAATTTTGCTAAAAAATCTTATCTCAGGGTTGTTCCATGATCCGGTTAATCGGCCGGATAATGCAAGGGATCCAAGAGCTGATACTACCTCCGGGATCAGATCACGGGACTTACCCCCTTCCAGAGGGGTCCCGGGAAGAGGAAAAAACCGGTGGGCATGCACATACCCGATCCTGGATACCTCACGACAGAACTGAACCGTCTCCATCATCTCTTCATCGGTTTCGTCAGGAAACCCGACGATTATATCAACAACCGGAGTAAGACCCCCGTCAATACAGCAGTCAATTGCATTCCATACCTCACGGCACCCATGACCCCGGTGTATCTTTGTAAGAGTAGACCCGGCTCCGGACTGAACGCCAATGTGCAGTTTTGAGTTCGCACAATACGACGTGATGAGATAAACTGCTTCTTCATTAACAAATTCGGGTCTGATTTCACCAGGAAATGTTCCAAGATATATCCTTTTATCAGGTATTCGGGAAAGTTCCCGGATAAGTTTCTGAATATGCCGAAGGTCCGGATGAATACCGTCAGTCCCATAGGCCAGTGCATTCGGACTTAAAAACCGGATATCCCGGAATGATTTTGCATGAGATAGAATAGAAGAAATACTCCTGTGTCTCATGCGATGACCAAAAATCCTGGGAGTCTGACAGTATGTACATCCAAAGGGACAGCCGCGTGATATCTCGATGTAACCCTTATACTCTCCAAAAGAGCGAAAACCATCCAGAAATACCGAATGATCTACCGGGATAAAACCATCTTTCGTAGCAACACCCGGTGGAGGAGGTAGCCCGGCCTTTATGCACTCGAGTAAACGCAAAGCAGTATACTCTCCTTCGCCAACCACCACATAATCCGCAATAGAAACGAGTTCTTCCCACTTCGCACAGGCATGAGGCCCCCCTACAATCGTAATGGAATCTGCATCCCGGATCTCATCTTCGTATACCATACCGGTTATCGAATTCAGACTGTAGAGCGTCACATCCTTTTGCGGTTTATCTGTAAGCCCGAGATGATATCCGGCCTGTTCTAACGCCGCATGAATACAGGCCATGCTGTTTCGCTGACTGGGAATATCTCGCCAGAAAATCTTCATGATAAAATAAAAATCAGAAAAGATCAGAAGACAGTTGCTTCAGTATATACCTTCACTGAATCCTGGTATATCTCAAAAGGCTTGACTTCGCGGGAATGCTGGGACATACGCATCTTTGCCACTTCAATTGCCAGGTGAACATCAGAAACATCATTTCCTCTGGCATATTTCAGGATGATAACCGTATCACTCAGATATTCTATGAGATTATATTTGCTGGAGAAGGGATTTGTTTTATCAGCTTCACTAATGAGCAAAGAAGTACAGTTTAAATCACGAAGACCCTCCAGGAACCGCATCATCTCCCGTCTTCTCGTTGCATCATCCTGAAAAAGATCCTCAAAGAGAGAGACCGGATCAATTACAACCCGGTGTGCCCCTGTTTTCTTGATAAGTGTAGGGAGTTCATTTTTTACACTATTAATGGCCAGATTAAAATCCGAAGGATCAAGATTTACAATAGTAAAACTGGAATCAAGATACTGAGAAATATCCCACCCCTTATTTTCCATGTATCCGGTTATTCGGGAAGTCCGTTCCTCAAGAGTAATATATAGAGCATTCTGACCAAGGAGCAAACCCTGCCATATAAAATACAGAGCAAAGTTCGTTTTCCCGGTTCCATATGCACCGATAATTGAAGATACGGTGCCTTCAATAAGACCTCCGGAGAGCATCTCATCAAGACCTTTAATGCCAAAATTAAACCGGGGAACCGTCATAAGCGGGATTTTCATATTACCACCCTGATATTACTAACTTCAAAACCGCGCTCCGGAGTAATTTTTACTGCAAATTTCACAAGATCGCGGTCTTCGAGGTGTATCATGACCCCTCGGAATTTCTCAATATACAAAACCCGCTGCCTTTTAGCGCTGGAAGACTCCTCCCATTTAAAGTGGATAACTGCATCCATCGCATCAGCAACTTCAATCTCCTGGTATTGATTTAAAATTCCTTTTGTCAGCATTAAATAAAATGTTGTATTCCATTTTTTCGAAACACGCTGCATTCCCCTGAGATACGCAGATAAATCAGGCCATTTGCCTGCAGCAATATATTGTGTTGCAATTTCAGTCAGAGAATCAATGATAACCATACTCTGATGATTCACCTCATCCAGAGTGTAAGAAAGCGTAGTAAGGAGATTATCGTGGATTTTGCGGCGCGCCGTCATGCGTTCTATGATATCGTCATACTCCGAATACCATCCTATCGGAACCAGACTGGTATCAAAATAAATATCAGAAAGATCATCAAAAATTATCTTATCGATGTCAGATAGAAGATCATTGTGAAAGGAAAGAGAGATCTCACGGATAATAGACTCTTTTCTCTTCGTGACCGTGATATATCGTATCTCTTTTGGAATCATCACCTTTCCGTTCGGATTGTCCTTCCCCATCATGTGAGACAGATGAATCATGGAGGTATATGCAAACTCATTCTTGCCAGATCCAATGTCCCCCTTCAGTAACACCACAGAGCCCGGAGGAATACCTCCATCAAAAACCGGATCAAGCGTTGATAACCCGGTTGGCATATGTTGTTCAATTTTTATTCCGGCCATTATTCGAAGATCCGATTACCACTATTTCATCAGAACTCATAAATTAATTCTTTGGAATGGAGATTAAGAAAAACTCAATTTTTATTATACTTACACCTTTTTGCAATTGAATGGTAAATGCAAAATCTTACAGATATCCTATGTAATTGTGATTATTTTTATGCTATGATAGCATATGATATTTTTACGTGGTGCCTGGGGAACACCATTTTAATACCTATGTGTCTGGTGGTTTGTTATGGGGGATGCCAAAATAAGTGATGATAGTAACGTTCCAAATAAAAAAAGTCGTTCAATTAAGATCAAAGTTCCCAGGTTCAGCCTTGGAAAATCTGCCCCCAAGGATAAAACAGATATTCAGAAGAAATCCATTCAGCTTCCTTTTTTAAAAGGTCCTGGAATCAGGAAAGTCCCTCATGTTGAACTTGAAAAGAAGGAAGTTACTGAAAACCAGGATAAAACGGCTGAAAAAGGATCCGGAATTACCAGGATTAAACTTCCTGTTTTAAACAAAGAAGAAGAGATCACTGCCAGAGAAAAGGATCTTCAGCAAACTTTTAAAACCGAAAAAGAGAGTGTCGACCCGGGATTTGAAAGAAAACTTTTAAGGAAACTTAGTGTTACCCAGAAAAGAGGATTTGAAACCTATGATATGGAAAAGCACAGGAGCCTTTTAGAGATAAAACTTCCCTATCCCTATGAATCTAAACAGGAATACTGGGTTGATCCAGGCCTTGCAAAAATAATTATTGCTAACAATCTAAAATCAAGATTAACAGAATATCTTCTTTTTGAACCCGAACTTACTCCTTTTGAGTATGAATTATTAGAGAGGATTCACGAGGATTTACGGGATGTCCTCATCCTTACTGATGAAGAACTAGGTATCGAGAGGAAAAAACTCCTTATCTCCAAGGTAATAGATCTTATCGATTATTATGGAATACAACTAGATAAAAAGTCATTATTTAAGATTGAATATTACCTGATACGAAACTACCTTGGATGGGGAAGAATCAATGCACTCATGATTGATCCACTCATCGAGGATATCTCATGTGATGGTGACAATGTCCCGATATTCCTGTTTCACCGGAAGGAACAGAATATTAAAACCAATATTTCATTTGATACGAATTCGTTAATTTCACTCGCGATCACCCTGGCCCAGAGATCCGGAAAACACATCTCATCTGCAAATCCCATTGTTGATGCGACGATGCCTGACGGTTCGCGTCTGCAGCTGACATTCGGAACCGAAGTGACATCCCGGGGAACATCATTTACCATTCGTAAATTCAGGGAAACCCCATTTACTCCTGTAGACCTGATGGACCTGCATACCTTTAACGTCGAAATGCTGGTCTACTTCTGGCTTTCCATTGAAAACAACAAAAGCCTTGTTTTTATCGGGGGCACTGCATCTGGAAAAACAACATCGCTTAATGCCGTCTCACTTTTTATTCCTCCCCTGGCCAAGGTAATATCCATTGAAGACACGAGGGAAGTGACTCTCTTTCATGATAACTGGATTGCCAGTATCACAAGAGAGATAGTAGCCGAAGGAGGAGGAACCCAGGTAGACATGTTCATGCTCCTGAAAGCTGCAATGCGTCAGAGACCCGAGTATATTCTGGTCGGAGAAGTCCGGGGTCATGAAGCACAGACATTATTCCAGGCAATGAATACCGGACATACAACCTTTTCCACAATGCATGCAGGAAGCGTTGATGCAGCAATTCACCGGCTTGAAAATGAACCTCTGAATGTTCCAAGAAATATGCTCCAGGCCCTGAACATCATGAGCATCCAGAAACAGATCCAGATGGGACCTGACCGTGTCAGACGATGCGATGAAATTGTCGAGATTGCAGGTATTGATCCGGCTACCGGAAATATCATGGTCAATACAGTTTTTGAATATGATCCGGTCGGCGATGACTTTTCTTACACCGGCAGATCCCAGGTGCTTGGAGAGATTGCAGCATTTCATGGATGGGGTCCGGAAAAACTGGTTGAAGAGATGGACAGAAGGAAAAAGGTTCTTTCTGCAATTTGGGACCAGAATATCAGGGATTACATGACTTTTACCAAAGTAATCCAGGCATATTACATTGACAAAGATAATGTCATTAACAATCTTGATGATCTTTCCATAATTGTAGCATGATTGCCGGAAAATTTGTTAAACGGATGGTTTTCCGTAACCCGGATAAATACCACAATCTTCACAAAGACTTAATTGGTATCAGATCCGGACTGACCCTGGAACAGTTTTTAAACCAGGCAATACTCGTTTCTATCGGGGTCGGTATTTTTTGCGGGATTATTGGATTTATCACTGGCTTTGCTCTTTTTTCTCTGGACCTTGGACTAAAACCTGAACTCTATAATGTCCTGAACATCTCCTTTGATCCGGATACCGGCGGACTTCCCATAATTATCATGGTCCAGGTACTCCTGGCCATTATCCTTTTTATCCTCGGAACATTTCTGACATATGTAATATACACCAACATACCTGCTTTATCCAAAAAAACCCGTGAGACAAAGATTACTATCGGTCTTCCAAATGCAGTCTCATATATGTACGCCATGAGAAAGGGTGGTGCCGAAATGATTACCATTCTTCGCTCAATATCAGAAATGTCGGCAATTTATGGAGAAATCTCTTATGAATTCAGACAGGCAGTACGAGATGCAGACTTTTTTGGATATGATATAATAAATGCGCTCAAAATGGTTGGTGAAACAACACCAAGCAGGAAACTTCGCGATTTTCTTCAGGATCTCATCTCAACGGTAGAAAGCGGAGGAAACCTTGCACAATTTTTACAGGACAGAGTTTTCATCCTCCAGGAAGAGGCGAAATTTGAACAGAAACAATTTCTTCAGTTTCTGGGTCTGGTCGCAGAGATATATGTGACAATCTTTATTGCAGGGCCCCTCTTTCTCATCGTCATCCTTGTTGTCATGGGAATGATGGGATCATCAGCAATACTTGAATTATCGCTGATCGGATATCTGGTCCTCCCAATCGGTGCTACCATTTTTATTCTCATGATTGATACCATCTCCATAAAAGACGAGAATATTGTCAGATATGTGAAGGCAAAATGGCTCAACCAGTATACCGATGTCCGGATTACAGAAACCGGAGGTGAAGAACATCTCTTTACCGCTATAGCAAGGTTTGACAAGATAAAACCATTAAAACGCTGGCTTGCAAATCCTATCCAGGGATTTGTTCAGTACCCGGAATTATCGTTTTTTATCACCGTGCCAATCGCTCTGGCTTATGTAATTTTTATCTTTCTGACTATTCCGGCCGGAACATTGGAAGACAACATCAATTACATCGACGACCAGTTGATGGTTGCCCTGCTTATTACCCTCATTCCTTTTGCGGTCTTCTATACCCGCTGGAACCAGAAGATAAGATCTTTAGAATCAATGATTCCGGATTTTCTTGATCGTATGGCAGGTATTAATGAAGTCGGGATAACCCTGACCCAGTCAATCTCAGTTATCGCAAGGGCAAACATGGGTATCCTGGGATATGAAATTAACCGGATTCATCGGGATATTGAGTGGGGTGCAAATTTCTCCGATGCTCTTATCAGGTTCGAACACCGGGTAAGAACAGCACTCATTGCAAGAACCGTCACCCTGATAACACGGGCAGCAACGATGAGCAGTTCCATCGCTTCATTACTCAGGATAGCAGCAAATGATGCCCGAATGTCTGAAAACTTGCGTAGAGACCGATTTTCAGAGATGTTTATCTATACTGCTATTGTATACCTTTCATTTTTTGTCTTCATCTTCGTGATAGGGGTAATTAATACCCAGTTTCTCACAGTTCTGGCTGCGCAAAGCAAAGAAGGATTATCAATGGCCGGGCCTCTTTCAAATCTTGGTGCAACTTCTCTCATTACAATGGACAGATTACTCTATCATATCTGCCTTATCCAGGGACTTTGTTCAGGTCTGATGGCAGGACTTATGGGCGAATCATCAATAAAAGCGGGTGTAAAGCACAGTTGCATCTTGATTATCGGTGCATTAATAGCCTTTAACTTCATGTTCTAAAAAACAGAATCAAAAATTTTCGATGGTATTATTGATATTGTGCAACAGAAGAGGCCATATTAGAACGACGCCATTCCCTAAACCGAAGGCGGGTATCCCATATTAATTCCCGAAGACCGCTTTCAGATGAATCCAGCAGATCGGAAAGGGGCTTTGTGGCCCTTTGATCATTCATTTCATATAACAGAACAGCAACCCACGCCCGGCGATTCAGAGGTCCACGATATAAAAGGGGAATAAGAATCTCTATTGTCTGAGGTCCCAGTTTAAGGATTTCAGCTGCCGCCTGCATGGCCTGCATCGGATCATCAAGGTTGGAAAGATATTCAGAGATATCATGAGGTTTAAGAGAAACCTGCTCTGCAGACCATCCCTGTCTGTCACCAGTTACCGGCGTAGGATCTTTTTGGTATTCAGCCAGTTCACTTTCTGCCAGGAGTCGGGTCAGGTGAGTATTTTCTGTATCCAGACGCATAATCCGGGATGCCAGCGCTGAATTCTCGGATTCCTTCCCGGCCAGTTTCGCAGATAAACTTTGAATCTGGCGATACAATGCATGAACCGGTTCTTCTTTATCTTCCCGGATGGTTTTTTCGAGCAAAATCAGTCGTGAACGGATTCTCTCCAGCTCTGAACGAAGAGCTTCATTGTTACCACTGATAAGAGAGATATGCCGGTCCCTTTCTGCAAGATCCCGGGATTTAGATTCCAAATGCTCTTTCCATTCTTCCATCCCCTTAATATGTTCCTCATGAAGATGCGCAATCTCATCCCGGTATTCCTGTTCACGCTGGTTTTTCTGTTCGATTGTATGGGTAAGTCCGGTGAGATCAGATTGCAAGTCCTGAATTTCTAAAGAGAGTCTGGATATTTCATGTGCAGCAGCATCTTCCCGTTCTTCTGCCTGATTGATGAGGAGGAGCTCCTTCTGCTGCAATTCATCAATTGTTAATTCCAGAGAGGAGATCTTTTCATCATTTTCACGTATTATCGTACCGATATCAGCTTCAAGTGTTGTCCGGACATGTTCTGCCCTGGAAATTTCCTCATCCTTCTCTTCAATAATCCCGGATAATTCTAATATACGATCTTCAAGTCTTCCCCTGAGATCTTCCATTTGATCCCGGAGTTTATCACCTTCCCTGACCTTTTCTGCTAAATCAGTCTGATAATGCTCATTCTCCTGAATAAGATCAGATATCCGGGATTCAAGACTGAAACGAAGGGCATCCATATCCGCCCTTAATGTATCAATCTCCTGACTCTTTGTGGATATATCATTCAGGTGTTGCTCAATACTCTCACGCAAACTATTGTTTTCCCTTTGAAGTTCAGAAATTAGTTCAAGATTCTTTGTATTTGTTTCATTAATCCGGGAGTTTTCAGTCTCCAGACTCGTAATTTTTACATCCCGTTCTGAAATGATGTCAGCACTGGTTTTTTCTAAGGAAGAGATCTGATTCTGGAGATTCCCGATAACATTCTCCATCTTTTCAGATTTTTGGGCAAAATCAGATTCAATCTTTATCCGTTCTCTATGTTCCAGGTCAAGGATATCATTCAGTTCCTCAAGGATTTTTTTCTGTTTTATCTGCTCTTTTATGGTATCCTGTTCTAACGCTATCTTATTTTTTAATTCATTTGCAAGTGCCCGCAGTTCTGAATCCTTTCGTTCAATCTCGTCTTTTAAAGTGGATATTTGTTTAGAATAGTGTATTGAAAGATTCTTATATTCCGTTTCACTTTTTTCCCGTTCATTTACTATTTCAGCCTGAAATTCGGAAATTTTTTCCTTTGTAAACTCCGATTCCTCAATTAGCTGCAGCTGAAAACGACGGTTTTTCTCTTCCAGCTCTAACAGAGTCTGATTCTTTCTGGCAATCTCACCATCATATTTTTCGATTATTTCCTCCAGATGTGAAATTTTTCCGGAAAAATCTAATTCAATCTGTTCTTTAACCTTTTCTAACTCATCACGTTCTTTTTTTGACTCCCTTATCTGCGCCTCAAACTTTTTTTCTGATTTGGCGGCGTTGTCCTGAACTTTTTTTATCTTTTTATTCAAATCTGATATTTTATCTTCAAACTGGTGAATGATTACATCAGATTCATGTTCCAGCCGGGTTATTATTGCAACCAGTTCTTCGTTCTTTTTTTGTAATGATACCAGTTCATTCAGAATAGATTCCGCTAAATCCATACAGCCCCCCACAAGCTCATGGAATGATCTCTGTTTATAGTACCTTCTTCATCAGGCTGATAAATGATTCCATAAAAAAAAGCCAGTACATGTCTTATTTCAAAGCCTGAATAAAAGAAAAGTGTCATGAGTTATTTATCAAAAAAAATTTATGCGCGAATATCAGAGGTTAAACCGGGACATAGACTCAGATACCTGCTCTGCAATCCCTGAAACCTTGTCAACAATATATTTTAACTCCTTAACTGATACGGAGGTATCATTAATTGCCGATGCAGAATCAACCGCTTCTTTTGCAGTATCCTTTAGCATTGCTGAAACTTCATGCATACTACTGGTGATCTCTTCTACTGCTGCGGCCTGTTCTTCATTCATACTTGCGACCTGTTCAATGTTTTGGGATATTTCCTCAACTGAACCGGCCATTTTTCCAAAAATTGCAAGAGTATCCGATAGAAGAACATTTCCATCACGGACAGCAACAGTTGCTCCACTTACTGCGTCCGCTGCTTTTTGAGATTGTTTCTGAAGGCCTCCAATCATATCTGTTATCTTTTCTGCGGACTGCCGGGACTCCAGAGCAAGTGCTTTCACTTCCGAGGCAACCACTGCAAATCCCCTGCCCATCTCACCCGCCCGTGCAGCTTCAATAGCTGCATTGAGTGCAAGCAGATTGGTCTGGTTCGCAATATCGGTAATCACCCTGACTATCTCATCAATCTTTTTCATTTCACCCTGGATATCTCCAATCAGGCGATCTGCCTCCTCTGCACTGGTGGTAATATGACCCATCCCTTCTTCTGCTTTTTTAGCAAATTCAGAGCCCTCTCTTGCCATCCGGGTGCCTTCATGTGCAAGCCGTGATACAGATTCCGCCTTTTGAGAGACATCGCCCACAGTGACAGACAAATCTTCCATTGCCCGGAGAACCTGTCTGACTCCGGCATCACTCTGCTCAGTGTTTTCAGATACTGCGGATGAATTTTTGGCGACCTGTTCAGAATTGCTCGCAACTTCAATAACGCTAGCATTGGCTTTCTCTGCATTTACGGATAAATCGACAATCTCCTGGTTGATTATCCGGAATGCATCATTCACCTGTAATCCGGTAGTATTAAGAGAATCTTTTAGCCGTTTCCATTCTCCTCTTACCTTTATAGAATCATCAAACCGTGCTGAAAAGTCATATGAAGCAAACTGCCCGGAAATTCGAACCGCTTCCTGTAATGGGACCTTTACCCCATGGACAATATCCCGGACCTGATTGGTGAAGTTTCCAAAAATTCCTATGTTATCTGGAATAGAAATCTCTTCATCCATTTTTCCTTCGAGTATACAATTGGAGACAAGAGAAAGAGTATGGGATACTTTGGATATATCATCCCTTATCACATTGAATGATTTATAAAGGGTCTGTGCGGATGTTTCAAGGGATTCAAAATTGCCTTCCCGCTTTGGCGGTTCTAATACAGTCGTAGAATCTCCCCTTGAAAGCCGGTCACAGGCATCTCCAAAGGCTTTTAAATAGACGGAACAGGTATGTTCAATCGCTTCTGCATCAGCAGCTTTTTGTTCATAATCACGACTGATGGTGCGTATCTTTTCCTGGCAGGTATCAAGAACAGAGTTGAAGGCACGTGCGAGATCTTCATTCCCGTCAGAACGGGTTGAGGATGCAATCCGTACATCAAAATTTCCCTTTTTTAACTCTTCTATCGCGGAAAAGATCTCTTTTGACAACTCCATACCTCATCCCCTTAATTAATCCTACCATTATCTCATCCCGACAACTTATTAAATATGTAGGAACCGCCCTTTTTAAAAAAACGCAACCGTTATAACTGCATTATTTAAATCGCCTTTGAATTCTAATCCGGATTAAAACAATAACAAATATACTCATGACTGTCCACTTAAGTAATGAACCATCAATGAGAGGAGGGTTGGATGAAAATTGAGGTCTTGAAGGATATCAGACTTGCAGAAGAAGACTACAAAAAGATGATTTCAGAGGCACAGGAAAAGCGCAAAACAATTACTACCAGTGCCGAACTCGAAGCAGACAACATGATTCAGAAGGCTCATGCAGATGCGGAAGAGTTCAAAAAACAGCGGATTGCAGATGCACGGAAAGAGGCTGATAACCGGTATCAGCGGATTGTCAGTGATGGAAAGGCTGAAGCAATGGCTCTGGAAAACAAGGGGCGGCAAAATCTGCCTAAGGCAGTAGACCTGCTCGTATCTCGATTCCGGGAGCAGCTTAATGTTTCAACCTGAGTCAATGAGCAGACTGCTCATTGTCGCATCAAAACAGCAACTCGAGCCAGTCATTACTGAACTATATCGCATGAACATCTTCCATATCGACGATTATGTAGAGAAGGGAGATGGAGAATGGGAAGGGTTCAGGATTGGAATGCCTCTTGCCGGGGCAGATGTAACATCCGCGGCACTTGTGAAGATTCGATCAATTGCCAGTGCATTTGGTATCAGTAAAGATACGATTAGTGATACAGAACGCTCTTCAATCAAAGAACTAAAACGACGCATTGAACAGGATCTTCCTGCCATCGCCGAAGAAGTTGAAAAACTCCTTTCTCATAAGACAAAACTTGAGTCTACGGCCAAGGAGTATGAACAGCGTATCGAAGCACTTCGTCCGTTTACTGACGCTCCTGTGTCAATGGAACTTCTGCAGGGTTATGATACCATCAGTTTCATTGCCGGAAATGTGAAAGGTCAGGTTAGTCTGTCAGTTCCCTGTGAAATATGGGAAAAACAGTCAAAATCAGGATCTTTCGTTATTATCGCAGTGAAAAACTCAGATGTTTCAACGGCAGAGAGAGAACTGCTTGATTTCCAGATACAAAAAATTCAGATTCCGGTAGAAAACGGCTCAGCTTCCCAGGTAATTGGAGAATATGAGCAGAAGATCGAGGAACTGAAGAAAGAAATCGCAGGTCTCGAAGGTCAGATGGAAAATATCCGGGGAAGACATGAATTTTTCCTGATGTCATCAGAAGAATTTTTGTCAGGAAATGTTGAGCAGGCTGAAGCACCACTTCGATTTGCTACATCAGAACATGCATTTTCAGTAACCGGATGGGTTCCGACAAGTAAAGTTACCAAAGTCTTTGAAAACCTGGACAAGGTCTGTGCAGGAAAAGTGTATGTCTCCGAACTCGAAGTCGAGGACTACAATGAAATGCCACCGGTTGAATATCACAACCCGGACTTTGCACACCCTACCCAGTTATTCATGGACCTGTATTCACGGCCCAGATATTCCGAAGTTGATCCTACACTTTTAATGGCAATCTTATATCCGATAATGTTCGGTTTGATCCTTGGAGATGTAGGGTACGGTATTATTCTGCTCATCATGAGCCTGGGTCTCAGGTCATTTGTAAAAGGCAGCGATGCCGGAAACCAGTTGGTTACCGTTCTTCGTAACTGCAGTATCAGTAGTATCATCTTTGGTGTTGCATTTTCAGAAGTATTCGGATTTTCACTTCCATGGCATCCGATATGGCTTTCGCGTCATATTAACATGGGTGGTGCTGCTACAGAGGCAGCAGCAGAAGCAGCAACTCATGGGATGGAAGCGTCTGTTGAACATGTTTCCCATATCCCGCAATTACTTGTTCTTTCGATCTGGATTGGAATTTTACACATCACTCTTGGAAGAATCTGGGGTGCCCGGAATGCCGCAAAAATGGACCACGGTCACCACAGAACCCTGAAGATTTATTCTAACATTGGATGGATCCTTGTTATGTGGGGTATTCTCGTCCTTATCTGGTCGAACTTTGGCATACCGATGATGCCGGACTTTTCCGGACTTCCGGTAATTGTAGCGGGAATGAATCCTGCAATGATTGCCGGTGCAGTCATGCTGATTTTAGGACTTGTATTTATTGCCCGGGAAAATGTTCTTGACCTTATGGAGGTTCCGACGATTATCAGTCACGTACTTTCATATACGCGTCTTATTGCCGTCGGTCTTTCTTCCGTTGCAATCGCAATGGTTACCAACTTTATCGCAATTGATATGATAATCAGCCCCCAGCTGAAGCTCTTATCACCTATAGGGATTATCCTGGTCATTGCAGGAATTGTAGTCTTCCTCTTTGGTCATGCACTGAATACCGCACTTGGTATTCTCGGTGGTGGATTACATCCCCTTCGTCTTCACTATGTAGAGTTCTTCACCAAGTTTTACCGTGGTGGAGGTAAGAAATACACCCCATTCGGGATGATTCGTAAATTAACTGAACAAACAGATTAAAAGAGAAATTATTGGAGTTTGAATTATGGCAGCAGAAATTATGACAGTTGAAGTAGCACAGGCATCAGCAGCAGGACTTAAAGCAGTCGGTGCAGGTCTCGCAGTAGGCCTTGCAGGTATTGGTTCCGGACTTGGTGAGATGGGTATCGGTGCAGCAGCAATGGGAGCAGTCGCAGAAAACAAGGATATGTTCGGTCTTGCACTGCTCTTTACCGTTCTGCCGGAAACAATCGTCATCTTTGGTCTTGTTGTGGCACTCCTTCTCATGTTCCAGTGAGTGAGGAAAGGAACATGGGACTGGACGCAGTCATTGCAGAGATAAAGGAAAAAGGACGACAAGAGGCGGACACCATTCTACAGGAAGGTTCCGCACGGAAAGATGAGATAATGAATGCTGCAAGCCAGGAAGTTGGAAAAATCCAGCAGACGGTTAAGGATGAAGTGGAGAAAAACCTCTCCCACATCATCTCCCAGGAAGAGGCTGCAGCACATCTCATCGTAAAACGCCAGGTACTGAACGCCCAGAAGGATTTAATGGACCAGGTTTACAAGCAGTCGCTTGAAAAAATCATTTCCATGCCAGAATCCTTCCACGAGAAGGCAATCACTTCCCTGCTCAGAAAAGCAAAGGAAGAGATCCCAAAGGGAAAGGTAAGCTGTGCGGCCCGTGATGAGAAAATCCTCAAGAATGTCCTGAAAGAATCTGAATTCTCTGCATATAAATTCGGTTCTGTCATCGAAACCGACGGAGGAATCATCGTTGAAAGCGATGACGGACAACTGCAGGTCGATTACAGTTATCGTACATTCCTGAATCAGGTTTGGGAATTAGGATTAAAGGACGCATCAGACGCTCTCTTCGCATAAACACAGGGGTTTAAAAAATGGTTCAGAACAGTGGCGGCCCGGCTCCGTATATCTATGTAAGTACACGGTTACGGGTCAGGAAAGCCAAACTGCTCCCCCCTGAAGAATATCAGCGGATGCTCAACATGAGCCTTCCGGAGATTATTCGTCTGATTGGAGAGACAGAATACCAGAAAGAAGTCGATGAACTTGGAACTTCATTTGAAGGTATCGATCTGATAGAAGTCGCTCTTTCCTGGAATCTTGCCAAAGAATATCAGCGGGTTATCGAACTGGCTCCCGGATCCCTCAAGGAATTTACCATGGCATACCTTCGCCGGTGGGATATCTACAATGTCCTGACCATCCTTCGTGGGAAAATGCAGGGAATGAAAGAAGGTAAGATTAAAGAAGTACTCATTCCTGCAGGAAGCCTTGACCGAACCATCCTTGACCGGGTACTGGCAGAAGAAAACTGTGAACGTGTTGCTGATGCTCTGAAAAACTGGAAGATGTATCCCACCATCTCTGCGGAACTCTCCGAGGGATGTGCTATCGGATCATTTGCACGGCTTGAAAATGAGCTTTACAAGCGTTTATATGCAGATCTTCTCCAGATTGCCCGCAGAGGCGTTAAGGGAGGAAACCAGTTTCTGAAATTTGTCCAACTGGAGATTGATGTCAAAAACATCAAGACGCTGTTTCGTATGAGGGGAGACGGATATGAAGAGGATGCACGTGAATTCTTCATCTCCGGCGCAACCTTTACCCCGGAAGAATTACAGCAGATGAACCAGATGGCAAACAGGAATGAGGTTATTGATGCCCTGCTCGCACGAATTAAGGCAAAAGCCCTCCAGGTTGCTCTTGAAGATTTGAGAACGGAAAAATCAGAACAGGAGGTCGACACGGAACTTACCAAGACCCAGCTCGACCACATGGAGCAGCTCTCCAAGATTAATCCATTCTCAATTCATCCCATCCTCGTCTATCTTGAAAAGAAGAAATACGAGGTTGTTAACCTGAGAGCAATAGCCCGTGGAAAAGAATCCCGACTGCCCGGTGAGACCATAGGAAAATATCTGGTGATATAAATGGAGATCGCGGTAATCGGTAACAGTGAATTCATCCTCGGGTTCAGACTTGCCGGAATTACGAAGACATACGCAGCTGAATCTGAAGAAAAAGTTGTTGAGTCCGTAAATAAGGTACTTGAAGATAATACAGTCGGAATTCTGGTACTCAACAGCAGCGATATGGCTAAGATTCCAGTACGACTCCGCACAAACCTCGAAAACTCAGTTCACCCGACGGTTATCACACTTGGTGAGGAGGAAGGCGGTCTGTCAATGCGTGAGAGAATTAAACGATCAGTGGGTGTTGATCTGTGGAAGTAAAACGAACCAAAGGGGTTTTAAAGAGAATTGCAGGACCTGTCGTCACTGCAGTCAATCTCGACGCACACATGTATGATGTGGTGAAGGTCGGGGATGAGCAGCTGATGGGTGAGGTTATCAAGATCAAGGGTGAGGACATCATCATCCAGGTCTATGAGGATACCTCAGGCATCAAGCCGGGTGAACCGGTAGAGAACACCGGTCTTTCGCTCTCAGTTGAGCTGGGACCAGGACTTCTGACTAGTATTTATGATGGTATTCAAAGACCACTCGAAGTACTGGTTGAGAAGATGGGAGATTTCATCGAGCGTGGAGTTACTGCTCCCGGCCTTTCCCACGACAAGAAGTGGGACTTTAAGCCGGTTGTAAAAACTGGTGATATGGTCTCTCCCGGAACAATCATCGGTGAAGTTCAGGAGACCAACATCCTGCATAAGGTAATGGTTCCTCCAAACGTTGAAGCAGGTAAGATAAAAGAGATCAAAAGCGGATCCTTCACCATCGATGATATCATCTGTACCCTTGACAACGGGGCAGAGATAGCCATGATGCACAAGTGGCCGGTACGTATCCCACGTCCGTTTACAGAAAAACTCAACCCGGACATCCCGCTAATCACCGGTCAGCGTATCCTTGACGGTCTGTTCCCGATTGCAAAAGGTGGAACGGCTGCAATTCCAGGACCATTCGGATCCGGAAAGACGGTTACCCAGCAGGCACTTGCAAAGTGGTCTGATGCTGAGATCGTCGTTTACATCGGGTGTGGAGAACGTGGAAACGAGATGACTGAAGTTCTGACCGAATTCCCCGAACTCGAAGACCCGAAGACCGGAAAGCCACTCATGGAACGGACAGTCCTTATCGCCAACACTTCAAACATGCCGGTAGCTGCCCGTGAGGCATCTGTGTATACTGGTATTACCATCGCGGAATACTTCCGTGACATGGGATACGACGTTTCCCTGATGGCCGACTCCACCTCCCGGTGGGCAGAAGCCATGCGTGAAATTTCATCCCGTCTTGAAGAGATGCCTGGTGAGGAAGGTTATCCTGCATACCTTGCAGCCCGTCTTTCAGAATTCTATGAGCGTGCAGGTCGTGTCCACACCCTGAACAAGGATTATGGATCAGTCACCGTCATCGGGGCAGTTTCACCACCTGGTGGAGACTTTTCAGAGCCGGTTACCCAGAACACCCTGCGTATCGTGAAATGTTTCTGGGCACTGGATGCAAAACTCTCTCAGAGACGTCACTTCCCGGCAATTAACTGGCTGAACTCATATTCACTGTACCTGGATACCTTAAGCCAGTACTACGATGAGAAGGTCTCTCCGGAGTGGAACCCGCTTCGTACCTGGGCCATGGAAGTCCTTCAGAAAGAAGCTGAACTCCAGGAAATTGTCCAGCTCGTCGGTTCTGATGCACTGCCTGATGAGGAGCAGATTACCATTGAAGTAGCACGTATGCTTCGTGAGATCTTCCTGCAGCAGAATGCATTTGACGCGGTTGATACCTATTGTGACATGACCAAGCAGTTTGACATCCTCAAGGCTATCAAGTTCTATTCCGACCAGGCCTACGCAGCACTGAAAACAGGTGTTATGACCGCTCAGATAACCGGTCTAAAAGCCAAAAATGACCTGCCACAGATCAAGTACGTCAAGGAGTATAAACCTGAGATCGAGGGCATTGTCAAGGCAATGGAATCTGAGTTTACCAAACTCAGGGAGGCGGCTTAGATGAAGGAGTATCGAACTATCTCACAGGTTGCAGGTCCTCTGGTGTTTGTCGAGAAGACTGAACCTGTTGGATACCAGGAACTCGTCAACCTCGTCCTTGCTGACGGAACAGAAAAGCGTGGTCAGGTCCTTGATACCTCTGACGAAATCGTTGTCGTTCAGGTGTTCGAGACCACTACCGGTATCGGAAAAGACACTGGTGTCCGGTTTACCGGCGAGACTATCAAGATGCCGGTCGGAAAGGACATGCTCGGTCGTATCCTCTCCGGTGCAGGAAAGCCAAAAGACGGCGGCCCGGACATTGTACCGGAGAAGCGTCTTGAGATCACTGGTGCTGCAATCAACCCCTGGGCACGTGGTTCACCACGCCAGTTTATCCAGACCGGTATCTCAACCATTGATCTGACAAACACCCTCGTTCGTGGACAGAAACTGCCAATCTTCTCCGGTTCAGGTCTTCCACACAACGAGATTGCACTGCAGATTGCCCGTCAGGCAAAGGTTCCAGGCTCTGATGAAGAGTTTGCAGTCGTGTTTGCTGCAATGGGTATCACCAAGGAAGAAGAAAACCAGTTCATGGCCGAGTTCGAGAGAACCGGTGCTCTTGAACACGCAGTGGTGTTCTTAAACCTTGCAGATGATCCGGCAGTTGAGCGTATCATTACCCCACGGCTTGCCCTGACAACCGCAGAATACCTGGCATTCGAACTTGGATACCATGTGCTGGTTATCCTGACCGATATGACCAACTACTGTGAAGCACTCCGTCAGATTGGTGCTGCCCGTGAAGAAGTGCCAGGACGTCGTGGATATCCGGGTTACATGTATACCGACCTTGCTTCCCTGTACGAGCGTGCAGGTATTATCAAGGGCAAAAAAGGTTCAGTTACCCAGCTCTCTATCCTGACTATGCCAGGTGACGATATCACACACCCAATCCCTGACCTTTCCGGATACATTACCGAAGGGCAGATTGTGGTTAACCGTGATCTTCACCGGAAGGGTATCTACCCACCGATCAACGTTCTGCCATCACTTTCCCGTCTGATGAACCTTGGTATCGGGAAAGGTTTCACCCGTGAAGACCACAAGAAAGTGTCTGACCAGCTCTATGCAGGATATGCAGAAGGTGTGGACCTCCGTGGACTTGTTGCAATCGTCGGTAAGGATGCTCTTTCAGAGCGTGACCGGGGATTCCTTGAGTTTGCAGAGATGTTTGAGAACCGGTTTGTCAGACAGGGTAAGGATGAGGACCGGACCATCGATGAGTCACTTGACCTTGGATGGGACCTGCTCAAAGACATTCCGGAAGAACAGCTTGTGCGTATAGACCGTGAACTTATCCAGAAGTATCATCCAAAATACCGCAAGAAGGCAGAGTGAGCCTCCATGGCACTGAAAGATGTCAAGCCGACACGGTCAGAACTGATCAACACCAAAAAGAAGATCAAACTCTCCCAGAACGGCTACAAGATCCTCAAAATGAAGCGCGACGGACTCATTATGGAGTTCTTCAAAGTGCTTGAGGAGGCAAAGGACTCCAGAGGTGCTCTGCTTGAAAGATACTCCCGTGCACAGGAGATGATGGCTATCGCAAACACCATTGAAGGTTCAATTGGTGTGAAGGCAGCCGCATTTTCTGTCCGGGAAAACCCGGATATCACCCTCAAGAGTAAAAATATCATGGGTGTTGTGGTTCCGGAGATTGCATCGACTCAGGTGAAAAAAGGTATTGCTGAACGTGGATACGGTGTTATCGGGACCACCCCGATCATTGATGATACGGCTTCAGCCTTTGAAGAACTGGTCGAAGCAATCATTAAAAGTGCAGAGATAGAGACCACCATGAAACGTCTGCTTGATGAGATTGAATCTACCAAGCGGCGTGTCAATGCTCTGGAGTTCAAGGTTATTCCGGAACTTTCCGAGGCACGGGACTTTATCAAGATGCGGCTTGATGAGATGGAGCGTGAAGAGTTATTCAGGCTCAAGAAGATCAAAGCCAGATCTACCGCATAATTTTTTTTCTGAAGAATTCAGGTTATTTTGGTTATTCACTCTTTTCGCTTTTCACTAGCGATTAATTTCACTGCATCACAGCGGAATTACGCATTACCATACTGAATCATATTTGTCATTCTGTTTCACTCTTTTTTCATGTAGTAATTGCCTCTTATCTATGTATCAACCTCAAAAGCGAAATAAAAAATTCAACAACTGTTAGATAATTGGGCAAAATCAACCACATGATTCATTAAGGCTTGTTTCGAGTTTATGATAGTAATTAAAGATAATAAAATCATATAATCAACACGTAAAGAGTATACGCAGTTGAATCTCATGAACTCAAATGATTGTTTTAAACACACAAACGAAAAAAATGGTGAATTAATAAGAATATTGACAGAATTAAAAAAAAATTACCAGGCATTTCAAGAGAAATATCATATCAAGGAGATCAGTATTATAGGTTCATATGCCAGGGGAGAACAGACCGAAGATAGTGACCTTGACATCATGGTTGATTTTATCAAACCAATCGGATGGGAAGTCGTGGATCTCAGAGATGACCTGGAAAAACTCCTTGGCAAAAAAGTTGATCTTATTTTAAAGGCCGGAGTTGTGCAACGAAAACAACTCTATTCCGGAATATTAGAGGATGCAGTATATGTCAAAGCGTGATATCAAACTGATACTTGATGACATAATTGTGGCATCAGAAAGAATATCCGAATATATTGGCAAATACTCGAAAGAAGAATTTTCAGGGGATCAAAAAACAATTGATGCTGTTATCAGGAACATTGAGATAATTGGGGAGGCAGTAACCCAAATTCCATAAGAAATTCGAAGAGAATTTCCAGAAATTCCTTGGTCCAAAATTGTCGGAGTAAGGAATATAGTGATTCATAGATATTTTGGGGTTGACATCGAGACATTATGGATCATAATTAAGGAACAGATTCCAAGACTCAAAGAGCAGGTTTCTGCGATAACTAGAAATTATTAATTTTCAAATAAAAGAAGATAACATTCGCTAATTTATAAAAAATTCAAAACCACTGTTTTCACATAAAAATGAGTTTTTTCTACAAATATTGAGAATCCTGATATCCATTTTTCTATAAAACCCTCCATTTCGACTAACAATGGATTAACGTTTAAGGTGGGTTTTTAACGATGATCTCAGGTTAAAGCATTCATCATATTATTAAGAAAAAACCATAAAGTTATTTTCCATTCAGTTAAGACCGCGAGACCCCATATGCCATTGCCCATCAGAATCATTTCCTGAGCCATAGAATCATGATCTCATGATATTTAAGATAAATCTCGTTTTGTTCATATGGGCGACCATTACCCGATATTTAATTAAAATACGGCATATTTATCGATAAAAAATCGAATGCCCATAGAAAAGTATGGATGTATTACTGAAAAACTACAGTCCTTTATAAGTGTATTCTCGAAAAGTCGGAAAAACCGCCCATAATTACAAATATCTATCAATATAGATCACCCAAAAATGTTTGAATAGTAAGATTTTACCATAGCAGGAGAAAATTAAAGGGAAATGTTATCCTTCTCTTTACCACCAATAAACCAGACTTTGGCAGATTTTTTAACAAATAAAAAGAATAGTGACACAACCTTATAATGATTAACTAACTTTACAGATATGGGGCGTGGATACCTGCAAAGGGACCCGATACTCTCAATATTAAGGCAGAATTAGAGATACATGCATATTAGGAGAATATATGGATCAAAAAGAGATTATTACTTCTCTTAAACGATAGAAAAGTGAGATCCATAAAAAATATCAGGTGAAACAGATTGTCTTGTTTGGCTCTTTTGCGAGAGGAGATGAAAAAAAAATAGTGATATTGACATTTATCCAGAATTCGAACCTAAGCAGATATTCTGGATCTATCCGGACTATCAATTGAACTTGAGGAAATGTTTCACCGTTCAATTGATATTGCAACCCCATATGGAATTCGGGAAGAAATGAAAAACTCAATATTTCGTGATCTTATCGTAATATGAGAAATATTCGATTTTTTCTAGAGGATATGCACGAAGCTCTTAATAAGATGATTGAAATTATAAAGGGACTTCAAATTGATGATTTTTTTGATAACAGGGCCACTAATTACAATTCTGCCTTTTGATAAAAGAAATATTTTTTTCATTCACATAACATGGTCATGATCCAACAATCCAGGAGTCAATATTCCGTGTCTTCGGGTTGAAAATTATCCCTATCTCGATTATCTTCCGGGAATCTTTCCGATATTTCTCTGCATAGCCACGGTTTTGTATCTGCTTAAGAGGATTTTGAATCCCGGTTTTTTCAGGTAGACCTACCTTAAACTCAAATATCCAGATAAAATCAGATGTTTTAACCGTAAGATCAATCCGGCCCCTGTTTGTTGTATCTTCGGGAATTACCTCAAACCCAAGACTTGCCATAAGTGAATACACCAGGCCGGACCAGTATCCCTCGAACTTTGACAAGGAATTATTCCTATACCAATCATGGGGAATCGAAGCAAAAAAAGCCTGAAGCTTGTGATGCAATCCGTCAATATCACCTAAAATCAGTATCTTTCGAATATCCAGGTTTGAAAGAGGTTCATTATCCGTTTTCAGGAGCGAAAGAATGCTCCTGTTGAATGATTCTTTCACCTCCCGGTTTGGAAATCCAAGAGTATACCAGGTACCCTCTTCCGGATTGCTCCTCCATGATGTGATCGTAAGATACCCTGCCTGGAAGAGAAGGGTTTCAAGACGGATATGATCAGGATCAAATGATCCCAGCAGGTCATCACTCGCAATAAGGCCCTCATATTCAGCCGGAACTCTCGGATTTGCCTGCCATAAACTGATTAGAAATGAAGGGGTTCCGGTTTCGAACCAATAGGGTTTAAAAAGACCTGAATCAAAATACAGAAGAATATCAAAGGGATTGTACACCGACTCACCGGTCCAGGAATACCCATCATACCATTCACGAACCAATTCAGAGTTTTTTTCTGCGTACCATGATGAGAAGTTCTTTCGGAGATCTTCCTTTGTATATCCACAAATAGACGAATACCTGCTATCAAGAGTAATATCCTTGAGATTATTCAACCCGGAGAATATGCCTGTTCTGACAAATTTCGACACCCCGGTTAGAAAAACAAACCGGATATGAGAATCTAGAGGTTTTATGACACCATAAAAATCCCGAAGAATATCACGCATTTCAGCCGCTTTTGATGGATGATTAAGGACATCGAGGATTGGTTTGTCATATTCATCAACCAGGATGACTACCTGCTGGCCGGTTTGTGCATGAATGTGCCTTACTATTGCAGCAAAACGACCCCCGGGTGATGACTCATGAGGGAAACATTTCCACTCCCGGGCCCATGATGTAAGAAATTCATCTATTCCTGCTTTAAGCTCATCTCCGGATCGGGGAGACGAGAATGACCAGTCAATCTTCAGGACAGGATTCTTACGGTTCCAGTCCCAGGCAGCAATAGGGGTATCCAGGAACAATCCTGAGAATAAATCACGACGTCCCAAAAAAGCACAATGCAATGTGTCAATCAGAAGACTCTTGCCAAATCGACGGGGACGGGAAAGAAAATAATATTTTCCTGACTGGATTAGTGAATGTAAGAGCGGTGTTTTATCAACATAAACATACCCACCGGTTCTCATTTCAACAAAAGACTGGATACCGATGGGAAGTTTCAGATTTGACATTCTCGTATTAATTATTGCTCCGGTTTTATGTAAAATTTAGTATTTGCAATACATTCTTTCAAAAATTTCTAACTAAAATTCTCACCGGGCAATCGATCTGTTTAAACCATATCATGACAGGAATTAATGTACTTCCAGCTTCTATGTCGCTGTGATTACTCATATAGAACTCATTAACCGGGGAAATCTATGGGAACATATTCAAACATAAAAGGTCTATCAGATGTCGATGTTTCTGGAAAAACAGTCCTTCTTCGGGTTGATTTTAACTCACCCATTGACCCGATCACCGGCGCTATACTCGATGACAAACGATTCCGGGAGCACCTCTATACCATAAAGGCACTTAACGGGGCAAAAACCATCATTGTTACACACCAGAGCAGACCGGGAAAAAAGGATTTTACCTCCCTTGTTTCACATGCCCAAAGATTATCAGAACTGCTTGGAAAAGAGATCAAATTTGTAGATGACATCTTTGGTTCGAATGCGCAGGATGTCGTGAAAAAGGCACAAATCGGTGATGTCATTCTGCTTGAAAATGTCAGGTTCAATGCAGAGGAGAACCTGAAACTCTCCGGAGAAGATTCGGCTAAAACCGTTCTTATAAAAAATCTTGCCCGAATGGGAGATATATTCATTAATGATGCATTTGGAACCGCTCATCGCTCACAACCAACCATCGTGGGACTTCCGGAGGTTCTTCCTGCGATTGCAGGCCTTCTTATGGAACGGGAAGTTGAAAACCTTTCCAAGGTTTTTACCGGAGCACCCCGTCCTGTAACATTTATCCTCGGGGGGACAAAAGTTGACGATTCCATTGATGTAGCCCGCCATGTATTAATGAATGGGATCGCTGATTATGTCCTTGCCGTTGGTGTCGTTGCCAACATCTTCCTTGCTGCCAGAGACTTTTCTATTGGAAAACCCTCCATGGACCTCATTGAACAACTGGGCTATACCGGACAGATTGATATTGCCCGTGACATTTACTCGCGATTTAAGGAAAAGATTGTCATGCCGGAAGATGTCGCTATCCGGAAAGACGGGAAGCGTGTTGAAGTCGCAATCCAGGATATGCCAGATGACTGTCCCATTCTTGATATCAGTGCAGCAGGTCTTATTCCCTGTCTCGAAATAATAAAAAAATCTCACACAGTTGTCCTGAATGGACCTGCAGGGCTTTTTGAAGAAGAAGAATTTTCCCAAGGTACCATTGAAATAATTAAAGCAGCATCAGAAGCAGAATTTTCAGTAGTAGGTGGCGGTCATACCGCAGCAGCAATAGAGAAAATGGGATATGACTCCCGTTTTACCCATATTTCTACCGGAGGAGGAGCCTGTATTGAATTTTTAACCGGTAAAAAACTTCCGGCCATTGCTGCTCTTGAAAAAAGTTCTCAAAGATTTGCCTGATAACAGGTATCAAAAAGCAAACTTATTTTTCTCTGCTGCTGACTTTTCTGCAGCATATACCTATGACAGGAGATTTGATACAGCTGAACCATATTGCTCTTTATGTTACCAACCTCGAGCGAAGTATCCGGTTTTATGAGGATATTCTGCATATGCAGGCTTTTGGTCCGGTCCATCTCGGATCGATATCCACCAGCGGGCAACTTATCGGAAAGGCAGTATCAGGTGGTCACGGACTTTTAAAAGGAATAATTGGTGGCATCTCATCCAGAGCAGTTAAAGACCAGTATACGGATATTGCTCTTCTTTCATCCACTGGCTCCGGATATGATATTCTCCTTATCCAGGAACGGCATCCTGATTCAGATAATACAAAATCAGTTGATGGGAAGACGATATTCGGATTTTCATGTACACTCTCACCATCTGTTGATATGGAAATTCTTGGATGGGATCTTCATCAGGCAGAGGCAAATTTTGAATGGGGAGATCCCGGACTTGATGGAACGGTATTTACAGAGGATGCTCAGTATCACTCACTCTATGTCAAGGACCCGGAGGGAAGGATTATTGAATTAAAGCCGGACACAGAAAATACAAAAACTGGGGGTTTTATCACCAGTCTTGACTCAATAATCCTTCATGTGACCTATCCGGATATCAGTAAAAAGTACTACCTTGAAGAATTACACTTCCGGATTGATTCGGATTCAGGCAATAAAATTACAGGAAAACGAATTATTTCGCTAACTAACCAGTCAGGGAAAAGATGCGTAACCCTCTATGGTCTGACAACACCGGATGGAAATCCTGTGCAGACTGGAGGATATGGACTGGATCATTTTGCCCTCTCCGGTTTGGAGGAGAAGGGAGAGAAAAATTATCCTGGACTGGATTTAAAAATGGATCCGGATACCTTGCAGGAAAAAACAAATTCTTCCTATATCCATGATAGCGATGGATACTGGATTGAATGCTGCCAATATCAGGAATAATCGTTCCTGATTTTAAGAAATTCTATGAAAACAGGAAACTGGAAAATTGTAGGCGGATTTGGTGCACACATCAAATCAAACCGGACAGAATTAATCATTCAGCATAAGGGAATAATAAAAGAAACTCCAATAAATGAAATCTCTCATTTGGTAATTTTTGGTGGCCACAACATCCAGACTTCCACGATTACCACTCTTATCAAGGAAGGAGTTTTCATCTCTTTTTGTGAATCTGATGGGGAACCGGTAGGGTATATGGCCCCTTATGATTATTCATCATTCAGGGAAATCCAGGAACTTCAGAAATCAGTTGCTCCATATTCATACGCATTTACCTGTGCTCTCGGATCCATCAGAACAAGAATTCTCACAATTGAAAAATATGCCGAAATATTCGGGCCGGATATCATTTATTCAGGTGAACTGGATCTTTTGTCAGGGTACAGTAAAGAACTGGAAAATATGGTCCGGATTGAAGAACTTCGAAGAATCGAGAAGCTTGTTCGTGATATGTATTATGAAATAATCAGCAGGTTTATTGATCCATCCTTGCATTTTAAAAGAAGAACGGTTAGACCATATTCAGATCCGGTAAATGCAATACTGTCGTTTGGATACGGAATGCTTTCTTCTGCATTTACCCGGGCTGTTGTTGGGGGTTATTTAGACCCATCAGCCGGATTTTTGAACAGAGGGAACCAGGCATTAGTGCAGGACCTCATTAATTGCTGGAAATGTGAAATGATTGATAAAGCAGCAATAGAATTTATCAGATCCGACGATTTTAACGTAAAAGGATACGAAATTTCACACGGACGATGTATCCTGAAAGAGGATATAATTCAGCAGTTAATTACCATTTTTTCGAGTACCATCAACCCGGATCTCATTGATTCACAGGTGGAAAATCTTATTCAGGCATTAAAAGGAGAATCACAATTTTCAATTCTCCGATAATCAGATGAGCTGACAAGTTCTTTTTTGCGATAATGACAGCAGCAGGTCATTATCATTTTTCACATTATATTTTCTTCACAGTATATGTTTTTTTTAATATTTTTCGTTGTATTTTATATTTTGTAATATATAGCATAATAAGGTTTATTATATGAATGTTGTGATCCAGAAAAATTAATAAAATAATAATAGAATTATAAAAATAAATTATATAAAAGAGGATATACAGGAGAGCAGTTCTGTTTCAAAACTCTTTGCAAACGCCTCATCTATTGATTCAACATATAATCTGACCAGTGGCTCGGTTCCTGATGGCCGGATGAGAGCCCAGGCATCTTTACGGTCGATTCGTATTCCATCAACCAGGTTCAGCGAGTCTTGAGCGAATTTTTCTTTAACGGCAGCAAGAATCTGTTCTGCATTCTTTGTATGGAATTTATGTTTAAGCATAACAGAAGGAGGAAGAGCATCAACAAGAGATGATAACGGCTGTTTTTTGTTTGCAAGGAGTATCACCATCATCGCTGCGGTCATTCCTCCATCCCTGCAGAACTGGTGATTCGGATAAATAAGCCCGCCATTTCCTTCACCGCCAAAAACCACCGGTTTTCCTTCTGAAAGAAGTGCCCTCATCCGACGTGCAACATAGATACTGCCAACAGCAGTGTAATCGACCATGCAGCCATGAGGAGAGATAACAGTTTCAATAAGCCGTGAGGTGCTGACCGGAGTTACCAGTACACCTTTTTTATTGGAACAGATATATTCGGCAACAAGAGCAAATTCCTTATTTTCCTCAACAAACCGGCCTTTATCGTCAATGAATACTGCCCGATCAGCATCCCCGTCGTGAGCAACTCCGAATGCTGCACCGGTTGAAACAACCATGTCAGCCAGTGGAGCGAGCCCTTCTATGGAGGGTTCCGGGTCCCGGGCGGGGAAATTTCCATCAGGATAGGCATTGAGAGTAAAAACCTGACAACCGATTGACTTTAAAATTTCCGCGGTTGTCCGGAAAGCTGCACCACAACCAGGATCGATGACAACTTTCATCCCCTCCCCAATCTTCTCCGGAACTTTTTTGACGACTCCTTCGATATACTTTGTAACCAGGTCACCTTCAGGGATTATCACCCCGACATCCTTCCATTCTTTCAGATCAAAATTGTAAGAAAAGACACGTTCTTCTATCTCGATGGATGCTTCATCATCCATTTCAGTCCCATCTTTTTCGATAACCTTAACCCCATTATATTCACCCGGATTATGGGATGCAGTAATTACCACTCCGGCACTGTACCGGTTCATGACAATGTACTGAAGAGCGGGCGTTGGAAGAATTCCACAATCAATGACATCACAGCCTGTTGCCATAAGACCTGCTTTCATTGCATTAATTAATGCAGGCCCTGAGGTCCTGGTATCCATACCAACAGCAATAGTCCCAGGGCGCATTGACCCGACCGCCATTCCAATCTTCATAACAAGGTCCGGAGTAATCAGTTCGCCAACAATACCCCGGACTCCGTTTGTTCCAAATAATTGCTTCTTCTTTTCAGACATTAGGCATCTTGTGTTAAATCATCAGGATTAAGACCTGGATTTTCTATCTGCTCTTCTTCTGGTTGAGATTCGGATTTCTTTCTTTTTTCCTGTTTTTCTTTTAACTGTTCCTCACGAATTTTCAGGAGACGAGATGATGCAAGAGCAACATGGCGCATTACCTCAGTAACGCGATCTTCTATCTCTATTTCATCATCGACCTCAATAGAAGTACTCTCAATCTCCATGAGAAACCGGGCTACTTCACTAACCTCGAATAATAAATCATCCAGTTCTTCCGGGGTGTAAAAACCACACATTGCCCCGTACAAAAAAGTAGCTCCTGCTTTACTGACTTTCTTTTTAAAAGAACTCCGGGCCTGGTTTACTGCCTGCGGAGTATACGTTCCGGTCATAAATGGGACCAGTTCAGGAAGATTTTTCCCGATATATGTCATTTCAGCACCGGATGAAGTCTGAAAATCTGAACATAACCTGGAGATTGCCCATTCCCTGGCAGTAATGAATGTCCTCTTCCGAAGAAACTGGTTTACCTGGGAGTATGATGCACCGTCAACCTTCCTGAACTTGTGATACTTTGTTGGATCCCGTGAACGGAATGAAGTTGACATGAGAAGTACCGTTAGAATTGCCTCACAGATAAGTCCACGGTAAAAAGAATTACCAGATAGACGGGGGGTTTTTTATATCTGACATACAACATGTATAGGGGTTGTCCCAAAGCCCAGATAGTGTAGTGGCCTATCATGTCGGCCTGTCACGCCGACGACTCGGATTCGAATTCCGATCTGGGCGTCTTGTTTTTATCAGTTTTTATCTTCAGTATATCCTCCATATCCAACTCTTATCTCAAATCGTGCTCCCTTTCCTCCTTCTCCGGTTTCATGGATAGTAATACCAGTAATCGATAGGATCTCTCTGACAAGGAAAAGACCAAGGCCGGTATTACTTCCATATCCCCGTTCAAATACTGTTTCTTTCAGGTCATCAGGAATCCCGATGCCATCATCTTCACACAAAATACAGACGAAATCGCCATCATGATAGTAGGAAAAACGGATGAGCGATAAAAATTCACCACCATGACGGAGAGCATTGTCAATAAGATTGAAAAAAACCCGTTCCAAAAGTGGATCAGCATAGATAATAAGCCCGTATAATTCATTAACAATCCTGACTTTTTCTGGAATACCAATTTCCGAAACTCTCTGAACAAGAGTTCCAACATCCTTCCACTCCGGCGAGTGGATACCAAGGTCCTGGTATACACGGGAAAATTCTATCTGGTCCTGAATTAACCTGGCAGCATCATTAATAATACTGATAATCTTCTTCGTTTCCAGATCATCATCTGGTTTTCCCAGAAGAGGTACAAGACCCAGGATTACAGAAACACGATTTCGAATGTCATGCCGTGTAATACTGGAAAGGAGATTTAATTTTTCATTCGTCCGGATTAATGCCCGTTCCGCCATAATCCGGGGAGTGATATCACGCATGCTCTGAATAGCCCCGATGATCTGACCCTTTGAATCATACAAAGGACCAGCCATGGATGAGAAATGTTTTCCCCCTTTGCCCATCCGGGGAAAAGACTCTTCAATAAATAAGGAATCACCGACTCTGCTCACATCCGGAAAAAACTCCATGACTGCAGTTTCTTTGTTAAGAACAGCATTAAGCAGCATTGGCCTTTTTTCCCCATAAAAGGGTATGGCGTACTCATATTTTCCCCGGCCGATGATATCAGAGTCAGGAATCCCTGTGAGTATCTCCATGGCATGGTTCCAGAAAATGACCCATCCATCCTTATCAACGACAAACGTCGCATCAGGAAGACGAGAGATGACATCCCGGAGTTGACGCGCTGATTCGCGGAGAGCTCCACTCTCAACCACCGCCTTCCAGGCAGTCCGCTGCCCGGTTATATCCTGCACATTAAGTGACCAGAATGCATTGACTTTTGTTCTTCCGGAAAGAATCGTCAGGTTATGAAATGCTGGAAATATGCTCCCATCCTGCCTTACATGATCTAACTCAAATGTGGTGTGTCCGGAATGTAGAGCTTTTTCCAGAAATGGAATGAATTGTTTATCAGGATAACCGGAAACTGAGGAAAATGGACTCCTCCCAATGAACCATTCCGGCTCAGTTCCATGCATTGATGAATAGGCAGTATTCACATAATCGACAACATCACCTGTCCCTGTCACAATACCGGTACTGGTATTTTCAACAATATTGGCCAGTTTTTGAAGTGATGTCTCAAATTTTTTTCTTTCAGATATATCTATTGCAAATCCACGAAAACCAATAATGTCAGTTCCGGTCCTGATAGGTGCAGCATATATAACCAGGGGGAATATATCACCATCCTTCGTAAGACCGGAATATTCCTTCCCGCTTATGGTTTTACCATCCCGGATCATCTGAAGGGACGATAAAAACAACTGATGATCCTCTGAATCGATAAGGTTTAAAATATGAAGACCTGATTCAAAATCTGTGCTGGAATACCCGGAGATTTCAAACCCCATCTGATTTAGAAAGGTAATATTTCCTTTCATATCACATTCAAACACAAATTCCGGAAGGAGGTCTGCAAGTTCCCGGTATTTTTTTTTCACTCTCGGTTAAAAGAAGAACATGTTCCTCCAGTTGTCTTCTTGACCGATTTAACTCCAGAAAAATGGGGTGAATTTCCTGTGCCAGCCTGCTGAATTCATCATCACCTTCCAGAAGTGATTCTGATGATTTTTTACGTTCACTTGACCGGATTTTTATCTGCTCAATAAGAGTATGTAACCGGGACAGGACCAGCCGGTCAATCATTACCAGGGATACCAGGATAACGACAAGGCCCAGAGCCAGCAGAATAACAATATAAATAAATATTGTGGATTTTCCCCGGTTGATAATATCCCTTTGAATGAGAACATCTAATTTAAGAAAACCATTGGAATCTATCGTTGGGATAAGGGTTGATCCGGTAATATTCGTGTCAGATAATGGAACTACAGTAATACGAGTCCCATCTTCCATTGTTAAAGGCTTGGAAGCAGGCAGAGATATCACCGGTTCAGACTGCCAATTTATCGAGAGAGAGAGATCAGAGATATCCGAAAGGGTATTGATCTTTTCATCATCAAGATATTCTCCAAAAATCAGGGTCCCTCCGGAAGGCCCCTCATATATGCTGGTAATAACCGGTTGGGCGACAATAAAAGAGTCACCTTCCGGGAGATGAATAAATCCGGAATGAGTATCCAGAATTGAATCAAAGGATAATAACCCGGGTATTGAAAGGATTTTTGTGACAGCATCAGGAGGCAGGGGCCCCAGGGATTCTTCAGAAACATTTTTCAACGCAGAATATTTGACTGAATTATCACTACGCAGATAAATAACGAAATCTATCCCGATGTTATGTATCGATTCGTAATTTATATTGCGTTCAATATATGCATCGTTTTTATCCCTTACAAAATCGTACGTCTCATCCCATCTGGACCAGTCTGTAGTTACTGCAATAAACTGTTGATTTTCATAATCAAGCATTTTGAGACTTTTCATCATCTTCTGAGTTACATCATCCTGCTCAAACTGAGCATAACTTTGAGTTAATAGGGTATTAGAAAAAAGAATGATGATGAAAATGCCACCAAGGAGAGTAAGCCCGATTATTAAGAATGTTTTTATCCGCAGATCCATTGCGCAGTTCCCCCATCCCGGCTTAAAGCCGATTCAGGATGGCATCTCACCAGAAAGACGGATTATTGAGGTGTGGTAATACTGATGAATGATCCTGAATATATTCCAAATACATTCATAATCGGGCGGGCAGTAATTATACATTGCCTCATCTGACCATCAAAGGGAATTGCTACGGGTATTTTTGAATCGTCAGAACCTCTGAAAAATGACGGAGATATCTGGATGGAGGGATTTATTACCGATAGACCCTCCCGGATATCCCTTAAAAAAATCGCCTGACCATTCTCATGGAATAATTCTTCAGCAGCCTGATTTGCCCAGATAATAGATAATTCAGAATCCACCAGAACCACAGGATGTACAGAATCGGATATCTGAACACACATGGACTGAGTAAGACCTGCCTTTTTTCCTTCGGTTGTAAGAAGCATCTTTTCACATAAGGCCAACGCAACATGAATTGAGCTTACAAGAAGATTGGGGTTGACCGGTTTTAAAAGAAAACCAAAGGGAAGGGAACGAATAGCTTTTTCAAATATCGTATGTTCATCATGGCCGGTAACAAAGATAACCGGAATCGTAAAGAGATTGAAGAGTTCTGCAGCAGTTTTTATACCAGACATCTCTCCGGCAAGGTCGATATCCATTAATACTATATCAGGTCTTTCAGCAGCAACCTGTTCAATCGCCTGTTCACCAGAATTAACCGGAGTCTGAAGGATAAAACCATTATCACGAAGCATCGATATTAGTACGCGAACAATAATCTCGTCATCTTCTACAATAAGAACCCTTTTTTCAGGCATTTGGAAAAGTCCTCCTGGACAAAGACCGGTGAAGTACTACCCCGTTCGTTTTTGCTATGTCTACTTGGGAATAGACGGTATAAAGTAATTGCTAGATCATCAGTTTCGCAGAATAGGTATTCTACGAAATTCTTAATATTTTAGAGATTCTAATAATATTATAGTGAATCAGGGTTATTTTTCAGAATGGATTCCCCGGTTTATCCAATATCTGAAAATGAGGAATTATTCGCAGAAAACATTGAGCAGTTATGACATCACCCTTCGGAGGTTTGGTCAGTTCATCTGGCTGACCAGATCATTCCGGGGTGACCTGTCAAAAAAGTGGGAACACAAAGAGATACTCAGGCTTGAGACCGATGTTCAGGTAACTGCAGCAGAAATTTCCCGGTACCTTGAGTTTCTCTCAACAGACAGGGAGTATCATGCTGCAACATACAACAGAATTCTCTCATCACTCTCTTCATTTTACCGCTTTTTGCTCATGCAGGAAGTAATTGATGCCAATCCGGTTCCAAGAATTGATCGCCCGAAAATAAAAGAGAAAGAACTCAGGTATCTCAAACATAGCCAGGTCATGCGTCTTTTAAACTCTATTCCGGATGAACGGGACCGGCTTATGATTCGGATTATCTACGCAACAGGTGTCAGGGTCTCTGAACTTTGTACCATGAATGTGGAGGATGTTGATTTTGATGATCAGATGATCCGGGTACTTGGAAAGGGAGGAAAAATCAGGATGGTTTTTGTGGATGAAGATACTCTTGATGAAATTGCAAACATTATTGGAAATCGTCTCTCCGGACCACTCTTTCCAGGACAGTCAGGGAAGTATATATCCACACGAACCGTTCAACTCATTTTCAAAAAATATGCACCCCCGGGCATTACTCCTCATAAAATCAGGCATAGTTATGCAAGTGAATTATACCGACGCTCAAGAAACCTCAGGGTAGTTCAGGAAAACCTGGGACACGCATCGATTAAAACAACAGAGGTCTACCTGCATACAGATGTGGATGAACGCCGTAAGGTTTACCAGGAATTTTTCCCTCTTGCTGGTGACCGGAAAAATCTGAAATCTTCAGATACACAGACGATTTTAGATGAGGATACATAGACCATTCGCACGCATGATGGAAAATGGCAGGATATAAAGCCCAAACCAGATATCTGATCGATAAAACACCCCATTTTACCAATCATGCTTCACTGGATTATTATCAGGGAGAAGATCTCTACATTGGTACATGAGGATGGAACTAAGGATTATTATAGTGTCAGTTTGACTGACGGGTAGCGCGAGATAAAAGAATCATACAGAACACTCCAGGAAAGTGAAGCCTGAAAATTTTTTTCAAAAAAAAATATTGGGGAAATACGTATGGATTCGGATATTTCTGACAGGATAACGCTATATTTTCCTGGCTTTTTATTGATGCGGAGATAATACCAGTGGGAGAGACTATATCATCGAAGAACCAATATGGTAGGGCACGGTATTATTCTGCAATTTATTACTCCCGTAGTGTAGGGGTCAATCATATCGGATTTTGGTTCCGATGACGACGGTTCGAATCCGTCCGGGAGTATTGTAGTAACCTTTTTTTGGCCTGAAAAATCAAATAGAAGAGATCGGGCGAATCACATCTCTTTTATATAACAATTCACTGTTGACTCATGGTGCCATTAACTATATACGATATCTTGAGATAATCACCTATCAGCAATAGTGCAGGATTTATTAATATGATAGGTATACGGTGGATTGATTTTGATCATATTCCTGACCGGTTATCAGGGCTTATTGATCTCTCATATAACCTGTGGTCTTCATGGCATCCGGAGGCATGGCTTCTTTTTAAAAATCTTAACAGACAGGGTTGGAAAGAATCGATTCATAATCCGGTAAAAATGCTCCAGGAAATACCTCAGGAGATCCTGGATACGGCAGCATCCAATATTGAGTATACCAATCACTACGACGCTGTAATTGCGAAATTTCAGCGATATATGCTGGCAAAAAACCAGTGGTTTGATGAGTATTACCCGGAGCACCAGAATCATAGAGTTGCATACTTTTCTGCAGAATACGGACTTCAGCACTCTTTACCTCTGTATGCCGGGGGCCTTGGGTTTCTTGCCGGAGACCATTTGAAAGAATGTAGTGATATCGGCATTCCTTTGGTTGCAATAGGATTCATGTACTCAGATGGATATCTTCACCAACGTGTCAGAAATGACGGGTGGCAGGAAGATGTGGAAGAAAAACTTGACCGGGATAATGCCCCGGTGAAGAGAGTACTCAACCGTGAAGGAACGCAGCTTATCCTCCAGGTTCCATTCATTACCCCTCAAATACATTTTGCCCTCTGGCGTGTGGATATCGGAAGAGTTATCCTCTACCTGATTGACACGGAAATTGAACAAAACCCACCCCACCTTCGCAATATCAGCAGCCGACTATACAGTAGTATTAATGAAATGAGACTTCTGCAGGAAGTGGTTTTGGGAATCGGCGGAACACATGCACTCAAATCACTCGGACTGAAATATTCAGCCATTCATTTGAACGAGGGACATGCAGCTTTTGCTCTGATAGAGAGGTACAGACAACGAATTGATGAAGGGCTCACCCCGGAAGAAGCGTTACAACAGATATACAAAACCACCCTTTTCACCACTCACACACCTGTCCCGGACGGGCATGATAGATTCCCGGTATGGATGATAGATAAGTATCTTAATACGTATTATGCCGGAATGCACATGTCACGAGAGGAATTCCTCAATAAAGGTCATCATATTGAAGATCCTCCGGATATGTTTAATATGGCTGCATTCTGCCTGAGAATGGCAGCATATGCCAATGGTGTCAGTGAAAAACATGGTGAAGTAGCACGCAGAATGTGGCATTTTCTCTGGCCTGATGAAAAACTCGATGACGTTCCCATCGGATCGATTACCAACGGAGTACATATCCCCACCTGGATTAATCCCCGCCTGGTTACCCTGATAAACCGGTATGTATCACCAATCTGTTCAGACTGGTTTGATCATCATGACAAGGAATATGTCTGGGCACTTATCGATAAAGTGCCGGATGCCAAACTATGGGAGCTCCATTACGCTCTCAAGATCAAATTAATCAACCGGATTTTACAATTTAAGCGTAGAGACTGGATGAAATACCAGGCTGACTGTGCAAATGTGGTTGCCGGAGGGGCACTCATTGATCCAAATACCCTCACCATCGGTTTTGCCAGGCGGTTTTCAACATATAAACGTGCAGACCTTATCTTCCAGGATCTGGACCGGCTTAAAAAGATACTGAATAATCCATGGAAACCTGTGCAGATCATTTTTGCAGGAAAGGCTCATCCTGCCGATGACGAAGGAAAACGAATTCTGCAACGGATATATCAATACGCGCAACAACCGGAATTTGGTGGGAGAATTGCCTTTATTGAAGATTATGGTGAACAGATTGCAAAATATCTTGTCCAGGGTGTAGACATCTGGATGAACAATCCGGTTCCACCCCAGGAAGCGAGTGGAACCAGCGGAATGAAAGCAGCAGTAAACGGGGTTCTCAATTTTTCTATCGCTGATGGATGGTGGATTGAGGGATACAATGGTAAAAACGGATGGATATTTGGTAAAAACCATTCGAATAATGACAGGAACTGGGATGATGCCTCTGAGATGTACACTCTCCTGGAAGATGAGATTGTCCCACTCTACTATGAAACCGGACTTGACGGTATCCCCCACAAATGGGTTGCGATGATGAAAGAATCAATAAAAAGTAATGCTCCCCGGTTCTCATCACGCAGGATGGTAAAAGAGTATATGCACAAATACTATATCTCTACAATCTCCACCGGTGAAAGCAGCATTTTTGAGAATGAAAGTTATTCTGATGGAATATCAGAGTAACCTTTATTCATCCGTTTTGCCGGATTCAGAAGTAGATTCCTCTGCATCGCTGATTGCAAGCTGATACATCCAGTCAAGGAGAGCATTGCATTCCTCAACAACACAATCTTCTTCGCATGCTATGCAGGGAATAAGTTCATCACCGGCAAGCAGACAATAGGGATCAGCAGGACCTTTCCTGGCAATTAATCTGAATGTCTTTATTCCTTCCTGCCGGTATTCAATACGCTCCACCCGATTAGAGTCAAGGAGTTTTTTTACAATACGTGAACATTTCCTGCTGTCAACCCCCAGAATTTTCCAGAGCTCACTCTGGAGAACTCCATCAGGAGATGATGCTATGATCCGAAATGCGTCTTCATCTGTTCCGGTCATGTCCACCCTTTAGGCTACCGGTGCAATTGACAGAATATTATTTCCCCGGATTACAAGTGTGCCAAGCTGGCGGCCTTTATTTACACCTGACATCTCTACACTTTCTTCAAGGTGCAGATTCAGATATTCATCCACTGCCACAAGCCGGCCCTGGAATGTCCTTCCCTCATCTTCTTTCATTTCAACGGAGATCAGGGTGTCAACAAGAGAATATACCTTCTTGATAGGGAGGACAATACTGCTAACCATCTGCCTTATATAAGGCCTGCAGCCATATTAAAGATTCCTGATGAAAGAAGAAAATGGATTATGAGAGGGAATATATCTCTTCAATTTTTTCGATTATTCCCTTGCTACCGATGTAGATAGGAGTCCTCTGATGAGGTTTTTCAGGCTGAATATCCAGAATATTCTGTTTTCCGTCAGTTATCCGGCCCCCTGCCTGGGTAATTATATATCCAAGGGGATTCGCTTCGAATAATATCCGGAGTTTTCCATTCGGTTTTTTCTCTGAACCCGGATAGGTGTAAATACCACCATACACCAGTAACTGGTGACAATCTGCTACAAAAGATCCTGAATACCTGATTTTGAAACCCTTCTGATCAAAATAATCGATCACTTTCACATGGGGCGCCAGCCATTCATTTCTTACTCCTCCGGTTCCGTACTGTGTCCCTTCAGGAACGCTAAAACTGTCCTTAAGCAGGAGATAATGTTCAGTCTCCGGATCCCAGGCAAAACTCTGGACACCCTTTCCAACCGATACAACAAGGACAGTCAGGGGTCCGAAAAGGGTATAAAATGCTGCTTTTAACTTTGACCCCGGTTGTAGCACTCCACCGTTTTCAAAAATCCCAACTATTGTTCCTACTGCAAGGTCTGTTGAGATTAAGGAAGATCCATCCAGGGGATCCATCACCATTGCGTACTCACAACGGGAGTTTTCAAATCTGATTATCTTCTCCTGTTCTTCTGATGCCAGTTCACGAACCAGGCCGGATTCCCCGACTACCCTGATAAGATGATCATCAGCCCAAGTATCCATCTGTGCCTGCAACTCTCCGGATGCATTCAGTGAATGCTCATACATCTGGTTGTCAAGAAATGCTTTACGGATGGGATCCATCTGTCTTGAAATTAACCGGATAAGAGCAATGAGGTCAGGTTCACATCCACATGATTCTAAATATTTTCGAAGAAACACCATACAAAACCGCATAGAAATATCCGCATCCGATCTAGATACTATTTTTGCATTTATTCCTGATCATCAGTATCATATCGGTGAACTTTAGTCATTAAAAGACAAGAAAAATTACGGAGAATTGATGTGATACGGATCCTCCTTCTTGACGATGAACCTGCAGTACTCGATATAACCTCTGCATATCTTTCAAAGCAGGAAGGATATCATGTCAGAACGGTTGATACCGTAAAAGGGGCCAAACTTCTGCTTAGTCAGTTTCCTATAGATGTGATAGTCGCGGACTATGCAATGCCTGATACTGATGGTATTTCATTCCTGAAAAGTCTGAGAAAAACTGGAATTACTATTCCTTTTATCTTCTTTACCGGAAGAGGAACAGAAGATATCGTCATCGAAGCACTTAACGAAGGCGCAGATTATTATATCAGAAAAGGGGAAGAAAACTCAGTAGTTTTACAAAAATTAGTTGACAGTATTAATAAAATCGTTGATAATAAGCGATCCCACAATGAACTCATTCTCAATGAGCACCGGTACCGGGAACTGGCTGAGAGACAGACCGATTATGTAAATTATATCCAGGCACTCCTGGATTCAATTCCAGCCCCGGTGTTTTACCGCGATGTTGATGGAATATACCGTGATTGCAACAAAGCGTTTGAAAATCTTGTAGGCCTTAAGAAATATTCTATCATCGGTAGGAATATTCACGATTTTTATCCAAAAGAACTGGCCGATCACTATCGGTACATGGACGATCTTATCATAAAAAACCCCTACAATCAACAGTATGAATATTTTATTACAAACTCCAAAGGAGAATATTCTGATGTTCTGTTTTCAAAATCAGCACTGTTATCTTCGACTGGTGAAGTTGCAGGAATTGTAGGGGTAATTCTGGACATCACTGACAGAAAAAAATTAGAACGAATTATCATTGAAAATGAAGAAAAATACCGGACACTTGCAGATTTTACCTATGACTGGGAGTCATGGATAAGCCCGACCGGCAAGTTTCTTTATATTTCTCCATCCTGTGAAAGAATTACCGGTTACACAGTGCAGGATTTTTCTGATGAACCTGATCTCATCATAAAAATGGTCCATCCGGAAGACCGACAGTTAATTGAACGCCATTATTCAAATGCCCCACTGAACCATGAAGGTGTTCATCATATGGATTACCGAATCTTTACCAAACAGAGTGAAGAGCGGTGGATTAGTCATTACTGTCAGTCAGTATTCCGGGATGACGGAACATGGCTTGGAAGACGGGAAAACAAACGGGATATCACACACAGAAAACAGGTTACTGCAGCATATGAACGGGCAAACATGAAATTACATCTGCTATCCAGTATAACCCGTCATGATATCTTAAACCAGCTTACCGTGCTAAATGGTCTAACCGACTTATTATCAGAATTTGACAATAATCCGGATATTCACACAATACTAAACCGGATGATAAAAACCATTGATACCATTAATTCACAGATATCATTCACCAAAGTTTACCAGGAGATAGGAGTTACTGCCCCAAAATGGCAGCATGTACCAACGGTGATTGCCCGGGCATCGAAAGGAAGTCAGATCCCACATATCGAAGTTGATAAACATTTATCAGATCTCTACATTCTGGCAGACCCATTTCTAGAAAAGATATTTTTCTGTCTTTTTGATAACTCTGAACGGCATGGGAAGAGAGTTTCTATTGCGAAATTTTCCTGCAATAAAGAAGAGAATCAGATCTCCCTCATCTATGAAGATGATGGAATCGGAATTGCGGACCATGAGAAAGAGAAGATCTTTGAGCGGGGGTTTGGCAGCAATACCGGATATGGTCTCTTTTTAACGCGGGAGATTGCAAGTATTTCCGGGTTTTCAATACAAGAGACAGGAGAGTATGGAAAGGGTGTCAGATTTGAGATAAGTATTCCGAATGGATCATGGTCAACAGGAATGCATGAGCAAAATGGTTTAATTATCAGGGATTAATCTATGAACATGCAGAAGATGAAATGCAGCATATGCGGACATGTATTTGACCCGGATAAGGGCGATAAAGATGCCCCTCCGGGAACTGATTTTCAAAACCTTCCGGATGGCTGGGTATGCCCGGTGTGTCTGGCAGCAAAAGGGATGTTCAGGCCGATATAATCAGGCGATTACCTTCACTATTTTTCCCTGTTTCATAATTGATACTTTACCACCACTCTCAGAAACAACAAATCCAATTGATTTAGTGACACCTGTAAGTGCTGCAACTGATGAATGACGGGTGCCCATACCCTTGGGGAGAGATATTGATGAAGTATCAAGCGTAATATACCGACCGGCAGATTCAAGAATGCCATCACCGGTGACCACGAAAGCACCATCCAAGAGTGCATATTCCTTGAGCATCTCACGCACATCAGGGAGTGACACAGTTCTCATCTCCGGTGGATGGCCGGAAAATGGATTAAGAATGAGCTGGCGGGATCGCTTCAAAACCTCGTCTGCATCACCTACCAGAAATGATGTTCCAATGGCTTTTCCTTCCCGACCTTCCCTCCCAATCTCAATACATGCCTGCAGTATCGCATCAAATATTTCTGGAGATATATCAGTTGACTGTAATATCCGGTCACGCCATACCCGGGTCGACATACGCTCTTCACCAGTTGATGCCTGCTCGGTCATATCTGTACCAATACAGATAATTCCTGACAGTTCACTCTCCCTGGTATAAAGGCCCCGGCTGGTCCATGCAATCCAGAGCCGTTCACCACTTTTTTTGCAGTGCTCAAAGATATGAATCGCTGATGACGATTCATCAGAGACTTCAAGAAAGAGTTCTGAAGGATTGGTTACATCCTGGATAGAACCAGGGGGAAACAGAATGTTTACATTCAAACCTGCGAGAGTATCAGGATCATAACCAAAACATCGTATGGTCGCAGGATTTGCAAATGAAATCGTCCCATCCGGCTGTAATTTCATGACAAGGGTTTCAGAGAGATATAGTTGTTCTTTACATTCATATTCGGTCTCCCGAAGGACTGCATTAATTGCAGCATATTCACGACGATCTTCGATAAACCATATGCCATCTCCCGGTTTGTCTGAATCAACAGGATCGATGGTTATTCTGCAGGGTAAGAGATCAGCATTTTTATCCCTGATTGCTGCCTCAATGCACATCACCTGATGCAGATTCTTCGTTAATTCTTCTTCATGAGAAGGATCAAGTGAAACAAGTGACTGAACCGGCGTTCTGATAATATCGGAGGGATCAATTCCGGTAAGGGTTGAAAAAAAAGGATTTGACCGGGAGATGATACCATCCTCAACCTGAAGGCAGGAGAGAGGCATTTTTGTAACAATCTGGTTTTGTCTTTCATAATCATCCCGCAATGAACGTTCAACTTTTGATCGTCCGGAGATCTGCCGCAATGATGATAATAATTGATGACCGGTATTTACGAGATTAATTGGGATTGATATACTTTCATGGGTAATATCCAGGAAAAAGAGATGGTTTTCATGTAAGGTATAAAGAAGAAATCCGGGGTAAAACCCGTTGATATGACACTGATGCTGGAGTTCCATAATTTCATGTATGTCCGAATCAGTATCAGCAGATAATGGAATACAGATAATTTCAGGAAGAAAAATCTGTGAACGCTTCACCCCATCTTGTATTGTTCTGACCTCAGTCAGATCTACCTGTAATAATCCGGACAGGTACTTTTTCAGACACGATGATGCAACACCACCATTATGAACCAGAAGGATCTTCACCATGATATGCCAATGTCCACATTCAATATTCAAGCGATTATCAGATATACCAGAAGACCTTTGCAGGATACCATTACAAAGGTTTGTGTACTAATACAGTATCTCCATGAAACGGTATTCAATTATTGCATCAGGAAGAGTTCAGGGTGTGGGTTTCAGGGCATATGTTCAGGAGATCGCATATGAAATGGATATTCATGGCTGGGTTAGAAATCTTCCGGATGGGACTGTTGAAATTGAAGCTGAAGGAGATGATGAAAAAGTGATGAAATTCATCACAGCTATCCGGAATTCAAACCACACCTATATTCAGGTCCAGGCGATTGATACCCGTAGCATCCCATGTACCGGGGATCAGGGTTTTATCATCAAAAGATTCCAGAACCTTTAATTGATCAAAAAGAGAATTGGTAACACATGAAGATAAGATATGCATTACTTCTCATCTCCTTATTATTCATCAGTGGTTTTTCTGTGGCAGACTGGAGTATTGCAGAACCAACAGAAGCAAATGCAGCATACATTAAATCAATAGAGGCACAGGGATATTGGAATTTTGAATGGGACCCGACAAATCCGATATCTGCAGCGATGCCATGTTGCTGGTGGGAAATGGTTTACGGAAACCAGAAAAAATATTTCGATGCCATATCCGGAGAAACCTCAGATAGTTCCACATCAGGTTCCAGTTCATCAATAGAGACAAAGAGTTACTGTCCGGCCTGTGGTGTTGACGATTCCTTTGCAACCCTGGAAAGTGAGCCAGAACTTATGGATCTCTCAGAAGAGATGATGGAGACAAAGCCCTGGCTAAAGGAAGGAAAAACCAGTACTGATGATAACAGTCAGGAAACCAACAATACCACTAAGGCATCAATAATGACATTCAGCGATCCGGTAAAGATCTAATAAAATATCTGTTTTCACTTTTTGTATCTTTTTTTTCGACAACTTCTTTGCCCACTACGAGATATATTGTATTGTGGCAGATAATAATCAGGATCAGGCAAATAATACTTCACATAAATATTTTGCAGGATTTGGAAGGAGAATAATTGCCGGGATCATCGACGGTCTTATCGTAACAGTCATTGCAGGGTTTGCTGCGTATTATCTTGGACTTACTGAAGGATGGAGAATGTTTCTTATGATCCTTCGTCATCAGGAAGTCCGGACCATGGATGGGATTCTTGTTACCTCCGCTGTGCCCGGACAGGTTGCAACATTCCTGCTTGTGACCGTCATCCTGATACCCTGGCTCTATTTTGCAATACTTGAATCATCAAAAAATCAGGCAACACTCGGAAAAATGGCAGCTCGGGCAGTTGTATCTGATCTCCATGGAAACCGGATTACATTTGCACGGGCATCTCTCAGACATTTCTCTAAATTTATCTCGCTGATCCTCTTTTTTTCCGGGTTTATTGCAATTGCATACACCAGGCATTCACAAGGGTTCCATGATATCATCGCAGCCTGTCTGGTATATTACCGGCCGGAAAAAATTGAATAATTTTTTTTAGGAACATCCACCACAGGAGATTACCTGTGGCTCTGTAAATAACTCATCCCATCTGTCACTTCGGGAATCCGTTGATGTCTGGGATTTAGAAAAAGCTGATGAAGACTCAATACCTGAAGTATAATTCTGAAGAGCTTCGAAGTCCTGAGCTTTTATAATATCCGCAACAGATGCGTAGCCGGATAACAGATCTGTTGCATTTGCACTTACATTCTGATAGGATGACACATTACTTTCACCGGATGTAGAATTTGTAGTATTGTTAACTGTTACTCCGGTATTGTACATAACCATTCCAGCAGCCTCTGCTTCATCCAGGATAGATGATGATTCAGAGGGGAAATCAAAATAATTTCCTGCATCTTCACCGTTCAGAACGCTGTCTCCTTCCCAGCTGATTGATGAGGGAAGTGACGATAAACCAGGATTTGATCCAACCGATGAACCGGCTGATGCAAATCCAATAGTGAGAGAGAAGATAAGCACGACGATAAAATACGTTCGATGACCTGGCAACATAGTATCAGGTACAATTCACCGTAGATACGGCATAAAGTTTCTTATTCCAGGAATGAAGTTTTCAATTCCTCATGGTATTATTAGGCAAAAAAAATCAGAGGTGGAATAGATAAGGCAGCAGAAAGATTGCCACCATCAGAATTATCATCCCCGAGCTTACAAAGCCGACGATATGATCGGTGAACCTTGAAAGGCCACGACGACTTAACAATCGTTCAGTTCCTTCTTTGAATATGAATCCACCGTCAAGGGGAATCATCGGAAGAGCATTAAACAGCCCTGCAGCCAGGTTAATAAATCCGCTCCAGAAAAGAAGGTGTATTACTTCCCAGTATCCGGGAAAAGGAACTTCATAGTATCCGGTATCAGTAACATCAAAACCAAGTATCCGGAGGTACTGACCTTCCATTGTCGGGTTAAACGGAACTGAAAGCAGCATGAAGATTCCGATTGGAGAAAACATGCTTTTCACGGTATCAATGACACCCTGACCATTATAATAATAGACCCCCATAAAGCCGGATTCCTTAACGCCTAATGACTCAGGCCATGGAGATAAATTAAGGGCATATTCTTTCAGTTCCCCGTTATTTTCAAACCCAATCCGGACAGTATCGTAAGGCCGGGTGTTGTTTAGTAAATCAGAGACTTCTGCAGTTGTCCGGACTGATTCTCCATTAACCGATCGGATAATTGAAGGAGTCGGGATGTTCATGTCAGCAGCGGAATAATTTTGATAAAGACCAACAACAATCGGTTCATGTACCGGAACCGCGAAACCGAAAAGACTGACTAAAAGACCAAAACTTATCAGTCCAATAACAAGGTTGTTCATAATTCCGGCCCCATACATTCTCATCCTGGGCCAGGATTCTGCTTTTTTTACTTCTTCTTCATCCGGTTCAACGAATGCTCCTATGGGAATGATCAGAAGCAGAACCCCCATACTTTTCACCGCTATCTGTTCAACACGGCAGAGGATGGCATGACCAAATTCATGAATGACCAGCGTAAGGATGAATGCAAACCAGACTGCAAAGGTGGATGGAACAAATTCATTGATTCCGGGTATTAAGAAGATATTTTGGGGCTTATGAAGAGAGGTTGGTTCGGGTTTTAATTCAAGAGTCAGATTTACTGACAACAGGAGCATGACAACCATTGCAATTGATACAATGACCACCATGGCAACCCCGATAGTCCCATAGATCCTTAAAAATCCGGAGTATTTTCTGAAATAGTCAAAAAAACCGACTTGATCTGTTTTAAGCCCGATTATCGGACCATATAGGGTAATAAACCGTGGAAACGGTTTGTATGTTCTGATGTATGCTAAGAGAAGGACATAACCAGCAATACAGCTGAGGAGGATTAAAAACCAGTCCATGAATGAGTACAGGTAGCCCGGATAGCAAGAAAAACCTGTGCAAGAGATCTTAAAAATCTAAGAGAGAACGCTGGTCTCTCCGGTCCATCATCTGTTTGACGGTTTCCCAACTTAAACGCGCAATTTGTGGAGGCTTGTCATGAGTTTTAATATAATTTTCCAGAAAGGTGATGGTTACCGGATCAGACGGGTATCCACTCCCGATTTCTCCATATTCAGCAGCGAGATCCAGGATTAGATGATCACGTTCAACTTTCGCAATGATTGAAGCTGCAGAGACGACCGGAAATAAGGCATCTGCTTTATGCCTGGCAATTATTGAACATTCTGACTTTGCAAATGACTTCACCGTCTCACCATATCGTTTCTCATTCACATCACAAGCGTCAAGGTATGCTAGTCTGCATGACAGCCCATCCAGAGCTTCTGCATGTGCCCGGGCAACTATCTCATTCATAGTCATTGTCTGGCGTAAAGTATCTATTTCCAGGGCAGTCCGGACAACTATTGAGAAATTATATTTTTCTCTTATGAGTCCATTTAGCCGCTCACGGCTCTCTTTGCTGAGTTTTTTAGAATCGGCAACCCCGAGACTCTTCAGGTCATCCATTTCATTGCAGCCTACCGCGGCGATTACCATCGGACCCAGGACTGAACCTTTTCCGGCTTCGTCAACCCCAACAATCATTCATAAAAATATCAAAATATTGAGAGATATACCTGATGTTCCGGAAGATTTGAGAATATTTTGTGGGAGAGGGGTGCAAAAATAAAATTCAAAAATTTTATATACGCAGCTTTCCTACATGTAAAGGCACAAGCCTCAGTGGCTCAGCCGGTAGAGCGCGTCCTTGGTAAGGACGAGGTCGCGAGTTCAAATCTCGCCTGAGGCTTCAGAAAACTTTTTCCAAAGCCCCATTATAAACGGGGCACGTATTGAGCGTCTTTTTTTCACGTGATCACATCACCTTACCACTTCTGATATTGTCGTATATGTCCGGACCACATGATCAAAACGGCTTTCATAGAAGCACGCTATTAAATTTTTATAATCGAGCCATAGAAAGTATTGAACAAAAAAAGATAGGCACTTTTAGAGGCCTTCACGACAACTTTTTTTCTTATCAGTCTGTAAAAGTTATCCGGAAATAACAGGGTTTACAAAACCGGTCATGTATCAGTATACCATCAGTGATATTCTGAAGTGACACTCCAAGGTTTACCCATTTCAGATCAACCGGGTTGCCTGGTATGTTGTGGTTGTAAAACTCAATCCTGTTATCAGGTGTGATGTAAGGTTGGTAGTCACCTTTCGGATCCTGATGAACCCGGTTAAGGGTCTGCCGGGAAAGAGTCAGGGTTACACGCTGTGATTCAATTGCGTTCTTCTGTTCCTCTTCTGCCTTCTGCCAATCCCGTTTAACATCTTCCATAGTATCCCGGGTGAACATGTTAGCCTTAATTCGTGCCTTCTCTTCTTCCTTTGCTTTTACTGCTGCATCCACGGCATTCATAAACCACACAGAACCTTCCGGACTTGTGATATAGTTCTGAATGGTTTCTATTACTGCATCATTTGACATTGTTTATGCTCCATTAATTAACGTGCGTTCAATTTTCCTTAGTTGCTCTTCGAATCTATCCAAGTCTTCAATGGTAGACTTCTCGCCACGTTCCAGGGACCGGATGAGATTAAAGGCGCTGGTGAACCGGTCATCATAGCCTTTGAGGATTTTATCCCTCATCTGAATCATTTCGTACAAGTCGTTAATCTGATAATTCAACGAATAGATTTCTTTTTTAAGTTGCTTTTTCCATTTCTTCATGATTGGTTGGTTCCTGGTTCCTGCTTGTTGCAATCATCACCGGGTTTAATGTTCATCAGGGCTGAAAACTCCCGCCGGGTAATGTTCTGTGACTTGTTAAATTCCGGATTGATTAACTTCCTGAATGAGTTGTAATTGATACCGGCCTTTACTGCAATATCCTTTACAGCCATACCGGATCCCTTGAGATAATCCACACGTTCAATTACCTGGTTCTTAACTGCCTGGGTGACATGTATCTTCTCGTCTGGGTCAGTGGGAGCCATCATCAGGGCAACATGTTTTTCAGGTTTTGGTATAACTTCCGGTATAACTCCGTTCCCAGGTAAAGCTTCACCTGAAGCTTCGGGTATAACTTCAGGTATGACTTCTGGTTGTACTTCGAGTATAACTTCGCGCTGTTCCAGGGCGGTTAACCTGTGCTCAATATCTTCAAAGCGCTGGTTCGTTTTAACTTCACGGCCTTGTAATCCTTCAATCTGTGATGCTTGATATGAATAATTCAATTCCCACTGCCGGAAGAGGTTTTTAAATTCACTGATATCATCACAATCTTCTTTCGCTATTTGTTCCAGTCTTACAACCTTTTCAGCGAAGAATCGATTTGATTCCTTCAACTTTGATATTTCCTGTCTCACCTGCTGTAGCCATTCATCAGGTATAACTTTTGGATGAACAAGATTCATACTTTGATTATACTCTGGTTGTACTTTCGGCTGGTCCGGGTTCAATCCTCTTCTAACCAATTCACAAACAGTGGTGGAAAATTTCTTTCCACCTGCATAAGCGATCACGGCCTGGTATAACTCATCAGGCATACTGATAGCGGTCTTCATAGTATAACTATAGTTATACTTTCTAACTATTTAAAAGTTATACTTCAGTATTACTTTAGTTATACTTTCAAAAGAGACAAAAATAATTAGTCTTCAACTCTCCGGTAAACCCGGATATGCGAGTTTCCCCGGGTCATCTCATCCAGGGATACAAACCGGGGTTGCTGGTCTGATTCCTATCGACTGAGTAAACCATACTGCCGATCCAAAGTTGTACCGATTATATCAAAAGTGCCGGAGTAACGAAACATCATCCTAGGTTGTGGTGAGCCTTTCCGATTGTGGTATCTATCTAATTCATACCGGACCATGGTTATTATTCACAGTGTGAACCCTTCAGATTATCGGATAATAACCGGAATTCCGGTTATTTAGAATAGGGAGAATTCCACCGGTTTCAATTCCCTCACAAGTGAGGTAAATACCACTGATGTGTGGTAATTAGATTAAGGGCTTAGTCAGCCATGATTCCTTTGGTGTGGGTGTTGCTGAAAATATATTTTTTGCATATGCTTCAACTTCCGCGTGTTGTCGCTCCAATATGAAGTTGGTGATTATACTTTGGTCAACAATCAAAAGATAAAACAGTGCGATAAGGACCACAAAGCATACTGCATAAATCACTGTCCGGTATTCATCCCAGAAAGATATCTCTTCCATATGGTTTCTATTTAGGATAAACCCAGCTAAATAGGTTTTGTTTTGTATCATCCGAATAGAGCCACGCTATTGTGATTCATTCCGGACCATGCAACATATCAAAGAAAAGAGAAAAGTGGAATAGAAAGGCCTTCAGCGTGATGATTCGGTATACCGTTTCATGGCTCCCAACAGTTTGGTCTGTTCATCAGATGGAAGGGATTTTATCTTCTGTGTCATTGTAGATATGAGGCGCCTGTGTTCACGGGGTGATAGTAATCGAATGTCCTGTGCCAGGGCTATTATCTTTTTTCTTTTGGCTGGTGGTTCATTGCAGTAACAAACCTTCTTTTCTATTTCTGGTTTCATTATTGCGGGTATATGCACCGGATGAGCAAAAAAGGTTTAGTTCTTGATACTAACACCAATCAGGATATCATCTGTTTCAAACTCCTGAGATAATCTCCGGACACTGGTTTTAATTTCGAGTTTTACATTTTTGCTGATAGGTTGAACCCGTTTCAGATATTCGTGCGCAGCAAATTCAGTTTTCGATTCATTTAAAATTATATCAAAGTCTCCTGCATCAATGCAGACATAATACGGGGTGTCGATGCAGATATTTAATTCTGTAGATGATTTGTGTGTTTCTGACATGTTTTCTTCCTCTTGCTTTTTTAACTCTCAATAATTTTCTTAATGTCTATACCAGTTAATTTCTGAAATGCTCTCATACCTTCTTCTGAAATCTTCGGTATGGTTTTTTCGCATGTCTGATCCATTTTTATCATCTGACTCTCGTTTGGTTTGTTTTTCTCACTTGTGACTACTTACGTGGTTTGTTCTTTCTGTTCGTTCTTTCGGTTTGAATGTGTGCCGGGGTTATTTCCCCGGCCATTCTTCGAGTTTTTCTCGTAGTTCGTGAATGTCATTTGCCAAGGAATTTAACCCACGCAATACCTTTTCATTGTCCGGCTCTTCCTCCATGGTCCGGTAAAGAATGGCGTTCATGCCGCCACCATTACCGGGCTTTCGGTAGTGATTGGCCGGGTGGGTCTTACCCGGTTCCATGATGCCTGTTCAAGTTCGAAGATCTTTTCCAGGGCTTTCAGTTCCATCTTCGAATGGTTTGTCTGTTCTTCGATTCCGGCTTCTGGTCCGGGTCTGGTTTCCTTCAGGGTTGAATACAGGAAATGAAGGAATAAGTGTTCTTCCTGTTCCGGGTGTAAGGTTTCAGTCATCATAGTTTTACCGTTGTTCGAACTGTGTTCGAACTCAATACTACATATTACACTTAATTGTATTTATACTTTGTTCGAACATAATATAGACAGATACTTTTATTAAGAATTAAATACAATATACGAACAATGTATAATAAATGGTAAAAATGGCAATTACTATAGACTGTTACCAGACAGTAGATAAAGAGGTAAAAAAGCAGGGCAATTCTGGTGCTATCTATGTCCCTAAGGAGTGGACAGGAAAAAAAGTCCGAGTGCTCTTGCTTGAACCACTGGAAGATGATGGTAAAAAAGAGGGTTAAGCTGATATTACCAAAAGCCCACGTGTTGACCAATAAGAATAATATCTGCTATTAACAGGCTCTTTTCTACCAGTCCCGAACGGGCACAAGCCCACACAAGAAAGGTATTTACGATATGTGATCGTACTACCATTGTTAGTTTCCTGTCATGGGTAGCAACTTTCCAGGGACGCTATCCCATGACAATCCTTATGTTTCTATTACCTGCTTATTATCGCTTATTCTTTGAATTGTTCATTATCTAATTAAAAAGAGAATGCATGCGGTTAACAATCCACATCACCACATACACGAGGAAAACGAGTTTTGATGAGAGTTAGTATAGATATCGTGGTTCACCTGGTGGCCATGTTTCTATACTATCATCTCTTTTTATTCCCTTCATCCTATTTACATTCATCCCAGTATAGATGATATCTATACCTCGTTGTCGTCATGACGTTTTGGGAGTAATTTTAGTCCGTTTGACAATCCGGGTAAGATTCGTCCCAAGTTATTATAATGATGTTTTGGGAGTAATTTTAGTCCGTTTGACAATTCGTGCGGTTTTATGTCACCGGTGCTGTAACGGCACCTGCTATGGTTACGGATCGCTTTACACGATCATGGCATCCACATTACGTGGGTAATCATCCCGTCAGCCATACGTGTATGGGTGAACCCCTTCCGGGTATCCGGACCAAAAAAGAAAGTTACCAGCCGGAAAAACGGCCTTTTTGAATATTAAATGAAAACCGCGATGAACCGGAAGAGAATTTTTTATCATTTGGAGAAGGATGAGAGATCTGTTTCACATTTAGTGAATCAATTCCGGACACAGCATACCGAAGAGCATCAGCCATATGGTAAGCGCTCTTATCTTTGATTTCTTCGGTGACTTCACCAAGTGCGTTAACTTTCCGGGAATATTCGATTACCTGACTCACCGTTTTCTCACAGGTCCGGAAGAAAAAGAGTCTATCAGTTTTTATCAGTTCTGTTACCCGGTCTATGCCTGATTCAACATCACTGATAGGAGGCTGGTGTACATTGATTCCTTCAGCCTGCCAGTCAAACCGCTGTTGTTTTTCAGATGCCGCACCACCATACCAGATAACTCTTCTGTGATTTGCTGCCTTGTCTTTTGCTTTCCGGCAATGTCCTTTTGTTGACATTTCACCTTCCAAGGATTCATCGAATACATAGTATTTCCCGGATTGTGGGTCTTGAGAAATCCAGATAAGAGCCTGGTGGACTGCTCCAAAGTCAATTCCCACTATCACCGGCCAGTGGTCCGGAATATCAAAGGGAGTGACCACATGAACAGACTCATCCAGGTCTGAATATATCTGACCGGCCGGCCGGGTCCAAATTCCTCTATATTGGAGGTCGAATTTCCAGGAAGGTAATTTCCGTTTAGCTCGTTCATATTCCTCTTTCGGGAATTTCGGGTTTTCTATAGAGTCAAATCTAATTATATCGATATCAGGATCGCCATTCAACCAAGGAAGGTAAACATGCGTTCTTAACCATCCGAAGTCATATAGCGTACTTGTGAGCAATACCCGGCCTTGAAAAAGAGATAATCTTCTTTGGACAGCTTCAAATGCAACCAAGGATACTTCCGGAAGGCCTGCTTCATCCATCCATGCTGCTTTGGCTGTTGTTGATTCCAGTCCTTTTACACCCGTTTCATTTTTTCCAGCTACGGCAGACCTAAGAATGATACGGGCATACATCTCATCATCTGCCTTTTCAGCCCAGAACTCTCCTGTGTTTGGATCCCGGATTTCCAAAACCTTTACGGAAGGGTGATATCTACCTATCTGCAATGTTTGTTCGAAAACCTTGAGCATTTCCGGGAGCATTTTTAACTTAAACATGTCGTAGTCTGCACTTATTGCGAGATAATCACCGGGGCCTCTGGTTTCTATCTCTCGAGCGAGCCAGAACGGACCAAGGGATGTTTTACCGCCTTGTGTTCCGGATAACATAGCCACAAACCTCTTTTCTGAATTCATCGCTCGCAATTGTCCGGGGTGAAGGTTCAAGATGATACCATCCCCCCCGGGCGTATGCTCAATCATTTCCTTAACCATCAATCATCCCTCTGTTGCACGGCCATCTGTACAAACTGTATTGGTCCGCGGCTCTCTCCGGTTCCTTTTGCTTCAGCCATACGTGCCATTTCCAGATTAACCTTCATGAGTAATTCCAGGATATTCTTAATCTGTCCAATTCCTGATACTGCTGTTCTCAAATCACCGGCTTTCCGTGCTTCATCGGTGATTGATTGAGCCTGGTTTAACAGGTCACGGGTCTGTTCCAACAAGTCATCAGACTTGGTAATTTCCATTACCTCTTTGGCCTTTGCCAGGACTGCCGGGATATGCTTTCGGTGCCTCTGAACTGCGTTATGATCAAATCCATATTTCGAAGCAATGCTTCGGTTGCTTTCTCCTGCCAGGAGTGCCCTGTTTATCTCTTCACAGTGTTTACTGATACATATCTGACATTGGCGGGCCATTATCGCCTCTTTTTATTGCTTTGGTATGCTTCATTAAGGGGTGAACTGTCCGGAAGATGCGAGTGTAAAAAATAGGTTGGTGTTGCTGCCTGCCTGGTCCGGACTGGTGATGATTCCTAGGTTTTCATGCAATGGGTTTTGTGGTGTTCAAGTGCATCAATTGGAAGTTCGTAAAACATTGATATCCTCTTCAGAGAGTGCGGTGATTCCATCATCAGGTATTCCACCATTCGTTTATGGGTGCAGGAACATACCGGACACTGTGACGCGTTAAGGATAGTCTGACTCATACCGGCATCTCATCCCCTTCAAACCACCATTTGAATGCACGGACCACATAGTTTTCAGTGTCAAATGTTCCTACAATATGAACTATCCGGTCGTCTTTGTCGGGTTCGCTGTCTCCGGGATAATCTTCGAAAGTGAATTCCCTGGTGATCACATGAACCGGAAGGTCATATCCTTTAACCCAGGCGTGAAAGCCGTCTGGTTCCCAGTTCATGTATTTCCCGGTGATGTGTTCTAATCCAAAATGATTCAAAACAATCTGCATTAATGATGTTTTGCCATATTTCACCGGACCTGATACGGTTTTCATGACAATACTCCTGCTGCTGAAAGTGTCTTCAGATGTCGGCTTATTGTCGTCCGGTGCAGTCCAAGGCTTTCGGCTGCTGCTGTTACCGTGCTTTCGGGATGTTCCCGGAAGTGTTGCATTACCAGTTGTGCAGTATCATTCCGTGCAGGGATGTTGCAATCCTGCTGCACGGGTGCTGATTCGGTGCATTGTGGATCCTGCTCTTCTTCCGGGGTGTCATTTATTGCAATGTCTGACCGGAGACACATCATTAAGAGTTCTACGCTGATACAAAGCGCAATGGGTGGAACAGCGTGTGATAACCTGCTCATGATACCATCCGGTGAATGGATGACATTGAAGAGCGTGCTGATTCCGGTGAATACTATCAGAACGGACCAACCAACGATCGGTGATTCATTCCGGAGATTTGAGCGAAGTATCATCAGGCTTCCTGCAATTAAGAGAGCATCCACGCATAACGGCCAAAGCCATGATAAGAACGGTGAGATTCCGGCCTCCTGTGCTGCTGCCTGAAGGTTTGCAAAGCTCAAGAGGAATGCAGACGCAGCAATAGTTAAAACTGCTAGTGCGGTTAGGTCAGGGATGCTTTGCTCTATTTTTTTGACTGGTATCATGCTGTTACAACCTCCTTTGCCTGGTCCGGTACATATGTATCCCAGGCATACCGGATAGTCTTTAGAAATGCACTGCCGGTGAGTTCTTCTGATTCATGGATGAGATGCAAGTGATACACGGATATCCATTTTAGTGCATCGCCGTTTCCTTCATTACCTCTGTGATAACAAAACCAGCGATCGCCGTCTGAACTAATCCGTAAATTTGTTCCTGTTGATGAGCCATATACCGGGTGTGCTCCCTGTGTTCCTGGTCTCAATCCGGTCAGAGTTTCAACTGAAGGAAGATAGCGGGAGACGATATCAAGAGGGTATTTTTGTAAGGGAGCGCTTTTACGTTTCTTCGTGCCACATTTGGAAAAGTAAACCTCTTTGCATTGTGGAATGAGTTTTTCCCGGGTGATCTTTTTCCACTTCTCTTTCATGATGGTTTGCGCCTCCGGGTGTTCAGATACCGGATATGAGTTCTTTATTAATCCGGACAGGTTCCCACCGGTTTTTATGAAATCGTTCAAATCTACCTTATCAAGTTCATCAGGGCGTGGGATATCTGCCATATATGGAGATAATCCTAATTCTTCCATCTTTAACCCTGTCCGGACTGCTCCCAGGGTGCCGGCTTTGTTTGTTTCATTATCCATGATAATCACAATCCTCCCGGCATTCTTACAGATAGAATACATTTCATGTGCATGGTCTTCTTTAAACTGAACTGTGACCGGGCTTATGGCCGGGTATCCAGCCTGGTGAACAGAGATACAATCCGCTACTCCTTCGGTGATAATCAAAGGTTCACCATCTTTCACAGAGTCAATACCAAATACCGGTTCTTTTGACTGTAACCAGTCCCGTTTTTTACTATGAACTAACTGTTTTTTGTATTTCGGGCGCCGTTCATCTTCCGGAATGTAAAGATCGTCTGTTGTTACTTCCGGAATCCTTCTCCCGATGAAGTATTGAGGAATTCCTGATACAAGGTATGGAAACATTATACGGCCTCTCCACACGGGAAATAATCTTCCGTCTCCTGATTCATGGAACAGTCCGGACACTCTCATTTCTTCCCGGGTATGGTGCTCAAATATCTGCATAAGAAATGCATCATCATCAACGGGGCTGAATCCTAATCGGTATCTTCGGATAGTGTCCTCTGTGAATCCATACCGCGAATGGAGAAAAGATATCAGGTCCGGATATAACCCGGCCTGAAATATCCTACAGGCTGTTTCATAGATACTTGTCATGCTCTGATTCACGCTCCTATGATGTCTGTAAGCGGGGGGGCTACGACTCCACCTAATAATGGCTTAGTTAAAATTCGAACGTGTTCTGATGCCCTGGTTGCTGCTACGAAATAGATCCGTCTCTCTTCATCAAACCGATCGGGGTCTGTATAACACTGTTCAACCCTGTTTTTCTGAAATGCAGACAGGATGATTACAGCCTTAGATTCAAGGCCTTTGGCCTGGTGAATGGTATCAATACGTATTGCTGCCGGGGGGTTCCGGTTTCCGGATGATACATAGGCATTCAGATAGGTTTTGATGTTTGCTCCCTCACGTCCTCCGAATTTCATTTCATCAATGATACCTGATGTTCGTGTTATCGGGTGTTCTGACAAAACCATGAGGATATCAGATATGAGAATTAAATCCCGGTTCCGGTTGCCTGATATTAGTTTCTGTACAGGATGGTTCGAGTGTTCCGATACCTTCGGATAAGCAAGGAGGATTCCTTTTAGCGTTCCGGTATCTATCGATGAAACCGAATTGCCATTGAAGTAAGACTCTACAGCATGGATGAACAAAAGAATTTCATGAATAGAGATTTTTTTCCATGATATACTTCGAGCCTCTACCCAGGTTTTGAGTTTTCCTGACAGGTTGTGGTGTGGGATACCTGCATTGCTCATGCAATGGGATACAAGTTTAACATGTCTTTTAAACCTGCAGAGAATGAGAACGTCTCCATATTGTTTGTAAACCTCTGAAATAGTTGGTGAAATGTCCCCGGTTTTTTCAATATACCGGCCTTCAGGTTCCACAATGTCAACCGATCCACCGGTACACTTCGGGGCCATGTTTGACTTTCTACCCAGGATCGTTTCAGAGAATTTCACTATCTCCAAAGGGCACCGATAAGAGACCGGAAGGTTTCCGCTATATGCTCCCGTGTGATCTTCTGCAGTGGTTTCTATGAATTGTTTGGGATTTGCTCCTCTGAATGAATAGATACTCTGGTCCGGATCGCCTGCAATGTATATTCGCTCTATTCGTCCGGAGTCTCTCCACACTTCATACAGGGCATACTGTGACGGGCTTAAATCCTGAAATTCATCGATAATAAGAACTTTGGGAGATATCAGGGCTTTCTTTTCAGTTGCAAGGATTACATAATCTTCATGCTCGAGATAAGCATAGGCTTCTTTGAACTGTTCCCAGGATTCAAAGACCCGGGTGTTTAGTCGTGAAGAATCTACTTCAGCGCCCAGGATGTTTTTAGCAATTGCCCACCGGGATAATGGCATCCTCCGGGCTTTTAACAGGTTGTAAATGGAGAAAAACGCATTCCCTATAGGTAATTCATTGTTAGAAATATCTCCATCCTGTTCCAATGGATCGCCGATTTTTGGATCATATTCGAGTCCGGACTCACTACAGAACCGATGATAGACCGGCCTCCAGTCCTTACCGAATTGATCGTAACCCTGCAAAATGATTGTATGGGTTCCGGAACAGTTCGGCCGGGATGGTTCAATCAGATAATGGTTTATACAGGCTCCAAGGGCTAATCCGTGAAATGTTTTAACATATCTGTCTATTTTCGGGGTTCCATGTCCATTGTCATCAAGTCCATCAGGGTAAATATTGCAGATCCTTCTTTTCAAGTCAGAGGTTTGAACCCGGGTAAATGAACAGATATTCATGTCATCAAGGGCTAATCCTCTTATTTGTTCTTCTTTTATGAATTCAAGCAATTGGGTTGTTTTTCCGCACCCGGGCCCAGCAACATGTCTGTATACGACTGTATTTTTTGAATCAGAGTTCATTTTAACAGTCTCCAAAATGGTTGTCCCGGGTTACCCCTTATAGGCCTTGGTGATTTGTTCGTTTTGGGGTATGTCACAGTGTGACATGGTGAAACGATGCGGAAGTCCGGTTTTATCCAACTGAAAAAAGTAAATATATTTTGTTTAACAATGTAATAAAAAATACTTAACATTGTTGTCAGTCCCTCGTCCCGGGTGGTTGTGAACCCGGGCCGTGAACCCGGGATAAAAATAAGCCCATTTTGTATCACTTTTCTTAAATTAAACCTGTAATTATACACCTGTCCCGGGTTGCCCGGGTTGACCCGGGTGGTTTTGAAAAGTGTCTCTCTTGTCTCACTATACGAATCGAGCGTTTCACTAGGGCCTATAAGGCGTAAATGGTTTTTTTGGCTCATTGTGAATCACCAACCCTATCGGCGCCTTCTTGAGAAAAAGCGATTTTCTCCGGATCGAAGCCGAATTTTTCACCTTTAAATACCCAAAACCGAATTCGATTTCTATTGACCCAGGTGCGTTTCACTAGGGCAAGTGGAGAGTCTTCATCCTGTCCACGTAGGCCTTTTGATAACCTGGAGCTGTATTTCTCAAATGTACGTTCGCCTAGTGCCTGTTCTACAAAACGGCTTTGAACGTATAATAACCAGCCATTTTTAAAAGTCTCCTCACAATAGACATAATTTCGCGCTTTGGCACATTCACTGATATCTATTGTCCATAGCGCCCGGCAATTAACATGGTCCCGGATTTGTAAAAACGCGTCATCAATTGGATCAAATGTTTCCCGCTCCTGACACCCCATGATTTCATACAGCCTGCTTTTGAGTTCTTCCCACTCGCCTTTAGTTTTGATAGGGCAGTTTTCCAGAGGATACACGCATACATATCGCTTAATGAATGGTGTCGGAGATATGGAGATCCATTCAATTAATGGCATTTCCAGGGTTTGATAAAACCCCTCTGAATCTTTAAAAACAATGTCGTACGTAGCCGTGTTAGGATTTGAGGAAGGCCAAGCCGTAGCGCTTGTAACTCGAGACAGAACTTCCTTCACGGCCGGACTTGCAAGAAGCCATGAGATATTGTTGTCCTCTGATTCGGATTCCTCGCGGAGCACGTCAAACAGACTGGTAAGTTTTGAGTTAACCCAGGCTTCGGATCTATCCTTCAATTCAGATAATCCGGTGATTTGTTTAGAGATGCTTTGAGTATGTTTCTGTGACGTCCAGGGCGCAATTACAGAATTATACTGGAACACGATCCGCTCAAATATTTTCCCGGAATCATCATTTATGCTCATTATAAGAGAGAACGTGTAACCGCGATCAGTCCGTGTAATGGCTACATCTATTTCATCAAATACCCGTTCGTATCTGCATTCCTGGTCCATTGCCTGTAATTTTTCATTCAACTTAACTGAATCAGGAAAGGGGGGTTGTGTGGATTCGTCCACATATGCAGACTCGATCATGGGGTCTCCTATTCCGCCATAGGTGCCTGTTCATATGCAGATCTAACCCGCTGCATAACGTTTTCACGGATTCCCGGACCATATACCTCAATCGAGCGTTTCTGATCATCTGTGAGGTGTTCTATGTTCCAGGACTCGTACCGCCGGATAGTTTCCCGGTGAACCTCCTGGTCCCAGTCATCGCGGTAAGACCGTTCCACCATTGCCAGGCCTTCAGCCTGAATTGATACAAACCTATCAGGAGAGTTTTCTTTCTTTTCTTGAGGTTCAAAAACTGCGATACGTCCACAAACCGCGACGTGTGCCGGCAATGTTTTTGCAATCCGGCTGAGCTGGTCATATGCTGCAGGCTGATATTCTGCAGACGTTCGAATCTTTATTTTACCGGTTTTATCAAAGAGTGTTCCGGTAACAAACCTGTCATCTGATTTGACTGCCGTAAGCGTTCCAATGATAAAAACGTTGTTTGCACGTTCTCCGGTTGGTAACAGGGCAAACTTCGCCGGCTTTTCACCGTCTCCGGTTTCAATAGAGAATATATGATAGGATTCCAATATTTCCGCTGCGGTTGCACGGATCGCCGGATAAGGTTTAAAATTCATGATATCTGCTCCTGTCCTGAAACAGTTACCTGTGATTCGGGGTGAGCCAGTTCTAACCCGTCTGCGATTATCCGATCATCGGAAAACAGAGAGCCTATCAGGGTAACTTTCCTGCCGAATAGCCGATCATAAATCTCATAATCGATTATTCCATCACCGAGCGGGTGACTATCCCGGAATTCAAAGATCTGGTCCCGGGTCCATCCAAGAGCCTGCAGGATAGCACTTTGGTTAAGTATTGCGGACCATGCTTCAGAACCATTATCTAACCTGCATTTGGTCCGGAATTCCTTTACCGGATTGATTATCCCATGCTTTTCACACGCATAGCCTTCACGCTGAATTTTTACAATTTTTCTGCATTCAGGGCACCGGTAAACGGGTTCCGTCCCCCGGCCTGTGTTGCTTTTCATCCGGGTAATAAACCCAGAAATCTTTACCTTGTCATCTGCCGGTTTCAAAATGGCTTTGTCTGAAGGCTTTATTATTGAACCGCTAATATCTGCCTGCCGTTGTCCTTCCCGGGTGCTTATAGTCGCAAACCGGATATCATAGGTTTTGTCCTGTTCCAGGGTGAGAGATGCATTATCCGGAGACTTCCACGCAATAAATCTGCATATGCCAGTTTCGTCTGCGAGCGTTCCGGCGCACTGTATCTTTTCATGGTTTACAGGTGATGATCGGATTACCCGGGCACGCAAATCTGAAACGCCGGGCATGAGTTCATATATCGGGCGTGGGTTAAATTCGGGTGATGGTATCGCGGTTTTAGATTCACGAATCAGAGAATACCCGGAACAGAAAATAGAAACCATTCCATTATATTCAGAAACAGAAACTCCAAGGAATTCATAGGTTTTTCCAGGTATCAACTGATATGGAATATCCTTGTTTTTGTTATTCAGGCTTGATGAGACAACAAACCGTATACTCCCGGTTTCATCGCTGATGACTCCAGAATATGAGAGTTTCTCGCTACTTGGGATCTCAATAGTCTGCAGGGTTCCGATGATATCAGCTTCAAGTGTGTTGGTGTTCAGTTCACCAATTTTTATGAAGTTGGTTGCGTCTGTGTTCCTTTCTCCGGAATCAGAGACAATTCCAAGTTCTTTTGAAAAGTCTATTGCGAGTGTTCTGATAGCCTCATCCGCTGGAATGCTAAATTCTTCAGTAAATCGATTGAATTTAGTTAAGATTCGTTCCTGGTCAATTCCAAGTGGCACAAAGCGGGCGCATAGTGCCTCTATGTTTTCAGTCATTATTTTTTCTCCTGAAAAAAATTACTCCCTGAATTCGGGAGCGTTCGCTAATCGATACAAAACGTTTTCGTTAAGGAGGGGGTCAGCTTCATCAGGATCAATGTCCTGACACATCGCCGGCTGGTTCAATGGGTTATCATATCCCGGAATCAGCGCCGGTACAGCCTCCCAGCTACAATAATCGAGTCTTTCACACTCACCGGAATCATTATCTAATGAAAAAACAGAATTATCAGATAACGGTCTGTTCTGTTTTGACTGGATTTGATTCCTGTCAGGTCCGGGGCCATAATGGGTATATGTGCCCTGGACTTTTCCCTATTGTTTTATTTCGCTCATTTTATTCCACGAGTTCCAGTTTTCCCTCTGTCATCAACACCCGGGCCATAGCCTGATGCATCTTTGAGAGGTGTTCATAAACTTCTTTTTTTACCGTTTTTGGTCCGGATTGTTCCCGGTTCATGCTGAAACCTCTTCTAAGCGCATCTGTCTGATTTTATCAGAGATTGTGCCAGATATAGAAATTTCTCTGGCTTTTGCCCACTCAAACAATTCTTCGGGAATAAGAACACTTGTTTTTACCGTTCGTTTTCCCTTTGCAGTTGTAATTATTGTTGCCATGCTAATCAAATTGGTTTTCTTGCGTTTCCTCACAATGCATCTGTTCTAATGAGATAAACCTCATCCGGGGGTGCATGCAGACGAGGTAAGCATAAATTATAAGTAATACTATTTATATTTAATCAAATATCCAATATATATTGGATGTTGGACTTAAGGATTATCTTGGAGTTCAACAAACATCATTCCGTGAAGTCTGATGAACTATCACCCATTGATACCTTCATTAAAAGCCGAAAGTCTGAAACGACGAAAAAATATTCTCGTCTAATTCTCCAAACTCTTTCAGATTTGAAAACAACAGATAATCAAGGGTTAATCCGTTCGCGAGATTTACAAAATAAATTGGTTTCCTCTGATAAGATCCCAAACTCATCTACTTTTTTTAAATTACTCAACGATTTGGAATCGGCCGGATTAATAAATAAAATTGTAGGAAAACATCAAATAAAACAAAAAGGGCGCCCACCAGTCTATTATCAGGCACGTTTTACCGTTGATGAGCTTCGATTTATAAGTAAAGAGGAATTGTTAGGAAAATATATGGCGTTGACGGAATCTGCACTATTGAATAAATATATTACACAAATATTATGGAAAATTTTAATCGGTGAGCACAGCATCTCTGAACTGTCTCTAATTATCACTAAACATCAAGATGACTTTTTGAATAAAATTAAAAATACTCCTCAAAATACATTTTCATTTATTGACGATGATATATCACGGGGAATTATCGAAAATTCGATCAATGAAAAAATAATTAGAAAAAAAGATCGATACCTCCAAGCTTTTTCTATAATATTAAAATCGATCGCCAACTTCAAAACAAAATGATTTTTAAAGTCGTGGTCTCCCGCTTCCGTCATCCTTTCCCACCATATTTCTTGTATATGGATTTTCTTGGTCCGATATCGACAACAAGAACAATCAATTCATTATCAAAAAGTGACATGATGACCCGGTAGTCACCAATTCGATATTTATACAGAGGGTCTGAAAATTTGGAGTGCTCCATCATCTCTACATGGGAACGGGGATCTTCCCTGATTTTTTCAAGGGCCGTATAGATTCTTTTCCCGACCAGATGATCGAGGTTTTTTAATGCTTTTTCGGCACGGTTTGAATATTTGAGGGAATACATCAGATAAACCCTAGTTTCTTTCCTAATTCCTCGTGGGATATGGATTTTCCGGCCTTGTGTTCTTCAAGCCCTTCTTTTATCGCTGTTTCTGTTTCCTCGTCGATATAATCATCATCCTCAAAGTAATCTAACAGTCTGTTAATTACATCAACCGGTGCTTCATCGGGCCGGGTCTTATGTTTCTCAATTCTTCGCACCATCGGATCAGGGAGAATTACCGCTTCACTCATATTATTCCATCCTCTTTCATCCTCATAATAATTCTCTCTGGTTAAATTTCACCACTCGCTTCATCCTTTCCCATATCTCTTGTATATCGTGCTTCTGTGCCCTGCACCATCCACAAGAAGAGTATTATCGGATTTATCAAGTATCAGTATTACCCGGTATTCTCCCACTCTAATTTTATATTGTGGAGGTGCATGGTCCCCCTTCATCTTCTGAATGTGGACAAATGGATCATCTAATATTTTTTCAAGGGCCTTGATAATCCGGATGGTAACATCGGCTGGTAATTTTGATATATCGCGGTCTCCTGCTTTCGAAAACCCGATTGAATAAGTCATTCAACCCCATACTTTTTCTTAATCGCTTCAAAACTGATAGATTCGCCTCTCCGGTGCTCTGCTAAAGCCTGTTCTGCTCTTTCGGACCATCCGGAATAATCAATTTTATAGTCCTCCAGGAGGGCCTCTAAAACATCATCGTATGATTCGCCTGGTTTTTTTAATAAATCGAGGAATTGCTTGTTCTCTGAAGAGACTGTTATTGATTCACTCATACTATTCCATCCGCTTTTAGACTCATAATATTTCTCTCTAATTAAAGCTCACCGCTTGCTTTCATCTCAAGAATTAATTTTTTCAGCCGGATTTCATCAGCATTAGAGAACTCTGATTCAACAAAGTTTTGGACTTCATTAATTGCCAGGGCTGATGATTGATTAAGCGGCTGGCCGCACTTATGGCAGAAATTAGACAGAGGGCTGCACAAGGTTTTACAATAATTACATTGCCGGGCTTCGAGGGAATTTGTTTCTTCTGTTTTATCAATAGGGGTTATTCCCAGCCGTTCATAATATTCGTTTTCCACATCTGAATTGGTAATATGTGCATAATTTGCCAACATATTTGAAGAGAGCGATCCCCACGCTACCAGCCGGATTGAACTCTCTGAATATCCAGCCTGTAACAGATGAGAGATGCGAGTGTGCCTCAGAGTATGTGGTGAGAAATGCTTCTCAATCTCTGCTTTTTTTGCTAAATCCGCTAACATATATCCATATGTCCGGTATACTAGCGGTTCTTTACTATTCAGATTAACAAAAACATGATCTTCAGGGTCCGGTTTCCCTCCTGGATAACTATCATGCCAGGCCTTAAGATATTCCACGGCCATAAAAACGGGGATGAATCGCGCACAACCAGTCTTTTCATTTGTATTGAGAATTGCATTGATGCCAGTAAACTTGATTTGATTCCATTTCATGACCCCTAATTCACCTATCCGACACGCTGATTCATACAAAAGAGCCACGAAACACCTATCGCGGGGGTTGTCTGCACACTCAATGAGCCGGGTAACTTCATCTGCTGTAAGCATCATTTCAGCGGTCTTCAGACTTCTATACCCAGGTGATTTTATTTTACTAAGTTTGGCCAGGTTGAGATTGGGATTTGCATAATGGTTTTCTGCCATCCAGCCCAGGAATCTTTTGAGAATTTTTATATGGTCCGTAACGGTCACAGATTTATATTTAGGTGAGCCATCTGGTTTTTTTGCAGATTTTATATTTTCAATCCCACAAAACACGTCATTGGTATCCAGAGTTTTAAATTCCGATATAAAATCTCTCCAACCAATTAATAAATATTGGAGTTTATAGGCGCGACCTGATGATATTTGAGAAGTCGCCTTAGTTTCTGCAATAAATCCCGAAATATATTTTGCATCGTCTCCAGTTATCTTCCCAGAAGCTAAGCACTTATCCATTTGCTTTTTCGCTCGGGCTTGGTAGTCTTCATTTGTTGAATGAAAATTAGTATCTCCGGTTATCATATACTATGATTAGACGTGAGTATATAAATAAATTAGGGCTCTGGAAATTTCTTTCCGAATCTAGCCTGAGGCTCTTTACTTCTTTTCTAAAGCCCTAATAAGAACAGGGTAGATATTCAACTTCTTTTTTTGTTACCATTTTCATCACGAAAACTTCAGGCAAGGTTTTATTTTTTCGGGCCAGAAGATCAGATAGGCTTTCATATCATCACGCTATTGACTTGAAAGAGTTAAGCCTTATAAAGAGTCAAGTGAAAAAAGATCCGGACATCTATGGGCGTCTGTGTGAAGGTTTTTTCAATGAATTTGTAAAAATGCTTCATATTGTGATCGATACATCTTTTTCAAATTCCCTGGTGAATTTTAGTGAACCTTCCCTTGCCCATACCAACCAACTTTCCGATCTTTGTTGATGTCATACCCATTCTCTAATATTTTGCATGGTGCTCTACCAACTATTATCGGATCTCATCCGTCACCATCACCCTTGAAGAATTGCAGGGATAGGTTGTTACCCATCACAGAGTAATCAAATTTTATGGAATATGCAATATATCATTAAATCGAGATGTATCGCGATTAAAAAAACCCTCCTATCAACGACTAAATAAATAATAACTAGAGAAAAATCCAATCTATGAAGTAATATGACTCAGGCATTGACGGTTCTTGAAACACTTCATACAATAAAACCGCAATTAACCAATCAATGTCATATCAAACGGTTTGGCCTATTTGGATCAGTTATCCGGGGAGATCAATCACCGGACAGCGATATTGATATCCTGGTCGAATTTGAAACTCCACCAAGCATTTTTGGATTTTTGGAACTGGAAGAAAAATTGGAAGAAGCATTACAATCACCTGTAGACCTCGTAGATATTGAAGGTATTAAACCACTTTCATAAAGCGATGAGCCTCATTCATTTTGAATAAAAATTTATCATAAAAAAATTGTCATCTCCAGTCTATTTTTTCCCCTCTTCTCCGGAATAAAGATTCAGATTGTAGCACCAAGGTTTAGTTTCCCAGGTGTTGTGCATGTTACCAAAGAGGAATACTTGATGAACATTAGATTGTCATTTCCGGAATACCTACCATCACACATGACTGAATGTTCCCTTGGAGCACAAGGAGAACATATTCCGGGAGTGAATATGAGACTAAAAATATTTCGATAACACCCTGTTATCAGAGGTATTGAATCATCGGGAAACGATTGCCGAACTTTCTAGAGATTCTTTTTGTTTGAATGACGAAATTTACATGATTAGAGACAAAATTAAACCCAATATTATCGGAAGTATGTAATGGGATCCGTTACCGTAAAAGCGACGTATGATGGATCATCCTTTAAAATCCTGGAACCACTGGATCTAAAACCAAATACTGATTATATGCTAACCGTTGAGGTTAAAAAATTCTGAAACCGCAGAAAATGCATGAGACGTTTTACGGAGAAATATTGAGACGATCCACGGACAACATGACCGGTCAGTGGAACATGACCATTACATCCGTGGAACACCGAAACGAGAAAGTCATGAATAAGATACATGTATATGAACTGGAGATTGCTATCGATTCTGCAGGGGCTGCAGTTCTGAATGGAGTCGGACTTATCATTATGTAGCGAAGATATCTGTCTCTCGCTGATTCCTCATTGGCATTTGCTCATGATGGGATCGGCCATCTGGTAGCATATCCGGATGGAACCGGGGAAGTAAAAGATCCCATGGGACTTATCGGTACCACTATGGTTTATCTGAATGATCTGACAAAAAACTCCCCGTTCGCACATATTTCGACACTATTTAAACTTATATTGAGTACATAGTTATATATCTA
>NZ_QGMZ01000002.1 GCF_003173335.1 Methanospirillum stamsii
TTTTCCATGAAAAACCGGATCCATTAAGAGGGTAAAACCCTCAAATCGGATCAGGATCTGGTTTCTTCATCTCTTTTATCGTGTCAGATAACAGTTTTAAGGCCTCTTCTAGGGTATATGCGACAGGAATACGGACATTATGGTATTTCACTTGCTTTTTAGGTTGAGCATAGACATCGACATATGTTTCATCATTTACAATAAGATGCCAAATTATTGTAATCATCTTCCTTGCAAGTGCAATAATTGCTTTACCAGTCCCAATCACCGGCTTTTTGGCTTCATAAAAGTCGCGTAGGACACTTTTTTTCTTTTTTGCTGCCGCATGAGCCGCTTGAGTTAATATCCATCTTCCGAGTTTCGACCCCCGTTTCGTTATTGATCGTTTCACTTGATGATCCGCTGACTGATAAACTTTAGGAACAATCCCTAACCAACTGGCAAGTTTATCACTTGAAGAGAAATCCTTGAAGTTATCAATTTCTGCAATGAGTGTTACTGCAGTAATATCTCCAACACCGGGAACAGATTTAAGGATCTCAACTTTCCTAGGATAATTTGTATGGGCATAATGGATGACATACTTAGTAAGTAATCCAATTTCCTCATCCAACTTCATCATAACGCGAAGACAGTGTCCTAATTGAATTAGTGCGTTTTGAGAAAGACTTTGTTCTAGCAAATTTCTGATTTCTGGCTCTTTCTTATTAAGAACTTTCCAGGGGATCTGTTTAATAATTTTATCAGCAGGATCACCTTGAAGTATTCCAATCATGATCAATCTCCCAGAAACTCCAAAAATATCAGTTAACGTTTCAGACAAGTGAAATAATTCAGTGTCAAGAATGCCATGAATCCTATTTTTAATATCAGTACGTTTCTTAACTAAAAAATGTCTGAGACGTACAAGTTTTCTGAAATCTCGGTGATGTCGGGAAAAGACACGGGATGGTTCAATCATTCCCTTAAGAGCAAGCAGCGCGATGATTTCTGAATCTATTTTATCAGTCTTTTTATGTGAAAGAACCTTGATATCATGAGCATTGCCTACTATGACCGGAAGATGATCGATGAGTGAATCATAGATTTGGATCCAGTAATCACTTGTTGATTCACAAGCAACAACCTGACATTTATTCTGAAGAATCCAATTCTTTAGTGCAAGAAGGCCTTGCACAGTCCTATCAAATTTCTCCTGGAACTTGGAACCATTTGTCCATAGAATTGTGGCAACAATGAATCGTTTATGGACATCTAGCCCAGCTGCTATTTGGTAATCTGTAGTCATGTCTCTAAAAATGGGTAGATGAATTTCCTGGCTGGTCAATTTTCCATTCGTGATCTAGGTCACAGTTCAGCCTTCGATGGCAATTCAAGGGTTAGTTTTTTTAACGGATTTGAAACCCAAAAAGAAAACAACCTTCACTACCCAGATTAATATTGGGAGACTGGAGGTTACAGTTTTTCATGAGTTAAGCATGAGGCGGAGCCTCATGGGTGTTT
>NZ_QGMZ01000020.1 GCF_003173335.1 Methanospirillum stamsii
ATTACTTTATCAATGAGAAGAACTAAGGTTCGTTACCGGCAGGTGGGGGGCCGAGGTATCAATTGACTGGATCAGGCACTCGAAAAGGGTATTTTCATGAAACAAAACAAATTCCGGATGAAGGTAGATAATTGTACCGATTTTATCTATTGTAGCATAATTGGTTATTATGTTCCTGTCCATGGACTGAAAAGTAATTTCCTAACCGGAAATTCAGTCAAAAAGACTCAGGAAAATACATGGCCGGAGACATTATGAAGAATATAACGTTAGGTTTGGTATTTTGCCTTTTTTTCATTCCATTCTTCTCCGGTGCAGTCGTTTCAGCAGATATCATTGGGGATACCATGGGGATGAGTAGTCTGGATTACCATTTTTATGAGGATATTCGGAGTGCGGATTTAATCGTTCAGGGAATCCTGTTTGATCAAAAATCTATTATAAATAACTCTTCCCCACTACCAATTCAGACAGAAGGAAAAATATATATCAAAAAGATATTGAAACAAAGTAATACTTCCAATATCACAGAAGGAATGACGATCGAAGAATATGTATTTGGGGGAACTGTCGATAATAAAACAACTTGTGCTGGAAATATTTGTCCCATACCTGTGCCTGATGAAACATTTGAAGGGATATATTTCCTAGGAAATTGGGATCCATGGGGAAAAGGGCGATATTATAAATTCAAATCAAGTTCGCGCTCTATTGATGAAATTATACCTGCAATCGCGAATGCCGAAAAGGGGTTACCGATAAAATTATTGGATATGTCAATTGCTGCGCAGGATGAGAGAGAACGGCAAAAAAAAGGAATTGTATCAACAACTGCTGTTCCTGAAATCACCAATATTACTCCAAGTATTGGATCAGGAGGAACAAATACCAAGTTAACAATAAATGGTACAGGTTTTGGAGAAAAACAATCCCCATATTCGAATGCAGATGTAATTTTCTTTTCTGGGCATGATGATAATTATCTTGAATATTATGCTTCCGGAAGGCAGGAACCTAATTATAATCCAAATGAAATTATTAATTGGACAGATACCAGGATTGAGGTGAACGTACCATCAGGTTTATTATTAATAGAGAAAGAATATGTCCCCTTTCCAACTAGTAGCGGTTATATTTATGTAAGAACAGATGAAGAAGAGTCCAGTGAAAAATACCCTTTCTCCGTTCCCTTTTCATTTGGGCGAAGAAAATGGAACTCGAATACTATCTCTTATGTTGTGAATGCTGATAATAATTCAGATTTTCTCAACGCTATTAATGCAGCAGCAGATTCATGGAATGCCATTGCTCCCACCAATTTTTTTTTAACTTTTCCGGAAACTCTTCATTGACCTCATATGGTGAAGATGGAATTAATTTAATATATTTTTTCCCATTTGAAGAAGGGGATGTTTTAGGAACCACATATATACATGATGATCAAATTGACCATCATATCATTGAGGTAGACACAGTGATCAATTCAAGTCTAGATTGGAGCGCTACCTCAACTAATCCTCCTATAAATAATTTACAGGCGTTAATGCTCCATGAATTCGGTCACTGGTTAAACCTCCGGGACCTCTATGGGGATTTGGATACTCCGTATAAAAGTGACATTTCACCGGTACAAAAAGTCATGTTTTATGAAAAAAGAACATCTCTTGGAAACTGGAACCTCGTCACTCTTTCTGATCCCGACAAGGCCGGATTATCCTGGATATATGATCACCCTGCTCCGGTAATAAATGCCATTTACCCGGCAACCGGAGAGAATTCTGCTTCAATTTCGGTAAACATCACCGGATCAAACTACATGAGCATGACAGACTCTGACCTTTCGGTCACCCTTTCAAAATCAGGCCAGTCAAGTATCAATGCAAACTCCGTTCTTCTCATCTCCTCATCCCGGGTTTCCTGTACCCTGCCGATAACCGGTGCAGAACCAGGCCAGTGGGATGTCACTCTTCAACATCATGACGGGAAGACGGTAACTCTCACAAACAGATTTACGATACTTAATCAGCCAGTCGTTACCGGTATCACTCCGAATTCCGGGGAGAACACCGGACCGGTGAACATAACAACCCTATCAGGCAGTAACTTCTCATCAGGTGCAACCGTAGCCCTCACGAAAACCGGACAAACAACGATTAATGCAACAAATGTATCCGTTATCTCATCATCACTCCTCCATCAGAGGTAACCGGAATTACCCCGGCTAGTGGACTAAACAACGGAACCGTGAGCATCACAAGCCTATCCGGAACCCTGTTTGAAAAAGGTGCAACGGTCAGACTGAAAATCCCGAAAACAATCCTCTTTTCCCTTTCCTACCCCACCGGATTCCGGAACCTGTTTTTGATTTATAAATTTATCAATGTTAGAACCGGAGAAGAAAGATGATAATTTGTCCGGATATACTATATCCAGGCAAAAAAGAAAACAAACACCTTGAGTATGTCCGGATAACGAATACAATAAATACAGCAAAATTTACTTCTGATTGATTAAAGGTTAAAGAAATTTGATGATATTAATGCCTGGGTTATCTTATTCATAAATCATATGAAATATACATGTTTCGATTTATCTTCCATTTTTGGGTTGTTTATTGATTTATCAATGAGAAGATACAAGTATGATTACCGGCAGGTGGGGAGCTGGGATATTATTTGACTGGACCAGGCACACGAAAAGGGTATTTTCATGAAACAAAACAAATTCCGGATGAAGGTAAATAATTGTACCGATTTTATCTCTCGTAACATTGTTGGTTATTATGTCTCTCTCCATGGACTGAAAAATAATTTCCTGCCCGGAAGTTCTGTCAGAAAGACCCGGGAAAATACATGTCCGGAGGCATTATGAAGAATATAACGTTAGGTTTACTATTTTTCCTTATTATCATTCTGTTTATCCCCTACATAGAAGCTTCGCAAATTTCTTTTGGAGATAAGATGGGGATGAGTGATTTAGATTACCAATTTTATGAGGATATTCGAAGGGCCGATTTAATCGTTCAGGGAACCTTGTATGATGGAAAATCGCTTATCATTAATGGATCTACTATTCCTGTACAGACTGAAGGTAAGATATATATTAAGGAGATTCTGAAACAGAATAACAATTCCAATATTACAGAGGGAATGATAATTGACGAATATCAATTTGGGGGAACCATTAATAATGAAACAACCTGTTATAATGAAATTTGTCCAAGACCAAAACCCGATGATTCATTTGAAGGTATCTATTTCCTGAATAATTGGGATTTATCTGGAAAAGGAAGATATTATAAGTTCAAAAATAGCATACGTTCTATCGATGAACTTAAAACAGCAATCGATAAAGCTGAAAAGGGGTTACCGATAGAATTAATGGATATGTCATATGCAGCACAATATGAGCGAGAGCAAAAAAAAAAGGAATTTTAACAACAACATCAGTTCCTGAAATCACAATTATTACCCCAAATGAAGGTTCAGCAGGAACAAAGACACAATTAACCATATTAGGGACGAATTTTGGAAATAAAAGTTCAAATTATTCTACAGCAGACATTGCTTTTTATTCTGGATATAATAAGGAGTATCCGGATTATTTTGCTTCCGGAAGACAGAACACAGATTATAATAAAAATGAGATAATTAACTGGACAGACACCCGGATTGAGGTGAATGTACCATTCGGTTATTTAAAAGAAAATTGGGAGGATAAACCTTTTCCAGTTAGTAGTGGATATATCTATGTAAGAACAGATGAAAACCAAATAAGTGAGAAATATCCTTTTACTGTCCCTTTTTCATTTGCACGAGAAAAATGGAACTCAAATAATATCTCTTATTTTGTGAATGCTAATATTAACACTGATTTTCTCAACGCGATAAATGCGGCAGCAGATTCATGGAATGCCGTTGTTCCTTCAAAGTTTCATCTACATTATAATGGAGTTAGTACAAAAACAGAAAAAGAAAATGATGGAGTCAGTCTTATTTATTTTGGTCCTTTAACAGATGGCCAATTTGCCTCATCAGTAACATATCAGGGTACTGATCAACAAATCATAGAAGCTGACATAATAATAAACTCAACTCAGAATTGGAGCGCCACCACTGCAAATGAAACCACAGCAAACTTACAGTCTGTAATGCTCCATGAATTCGGACATTGGTTACATCTCCGGGATCTCTGTGGAAATCTAAATAGTCCTTATCCAAATGATATTCATTCAATAAACAAAGTTATGTATTATTCAAGAGATCCTACTCTTGAAAACTGGAACCTCATCACCCTTTCAGATCCCGACAAGGCCGGACTATCCTGGATATATGATCATCCTGCTCCGGTAATAGACGCCATTTACCCGGCAACCGGAGAGAATTCTGCTTCAATTTCGGTAAACATCACCGGATCAAATTACATGAGCATGACAGACTCGGACCTTACGGTCACCCTTTCAAAATCAGGCCAGTCAAGTATCAATGCAAACTCCGTTCTTCTCATCTCCTCATCCCGGGTCTCCTGTACTCTGCCGATTACCGGTGCAGAACCCGGCCAGTGGAATATTACTCTTCAAAATCATGACGGGAAGACGGTAACTCTCACAAACGGATTTACGATACTTAATCAGCCAGTCGTTACCGGTATCACTCCGAATTCTGGGGAGAACACCGGACCGGTGAACATAACAACCCTATCAGGTAGTAACTTCTCATCAGGTGCAACCGTATCCCTCACGAAAACCGGACAAACAACGATTAATGCAACAAATGTATCCGTTATCTCATCATCACTCATCACCTGCACGCTACCTATCACCGGAGCAGAACCCGGACCCTGGAATGTGACGGTTACTAACACGGACGGTCAGAATGGAACACTCATAAACGGATTTACCATCACCGCTCCTCCACCAGAGGTAACCGGAATAATCCCGAGCTCCGGGGAAAACACCGGCCCAGTACCCATTACAAACCTCTCCGGCAGTAACTTCCTGCCAAATTCAATCGTAGTCCTCACGAAAACCGGACTAACACCAATTAGTGCAACAAATGTATCCGTTATCTCATCATCACTCATCACCTGCACGTTACCTATCACCGGAGCAGAACCCGGAGCATGGAATATAACCGTAACAAATACAGATGGACAGAACGGAACGCTCATAAACGGATTTACCATCACCGCTCCTCCACCGGAGGTAACCGGAATAATCCCGAGTTCCGGGGAAAACACCGGCCCAGTACCCATTACAAACCTCTCCGGGAGATATTTCACATCAGGTGCAACGGTAGCTCTCACGAAACCTGGACAAACAACAATAAACGCAATCGATGTATCGGTTGTATACCCCTCACTCATCACCTGCACCCTGCCGATCACCGGTGCAGAACCCGGATACTGGAATATAACCGTGACAAACCAGGATGGGCAGAACGGAACTCTTACAGATGGATTTTTTATTAATACGCCCAGTCTTCTCACCGTTACCGGAATTACCCCGGCTAGTGGACTAAACACCGGAACGGTGAGCATCACAAGCCTCTCCGGAACCCTGTTTGAAAATGGTGCAGCGGTCAGATTGACAAGACCCGGACAATCCGATATTATTGCAACCTCTGTCCAGGTCCTATCTTCCTCTCAGATAACCTGCCAGCTTCCACTCTCCGGAAAATCGGCAGGCCAGTGGAATGTCATGGTAACTAACCCGGATGGAGGCTCCGGTACACTCACAAACGGATTTACCATCACCGCTCCAAATCCAGGCAACACACCACTCACCATCAATCCGTCATTGATGAATACTTTTGATGGTCAGTACCTCTCTACCCAAGGATACGGATGGTGTGACTTTGGAGGAAAGGATAATTCATACTTTAAGATAACAAAAGGCGGAACCGTGGATAATCCCAAAGAATTCCATCTTCTCAAAAGTTTCACAACAAAGGCACAATTCGGTATTCTCATCCAGGCATCAAATGTCACTATAAACGGAATTGATCTTTCAACCTCACCAAATGCTGACCAGCGACCGGTAAACACCATCACCAATACCTATGCTCCGCTCATTAAGGCAGAAACCGGGGCAGCAGGGATCAAGGTAACGTCCGGGTATAGTAACGTCAAACTGGTAAATGTGAATGTTCAGGCAGAAAATGTACCGGCCCTTCATATAGTCGATTCAAATGTGGAGATCATCGGAACCAATAACCCGAACCCCTGGCTGAAAACCTACACCGGCTGTGGAATAAATGATAACTGGGGGACACAGCTTACCGGTAAACTAAAATCAGGATATGGCCTTGGAATACTTCAACAAGCCCAATCCAGAAGTCCGGTTCTTACCATTACCGGATCAAATGGAAAAGGAGTAAACGTAACCGGACCGTTCAGTGGAATTGAAATGAGTGGCAGCACTGCTTCACTTACCCTGAATGGAAACAGGATTCATATAGATGGTTCCGGGACAGAAAGCGGGACTGGATCAAACAGAAATAGTGGCATTACCGCATGGAGTGGCAGTCATATTGTGGGATCCATGACCGAATCATCGATAACCGGTCAAGAATACGGAGTGTATGGACAGGGAGGAGCAACATGTAGCCTGACATGTCCGGGATGCACCATTGATCCGGTCGTAATAACCAGTATGATTCGCTCATCAGATAGTGAACAGACCCGGCCAATCGGCTCATCAATAACCGGGGGAATTCATGGAATCTACCTTACCGGTACCACTTCCACCTCGGGGACAGGAGAAGTAATAATTGATAACATAACGGTCCAGGGAAAAACAGGATATGGAATTAAATTAGACCAGGCCAGCGGTTATAATGTAACAATAACAAGTCCTGCAGGAATTCTGGGAGGACAGGGAAAAATCGGAACTACAGAAAGCTCAAGTAACCTGATTAATTCAGGCGGGATTACCATCACAACCGGAACACAGGGACCATATCCGGTCATGATATCTCTTGATGGCATATCAGGACCTGATCCATTCAATCTCCGGATAATCAACGAATCCGGAGATATTACCTATGACATTACCAGATGGGACACTATGCCCGAAGGTGTAACTTATAATCCGGATACCCGGGTTCTATCATTCGAATCTCCCAGATTGGAAATGTACACCGCTGAAAAGTACGAATCCGGACAAACCAGAATCAGTGTCACCGGAATAAAGCCCGAAAGTGGCAGGGCCGGAACTACTGTCAGGATTTACAACCTCTCCGGGATATTTGATACCGGGGCAGCCAATAGCCGGGTAACCCTGTCTGGATCGAAAGAAAACCTCTACCTCACTGACCTTCTTGTTGAATCTGAAAACCATATAACAGGAGACCTCACCATCCCGTCACAAACCCGGACCGGCCCCTGGCAGGTAATTGTACAGCAGGATGACAGCACCAGCACTGAAAATGTCACATTCACCGTTTTGCCTGCTGAATATTTTATCAATGCCACTGTTACAACGGGAGGAACAATAGATCCATCCGGAACAGTCCGGACACTGTCCGGATCAAACCAGACATTTGTAATGACGCCCGACTCGCAATATCAAATCTACGACATAATCTCGGACAATTTCAGCCTTGGACCAGTACAAAATTACACATTCGTAAACATAACGGCAAACCATACAATCAATGCTCAATTCAAACCCATTGGCCTCACACCGGTAATATCAGGAGTCTCTCCTGAATCTGCCACTCAGGGAAGTACCATCACCCTGCATATATCAGGTCAGAATTTCTTTGGAGGTGAACAGGTAGATCTCACGAAAAATGGCTCCGTATACCTGACGAAAGTTGCAATCATCAGGAATGATAAGTTGATAGTTCCAAATCTGGATTTGAAAACCGTTACAACCGGAGTGTACAATCTCTCTGTCACGAACCTGACAACCGGTCTTTCCGGGCGTAAAAACGATGCTTTGACAATAATCCCATCTCATCAAAAATTTTACACAATCACCACGATATCGGATAAATACGGGAGAATCATTCCTTCAGGTCCGGTGAAAGCCAGGGCAGGGACCAATAAAGTATTTTTATTCCTGGTGTTGCCGGGTGCTGAAATAGAAAGTATTACCGTGGATGGGACACCGGTGACTCTTGAGAATGGAAACACGTATACATTTTACCATATCATGTCAAATCACGTTTTAAAACTGAATACAAAATATATCCTGGAGAAAGTTTCTGCTCACTTTACCACAGACAAAGAATCCGGCTCTGTCCCTTTTACTATTCATTTCACCGATACATCAACAGGATCACCCACAAAATGGCTTTGGTTTTTTGGTGATGGAAAAATTTCAACTCTACAAAATCCCATCCATACCTATGTTCGTCCGGGAAAATACACCGTAAGACTCATTGTGCAAAATCAATACTCCACTGATATGATTATTAAGAAGAATATTATCCATTCTACCGGAAATCGGAACCCATCTACAATTCAAAAAACAGATGAAGATCTTTCTTTTGAATTATATCCGATATTAAATCGAATAAATTTCACTAATCCCTGGAAATAATTACTTTTTTGAGACAATTTTTTTCTCGCAAATTTTATTATCCAATTCAAACCTCCTTAACAAATGGAATATCATATGTTTTTATTCAAGTAACAATGAACACTTGCGTAATCACCGATACCATAGCTTTTTAGCACTGGCATACCTCTGAATTAGGATATTTGAATTATATGGGTGATGATTCGGACTGTAAAGAATTCATATTCAATTTAGGTGTAAATGAGTTTTTCCGGACTATTCTAATGAGATAATCTGTTCTTGTTATCACCTTAAAAAACTGGTCCTCTATTTTTTGATAGATCACTTAAAAAAATTCATTCCGGCGCCAATTGAGCATGCATGCATCCAATATTTAAAAAAATTTAAGAAATTTATTAACTAATCACAGTCCGCATTTACGTGGGTTGGTTGTTTCTCACCAATGCACTTAAAACAGGGGATCCGGATTACTACCTTATCTTGTATCAACTCAGTATTGAGTAATAATGGTGACCCCATGAGAAAATGAATAATATGGTTTAATCATCGAAAGAAGGTCAATTAGGTGAGATTTATCAAAAGGGTAATTCTATGGTAAAAATTGTCGATATTTTCATGAATTAAGTGAAAATTGGACGTATTCAGAAACCTATTCGTATGGTTTTATAGGTCTGGCTAAGTGATATGGTAATATGTCCGGATTTCAATGAATTATTACTATCAGGAAGCTCACCTGTATCAAAGAACGCAGTCCTTACAGTCCTGCTTTCCACAGGGAATATTATCAATCTTCCATTTCAGTGCCCAGGTTTTTATTGTCCGAATAATCTCAATCAGGTCAAGACCACTTTCTGTCAGGGTATATTCACATTTTACCGGAAATGAAGAGGTATCAATCGTTTTGGAGACAATTTTTTCGTCTTCCAATTCCTTAAGCCGCTCAGAAAGGATCTTCGGGGTGATACCTTCAAGACTATCTTTTAATTCAGAGAACCTGCGGGTATAATTTTCTCCCTTGTATAACTCAAGGATTATCAGGAGAGTCCATTTCTTCGCCAGGTATTGAACTGTCAGGTTGACGGTACAGTTAGCTTGCACAGTATACTTTCTGATACTCACAACTATTAATAACTTGATATACATAGGATATCGTGTATACTTTCTATATTCGAGGATGATGACCATGTTCTGTTATCAATGTGAAGAAACAGCCCGGGGAACCGGTTGCACGGTAAAAGGTGTCTGCGGGAAAGAGGATCATACCGCAGGAGTACAGGATGTTCTTCTCTATATCTGCAAAGGAATCTCAATCCGAAATTTAGCCGCTATGGAAAAAGGAGCCGGAAACAAAGACGCCGGGGCACTCATCACAGATGCCCTGTTTGCCACCCTGACCAATACTAACTTTGATGACAAGCGGCTCAGGGAGATGATCAACCAGGCGATTGCAATAAGGGACTCTCTCCCGAAGTCCGGAGATAATGAGCCTGATGCATGCACCTGGACGCCAAAAAGCGATGCTGATATCGAAGCGAAGGCAAAGGAGATTGCAGACCTTGCAAATGTGAACGATGATGTTCATTCCCTTCGGGCTATGCTGGTCTTTGGCCTGAAAGGACTTGCAGCCTACTACCATCATGCTGAGACCCTTGGCTATACTGATGAAGAAATTGTAATATTCATGCAGAAGGGGCTTGCTTCCACCATCCAGGACCTTCCGGCTGATAAAATGACCGCCCTGGTCCTTGAATGCGGGTCGGTCGGGGTGAAAGTTCTTGCCCTGCTTGATTCTGCAAACACAAAGACGTATGGAAGTCCGGAGATAACCTCAGTAAAAACAACCGTGGGAACAAACCCTGGTATTCTTATCACCGGTCATGACCTTCGGGACCTTGATCAGCTCCTGGAGCAGTCAAAGGATAGTGGTGTTGATATCTACACTCATGGAGAGATGCTCCCGGCAAATGCCTACCCGGAACTGAAGAAATACTCTCACCTTGTCGGGAATTATGGTTCATCCTGGTGGCATCAGAAAGAGGACTTCGAGAAGTTCAATGGCCCGATAGTAGTGACAACAAATTGTATCGTCCCGCCAAAGGACTCGTACAAAGACAAGATCTACACCACCGGACCTGCAGGGTATCCGGGAGTAAAGCACATTGCAAAATCGGCGAACGGAACAAAAGACTTCTCAAAGGTCATCGAACATGCAAAAACCTGCCCGCCACCGCTCGACCCCGGAACCAACGGTCGTGATCTGATAACCGGCTGTGCTCATGATGCAGTACTCGCGATTGCCGGCACAGTCATCGAAGCGGTCAAAAAAGGAGATATCAGGCGGTTCATCGTGATGGCCGGATGTGACGGTCGCCGTGGCGAACGGAAATATTATACAGAATTTGCAAAGGCTCTTCCAAAAGACACCGTAATCCTCACCGCCGGATGTGCCAAGTACCGGTATAATTACCTGGACCTTGGAACCATCGGAGGAATCCCCCGGGTGATTGATGCCGGACAGTGTAATGACTGTTATTCGCTGGTTGTCATCGCACAGGCTCTTGCAGAAGCATTCGGTGTTGGAATCAACGAACTGCCGGTTTCGTACAACATCGCCTGGTATGAACAGAAGGCAGTACTGGTCCTGCTTGCCCTCCTTTCACTCGGTGTTAAAAACATCACCCTTGGCCCGAAACTTCCCGGGTTTGTCTCTCCGGGAGTGCTGAAGGTTCTGGTCGATACCTTTAACATCGGAAACATCAGCACGGTTGAAGAAGACATTGAGCGGATGGTTCCCGCCTGAATACTTTATACAGCCATAACATAGCCTCTCCTCGTATGGTGATACAAATGGAATTCAATGCCGAAACACTTAAAAAAACTGAAAACCCCGGGAAAAAGCGGGATGAACTCAGGGCGAAAGTCATCAGTCTTAAAGATCTGGTAGATTACCAGGACGGTACGGTTGCGAGCCGGATGATTGTCAATACGAAAGCTGGTTCACTCACGCTCTTCTCCTTTGACGAGGACGAAGGACTTTCTGAGCACACCGCTCCTTTTGATGCGGTAGTGACCATCCTTGACGGGGAATGTGAGGTCTGGATTTCAGGAGTAACACACCAGATGAAAGAAGGAGACACCATTATCTTTCCGGCAGGAGTTCCCCATGCTCTGAGTGCTGTTACCCGGTTTAAGATGTCCCTGACGATGATCCGGGAGAAAGAGTCATGAGCGATGAGAAGGACGGGGTCTACTGCAAGGTCTGCGGGGGTATCATCCCGCAGGATACAAAGATTGGTTGTATTGAGGTCAATGGAAAGCCTACCGGGATTAATCAGCTTGATTTTATCCTGGATGAGGTCAGAGCCCTCCACCTGCATAGTGACCGGGATATTAAATCTGAACTCTTAACACGGGCGAAGGTTCTCAATTATATCCCCACAAAGATGACAGATATGTATACTGATGCCCTGTTTTGTGTCTATAATGAACGGTATAAACAGAAGGAATGATATAAATGGACTCATATGAATGCACAATCTGCGGATATGTATATGATCCGGCAAAGGGTGACGAAAAGGCCGGCATTCCTCCCGGAACCTCATTCGATGACCTTCCGGACGACTGGCTCTGCCCGTTATGTCAGGAAGGAAAGGAAGTGTTTGAGATCGTCTCCTGACCATACTCTCTTTTTTGATCTTGAAAAGTTTGGGGGATCACCATGATTCATGCAATTATGAGGGATATGATCCGATATTTTGAGGGTGATGTGAAACGGATCAATCATGCTCTCAAGGTCTTCTGTTTTGCCTCGCTTATCTCGAAAGAGTCAGGAACTGATGAGCGGGAAGACCTGATCGTTGGTATTACTGCACTCCTGCATGATATTGGAATAAAAGAGGCTGAACGAAAGTTTCAGTCTTCATCCGGAAAATACCAGGAACAGGAAGGCCCGTTGGTTGCCAGGGAAATTTTAGTTAGGTATGACCTGGATGATACGATTATTGACCGGGTCTGTTTCATAATCGGCAATCATCATTCCTATTCAAAAATTGATGGCAATGACTTTCAGATCCTGGTGGAAGCAGATTTTCTTGTGAATATCTTTGAAGATTTGGTCCGGGATGACTCGGTCAGGAATATCAGGGATAAGATATTCAGAACCGAATCCGGAATCCGGTTACTGGAAGGGATGTACCCGTTAAAATCCCCCTGATTTATTATCCTCTTTTCTCAATAATCTGTCCGGTTTCAGGGTATAAAACGGGGCAGGATTTTTGTATGTCTCCGCATTTTATCCGCAGAAAAATACCGATAACCATTATTACACGAATTTTTCCGTTTCCTTCTCTGCCGTGCTATACTGTCTCTATGCTCAATCCAACGATGTATCTAAATAGTATTGTATTAGTACAATATTGTATGAGCTCGATCTCGAACATGGAGACGGCCCTCCTGGGGCTTCTCTCTGAAAGACCGATGTATCCGTATGAGATTGAAAAGAATGTATGGGAACATGACATGCGGTACTGGACCGAGATCTCACTCTCATCTATCTACAAAGTTCTGGAAAAACTTGAAAAGAAACTCCTCGTAGACGTGAACCTGACCGTCACTGATACCAACAAGGTCAAGAAGATCTATTCCATCACCGAAAAAGGAAAAAAGGAACTCAAAGAGAGGATCGTTGAGATCATGTCTGAACTGGAGGTCAGTATTCACCAGATTGATCTGGCTCTTGCAAATCTCAGCATTCTGACGACGGAAGAGGTGAACGAAGTCCTGGGCAAATATCTGAAGTCAATTGATGAACGTATTACCTGCTACAAGGAATTGGAGAAGTATCTTCTTGAACACGAATGTGCGGTAGGAAATCTTGCCCTGTCAAAGAGGAGGCAGTTTCTCATGAAGGCAGAACGGGAATGGGTTATCAGTTTTCTTGATGAGTTCAATACAGAGAGCGGAGAGGAATCAAATGAGTGAGGACATAAAGCTCTCCGGTGTCAGGGTTCACAACCTGAAAAATATCTCGGTCTCTATCCCGAAGAACCAGATTGTGGTCTTTACCGGAGTATCCGGAAGCGGGAAATCCTCTCTCGTGTTCGATACCATCGGCCTTGAGGCACGGCGGCAGCTTATTGAGACCTTCAGCACTTTTGAACGCTCTATGCTCCCGAAGATAACCCGGCCGGACGTGGATGAGATTGTAAATCTCTCGCCGGTCATCGTCATCGATCAGAAGAGACCAGGCCAGACAATCCGGTCCACGGTCGGAACCATGACCGAACTCTACACCTACCTTCGTCTCCTCTATTCCCGGTGCGGAGAGCCGTTCATCGGAGGATCAAACCTCTTTTCGTTCAACAATGCAGAAGGAATGTGCCCTGAATGCAGTGGTCTTGGACAATTGATGGTCATCGATGAGAATAAGGTGTTTGATTTTTCAAAAAGCGTTGCAGGGGGAGCCATTCTGCATCCCCAGTACAAAAAGGGTGGGTACTACTGGTCGTCGCTGATGAAATCAGAACTCTTTGATCCTCATTGTCCAGTGGGAGAACTCTCCGAGAAGGGACGATATAATCTGATGCATCATCCCCAGACGACTATCCTGGGTGAACGGTTTGGGGAGAAGTACCAGGCACAATATGAAGGAGTACTGAGCAGACTGAAAAAGACCTATATCAACAAAGAAGAGAATTCTGATGCATATACCCAGTTCTTCAGGTATGAGATCTGTCCCTCCTGTCATGGTTCACGGCTGAATGAGCAGGCACGTTCGGTCAGAGTTGCTGGAAGAACAATCCCTGAACTGATTTACCTGGAGATGCCTGATCTCCTCTCCTGGCTTGATACCCTTGATCACCCGCATGCAGTTCCGATTGCCCGAAAGATGGGACTCATCATCCAGTATCTTATCGATATCGGCGTCGGATACCTTACTCTTCACCGACCGGTGGCAACCCTCTCCGGTGGTGAGGCACAGCGGGTCAAGATTGCCAAACAACTTGACTGTACATTGGTAAATCTCGTCTATATCCTTGATGAACCAAGCATCGGACTTCATCCCCGTGATATCCGGAACCTGACCCGGATACTGACCGAACTTCGGGACCGGAAGAATACCATCCTTGTCGTGGAGCATGACCCTGAAGTTATTCTCTCATCTGACCACCTGGTCGATATCGGGCCAGGAGCAGGAATCCACGGGGGTCAGATAACATATAGCGGCCCGGTTAGCGGGATTCATACTTCAGGAACCAAGACGGCAGATTACCTGAACCGTCGGGCGGAAATGGCACCCGTAAGAAGGCAGCCAAATGGTGAATTCAGAATTGAGAATGCTATCCTTCATAACCTGAAAACCGTCTCGGTCTCTATCCCGAAAGGAGTCCTGGTCTGTGTGACCGGAGTTGCCGGGAGTGGGAAAAGTTCCCTCATTCACGGAGTATTCTGCAAAGAACACCCTGATGCAGTCGTCATTGATCAGTCAGCAGTCGGACGGAGTTCACGGTCTAATCCGGTGACATACCTGGGAATCTTTGACCAGATAAGGAAAGAGTTTGCCCGGGCAACCGGCACCGAACCATCTCTCTTCAGCTTCAATTCGAAAGGTGCCTGTCCGAAATGCAAGGGGCTTGGAATCCTGAAGATGGACATGCATTTCCTTGATGATGTCGTGATGGTCTGTGATGAATGTAGCGGCCTTCGGTACCGTCCGGATGTGCTTGCTCTCCGGTATAAGGGAAAAACGATTTCCGAAATACTAAATGAAACCGTTGGTGAAGCGATTGATTTCTTTGAGACTCCGGAGATCAGGAGAAAACTTTCAGTCCTCAAATCGGTCGGTCTTGATTACCTCCGGCTGGGCCAGTCGCTCAGTTCACTCTCCGGAGGCGAAGCACAGCGGTTAAAACTTGCAACCGAGCTTCATAAGAAGGGGAATATCTACGTGATGGATGAACCGACAACCGGGCTTCATATGGCTGATACCGAGCGGCTGCTTGGAATCATCCATGGTCTTGTGGACACCGGGAATTCGGTCATCGTGATAGAACATAACCTGGACGTTATCTGCCAGGCAGATTATATCATTGATATGGGTCCGGAAGGGGGAAGCAGCGGAGGGGAGGTAGTGGCTAGCGGCACTCCGGAGGAGATCATGGCGAATACAGAATCAGTAACCGGCCGGTTCCTGAGCGAGATATTTGGCACGAATCAGGTGCAGAATTGCAGGGTTAAGGTGACGTATGAGTAATTCAGTAATACTGGATGTATCCAATTTTTCATATGCGTATGGTGATGTACAGGCGGTAAATAATGTCTCATTCACGGTAAAGAGAGGGGAATTCTTCTCTTTTCTCGGGCCAAACGGTGCCGGAAAGACGACGGTGATAAATACCCTTATCACACTTCTTCCGATGCAAAAAGGAACGGTCACCGTTGCAGGATATGATCTCCGAACTGACCGGGTCAAAGTCAGGGAGTCTATCGGGATTGTATTCCAGCAGATAACGCTTGACAAGGACATGACGGTCAGGGAAACACTTGACTTTCACGGGGATATCTACCAGATGAACCGGGATAATAAGATGAAGCGGATTTCAGAGCTTCTGGCCCTGGTGGAGCTTGAGGAGAAGGCCGATGCACTTGTCAGCACCCTGTCCGGCGGAATGAAACGCAGACTTGAGATCGCCCGTGGTCTGATGACACGGCCGCAGATTCTCTTTCTTGATGAACCGACCATCGGACTTGATCCTCAGACGAGACAGAAGACCTGGGAGTATCTCAGAATGGTAAACCAGGAAGGAACCACCATTTTCATGACGACCCATTACATGGATGAGGCAGATATCCTCTCCGATTCGATTGCACTCATCGATCATGGAGAGATCATAAAGAGGGGGACCCCGGATGAACTCAAATCCGGCCTTGGAAAAGATATCATCTATCTTGAAACCAGTGATAACAACTCCGTATCTACCCGGATTCGTGAGATCCCCGGGATAACTGGGATTCAGCCCTGTGACGGGAAGCTGCTCATCTTCTCCGGAAACGACGGGGCATTGGTGCTTCCCGGTATCATCAGGGCTGCGGATGAACAGGGTATCACCGTGAGGTCGGTCAGTCTGAAAAAACCTACGATGGATGATGTCTTCATGCACTACACCGGAACGGAGATCCGGGACTAAAGGTGAACTATATGGTTTTTGGATTTATAGCGGTATTCAAACGGGATATTCGAAGGTACGTCAGATTCAAGGATCAACTCTTCACCTCGATGCTTCATCCCATCCTCTGGCTTGCTCTCTTCGGTCTTGGGATGGCAGGAAATTTTGAACGTATTCTCGGTGGTGGTTCTGCACCGGCAGGGATGATATCCTATGATTACCTGACCTTCATGTGTCCGGGGATGATTGCTGCAACCGTCCTCTTTGCTAACCTGTACGGGGGATTTTCAGTGCTCTTTGACAAGAATTGGGGGATCTTACGGGAGATCATGGCAAGTCCGATGCCAAGGCGGGATCTGATCATCGGGATATCTCTCTCCTCTGTCACGAAGTCACTGATTCAGACGGTTATCATCATCGTCTTTGGAATAGTCCTTGGTGTGACCTTCTTTTCCGGAGAGACCGGTATTGGGATTCTTATCTCACTGATTGGAATGGTCCTCTTTGTTGCTGTCTTTTCAGCAGCAGTGCTCTGTATATCACTCTATGTTGCATTTAAAACATCATCACCGGAAGGGTACCAGGGAGTCACGACGATCCTCTCCATGCCAGTGTTCTTTGCGTCAAATGCTCTCTATCCATCGGCCGGACTTCCTTCGGTCCTGCAGGAGATTGCTCTTATAAATCCGTTGACCCATCTTTCCAATGGTCTTCGATACTTCTCGATGGGCGATCATTTCAGTGCTCTCGGGCTGGAATTTCTCTTCAGCAGCACCGAGATTCTGATATCGTTCATCTATCTTCTGGTATTTGCACTGGTGACGTTCTATTTCGCTCTCCGGGCAGTTGAGCAGTCGGTTATTACCTGAACCCTGCTTAACTCATTTCAGAGTCTCTTCACTGATGAGTTCAGAATCATTCTGACCGAAATACAGAAAAAAATTGAATAACATATACTCCTGATAGTAACATACATCCATGCCGGACATGAAGGATTATTAATAAGATGATACCTGACAATCTTCTCTCTCAAATTTCTCTTGGTGAAGACAGTAATCATCAGTTCAAACAAAATATCACCAATGCAGATTCCTTGGCATCTGAGATGGCAGCATTTGCAAATGCTGACGGAGGTGTCATCTACATCGGGGTCAGCGATGATGGTTCAATTCCCGGGCTCTGTTTTTCAGATGTTACCCGGATAAATCAGATAATCAGCAATGCAGCCTCCCAGCATATTAAAAGTCCTTTGACGGTAAAAACAGAGAATATCCCTGTCGGCAATAACCGGATAGTCATCGCTCTTACTATTCCCAAAGGGCAGGATAAACCATATTTTGATAGAAATGGAGTTATCTGGTTTAAGACTGGTGCAGACAAGCGAAAGATCAATTCACGAGAAGAACTCTGCCGTCTTTTTCAGAGTGTTGATAGATTCCATGCTGATGAGCTCCCCACCAAGACAGGAATTGATAAACTAGACAAACTCCGATTCCGGGATTTTCTTCAAAAAACCTTTGATATTCCCCTTCCGGAAGATCCTGATGAACTCCGGATACTACTCCAGAATATGAACCTTGCAACCGAAGAAGGTGTGCTTAATCTTGCAGGAGTCCTCCTCTTCACCGAACACCCGGAATGGATAAAACCCCAGTTTATTGTAAAGTCGGTAAGATACCCCGGAAATACCATTCATGTCAGTGAATACATCGATACTGAAGACTTTTCCGGCCCGCTCAAGAGGATTTTTGACGATGCAATGGCCTTTATTATGCGCAATCTTCATAAGATTCAGGCTGGAAGAGGTGTTAATACTCCGGGAATACCTGAAATCCCTCCCGTTGTGTTTGAAGAACTATTGGTGAATGCTCTTGTGCACCGGGATTATCTGATAAGTGCCCCTATCCGGATTTTTATCTTTGACAACCGGATTGAGATAATCAGTCCTGGCAACCTCCCGAATAATCTCACCGTTGAGAAGATCCGTAAAGGGAACTCAAACATCAGAAACCCGGTTCTGGTCTCATTTATTGCGAAAGGACTACTCCCCTACCGTGGTCTTGGTTCAGGTATCAGGAGAGCAGTTGAGATATGGTCAGATATCGATCTCATAGATGATCGGGAAGGATGCCTTTTCACCGCTGTTATTTATAGAAAAGAAATAATTGCAGGTTAAATTAAAAAACCGCGGTTTAAAAAAATTATTGAAAATTTGTCCCGGTGTATATCCCGGACCCCACAAACCAGTCATTACCTGCCGGGAGTATATAACAGAGTTTAAGTTCATTTTCTCCGGTATCCGGATTATAATAAACTACATAGACAAACCCGCCTCCCTGTTTTACTGCATCAATCTCCTGGTAAATGATATGTGCTCCATACTGGTCGGTATAGTCCATCCGGGTTGTGCCGATTAACTCCGGCTGGAACGGAAGTGCAAGGGTTGTTCCGTTATAATCATAGGCAAAGATATACTCTCCCCCGTTTGCATAGGGCTGATCCAGGTTATTAAAATCATCGAGTGCCTGTTCTTTTCCAACCTTTTCTGCATGGCTGACTGCCTGTTTTACCCGGGCAACCAGGACGTTTATCTCTTCAGGATCTAATTCTGCCTCAATCCAGGGAAGATAAATTCCGGAGCCGATAAACCAGTCGTCATCTACTGGTTTTACAAAAACCAGTTTCAGTTGGTACTGATAGTCGTTATTCGGGTTTGGATATACATAATAGAGGTAATCTCCGCCCCGTTGTGCTGCACCCTTAATTCCGGAAAAGATGGATAATCCGTTTATGTCGGTGAGATCCATTCGGTTCTTTCCAACAATGCCCTGTTGATAGGGAAGGGCCAGAGTGGTTCCATCGTTTGCGTATCCAAAGATGTACAGATCTTCTTTCACGAATGGTCCGGAGAGGTTGTTAAAAACATCACATGCCTCTTGCTTTCCGGTAGACTTTGCAAATACTGTTGCATCCTCAACAAATGTAGTCAACCCGGCAATGCTGGCATTGACATCTCCGGTTTGTTCATTAGGAGTACCGGATTCATCAGCAGATCCATTGATATCCCGCACAACGCCGATTCTCCATTCCTGGTTATCAAGAGTAAGGGTGTTCCACACAGCCTGTCTTTCTGTCTGTTTGTTCCAGAACCGGTTCCAGAATGAATATTCAATCGTTCCCTCCGGGTTGTCAATCACGGCCCGGGAAACATTTCTCATCTCCGGAGTGTCGTACAGGGGGTCTGTCAGGACATTTTTACCGGTTTCGACCTCGCTCGTTTCGTAAACGGTTACTCCGTCCGTCTGCAGGATAAAGACCTCGTATCCGGTCTGCTCGGTAAACGGTGAGATTATCGGATGGAAAAATTCCTCAGGACGGATGGTAACATCGGTATATCCAAGGTATTCCTCACCGGAAAAAATAGGATAACTGATGGATATCCCGTAAAATCCTTCTTCGAGATAGAAGATATTACTGACTACCGGACTTTGCTTTTCTGTTGCAAACATTGTCTCATTCTGGTATGAGAGGTCGGTTCCGATAAGACTGGCATACTGCTCCGGAGCGGCTGTCGTAACCACGTTCTCCGGAGAGATTATCAGGGATGAATGGCTGTAGGTTATGTTATCAAGTTTTAAAGAAAGGGCCCTCGCAGCTTCATCTCCGGATGTTCCTGTGCTGACCAGAGCATCTGCACTCAGACGGTTTTCTTCACGAACCTCGTTTAGCATCTGCAAGATCTGTTCTGTTATGGTGTCAAGAGCAGGTTTCATCTCATCTGGTGAAGGTTTGTCAAAAAGCGATTCGTTAGTCAATTCTTCTCCACATCCCGGGTAGAAAAGAAACATTATTAGTATCAGCAGGATACACCTGGTATTCATAATTACGCATTTTTTTGTGAATGCAATAAACATGTCGGTTAACGGGTATGAATGACAAAATCATCAAACAGAATAACAGTATGGCAGCTGGTTCCCATTTCACTGATGGGATATTCACATAGAGAGAATGTTGGAACCCGTACAACATCGGGGAATAATACCAGTTTTGGTTTGATGTACGTATCTCCCCGTTACTACAAGGAATTGACAGAGTTCTCATTTGGCTGGATTATTGTGAAATCTCACTTGGTGTATAATACAACCCGGCATTCTGATGGCATGCCGAAAAATATGAATAATATATTTTTGTAGGATCCAGTTTTATCTAAAAAAAATTTAAAAGAAATTCAGGGGAATTAGGATTTTATAAATAATTTGATATATTCTATACCTAAATTAAAAATAAAAACATATATTAATTAGATATCAGAACAAAAATGAAGCTATAAATGGGTATTGCAAATATTAATGCCAGGAAAAAAACATGAATCCGGGAGTAAACCAGAGGATTACCCCTCCTACCGTACCAGATTGTTCCTTGTAATTACCCTGATCTTTTTCATCTTTATTGTCCTGATTTCCTGGACTCTCTATGTTTTTTCCATCAACCAGGTCATTACTGAATTTAATAATTCCCGGCAGCAGGCAGAAAAGACTTTTATTTCATCGGCAATTCTGACAGAATACGGAATTGAAACCTTTGATGCCCAATACGATTTTCTTCTTCAGGACAGGATGTTATCCTTTATTGAGGCTTACGAAGATAACCGGCATGACCCTTCTTTAATTAACCTCACCTCTCTTAAAAAAAATATCTCTTCCGGAGTACCAGGCGAGATAGAACTATTCATGATTAATAAAAGCGGGGTAGTTGAGTTTACGACATATGAACGGGATCAAAATATGGATTTCAGCCAGTTTCCAGACTTTTTCTCCTCTCTTACTCTGTTTCTCCAGGGAGATAAGTTCAAATCAGATCCCTGGATCCGGGATTTTTATGACCCGAAATTATACTGGAAATATGGATACCATCCGACTTCTGACCATACATATATCCTGGAACTCGGGCTTCGAAATGAAAATTATTCCCTGATGCATAATCAGATGCTCTCCTCCCTGAAGGATATCATCGAAGATGCCATGAATATCCCGAATATTGTTCATTTAGAGGTATATGATAAAGCGTATCGCAAACAGACGTTCTGGACAAAGAATATTACCCTGTCTCTCCCTTCGGTTACCGGCGTTTTAACCAGGGAAGAGTTGACAAACCTGTTAAATCAGACGTTTGAATCCAAAAAATCATTTGTTATTGAAAACCCTCAGAAAAACCAGGTAATCTCATTCCAGTATGTTGATCTCTCTTCGGTTAGGTCCCTGTCAGGATCAGAGCGAAGTTTTGTTGGAATTCTTGTTTTTAGCAAGGAAAAAATAGAAGAAATAATCTTGTATTACAAGATCGGGTTTATTATCATCACAATCATTTCACTGGTGTTAGGGTTGGTAATTGCCCAGTATCTTTCACGATATATCTCACGACCTATTACCATGATGACCGAAGATATCGGGATTATCGCCTCTTCTTCACTTTCCCATTCAGTCCGGGGTACTGGCATTCGTGAAACAGAGATGCTCCGGCACAGTATCAATCGGATGGTTGCCAGCATCAGTGAATACATCGCAGAAATTGAGACACAAAAAAAATCTCTTGAACATGAATTGTTCCTTCGGGAGAACGCAGAAAAATCTCTTGCCAGTGCAAATAAAAAGCTGACCCAGCTCTCACAGATAACACGACATGATGTTTTAAACCAGGTTACCTCTCTCCAGTTATATCTTGGATTAATTCCGGAACTTGAAGAGAAATCCGAAATTTCTGTATATGCAGAACGGGCATTAAATGTTGTAAAGAAAATCACCATGCTCCTCTCATTTACCTACGATTATGAAAAAATCGAGGAAGATGGGACCATATGGCAGAATATCGGAGAAATTCTGGATCAAAATCAGATTGAGTTCTCCGGCAGGATCACAATAACTCATACTTGTCAAAACCTGGAGATCAAGACCGACCGGCTCATAAAAAAAGTGTTCTACAATCTTATTGATAACACCATCCGGCATGGAGAAACCGCAGATACTGTTTGGGTATCCTTTGAAGAGAATGAGTCAGGTTCACTTATCTACCAGGACAATGGGTTTGGAATCCCTGAAGATGAGAAGGAAAAGATATTCAGTCGTGGTTATGGAAAAGGGACCGGAATCGGGATGGCTTTTATCAGGGAAGTTCTGGAGTCCAATGATATGCAGATCATCGAGAACGGAACTTGGGGGGAGGGGGTCAGATTTGAGATAATCATTCCAAAGGACCGGTACAGGATTATTCAAAGAATGAGTGAAAATTGAATAAATCTCTGTTTACTGCATCTTTTTTGCCGTAACATACGGTTCCTGGAATTCTCTCCTGAATCATGCCACATATCTCGTCATATCTGCCTGTTATATTATTCGTAATCCCTGAGTTTGGAAACGATTCTGCCAAGTCCACACAGGTTTCAAAGACCGGGAAATACCTGTCGCACATTGCCTTTTCAGACTCGTAAAAGTCTTTTGTTGCAGGAAGCATGTGACCGGGGAGGAACAGGAACATATATGTGAATATCCATCCGGAAGGGTCATTATTCCTTCCAAAAGGGCCTCTTACCCATCAGTATCATCGGAAAGGAGTCATTGACATAATTTTCTTCTCAAAAAAAGATAAACACCCTGATAAGATTGGATTCAGATACATCGCTGAGGAACAGAATCTTTGATGTAATCGATGATACCTACCATGAATCCAAACCGGATCGGGGTTTTGATTTTCTCATAATACTTCTTATTTTATTAAATGTAACCCTCATTTTCCTGGAATCATGCACGGCAGTCTATGAACAATTCCGTGAAATCGCCAGTTTCATAGAAATTATTACGGTTGCCTAAGCACGTCCTTTTTTACCGTCAATCTTATATTCTCCTTTAAATCACTGGATAATCATATAAATACTTATTTTGATTGATTAACAACGAGCATCTCCATAAATAGCATCATGGTTCAATTAGAGCCTCACACATTTTGATTGGGGAAATTGTATGAAATGGCTAGATGATATCTCTATCAGCCTGAAACTGATTTTTTCGTTTCTTGCTGTTGTAATCATTATGGTTCTGGTCGGAGTAATGGGGTATTCCGGGGTCGTGACTACTAATCAGTATCTAAATCAGATGTATGATGATCAACTTATTCCAACCGATATTCTGGAATCAATGCAGTCTGATCTCTGGCATCTCCGGGGAAACCCCCCCGGCTTACTTTTTATCCCGGAGACCCGGGAGAATAGCAGGGCTGAAATTGCAGAACTGATAAAAAAAATAGATTCGAGCCTCTCCGCCTATGAAAGTTATATTATTTCTGAAGAAGAACAAACAATCTATGATAAGGCTGTTGTTGCCTGGGGAAATTACAAAACAGCTTTAGCTGATTTCGATACCCTTGTTCATGCTGATGATACAAAAGCTGGAACAATTGCACTTACTACCGGAGGGTTGGTAAAAGAGAGAAAAGCATTCTCCGGAGCTATTGATGAGTTGGTTGAAAAAGACCGACAGGATGCTGAGGCACTCAAATCTGAAGGAGCAGAGACTGTTTCAAATCTCACTCTTACTTTGGTAATCTGCATTCTTATTGGGGCGATCTTTGCAATAGCAATGGGAATACTACTCAGCCGGAGTATTACCGGACCACTTGCAAAGGCAGTATTTGGTATGACCGAAATGAGCACCGGTCATCTTGGTTTACGTCTTAAGATGGACCGGAAAGACGAAATTGGTACCTTGTCAAAAGCAATGGATAAATGGTCAGATGATCTGCAATTTGTTATTTTGGGAGGGATGAAGCAGATAGCATCCGGGGATCTCTCATTAACGATTCCTCCCCGGGATGATAAAGATGAGATAGCACCGGCATTCAATCATTTGATTAATGCAATCAAGGGCATTACCGGAGAAGTAGAATATCTTATATCCGAAGCACAGGAAGGAAAACTTAAAACCCGGAGTGATGCTACCCGGTTTACCGGAGCGTACCAGGATATTGTCATTGGTATCAATAATATGCTTGATGCCATAACAACTCCGCTCAATGAAGCACTCCGGGTTGCTGAACTCTTCTCTCACGCAAAATTTTCTGCCCGGTTTGATGAAAATGTCATAGTCAAAGGCGACCTGATAGCTCTTAAGGATGGCCTGAACACCATCGGTTCAGAACTCTCACTTGCAATATCCGATATTTCTGAACAAGTAGGACATCTTTCTGCCTCTTCAGAAGAAGCAGCTGCAAGTGTTGAAGAGTTAACCGCTGGTGCAGCGTCTGTTGCCCAGAGTTCATCGGTTGTCAGCACCAACGCTGAAAACAGTCTGCATTCTGTTCAGCAGGTACTGGTTGCCATGGAAGAGTTATCATCTTCTGTAACTGTCATCGCATCAAAGGTTGAAGCGGTAAACAAACTCTCATTAGGTGCGAAGGATACCACATCCCTGGGCGTAAAGCAGGCTGCAGTAGCAGAAAGTGGCATCACTGCGATAAATGGTGCGGTAAGCGATGTCGGTAAGATAATATCCGAGATACGTGACCAGATGAATGAGATCAATAAAATCGTTGTAATAATCAGTGATATCGCAGATCAGACCAATCTCCTTGCCTTAAACGCTGCAATAGAAGCTGCACGTGCAGGAGAAGCAGGATTAGGCTTTGCCGTCGTGGCTGATGAAGTAAAGACCCTTGCCCAGGAATCACAAGGGTCGGCCGAGAATATTGCTAAGATCATCACCTCACTTCAACACCAGTCTGACCGGGCTGCATCGGCAATGAACCTTGCAACCACCGAGGTGGCAAAAGGATCTGTTGCAATCACCGATACGATAGAATTTTTCCATACTATTGCATCGCAGGTGGAAGAAATTTCACATAACATGGGTGAAGTGGCCGGATTATCCGAAGAAGAAGCCGCAGTTGTGGAGGAAATTACAGCAAGTGTCACTGAAGTTAAGGATATGTCCTCTGAAACAGCAAGGGAAGCCGTGGGATCTGCTGCAGCAACAGAAGAATCTTCGGCTGCTCTCAACCAGGTATCCGGAATCATCAATGATTTATCCCTTGTTGCAGCCAGGATCAATGAATCAGTATCCCGACTGAACGGGTAGATTTCTGAATAGAGAGGTGAATTATACCATGAATTCAGATGCGACCGGGGTCTCTCCCGGAACCTTAACACACAGTTTACAAACCCATAGCCGGCTGAAACAGGCCAAAAAGATAGAAAATGACATGCAGTTTGTGGAATTCATACTCGGTCATGATTACTTTGCAATCAATCTGTTTCACACGAGGGAAGTTATTTCTCCTCCTGAAATAACTCCTCTTCCAAATACGCCCGATTATATCCGGGGAATAATTGATCTTCGAGGATCAGTTACAACGATCATCGATTTGAAAAAACTGATGAATCTGAGCGATGAAAATGGCATGAAAAACCGTTCCCGGATTATAATCCTTGACAATACCCAATTACAAAAACCTGTTGGTATTCTTGTAGATGATGTCGCATCAGTGAGTACCTATCAATCGACTGAAATTGACAGAACATCAACTGATAGTCAACAAAACTCAAGGAATATTCTGGGAGTAATTCGAAAGATGCAAAAAAACGGGGATAATGAGAGTCAAAAACTTATTCTCTGGCTGGATATTAAGGCAATACGTGACTCGATTGAGTCATATCTCTGAAATAAGTTCCTTCCCTAAAAAATCATTTTTTGGAATAATGTCAGTTACTTTTGTAATCATTTTATAAATATTATCTATCTGTCTCTTAAAGGATCCGGATTTTTGAATAAAAAAAAGATTATTATCAATGGAACTCTGAATTATTTCTTTATCATACTTTTTTCTGTCAATACAATTATCCGTCATGAAAAGTGGAGATATGGCGTTATTAAATCTCATTACTTCAGAGAGATTATAACTTGAAAAAATGGCAAAAGGGGTTTTAATCTCCTGTTTTCTAAGCGATATAAAAAAATCAACCCCGTTGATATCCGGCATATCATAATCTGAAAGGATGAGGTCATATCGGTTCTTTATAATAAGCGGATGAGCAATTTCAGGAGAATCGCAGGTTTGAACAGTAATGTACTTATCTCTCTCAAGAGTGGTTTTGATGATATCTAGCATTGTCAGGGAATCATCAACATACAGGAGGTTTACCGGAGATATATCTAATTTTTCCTTATTTTGATGATCCATGCAGGGCATTGTCCTAGTTACGTTATCCTCTCCAGAAATTATAAACCTGGTTATTGATGAGCAATAAGGATACATTAATAAGTGAAAATTGAAGTTAATAAAATATGACTCCGGATGCGACAAATACCATCATAAAATATTTAAAAACTCAGGAAAAACCCCTGTCAATATCAGAAATTTCCCGTGAGATAGGAATATCCCGGACTACTCTGTCACGATATCTGGATCAAATGCATTTCTCCGGACAGGTATCTTTGTTTGAGATTGGAAAAGCGAAAAAGTACCTGCTTACCTCTGAATTACCTGCTAATTCCCTATGTAACATCTCTTCAAATCTCATTGTCATTTTGGACAACAATTTTCGTATCTTGTTCGTGAACAAATCAACTCTTCAGTTCTGTAAGGTAACTCTTGACCAGGTTATTGGAAAACGGATTGATGTCCTTCATCTTGACCTTTTTTTATCGGTAAATATCGTAAATCTTCTAAAAAATTATCAGGGGGATGATTTGAAATATTTCTCCTGTGAAGGTTATCTGGAAAACCAGTATAAATACTACGAGTTAATCTTATCAAAGGGGAAGATAGTAAACTATCATTCAACGATCTCCATTGTGGTAAAAGACATTACCGAAAAGAAGCAACTTGAAGATAAACTCCAATTCCTTGCAGCTATTGTTACCTATTCTGAAGATGCAATCATCGCCTTGGATAAAAACCTGAAAATATGTGTCTGGAACAAAGGATCAGAACGGTTATTTGGCTATCCTGCAGAGGAAGTTATAGGAAAACCGATAACTATTATACATCCACCCGGATACACTGAAGTCATTTCACTCCATGACCGGGTTATGAGGGGGGAGCAGATAAATCAATATGAGTGCTCAAGAAAACGTAAAGATGGGACGCTAATTGATATCTCTCTCAGTGTATCACTGGTGTATGGCCTTTCCGGCGATGTCATTGGTACTGCTGCTATTTATCGTGATATCTCCGGAAGAAAACGAATGGAAAAAGAAATTGCTAAATTACATCACCAGCTAGAGGTAAATTAATACCTCTCAATGCCCTCAAAATCTGTGTATATTTCTCTCCAGTTGAATAATTAACAAAAACCTTAGAATATTTCTCTTTTTTTAGAAAATCTCTTTTTTTAGTTTTATTTTCGGTTCGTTTTTTGGACACCATTATCTATAAAAAGTTTCAGGAGAATGAACTTGTGGGGGAAGAAATGACAGCACATGATTATGCAGACTTATTATCACAAGCAGACTGCGACACCGTTCGGAAACTGATTCAGGTTTTGCCGGTACCAACCCTGGTTATCCGGAACAATACGATTGAATATGGAAACCAGGCATTTAAAACACTGTTTCACCTTGATGGGGATGATTCCGGAAGAGATCCTGTAACTCTTTTCTCTCCGGAACAGGAAGATAATACCTCTGCCGCAACTACCTTGTCATCTCTTATGAGGCAGGTATCGCCGGACAATACCGTTTCACGGGATCTCATTGCTATAAAATCTGACAAGGCTCTTTTTCCGGTACGAATAACCCTTGTTCCGGTGACCTGGAACAAAGAAGATTCGTTCCTGATGACAATTCTGGATATCTCTAAAGAAGTAGCGAATACCAAAAAAATTGAGGCATTCACCGATGAAGTTGCATGGTATCGGTCAATCCTTGATGCAGTCCAGTTCCCGATACACGTAACCGATCTTGATATGAACTGGACATTCATGAACAAGGCCTTTGAAGCAGTTCTCTTAAAGAACAAGGTTATAAAAGACCGTGAATCAGCATTAGGCCTTCCCTGTCACACGGCCAATGCAACAATATGCCGGACAGAAGGTTGTGGTATCCATCAGCTCCGGACAAAGGGGATCACGGAGAGTTATTTCGAGTGGCAGGGAATGAACGGCAAACAGGTCACAAAAGAGGTTGTCAATGCAAAAGGTGAGACAATCGGGTATGTTGAGACGGTGCAGGACCTTACCGATATTCTCTCAGTCCAGGAATATACCAAACGGGAAGTTGACCGGATTGATGAGAACCTGAAGAGACTGGCAGAAGGTAACCTGGAATTCAATCTGAAGATCAATGAACCGGACCAGTACACAAAAGCTGAGTATGAGGCATTTAAAAAGATGAATGAACGGCTTTTGATGGTACATGACAGTTATGGGGCAGTAATCGCCGATATTAAAACAGTGACCGAAGCTCTGGTAAAAGGAGATCTTAATGTCCGTGCAGATGTCTTAAAACACCAGGGAGATAATCGAAAGGTCATAGAAGGGCTGAATGCCACTGTGGATGCCATGGCAGACAAGGTGGCCTGGTATCGTTCCATCCTTGATGCGGTCCAATTCCCGATTCATGTAACCGACCTTGATATGAACTGGACATTCATGAACAAGGCCTTTGAAGCAGTTCTCTTAAAGAACAAGGTAATTAAAGATCGTGAATCCGCAATGGGTCTTCCCTGCCACACGGCTAATGCAACAATATGCCGGACAGAAGGCTGTGGTATCCACCAGCTCCGGACAAAAGGAGTTACGGAGAGTTATTTTGAGTGGCAGGGAATGAACGGCAAACAGGTCACAAAAGAGGTGGTCAATGCAAAAGGAGAGACAATCGGGTATGTTGAGACGGTGCAGGACCTTACCGACCAGTTGAACCAGATAGCATATTACCAGTCAATTCTGGATGCTGTTCCGTTTCCCATTCATGTCATGGACATGGATATGAGATGGACATTCCTGAACAAAGCATTTGAAAAACTACTCATTGATAACAGGGTAATCAAAGACCGCGAATCAGCGTATGGTCTTCCCTGTCATACTGCTAATGCCAATATCTGTAAAACAAACAAGTGTGGTATCACCCAGCTCAAAACCACCGGAGAGAATGAGACATACTTTGACTGGATGGGTTCATCCTGTAAGCAGACGACCGCACTTGTCCTAGACGGCCAGGGAAACAGTGTCGGGTATGTTGAAACGGTGCAGGACCTCACCGAACAACTCTCTCTTATTGCCTTTTTAAAAGCCGAGGTTGACCGGTTATCTGCCAACATAGAAAAACTCAGCGAGGGTGATTTTACCCTGAATATGGAGATTACCCGGGCGGATGTTCATGCAAAGGAAGCGGAAGAGATGTTTAAGGTGATTAATGGAAATGTGGATAAATTACTCATAAACCTTGAAAATTTAACCGCTGATGCGATTCACCTCTCTGAAAAGGCAGTTCTCGGGGAATTATCAACCCGGATAGATCTTGAGAGGTACCATGGCGAATTCCAAAAAGTAATGAAAGGAATTAATGAGACCCTTGATAGTGTCATGGAACCGGCCAATGAGGCTATGCGGCTTTGTACCAGTTATGCCAATTACAATTTTAAGGACCGGTTTAATATGGCTGTTCATGCCGAAGGTGACTGGATTGCATTAAAGAACGCTCTGAACAGCATTGGTGTTCAGGTATCAGCCGCTGTCAATCTCATTATTCAGCAGGTAAATGACCTGTCGATCAATGTAGAACAGTCCAATGCAACGGTCGAAGAGGTATCTGCCGGAGCACAGCAGATTGCAATAAACGCGAATAAAGTCAGTCAGAATGCAGAGAACGGGGGTGAAGGAATCCGGCAGGTCCTCCGTGCCATGGAAGATCTGAACGAGACGGTGGCGGCTGTTTCCCGAAAGACTGAAGCTGTATCCGGGTCTTCGAATCAGGCTAATACGTTTGCCCGTGAAGGTATTGACCTTGCAGAAAAGTCTGAACATGCAATGGATGAGATTACCCAGTCAACAGAAGAAGTGAACCTGATTGTTACCGACATTAATCATGAGATGGATGAGATAGGAAAGATTGTCCACCTTATCTCTGATATCGCAAACCAGACAAATCTGCTTGCCCTGAATGCGGCTATTGAAGCAGCACGAGCCGGAGAGGCAGGACGAGGGTTTGCAGTTGTTGCAGCAGAGGTAAAATCACTTGCGCAGGATTCGAGGAGGTCTGCCGAGAATATTACCGGAATGATAGGAAAGCTTCAGAATAAGACAAAAAAAGCAACCGAAGCGATGAAACTCTCTTCTACTGCAGTAAAAGAAGGAGGAGATTCCTTACAGCAGACGGTCCGGGCATTTACTGAAATTGCAGATACCATCGAGGGGATTAACAACAATATTGTCGAGGTAGCTTCAGCATCTGAGGAGCAGGCTGCTTCAGTTGAAGAGGTTACGGCAAGTATCCAGGAGGTTTCGAATATGATTGAGAGTACCGCTCATGAAGCCGGAGATTCTGCAGCAGCAACCGAGGAAGCTACTGCCTCTCTGGAGGAGATAAGTAAACTTATGGCATCAGTTGTAACAATTGTTGATAGTGTGTCCCATGAAATGAAGAAATTTACCGTTTAATAACGGGACACTTTTTTTTAATTATCCTGCAGTAGTTATTTGTATTCGTTCAGCCAGTTCTGACTGTATTTTGCTGCTTTTTTTATTGACAAAAAGGTAGACATTGTCTCCGGTAATCACCGGTAGGAAATGCTCTTCAATTTTTATCGCATCATCATTGAAGTCAGCAGCCCGGTTAGGAAAGGTGCCGTCGATAAGAATAATATCTGCCTGTTCCTGGTAATCTGCCCATATCCGGCTATGAGTGGTGACATATGGCAGAAGATTATATTGTGTGGATACGGATGCATCCTCCGGAATTATTGATAAGACCTGGATTAAAAACTCACGATGCTCATTCATGGCCGTTTCATCGATGTCACTGTTTATTCTTATCGTTGTCGCTGCAGGTGAGTAGATAAACGAACAGATAAGGGTGCTGATAAGGATCATAGATAAAAGAGGCATCATTATCTTTTTTCCGGACTTTTCTTCCCGGATTTTTATCCGGTCCAATCCCCGGATGGTGGCGATGAAGAGAACTGGGATTACCAGTGCTGAATACTGGTAAAAAACGCTATAATAATACGGACTTTGTGAGAGAAGGATTTCAAGGAACGAGGGGATTGAAATTGCCATAATCTCCGGAGCCAGAAGGGGGATAAAAAGAAGCGGGATAAATGTCATCAAGAGGTATATTATCCGGTTTTCATTATACGTCGCCAGGTTTCCTGCCGGATTTAAGTATTGTGTTATCTGTCCGGATATGAGATTTCCATCCGGAGCAAAGGCTGGCCTGATAATAAACAGAAAAGTAGCCAGAATGACCACTGCCAAAGCTGAAAGGGCAATATATTGCCACCTGTCCGACCATTCTCCTCCCCTGGTCCGGTATAATCCGACAATTCCGATCATACCAATGATTACGGCAACATCTTCTTTGACAAACAGGGAGAGAAGCCCAAAAAGAAGCATTGCATCTTTCCGGCCTGTAACAAAACTCCAGAGTGTCAGACCGAGAAGCAGGGGAAGAAATGCTACTTCATGAAAATCATAGATATTGACTCCATGCAGGGATGGATATAGTAAATACGTGAGTGCAATCAGGATTCCTGCTTTTTTTCCAAGGATCTCCCGTCCACACAGGTATATTGGAATAGCTCCAAAGCCGAGAAGAACTGACTGGGCGATGAGAAGGACATGTGGTCCGGGAGAGATGGCGTATCCTGGCAGGAGGGTGAACAGGATAGGGGAAAAATGTACCCCAAAGTGTGATGCATTCTCCAGCGAGTTAGTAAAGAGTTCTCCGTGGGTAATCGTATTTAGAAATGCCTGGTGAAATATCACCAGGTCGAATTCAAGTTGAAATGCATTGAACCGGAAAAGGGAGAGATATGAGAAGAAGGCAGCATAAATAATAATTGATATTCCAACGATGCCGTCATAGATATCCGGCTTTCTCAGGGTGCAAATGAAATTTTTAATCGTTGTTATGTGATATTTTATCATAATGTCCGGGGTTTTTATCAGAAAAGGTTTGATTCTCCCGGATATGAATGTATCACTTTAGTCTCTCAAAAAGAGAAAAGAAGGAGAGTTAACTCCCCTGAGGGACAGCAGTCTCACTGTATGGAACTTTCTGGTAAACCAGGGTGTTTCCGGCATCATCCATAATAGATAATTCTTCGTTGACATTCACGAGATAACTGGTTGCCATCTGAAGAATCTGGATGTAGGTTTTTTCAGTCTCATTCTTGTCCTCACAATACATCCTGGTCGATATCAACGGACTGATAGTGATACCCTTTCCTTCTGGAAGCTCTGCTCCGGTCAGGGTAAACATCCCTGAATATGAGTTGCATCCTGAGTTTCCGGATATATTCCCGGATTCTTCAAATACCACTGTAATATCAGGACTTATGGTCTGAACTTGTGCTGTGCCATTTTGCTCAGACATCAGTTTCAGGTACCATGTCCCGGAAAGGGAAGGATCGAAAGCCGGGGCTTTTGGAAGGGTTTTTTCTGCTACTTTTTCTTCTGTTATCTCCGGAACCGGTTCAGTAGTGGCAATGGTCTCTGTCTGTTCAACAACTGGAATTCTTTCTTCTGGCTGACTTGTACATCCGGCCATCAGGGAAAGGGCAATGAGAAGTACAATCAACGCTACCGAGTATCTTTTCATTCGATATATTTTGGGGTTCAGTCTTGAATAATATTACTGAAATATCTTCATCAAAGTGAGTTTTTGCCAAACAATGATTTGATAGTTGCTATGATGGTGATATCAACAGTATCTCCGAATGAACGACTAAGTTGAGAAAGTATAGGCTTAAACTATGTCTCATGAAGAGGTTTTGGTGTTTGATTACTATCGACAATTGTCTGATATTTGTCGACCTACACTCCCATGTATCTGTTCCATGAAAGTGGCTACCATTCCTATTTCATGGCTCGTGATATCGAGCATTTGCCAATTCATAGATTTCAAGTAGAAATTGTTTGAACGGAGCTTCCTCCTTATAAAGCGCAGTCCACAAAAGTTGTAAAACTTGTTCATATGCAAAAAAGAAGTATCGAATTTTCATATCTTTAGATTTTGATGAGATTCTCGCTTCATCTTGAACCCTAAATCCTGTTTCTATTCTCCATCGTCGTTTGTATGATGGAATAATCGTATCGAGGTTTATTTCCTCCTGATTGGTAGCAAATGCCCAATCAAAAGATTTTTGTGACTTTTTATCTAATATTTGCTTCAAAAGGGCAAGGGTTGTCTCCCCCTTGATGACTGTCATATCTTTGTTTAATTTAAAGCAGTAGGTGATTTTCTTTTTTTCTGATTCTTTTAACGATTCAAGTTCTTTTTTGATTTTAGAGTCTTTCTTAACAAATATTA
>NZ_QGMZ01000021.1 GCF_003173335.1 Methanospirillum stamsii
CCATATTTCTCCATGATTATAAAATTTTGATGCCATCCATACCTGGCATCCGGTAATCAGAACTGGGTGTATCATAAGATAATAAGGCTCATGAAAAGAGCAATAACCCATTAGATTTTTTGGTAAACATTTAATTAGAGTGATGAAGTATAGAGATACATTCCACAATTGGACCGGAATAATACCACCACGATTACATTAGTTTATCACATCCCTGTACCTACAAAAAAGAAGCAGAATATCCGGATTATTCTCCCATCCGATAGTAGTCTGGATGTATGGCCGAACGGACAGACAATGCAGGTATAATCGAATCAAAACATGATATCAATTATCTATGCAGATGATAAAGTTGGCCTGCTCCGCTTAGGGAAACAAATCCTGGAGCAAAATGATGAATTTTCCGTTGATACCTGCATAACGATACAGGAAAGCCTGGAAAAGATTATCCATCATACCTATGATGTTATCATATCCGGATTTTCGAAACCTGGCATAGACGGGATTGCACTTTTAAGAGCAGTCAGGGAGAGGTCAAGCATCCCGTTCATCTTTCTGAAAAGCCCTGATAATCGAGAAGACCTCCTTGAGATATTCCGAAGTAATGCAGATATTTTTCCCTGGAAAGAAGGCGATGAGGAATCACTGTTCCTCATCCTAGCCCTGAAAATCAGACAATTAGTACAGAGAAATCAACCGGAAATCAGCGTGAGTGGTCTTAAATCCGAAGTAGAGACACTCAGGCACCGGGGGGCAATGCTTCGCATTCTCAATGAGATTATCTCTGAGGTAAATAATGCTCAAACTATCTCAGATCTCCTGGAAAAGGTCCTTGATAAGTCAATTCGTCTCTTAAACTTTGATGCAGGGGGGATATATTTCGTAGACACTGATTCACGGACGGCTCATATTGTTCATTCACAAAACCTCCCTTCCGGGTTTATTGCAGAAGTTGATGATGTATCAATCGATAAAGAACCCTATAAGACGATGTTTGTGAGAAATCAACCCCTTTTTATCGAAAATTACGCCCGGGTAAGCCCGGAGCGTTCACAGAAATATGGATTGTGCTCAATTGCAACGCTCCCCCTCATGGCAGAAGGAAAAGCCATCGGGGTGTTAAATATTGCCAGTTTTAGACGATATCTCATCAGTGATGAGGAAAAGGAGACACTCATCTCAATAAGCAGGGAACTAGGCAGTGCGATAGGGCGGCTTTTTGCCGAAGAAGAAAAAATTAAGGGTGCACAAAATATCAGAACCCTGTTTCAGTCAATCGATGATATTATCTTTGTTATCAACCTGAAAGGAGATATCGTAGCCATGAATACCGCTGCAGAGGAGAGATTATCCTATTCAAAACAGGAACTCATCGGCAGGAGTATTCTTACCATTCTTGATCCCGAAAAAAGAGAAGAAGCACTCAAATTCTATGACAAACTGATCGATGGAACCGGGAAGGATAATTCCATCCCGATCATTTCAAAGAATGGTGCCCGTATCGAGGTAGATACAAAGATTACACGGGGAAAGTGGGATGACCAGGATGTTCTCATCGGGGTGAGCAGGGATGTCACCGAACGCAGGCAATTTGAGGAAGCATTACAAAAGAGCGAACGCCAGTTAAATGAAGCACAACATCTCGCAAAGACCGGCAGCTGGGAACTGGACATCCCTGCAAACTTTCTTACATGGTCTGAAGTCATCTTTGAGATATTTGAAATTGATCCGCTTCAATTTGGTGCATCATATGAGGCCTTTTTAAACGCCATACATCCGGATGACCAAAAAGCAGTAGACGATGCCTATTCTGATTCATTACAAGAGAAAACACCCTACCAGATTGAACATCGTCTGCTCATGCCGGATGGCAGGATTAAATATGTTCAGGAACGATGCGAAACAAAGTATGATGATTCCGGAAAACCCCTGTCATCCCTCGGAACAGTCCAGGATATAACCGAACTCAAAGAGACAGAGAAGGCTCTCAGGCTATCCCAGGAAAAATATTCAAAATTATTCCTTTCCAGTCCGGATGCCATCATCATTTCAGATCTTGATAGTGGGAGAATCATTGAAGTAAATGAAGCATTTTCGCTGAACATGGAGTATACTCCTGATGAATTAAACGGAAAGAACACCATAGAACTTGGTATATGGGGCACAAAGGAAGAACGGGATAAATTAATTTCCCTAATAAAAAAACAGGGCAGAGTAAGAGGATTTGAAACGATTACCCATGCGAAATCAGGAAAGCGCTATTTCGTATCGATTTCTGCTGAAACAATTGCAATAGAAGGTAATAGGTTTCTTATCAGCACCATACGTGATATAACGAAGCGGAAACAACATGAGATAGCTCTGAAAGAAAGTGAGGAGAAATACCGGAATGTTGTTGAACAGGCCCGGGACGGTATCGTTATTGTTCAGGACCTCAATCTGGTATTTTCAAATGAAGCATTTGCCCGAATGACCGGATACACGATTAAAGACCTTACCGGACTTGATTTTCGAACGCTCTTCCCACCAGATAAACAGGAAAAGATTGCAGAGGTAATACAGAACAGACTGGCAGGAGAGTCATTACCCGGAATGTATGAAACAACTCTCCTTCGATCCAATAACTCTGAAATTCCGGTTGAGGCGATTGGAGCATTCATTACATATCATGGTGCTCCTGCAGATCTTATCATCATTCGGGACATTAGTGAGCGAAAAAGACTAGAAATTTCTCTCCTGGAAGCATTGCAAAAACTCAAAATTCTTACCGGAATAACAAGGCATGACATCATCAATGATTTGAATATCATCACCGTATCACTGGATTTAGTGCTTGGCATGGACATGTCACCACAGCAGCAGGAATATATTACCAATGCTCTTACTGCAGGAGAGACCCTGAAAAATACCATCGAATTTACCAGGGAGTATGAGGACTTCGGATCTCTGTCCAGCAGGTGGGTACACCTTGCATCTATCGTCGATGCTGCACGATCTGATGTGTATCTCGGAGAAATAACGGTTGAAATTTCTATCTCTTTGGACATTGAAATTTTTGCAGATCCCATCATCCAGAAAGTCTTTTCCACGTTATTTGATAATTCTATCAGACATGGCACTACCATCTCTGCAATCCGGGTAAAAGCACAGAAACAGAAGAAAAACCTCGTTATCGTCTATACTGATGATGGGATAGGAATTGAAGAGAAGGATAAGGAGAATATCTTCAAGCACGGGTTTGGAAAAAATACCGGAGTGGGGCTTTACCTTGTCAGAGAACTTCTATCCATCACCGGACTTAAAATTAGTGAAACAGGAAAACCAGGGGAGGGTGTCAGATTTGAAATTGTTGTCCCGAATGGAACATTCAGATTTCAAAAGCATTAACTACCGAGGTTATAAAGTATTGCCAAAAACTCTCCTGGTCACGATAATATAGAAATTACGTGCGAATACTCGATTTGTGGCCCTCATTTTTCCCAAATCGAACTATCTGCACAATAAAAGACTCCCGGATGATAATCAATGAACTCACGTTAAAATCTGGAGGCAATAAATGTAACCTGGACTCTGTAAGTTTTGCGAAGGAACCATGATAGAAAGAAAAACTACAATACACTGCCCATGTTCCGGATCAAGTAATCATTATTAAGGATGTGGCTGTTTATATGTACAAACGATGTGGGATAACAAAGGTTTTCTTATAATGTCTCATATCAAACCGATAAAATCATGGATGATGGTTATGTCGGAACAATTTATGTCTGCCCTTTTACAACATGAAAAATCGAAATTTCTGCCATATTTTACTGATTTGAATGAAAACGTATTATAGCAAAAAATACCTTAAATGCTTATGAAATTATCTGAAATTCCATCTGATATTCATTCAAAAATTATCCCGCATTATCACATTACTACGATATGGATCTTCGGTTCAGCAGTCCGTGATGATTTCTCTGATGAAAGTGACATAGACATGGTTGTAGAATTCGAGCCTGATGCACCAATAACCCTACTTACTCTTGCCTCATTACAGAGCGAACTGGAGAAGTCGTTCGGAAGAAAGGTGGATTTAATCACCCGGAAAGCAATCGATGATTTTATGAACCCAATTCTCAAGCAAGAGGTATTATCATCTATGGTGAAAATGTATGGAACGTGATATTTCACTCCTTGTTGATATCAAAACGATGTGTTCTGATGCCATCTCCTTTCTTGGAGATCGAAGTAAAGAAGAGTTACAACAGGATCGGCAATTACAGTATGCCCTCATCCGGTGCCTGGAAGTGATTGGTGAAGCAGCAAAACTGATATCACCAGATACAAAAAAAAATTTCTAAATGATAAACTCATTTACCCTGCCGGACAATACATCATTTACAAAAAAAGTTTAAAGGGATTCTGCACTCGTGTTTGAGGCACAATATAAGCAATCTTCACAATGTCCTTCTTTATATGGCTCAGTTGGATCCGGATTCTCTTTTATAAATTCTGCAAGTTTCTTTACCCCGACATCTGTTGACATAAGCCCGGCACCGGAGATTATATACTCATGACAAAGGTTTGGATCATCACAGAGCTCGGTTCCATGAACCCCGATATACCATTCAGACTGATTGACCTTCAGCCCACAATCACACACAGCATAGGGAGATGCCAGACGGTCGGTGGAAATATCAGCATTGATATCCTGGGGCAAAACCGTACAGGGAGCATCCCAGCAATCTGCCCAGACGCCTTCTCCGGTCTCATTCATACATGGTTTCAGATACACGTCTCCGGAATAACCATAGGGAGTATTGTTCGGATCAATCTCATTCTTTGGAAGCGGAGCTGCATGGGCGAAAGAATACGTGGAGGTAATCTGTCCGACTGAATACCCGGCCTTTATCATCCAGTCACCATACTCGTCCATGTAAATACCGACCGGCTCCCAGGTATCACAGGATTTGCCAATTGACGGACCCTTCTCTACCGTACAGGAACACCGCATCTTCGTTGGATCATCCTGATCTGGGACACAAAATGCAGTATTACACAGAGCATACGGCTGTGTGCATATACTGGAAAATAATCCTTCCTCTTCATCAGAAGATGAAGACACATCAGCATTCTCATCGAGACTTTCATCCACACTCTCATTAACACTCTCATCATCAGTTTCTTCCGCACACACAACGGAAAAAATACCGAAAAAAAGCAATACACCTAAAAATAAACAAGCGGTAATGTATTTCATAGTCAAACCTCAACCAGAAGAGGTAATAAGCAATCTTCTCACGTACTATAAAAAATATCGCAACTGAGTTTTTCATAATCCGGATGAAGAATGAGCGGGAAAAATACCTGTAAGAGATTCAAATGAGCAATATTAACAACAAACAGGTATGACTAAGTAATAATGACTCCTCTTGTTTACCTCTATGTCCATGATACCATGGCAGACTGGGAACCGGCTTTTCTTCTCCCTGAACTTGTATCAGGCCGGTTTTTTAAAGATCCGGACCAGCGGTACCAGTCCCGTCTCTGTGGCCGGACATTAGATCCGATAACCACCATGGGAGGAATCAAACTTGTCCCGGAGATAACATTCGGCGACATACAGCCGAAACAGGGCAACGTCCTCATCCTTCCCGGATCAAATACCTGGATGGATCCGGTGCAGGACCAGGTGCTTGAAAAAGTCAGGGGATTTCTTGAAACTGATATTTTAACCGGTGCAATCTGCGGAGCCACCATGGGACTTGCACGAGCCGGACTCCTCAATAACCGGCCACATACCAGCAATGACCTTGCAGTGCTCAAAACCTATTGTTCCGGATACACCGGAGATGAGTATTACATCTCAAAACCTGCAGTCACCGACGGGAATCTCATTACCGCATCCGGTTTTGCAGCGGTTGAGTTTGCCTATGAAATACTGAAAAAACTTGGAGTCATGCGGGAAGAAACAATTACCGCATGGTACAATCTGAACGTCCAGAAAAAACCTGAATACTTTTACCAGCTCATGGATTCACTGAAAAAGTAAGTCCTACCCCCGGGAGAATCCTACGGCATTATATATCATATTAAAAATATCCGTAATTCTTTCATAATCAGGAAGAATAGGATTATTTTAAATAATTTTTAAATTCTTCTACTGGAATTGTTTTTGGTTTAAAGAAACGTACTTTTTCAAGTTCATGAGGTATCCGGTAATTTTGTAGAGTTTTAATAATAGTTAGATACGAATGTTTTTCAATACAATCAAAAAATACACACGTGTCAAGAAAAACTGATTTTACCATTGAATGGATTTGAGGCGATTCATCTTGTCATCAAATTCTTCTTTTGTCACAACGATTGCAACCATGCCTCTCTGTGTTGCTCCTCCATATGGCAGCATACCTCTTTTATACGGTTTACCAATATTTTCTTTGGGATCAACCTCTCCGGACATATATAATAATTGCAATTATCTGACATGAAAGTAACTCAGAAATAACAAAAAATACTATTACCAGATTATGAATTCACTCGGAAAGTAAACCCTAACCCCTGGAATTCAGCAATGACCTAATATGCCATTGAATTCCATACGATGATAGACAATTATATAGAGAGATCTCTGTAAGATGCGACATAGGATTTTAAAAGCAATCCCAACGAGGTATTTCACATACGAATCAAAGGAAAACTATCTGTAATCCTTCCCATTTATGAATATTCGAAGATGAAGGAGGATCTTCACAAAACCTAAAGGAGAAATATGACCGCAATCCAGATACATTCAGCCCTTCCTTCTATTATTGACCAGATTACCTATAATTTTGCCCCGACAAGTATCATTCTCTTTGGAAGTTATGCACTTGGGTATCAACAGAAAGACTCAGACCTTGACATTATGGTGGTGCCCCCATACAAAGGAAAAAGTCTGGATAAATCAGTAGAGATACTATCATCGCTTTATCCTTATCCTGATGTTCCAGTCGACCTGATTGCCATAAGTCCGGAAGAGATGTCCAGAAGATATCATGAAGGAGATCCTCTCATCCGTGAAGTATGTACATCCGGAGTGATTTTATATGAACAAGACGGCCCTTGAATGGCAGCAAAAAGCAAATAATGACCTCCTAACAGCAGAGCGGAGATCATCGTCTTAGATAATCCAAATTATGAGTAATAATTTTTAACCGGCCATCTGATTACAGGATTTGACCCTTCACCAAACACCTCTTTCCTCCCGGACACCTCACAGGCATGACAACTCTTAAGCAAAACAGCCATCAGGTTTTTTACCTATAAATATCAATATCCCAGATACCGGAGATCTAAAACCCCACGAACCAGTATCTGTAATTATTAAAATTTTAAGATACATCAAGAGGAGAGCCAGAAATTACAGAATAACAAAACCTTCAGAACAGTCATTGACGAGTATTTATAATTTTTTGTTCAGGCTGGTTACATGACCGATGAAATACGGGTTCTCTATGTCGACGATGAAGAATCACTCCTTCATATAGGCAAAATATTCCTGGAACGACAATCCGGATTAAAAGTAGATACATCAATCTCTGCCACACAGGCACTTCACCTCCTTGAAAAAACCAGATTTGACGTCATCGTCTCCGATTACATGATGCCCCGGATGGATGGTATAGAATTTTTAAAAAAAATACATACATTACACCTCGATATTCCGTTTATCCTGTTTACCGGGAGAGGCCGCGAAGAAGTCGCAATAGAGGCTATCAACAACGGTGCTGATTTCTATCTCCAGAAGGGAGGAGATCCCAAAGTTCAGTTTGCTGAACTTGATCACAAGATTCACCAGGCAGTAGCCAGAAAACGAACCGAACATGAACTCATTGAATCAAAAAAACAACTCTCTGATATCATAAACTTCCTTCCGGATGCAACGTTTGCCATCAACCGGGATGGCATCATCATCTCATGGAACCGGGCCATTGAAGACCTGACCGGACTCTCTGCTGACCAGATGCTTGGAAAAGGCAATTATGAATATGCTCTGCCTTTTTACGGGGAAAGACGGAAGATCCTCATAGACCTTATCTTCGAATCTGAGGATAAGATAGCACAAAGATACTCCCATATCATCAGACAAAAAGACCAATTAATAGCAGAAACTACACTTAACCTGCAGGAAAGGGGAAGGGCCACATTTGCATTAAAAGCAAGCACACTCTATGATAGTTCAGGTGAGATTGTCGGAGCCATCGAATCAATCAGAGACATAACCGAACAGAAACAGGCAGAAGAAAAACTCCATAATGCATATGAACAGATAGCACAGCGGGAAGAAGAACTTCACTCCCAACTGGAGATGCTTGCCGAAAGTGAGAAGAAGACCCGGGAAAGTGAGACAAAATTTCGTTCAATATTTGAAAAATCCCTTGATGCATTCATGCTCACCGAAGATGGCCGTCTGGTAGATTGTAATGAAAAAGCCCTCCATCTCTTTGGATACCACGATTATGAAGAGATGAAAGATATGCAAAGTTTTGAAGCTTCTCCAAAATTCCAACCGGACGGAGAAGATTCAAAAACAGGGGCTGAAAAACACATTCAAAAAGCCTTTGAACTCGGAGAGGATAAATTTGAATGGATCCATAAAAGAAAGGACGGGAGCACATTTCCCGCAGAAGTTCTCCTCTTTTCCTTTGAAATAAATGGAAAGAAGTATCTTCAGTCATCTATCCGGGACATAACCGAACGAAAACTTGCAGAGATTGCTATTCAGGAGAATGAAGAAAACTACCGGAACGTGATTGAATATTCTCCATTCGGGATGCATTTTTACGAACTCTTAGATAATGGCGATCTCATCTTCACCGGTGCAAACCCTGCTGCTGATACCATCCTGGGCATGGATCACAGCCTGCTTATCGGAAAACCATTGGAAGAGGCATTTCCTGGTCTTGTGGACACACAAATACCAAAGAAGTATCGCCAGATAGCAAAAGAAGGCGGATTCTGGCATGATGAACAGACATATTCTGATTCAGGGGAGATTCATGGCTCATATACCATGCAGGTCTTTCAGATTCAGCCGGGAATAATCGTCGCTGCCTTTTTTGACATCACCGAACTGAAACGGGCAGAAAACGCATTAAAAGAGAGTGAAGAAAAATATAGAAAACTCTTTGAAGAGAGCAATGATGCCATCTTTATTGCTGATACCACCACCCGAAAATTTACCGATTGCAACCGGAAGGCCGAACTATTGACCGGATATTCCAAAGAGACCATCCTTTCCATGGTTGTAGATGAACTGCACCCTGAAGACCTCCGGCCGGAAATCATCCATGCATTCAAAAAATTCGTGGATGGATATACCGAGAGTATTGAATCATGTATTCTTACCCGTGAAGGCAGTGCGGTTCCGGTATCAATTAATGCCTCAGTGGTTGTTATTGGAACGAAAAAATATCTCATCGGAATAACACGGGACTTAACCCTGCAAAAAGAGATAGAGAATGCCTTCCGGGAAAAAACCATTGAAGTTGACAAATTCTTCAACATCAGTCTTGACCTCTTCTGCATTGCTGATACCAATGGAATATTTCACCGGTTAAATCCTGAATGGGAGAAGACTCTTGGGTATAATCTCTCCGAACTAATGGGAAAGCGATTTTTGGATTTTGTCCATCCGGATGATATACAAAAGACAATTGACCAAGTTTCAGATTTACGTGATCAAAAGGAAGTAGTCAATTTTGTAAACCGGTACCGGCACAAAGACGGTACATACCGATGGATTGAGTGGCGATCTGTTCCACGAGGGGAGCGGATTTTTGCAGCAGCCCGCGATATAACCCACCATTACCTTGAAGAATACTACATGGCAGGTCTGAATTCACTCAAACAGGATCTGCTTGTTATGCAATCCCTCGATGAAAAACTGAAAAAGATAACGGAATGTTCAAAAACCCTGTTTAATGCAGATTGTGCCAGGATATGGATTGCAAAACCTGGCGACCGCTGTAATGAGGGATGTAATTACTCAAAACCTCCGGATACCAGTTGTGATATCTCTGTTTCATGCCTCCACCTGGTTGCTGATTCGGAAAAGGACACCTGCCTGACCAGAAAAGATGACCGGATACCGTTTGGTGTATCCATAATAGGAAAGATAGCAACCGGCACCTCCCCTTCCATTATCATCCCGGACGTGAGCAATTCTCCGCCGGAGTTGGAATCAGACCTGACCGGAATGCCTGAACATACTTCGTTTGCAGGATTTCGGCTTCTCTCATCAGACGGAAATCTTCTCGGCGTACTTGGTATGTTTAGTAGTGAGGAGATAAGCGAAGAAAAATCCGTCTTTTTACACAATCTCGCATCCACAACGTCCCAGGTGATACAGACATCACAAGCGGAAGACGCCCTTCGTGAGAGTGAAGAAAAATTCAGACAACTCATAACGCTAGCTCCTGTTCCCTTCTGCCTGGTAACTTCAGGAGATATGATTGAGTACTGTAACGAACGTTTTGTTAAAACCTTTGGGTACACGGTTGATGATATCCCCACCTTACACAACTGGTGGGAACGTGCATATCCTGATGAAGTATACCGCCAGGAAGTCATGAATAATTGGATATCCCGGGTAAAGGAGGCATCTAAAGAGGGAGGTGACATTGAATCTTCAGAATATTATATCACCTGCAAAGACGGCACGACAAAAAATGTCCTCATCGGCGGAATAGCAATTGAGAACATGTACCTGGCCGCTTTTATCGACATTACCGAGCAAAGACAGGCTGAAGAAGCACTCAGGGATAGTGAATCACGATACCGGACCATTATTGAAAATATGCAGGATGCATTTTTCAGGATTGATAAGAATAGCCGGATTATTATGATAAGTGGATCTGCAGCCCGGATGCTTGGGTATGGATCAGAAGATGAACTGCTCGGCCTTTCGGTGTTATCAATCTGGCATAATCCTGATGACCGGAAACGGTTCATAAAAACCATGAAAGAGAATAATAACGTAGTACATGACTATGAAGCAGATTTTGTCAAAAAAGACGGGACCAGATTTCCAATCTCGATGAGTGCCCATATCAATTATGATAGTCAGGGTAACTTTACCGGAACCGAAGGACTCGTTCGTGATATCACCGAACGGAAAAAGGTTGAAGAAGCCCTGTTACTTACCAATAAAAAACTGAATCTTCTTTCAAGTATCACAAGGCATGATATCAACAACCAGCTCCAGATCCTATTAGGATATCTGGAGATTTCAAAATCATACCTCTCTGAACCTTCAGAACTTAAATCGGTCATTGCAACAGAGGAGAGGGTTGCTCATACCATAGCACGTCAGATAAGGTTTACCAAAGACTATGAAAACATGGGAGTTGCACTCCCTCTCTGGCAGAACGTGGCACTAATTATTGCAGATGTGATAAAAGATCTGCCAATCAGGGATATCAGTATCACCGTCGAAGAAAAAACCCTTGAGATCTTTGCAGATCCCCTCCTTGAGAAGGTTTTTTACAATCTCATAGAAAATGCCCTGAAATACGGCGGAGATACCATGACAGAGATCCGTATTTTCAGCAGACAGGAAAGAAATTCCCTGTATCTATTTGTAAAAGATAACGGATCCGGAGTTACTCCGGATGATAAACTGCAACTTTTCACCAAGGGATTTGGTAAAAATACCGGGCTTGGCCTCTTCTTATCAAAGGAGATCCTGACCATTACCGGTATCAGCATTACCGAGAACGGTATCTTTGGAGAGGGTGCCCAGTTTGAGATTTTGGTACCGGAAGGAGGATTTCGCATCCTTCGGATGAAAAACACATAGTCACTAGCAGCACACCCGGTTTTTTCCGAAAAACTGGCATCGGACTGACTGATTTTTCTTTATCAACAGGGGTTAAAACCTAAAAGTTTAACACCTTATATGGAGAGCTATATCATATCACACTCATGCCAGACTCCCCCCTTTCTATTCTCTATGTGGATGATGAATCTCTGAATTTGATTGCAACCAAAGAATATCTGAAGTCACGGGGATTCATTGTAGATACTGCACAGTCCGGAACTGAGGCGCTTTTAAAGACAACCGAGCACCAGTATGATGCCATCATCTCCGATTACCAGATGCCAGGCATGGATGGTATCGGACTGGTAAAGGAGATCCGGAGCAGGGGGCTGGAAACTCCGTTTTTACTATTCACCGGACGGGGAAGAGAAGAGGTTGTCATAGAGGCAATAGACAGCGGGGTGGACTTTTATGTTCAGAAAGGAGGCAATCAGGCCTCACAATTCAAGGAACTGATCCATAAGATTGGGATTGCCGTCCAGAAAGTCCGTGATAGCAGAGCTCTCCAAAAGAGTGAACTGAGATTTCGTTCGCTCATTCAAAACTCATCAGACATTATCAGAATTCTTGACCGGGACGGAATTATCCGGTTTGACTCTCCATCCTCTGCAAAAATCCTCGGGTACCCGGAAGGCTCGCTCATTGGCAGATCTGCCTTTGATTTTATTCATCCGGAAGACCGGGAACAGGTCTGGTCGGACTTTCAGGATGTCTGTAATGACAGAAATAACCATGAACCTACAGAATACCGTCTGAAAAAAGAAGATGGAACATATCTCTATGTTGAATCGGTCGCTCTATCTCTCCTTGATAACCCGGAGATACAGGGTATTGTAACAACCACCCACCCCATTCATTCCCTGAAAATGGCTGAATTCAGGATGAAAAAGGTAACTGACGATCTTGCAGCAGCATATGAGGAACTGGCATCGAATGAGGAGGAACTCAGGGTAAGTTTTGAAATGCTGAAAGAGCAGGAACTGGCCCTTTCAGAGAGTGAAAGTAAATTCCGGAACATGGCTGAGCGATCCTCTGACCTGATAATCCTCATTGATAAAAACTTCCTCCCCGTTTATATCTCCCCTTCCGCCCCCTCGATTATCGGGTATGAGTTGGATGATTTTATCGGAAAAACTGCATCGTACTGGGCACAGACAATATTCTCCCCAATGGGCCCGGAATTTCTCAATTATGCCCACCGGACCATGAAAGGGGAATCTTTCTCAAACCTTGAGCTGAAGATCCGAAAAAAAGACGGCTCACTCGCATATATCAGTGGAAGTGCAGTTCCAACCGTTCACGAAGGCATCATTACCGGAATTCAGATATCAATGCGGGATATCACAAAGGTTAAAACTGCCGAACTGGCACTCCGGGAGAGTGAAGAAAAATTCCGCCGTTTTGCCTCCAATGCCCGCGACATCATCTTCCGGATGTCACTACCGGATGAAAATTACGAGTATGTAAGTCCTGCATTAGAACAACTCACCGGTTATACTCCGGAGGAATTCTACGAAAACCCGGCATTATTTAGCACCCTGATTCATCCGGACTTTACAGAGTATGTAGAAAAACAGAAAAGAGATCTCCGGAACGGTCAGGTGCCTGCTACGTATGAGTTCAGGATAACTGACCGGTCAGGAAACACCCGGTGGTTAAACCAGAGAAATGTCCTTGTCACGGATAGCCAGGGAACTCCGGTTGCCCTTGAAGGCATCGTAACCGATGTCACCATACAGAAAAACACCGAGTTAAAACTCCGGAGAAGTGAACAACGGTTCCTTGCAACAACCATCAATGCCGGATTCTGGGTTTGGGAAGTGGATGCAGACGGGACATATACCTACTCAAGTCCTGCAGTGGAAGCAATCCTGGGGTTAAAACCGGAGGAGATTGTCGGAAAAGTCCGGTTTTTTGAACTCTTTGAACCATCTGTACTGGAAGAACAGATTGAAGTTGCCAAAAAATTATTCGGCTCACAAAAACCCTTCTCAGATTTTATCAATCTGAACCAGCATAAAAATGGGAAAACCATCATCCTGAAGACCAGTGGCACACCGGTGTTTGATGAACAGGGAACCTTTACCGGATATTGCGGGGTTGACCAGGACATAACCACAGAAAAGGAGGCAGAAGAAAAGATACGGGAGAGTGAGGCACGGTACCGGTTACTTGCAGATAATGTCCATGATGTCATCTGGACTACCGATGAACGAATGAGAATCACCTACATCTCACCTTCTGTCACCGACTTACTTGGGTATACTCCTTCTGAAATGCAGAAGTTGCGATTTAAAAACATTCTCTCCCCCCAATCCTATGAACGGATAGTCAGTCATCATTATTTGTGGATGGACCAACTTATGGACAACAAACGCGTTCCTGACAAAACAGTTGTAGAATTAGAGTTCATCCGCAAAGATAAGACCCGTGTCTGCACAGAGATAATGATACGGCCGGTCTATTCAGGAGATCTCTTTTCAGGCTTTGTCGGTGCTGCACGGGACATAACACGAAGAAAGCACACTGAAAGAGCTTTAAAGGTTGCAAATCACCAGCTCAGCCTGCTGACCAGCGTCACCAGGCACGATATCCTCAATAAAGTCTCGGTAATTTTTAGTTATCTCTCTCTTGCTGAACTTGAATACCTGAGTCCAAAAACTGCTGATTACCTTCGGATTATTACCATGGCTACCGAAGATATTCAGTCGAATATTGAATTTACCCGGGTGTACCAGGACTTAGGCTCACAAGAACCCCAGTGGTTTATCCTTGATTCAGTGATGCCAAGGTCGGTCCCGCCAGTCTCTATTCATTACACAACAGAACTTCACCAATTCTCGTTATATGCAGATCCCATGCTTGAAAAAGTCTTTTTTAACCTTCTCGATAATTCCATCAGGCATGGAGAATCGGTATCTGACATCCAGGTTTCAGCACATGATTCAGAACAGGGGCTTATCATCACCTGGGAAGACAATGGAACCGGCATCCCATTTGATCAAAAAGAAGAGATTTTTGAACGCGGTGTCGGGAAAAATACCGGATTCGGACTGTTTTTGGTCAGAGAGATATTGCTTCTTACCGGCATTACCATACAGGAGACCGGAGTTCCGGGAAAAGGAGCCAGGTTCGAGATAAAGGTACCAAAAGGAGTATACCGGATAATTTCATAACTCCCCTGCCAGGTGAGTGTTAACAGGCTAATGGTTACTGGGTTATCCGGTACGACCCGGAGGGGACTACTATCTCAAATCTTGCCCCTTTTCCATATGTTCCGGTCTCTTTTATGGTGATGTTTGTGAGCGATAAAATTTCCCGGACCAGAAACAGACCATGACCGGTGTTCTTTCCATACCCCCTCTCAAATATTCTCTCTTTTTCTTCGGGGAGGATTCCAACTCCGTTATCTTCATAGATGATAGTCAGTGATTTATTTCTCTCTTGTGAAAAGACAGATATTTCAGTTACATGCTCACCATGTCTGATTGAATTGTCGAGTAAATTATAAAAAACCCGCTCCAGCATGGGATCTGAAAACAAGGATATCCCGGAGGTATTATCAGAAAAATGAACCGTATCAGGCACTGATGATATGGGAAGAATTGATGAGAGAGAGAACCAGAGAGGTTTTTGTGATCCGAGATCCTGGTAGACCCGTGAAAATTCAATCTGTGTCTGGATTTTTTTAATCACCTCAGTCATCTTCTGCACATACTCTAATATTGCAGGATTATCAGATTCCATCTCCAAAAGCCGGAGATATCCATAGAAAACAGATATTTTATTCAGAATATCATGCCGTGTTATGCTTGAGAGAAGGTTTAACTGACGATTTGCATTTAAAACCGCCTCTTCGATAATTTTTCGTTCGGTGATATCCTGGTTGGCCCCGTGCGTCTTTACCAGGTTCCCATGTTCATCAAAAACCGCCCTGACCCTGACAGAGATATTACGAACCTCACCATCCCTCCTGATAATCTGGTGCTCAAAATCAGAGATAAAATCAGGATCAGAGGCCTCTAACGTCCTGCGGGCCTCCTCAAGTAATTTTTGAATGTCAGATGGATAAACAAATTCACGGGTATACCTTTCAGCAGTCATTTCATACCCGCCCTCTCTCTCTGCCGTAGTTCCATACATTGCATAAAACCGGTCATTCAGGGTAAAAAGCTGTGATGCAATGTCATACTCCCAGCTTACAAGATTTGCCATCTCCATCGTTTCGGCAAGTCTTTTTTCGTTTTCTATGAGAACCCGTTCAATTTGTGACCGCTCAATGTCTGCTCCGGCTTTTCCTGCAATGATATCAATGATCTCCTGAACCGAAATCCCCGGATTTATTGGACTGTATGAGAGGATACACAAAACTCCAATGATATCACCCTCCGAATTTTTCAGCGGTGCTCCGATATACCCCCTGAAATCCCGGTTTATTATCGCCCTAATCTCAGGATAGACTTCTGTGACATTGTCAGGATAAAATGCAAAACCTTCACTAATGGTATCGACACATGGAGTGCCCTCAAGCCGGAATGTAAAATTATCAATCTTCTTCCCTTCAAAAATCATCGAAAGGGCTTTTACATACTTTCTATCCGGGGAAAGCTCACCAATCATGACACAATCGGCAAAAAGCCATGTACTGATACTTGACACAATCCGATCCAGAGATTTGATACCTGTCGCTCCGACCAGACCGGTGACCATAGCATTTATGGCCGATTCTGCAGCCTTCTCTTCGGTGATGTCACGAATAATCGAGAGCATCGTAGGTACCTGATTGAGATCAAACAGAGAGACACTGATGTCAATTATCTTTTCCTGGTTGTCAGGTGCGATATAGTGTGTCTGAAACGCAGCATGTCCGGTTTTTGTGATCTTCCGCATCATTGCCGGAGCCCGGGCTTTCATCTCCGGAGTATCAAGATCGATGAGTCTTTTGTTTTTCAACTCTTCATCAGACATCCCAAGAATTTTTAAGGCAGATTCATTTGCATCATAAAATGTTCCCGGACCATGAGAGGTAAGTTCGTTCATCATAATCCCTTCATGGGCATTTTTCATAATTAAACGATATCGCTCCTCTCTCTCCCGCATTGCAGCCTCATTCTGCTTTTCCTTTGTAATATCTTCAACGGATGAGAGGATCTGGGGCATCCCCTGGATCATGATAATACTGGAAGAGAACCTGCAGGTTTTTATTTCTCCGTCCTTTGTTCGACATTTCAGTTCCCTTCCCCGGACATGGTAATTCTCCCGGATATCTTTTGAGAATTCTGCAAATTCTGATTCATTTACAAAAATATTCAGTTCAGAAGGGGATTTTCCTATCACTTCTTCGCGGTTGTACCCGGAGTTCTGGAGAAATGCATCGTTCACATCGGTGAAAAATCCGGTACCAGCGGACACAAGCGTTAAGGGGATTGGATTTCCTTTAAACAAGGTCACAAATTTCTCTTCAGAAATACGGAGCTGTTGTTCTATCAGTTTATTCTGAGTGATATCCCGCATCGAAATTTGGGTTCCGGAAACGATACCATCCCGAATTATCGGAATTGCATACAGATTGACAAATATTCCGGTCCCGTCCTTTTTAAAGATTTGAAGCTCCTCATTTTCGGTGGGAACAGCACCGGTAATCTTTTGGATAATATCTTCGCAATTGGGGAGGTCATTCGAAAAAACCGGTGCACAAGCTGAATCAACAGATCTTCCAATCAGTTCTTCGGGAGTATAACCGATAATAGTCTTTGCAGATGGTGAGACATACGAAATATTCCGCTCTTTATCCAGGATGATGATAAGATCCGGAGACCGTTCTGCCATTCCACGGAACCGTTCTTCATTATCCCGAAGAGCTTCTGCCATATTTTTCTCCTCGGTAATATCCTGCGAAATTGCACCAAACCGGTATCCTTTATCGGTTTTCATGAGAAAAACCGTCTTTCGGGTGATCAATCGTCTCCCATCAATACTGATGGCGTTAAATATCCTCGGGCCTTTGAAACCTGCTACTCCAGTCGTTAATGCACTCTTAAAAGATTTTGTAATATGGTTCAGGGTATTTTCATCCTTATCTTCAGGTGGAATCAGTTGAATCATAAGATCCCAGGCGGTCATCCCGATAGCGTCCTCTTTTCTAATTCCAAAGATTCTTTCAGAAGCAGGATTCCACTCGATTACTATCCCATCTTCATCAATGAGTGAGACTGCCTCACTTGTCGCTTCAAAAAAGGAACGAAGTCGCGTTTCACTCTCGTGGAGTGCACGTATATGCTGCATCCGTTCGGTTACGTCACTGGTAACCCCACGAAATCCGGTAATGACCCCGGAGGAATTAATCAGGGGATATGACCTGCAGTTAAGAATTTTATAACTTCCATCTTTATGCACCGCCGGAACATCAAAGGTTGCAAGGCCGGGTTTTCGGTTACTTACATTGTTAAAATAGTTCTGAAGTAATTGTTGTCCGTCCGGGTGAAGAATGGAAAAGAATGAACTCCCGACCAGTTCATCCGAACTATACCCGACAATATCCTCACATCTCGGACTTACATAGGAGAATACTCCGGTAAGGTCAATTTCCCAGATATAGGGAGCGACATAATATTTTATTAATAATGACTCCCCAATATATTCATATGCGGCGATTGAAAGTGGTAAATGCTGAAACAATGGCTATCATAATACAATCAGAAATTATGACAAATGACGAATCACGTTATAATCATCGTTTACATGGAGTATTACTTGTTTCAAAGGGATATTCTTGTTTAGAAACTGCAAAAATTTTGGGTCATACGGTAAAAACCATTGAGAATTGGGTAAATCAATTTAATGAGGATAGTTTTCAAGGTTTAAGAGATGAAAAAAGAACGGGAAGGCCTTCTTCTCTCTCAAACCAACAATTAGAAGAAATCAAGCAAATTTTAAGAAAAGACCCAATATCACTTGATTATGAACAAAATCTCTGGGACGGGAAACTGCTTAGTTATCACATTGAAAAAACGTATGGAATAATGATTAGTGTTCGCCAATGTCAAAGACTGTTCCATAAATTAGAGTATCGTCAGGTGAAACCCCGACCAATCAGTTCAAAATCAGATCCAAAAAAACAGGAGAGTTTTAAAAAAAACTAAAACGTAAATTCCAAAGCGGAAAATATGAAATTTGGAGTTCAGATGAATGCCATTTTCAACAAAATGGCACTCGATGTAAAATGTGGATTCCAAATGATATTAAAAATCCTGTTGTGAAACAAGAACCAACGAGAAAAAAAGTCAGTGTTTTTGGATCAGTCAATGTTTCTGATGGTAGGTTAGTGTATTCTTTGCAACAAATTTTCAATGCAAAAACCTTTTTAGATCATTTAAATCAAATTCTCGAATATAAACCACCAAGAAAAAAAATTTTGTTGATTCTAGATAATGCAAGATATCACCATGCAAAAATTTTACTTCCCTGGCTTGAAAGTAATAAGCGAAGTATAGAACTTCTTTTTTTACCCCCATATAGTCCTGAGCTGAATCCGATTGAACATGTGTGGAAACGAGAGCGCTACATAGGGACGCACAATCGGTTTTTTCCTACTATTACTGCCCTAAAAGAATGTGTGACCGATGTATTTGATAGATGGGCTGAGCCAAATATTGAATTACGTTCTCTATGCGCAATTAATTATGTCGTTTAGTATAGCATCAGGGGTGGTTTCAACAAGTGCACGAAACTTGCCCTCACTCTCCTGTAAGGCTTCTTTGGTCCTTACCAGTTCGTTAAACTGCTGCAGTTGTTCAGTTTCAGCCCGCCTTCGCCGCACCGCCTGTTTTATCTTATGAGCCAGTTCAACAAATTGTGCCTTTGGTTCTCCACCCTTTTGAATGTAAAAATCTGCTCCGTTATTAATGGCTTCAATGGCGATCTCTTCACGGCCTCTTCCGGTAAAAAGAAGGAAGGGAATATCACCATATTTCTCCCTGATGACTTTTAAAAATGCAATGCCATCCATGTCCGGCATCTGGTAATCTGATACAATAGCATCATAAGAGCCGATATGAGGAGAGTTTATCGCCTCATGAACTGAGGCTATCGTCTCAACGGTAAATCCACCAATCCGCTCCAGGAAGAGTTTTCCAATAAAGAGAAGGTCAGGTTCATCATCTACGTAGAGAAGAGAGATATTATCTGTGTGATTTGTTTGTGATTGAGTATTTATATCTGCCACATCCGGAGTGAGCATAGGTTATTTTTCTCCATTCTTGTCTCCGGCCAATTGTCCGGAGAAATATTTAGACATAGTGATTGGAAGAGCAGTCTATTAACCCTTTTGAGAGAGAATTATCCCCATAGTTTATATATATACAAAGGTAAGGTCCAATATTTTTAATTTTCATCCGTGAGATCCGGGGGTTAACAGACTTATCCGGCTTTGCTTTTGGTGATTACGATAAGACCTGACGTCACTGAACCGACTCATATCCTGATGAAAGGGAAATTTTATCGGTGTTATGGAAAGTTTTGATGAATTCTCAATACCTATATCTGTTTATTGTGAGAAGCTCTATAAATGCTTGATCTGACATCACTCAAAAAGGCAATATCTTCTATGAATAATGCAATTTTGGTCTGTCAGTATAAAGATAATGCCTGGAATGAGCAGAATAATGTCAGAGAAGTAATCGAGGCCGGAGTTATTCAGAATTTTGAGTTCACGTATGAACTTTCATACAAATTTATGGTCCGGTGGATCTCACTTAATATCTCCCCGGAGGCAGCATCACCCCTGACAAAACGGGATATCTTCAGAACTGCAGCACGAAAAGAACTGATTTTAGATCCAACACTCTGGTTTACATTTACCGATGCCAGGAATATCACTTTTCATACCTATGATAGAAAAAAGGCTGAACAAGTCCTTCTCCTGGCCCCTGCTTTGCTTGAAGAAGCATCATATTTATATTCGGTTCTGGAGAGACAGAATGCTGAGCCTTGAACCGATATATCTCGAGGAGATCCTGACCATCCTGAAGTCTCATCTGAAAAATTGTGACATTTTTGCATTTGGTTCACGGGTTTCAGGCACATATCAGAAGTTTTCAGATCTTGATATAGTGATCAAAGGGACGGACGAGATTTCTCCGGAAGTAATTAACTCCTTAAAGGAGGCATTTTCCCTTTCTTCGATACCGATATCTGTGGATATCGTTGATTATCATGCCGTTTCTGATCAATTCAAATCGGTCCTTGATAATTCTGAAAAAACCCTCCTGATAAGGCTTTAAAATTCCGGATATCAACCCCTCATTTACTTCATCCGAAAAATTCACCTCTGTAATCGAGGTTGAGGCTTCGTGAAATTACCACAGGTTTCCTCACAAATTTTGATAAAAAAATATACGAATAGGATATTAAAACCAGAACGGATATATTTTCATCCAAAGGTCACCTATGGACATCAATTCATCCATACTCTTATCATCTTAAGGGTGAATACTCCTCCACGAAAACCCCGGACCTGACTGGAAATCCATACCAAATGATGTAAGATAATCAAGAATCCGGCAGTCTGATCTCAAAATCCGATGAATGATCTCCCGATCCGGAGTTTATGGAGGTATCATGATAAACACGATGGTTCCTGATAACCTGCCGGTCCCGGCTCTCCGGTTTTTAATCTTTACAATCCTGATTCTCTCCTGCTTCATTTCATCAGCATTCGCTGTATCCCCTGAAACGCTGATTGCTGCCCTTCCAACTGCATCGGATATAACACCCGGGCTTGACATGAAAAATCCACCCGGAATTACTTCACAATCCGATGATCCCAACTATTTGTAACCAATTATGTTACCGGAAAAGGGTGGTATGAAATCCGGTCCTATGGTTCTTTTGGAAAGATTAAGGATGACTCCGTTGTAGAACGGATGGTCATGGAGCGATTTGAGGCCAGGTATCATGAGGAAGAACTGGTTGATCTTCAGGCATTTTATCTTGCAAACGAGGATCTTTTCATTAAAAGCTTCATGTGGGAATACCGTGATAAACTTGACCTTCTGGCTCGTACGTGCCAGGACCTGGTAGAAGGAAAAATCGTCTCCAAAGTGACATATACACCAAAGCGGTGGGATATCCTCCCTCCGGAACTGAAAGAATGATTATTAGATAATAAATTATCCTTTTGAAGATCAGAAATGCATAACCAGTTTGAGTGACAATCTAAACAAGAGGAAGAATGGAAACGGTAATTTCGGAAGACAAGGATTTAATTGTTCCCAGAGAAATATGGAGAGAGGCTGATTTTTCTCCAGGTGACCATGTTATGATATCAGTAGTGGATGGGAAAATAGTCATAATTCCTGAAAAAAATACCATTGTGGCAAAATTTAAGGCTCTAGCCGAAAAGGTTCAAATTAATGATTATCAATCTGATGAACAATACGATTTAGAATTACAGGAACGATTGGATCTTTAAAGCATGTATTATATCGATGCAAATGTCTTCATATACGCTGCAATAGATAACTCCGATAAAGGGAGATGGTCTCGTGATGTTCTTCAAAGAGTTGAAAATAATAATATTAAGGCGATTACATCATATCTGACCTGGGATGAATTTACCTATGCTCTTTTAAAGAGGATTAACCGGGCTGTTGCAGAAGAATATTCTTCCTTTCTCTTTGAATTACATGATTTGTCATTTATCCCGGTTGATGAAAAGATAATAAAATCAGCCGGATATTTCTTCTCTCATTACAAATTAAAACCTCGTGATGCCATTCACATTGCAACAGCGATGAGTTTTGATGTGAAATATATGATATCAGAAGATTCAGATTTTGAATCGATTCCATTGATAAAAAGAATGTGGATGAACGATACATGGTTTTAAGAATGTTCACCAGATAGACCATAGTTTTATCTGTCCGGAGAAAAAGCCCTGTCTTTCAACCACGGCGGGATTTTTTTACCCCTTAAAATTACCAAACATTGGTAATAATTACCCCCTATTTTAGCCAAAGTATTTATACCCATATCATCAATATCAAAAGACACGTGTTTCGAACGATAACCTCTCATCTGGTATCCTGGAAAAAAACCCACCGGACTCCTCTTTTAATCAGGGGTGCAAGACAGGTAGGAAAAAGTTTTAGTGTTGAGGAATTTGGCAAAACCGAATTTGATAAAGTGATTTCTCTAAATTTTGATTTAAATCCGGGTTTAATCAAAATATTTGACTCAAGAGATCCCGATTCCATAATCACCCAGATAGAACTCTTATTTCGGGTGAGAATCACAAAGAATTCACTCCTATTTCTGGATGAAATACAGGAATGCCCAAATGCGATAACTTCCCTTCGGTACTTTAAAGAATTACGCCCGGATCTTTTTGTAATAGGAGCTGGTTCACTCCTTGAATTTGCATTTACCGAAGGTATCCGGATGCCGGTTGGAAGAATCCAGTTTTTAAATATGTTTCCTCTTTCCTTTTATGAATTCATGAAGGCAATGGGCGAAGACAATCTCATATCTTACCTCAATACCATTTCATATTCCGATTCTATCCCTCCGGCAGTTCATGAACAGCTCCTCGTGCTTCTCCGGACATTTGTTATTCTTGGAGGAATGCCTGAAGTCATCGTTTCATATATTGAGACAAAAAGTATACTGGAGGCTTCCTATGTTCAGGATTCACTTATAGAAACATATAAACGTGATTTTAGTAAATATGCCAAATCATCAGAATTAATTCATCTCCAGACCGTTTTTTCTGCTATCCCCCGGATGGTATCAGAACAGATAAAATACGTAAATATTGACCGGGAATCAAGATCCCGAGAGTTAAAGACGGCATTACACCTCCTGACCCTTGCCCGGGTGATAACTCCGGTCTTTAGTACTGATGCATCAGGACTTCCCCTTCGGGCGAAACTTTCAAACCGTCAGAAGTTTATTTTTCTGGATATCGGACTTATGCAGCATCTTTGTGGATTAAATGCGGAAATTTTAAGCCAGAAAGAGATGATGCAGATAAATAAAGGAAATTTAGCAGAACAGTTTATCGGCCAGGAATTATTGGCACTCGAAGATCCCTATATCAGTTCAGAACTCTATTTCTGGGCACGAGATAAACAAGGTAGTTCGAGTGAAATAGACTTCTGCATTGCCAGAAAAGGAAGAATATATCCGGTAGAAGTAAAATCGGGAACGACAGGAAGATTGCGTTCGCTTCGAATATTCATAGAGGAGAAAAAACCACCATTCGGAATTCGGTTCTGGGAAGGAGAACTCTCTTTTCATGATGATATTTTATCAATACCGCTCTATATGGCCGGGGAGTCAGGTCGGCTTATCGATGAAGTGTTTGAGGCAGAAAAAAATCATCTCTGATCTGAATTCTCCCTAAATCCCGGGTTATTTAATGATATCTCCGTCATGGTACCGTCATCAGCAGGAATATAAAAAAGACAGGATTATCTCCTGTTTTATCTCCGGACCAGATTATCTATCACCTCCACCTCCCCGGATTCATCAGCCCGGAGATAACAGAATACATCCTGTGCACTCCGGATATGCCGGATATAGAGGTATAAGGTGCCAATCCCGTTTATGACAGAAACCAGAATTGAGATATACCCGATTATACTATCAACACTCATTTATCCTCCGAAACGTATCCCCTCGGTCAGATTGAGGTTGCCGATAGCATCACTGTCATGAGTTATCGTCCGGTTCAAATCCCGTGACTCTGCCCTTACCAGTATGATACCTGACCCGTTTACCATGGTAACGGCATCATTTCCCGGAATAAGATCCCTGGTCGATACATACTGTCCGGACTTCATCAGTCCCGTATACCAGATCTTCGAATCAGAGGGAGTGTTGCTCTCCGGAAGGCTGAATACACAGAGGTTTTGCTCTCCTGCTATGCCGGAATTTTGGGTGGTATACTCATCCATTCCGATTGGCCCGGAAGACCGGGCATTGGTGCTTGTCCGGACCTCTCCATTGTCTTTTACCTCAAGGTTCCGGAATAATGCTGCGATATCGGTGGTAAAGAGATGTGCTGCATAGGTCTGACCCTGGCTGATAACCGACGAAGAGACCCATGATGCCCCGTCACAAACAATACTGGACGATATCGAATCCTGAGCGGCAAATCCGGTTACCAGCAGACAAAAAATGCCCGTGAGGGCATATATCCGATTCATTTCTCACTTCCCGGAAAAAAGAAAAGAGAAGGAATCAGGCCAGAGCAGGAACAGTGTCGGCCCAGGTTTCTATGGCGGTCAGGATGCTGTCTGATTCGAAACTGGAGATACTCACCCGGTCACGTTTGAAGGCGACGTTATAGAGTTCTCCGGTTTCGGTGTGACATTTCAGGGTGACTGAAAAACTGTCCTCCGAACTGTCATGAGATGCAGTCCCGCCCATTGCACTTGCCATTGCGGTATTGGCAAGCACGGTTGAAACGAGGGTGTCAAATGCTCCGGATGTTCCGGCCCGTATGGTTACATACCCGACCTGTTTTCCTTCCGTGTTCTCGTATACCACCTTTCCGGTGTAATACTCGGAACTCTTCTGGACTGCCGAAAGGGTCTCTCCTCCGGAGGTATAGGGTGTGCAGTTCCATGGATTGTCGGTGATAATGCCACTGACGATGGTGTTCATTGCTTCCTTACTTGCAAACGGGCTGGCGAGAACCCGTTCTGCACTTTTTACGGTTGATTTAGTTACAAAATCTGCCATGTTCGATGTTTCCCCTGTCACAGGTGTGACATACAGTATTGGACGAGAGTATATATGTCCAGGAAAACGAATGGCAATCGGGAGGAGGAGAGGACAGGGTTTAGGGAACCGCTGGGTTTGATGAGCGATGGATAGAGAAATTGTGAGGTCCTTTGATGCTCAATAATATATGTCGCTTTCCGGTATCCGGGGATTTCAGATGTAAAAGACGGTGAAAAAGTATCTGATTTGACATAATGAAAGATAAGATCATCTGAACCAGGGCAAATTGAGATCCCGATAATTTCTCAAAGAAAAAAACAAAACCTGAAATGATCCAATCAAACACATTAATTTATGTGATTGGAAAATAATGATATTATTATCCGGATATACTCCAAACCAAAATTTATTGAGATTATCAGAGGTGAATAATGGGAGCAATAACAGTGAAAGCGATTTATGATGGTTCATCATTCAAAGTACATGAACCACTTGATCTGGAGCCAAATACTGAATATCTCTTAACAGTGGAAAAAAAATCCTCTGAAAAACCAGTTCATACAATAGAATTTTTAATACAAAATGCAGGAACAATTTCTGGTCCTTCAGACTTTTCTGAAGAACATGATCATTATCTCTATGGAACACCCAAAAAGAGTAGAAATACAGAATGAAATCGGTGTTTATTGATACTTCCTTTGTGATTGCAATGTTTACACCGGAGGATAAATATCATCAAAAAGCATTAGCGATATCTCACGATCTTTTTCAGTATCAACAAATATGGATTACTGATGCTGTTCTCTATGAAATAGGAAACAGTTTTTCGAAATCAAAAAAGACACCTGTTGCAGAGTTCATTCGAGATTGCTATAAAACTGAACAGATACAAAATAAGTTTGTTCAGGAAGAACAGAATAAAATGCCATGTGGGGATTAATTCACATGAGTTTATGTAACCATGCATAGCCAGGGGGTAAAAATTGAGGATTATTTTATTCCCTTATCCTTTCATTTTATTCAGGATTTTGCCCTTTAGCCGGATAATATCCCGGTTATTCTGATTCAATGCCAACCCCGTGTTCACTGACTTCAGTGCATCAGAAAACCGTGACAGTTCATAGAGGATATCAGCCCGGACCTTCCAGACCTCTTCATCATCAGGTTTCAGGGTGATTATCTGATCAAATAATTCGAGAGATTTTTCATATTTTCCTTCCGAGATCAACAGATCAGCAAGTCTCATAAACATTTCCGGATCTTCCAATCCGAGTTCTATTGAACGGAAATATGCCTCGGTTGCTTTCTCTGATTCACCCGTCATCTCGTAGCAATACCCAAGGTTATCCCAGATTGCAGGTTCTTCCGGAATTAATTCAATCGTCTTTAAATAAGCTTTAATTGCCTCTTTCTGATTGTCCCGGCAACTTTCTATCCATCCTAAATCCCACCAGACGTCCTCATTATCAGGTAACTCACCAGATAAAAACTCAAAAATTTCATATGCATTCTCATACTCTTCCAGAAGACCAAGAACATATCCTTTATGGATAAGAGCATCATAATTTTTCGGGTTTTTTTCGAGAACACCTTCAATTATCTCCAGGGAATCCTCATACTCCTCTTGTTCTTCAAGAACGGATGCCAATGAGAGGAGGAGATCTTCATTATCAGGAGCAATCTCTAATCCTTTCCGGTATGCCTCTTCTGCCTCCTGAAAAAGTTCGAGGTCTTCATATATTTTTCCAAGAAGTTTCCATCCATTCTTCTCATTCGGATGAGTTTTCGCATACCATTGTGCGGCAATCAGTGCCTGATCAGGGAGTCGATTATTGGAAAGAGTGTGAGCCATATCATAGAGTAAAGGGGATTTTTCTGAAAATGCATCTTCTGATTCGAAAATTGCCTTCGCTTCATCATACCTTGTCAGGGTCATTAAAACCTGACATTGAAGCACACGATACGTCCAGGGAAGAGTTATTTTCATCTCCGCTTTTTTCAGCGAATCTAATGCTTTTTCGAAATCTCCCTCCCGAAAATATGCCATTCCAAGAAAACAATAAAAAAATGCGTTGTGAGGGTACTGCTTCGCTCCAGAAGAGAGGATCTCTATTGCCTTTTTATTCTCTCCGGTCTGAAGTTCAATAAACCCTCTATAATATAGTCCTCCTTCCTGATTTCTCTCCTCCTTCGTGAGGGATGAAAGAAGTTCTTTAGCATCCTCAAATTTTCCATTCCTGACAAGCATCTCAATTCGTTCAATACACCTGATTTTTGAGGTTTTGATAAGATGAATTAACCTATCCTCACAGACTTTGGCTTCGTCACATCTCCCCAGATGACGAAGACAGATATTCCTCTGCTCAAGAATTTTTATATTATTGGGATCCTTTTCAAGAAACGTGTTAATACGAACCAGGAGATCAGATGGTTCGAGCGTATGGCTCAGGGCTTCAAGGTATGAAGGTATATTCCGGCCGCTATTCCCTTTTAAACCTGAAGCCTTCTCAAATGCTAAAGCCGCATCCGTATACTGACCGGTATTAAGAAAGGCAACCCCAAGTCCATTCCAGGCATATGATGAATCCGATTTATGTTTCAGGTAGGTATTCAGGCTCTCGATACCGTTTTGATAATCTTTTCCTTCTAATTGCGATAATCCCAGATACAGATACGCATCATACTCTGTAGGGTTAATCCGGAGTGCTTTCCTGCAGGATTCGGCTGCTTCAGAAAAAAGGCCACATCTGAGCTGAATACATCCCTGAAGAGTAAGAATAAATGGATCGTTTGGAGCAAGATTGTATGCCTGATTGATAAGTTTCAATGCTTCCTGATTTCTGTCCTGAGAGTGGAGATTTATGGCTTTTTGCAGAAGATCTCCAATTTTCTTTCTCGGTGAATTTTTTATGAGTGGCATTTTCCCAAACCATTTAAATCAATACCCTTATCCTTTAACCATTTCTCTATTCACTATAAAGCCTGGTGGAATTCAATAGTATTACTGATGAAAAGGCATATGACTGGGAAAAAGAAAGAATATACCATAGACAGGGACTGTATGATTAAGAAATTCCGGGTAGGTACTGACGATTTTAAAAAATTATGTGACGAAGGGGGATATTTTGTTGATAAAACTCTCTTTATCAAAGAGATAATTGATGGAAACGAAGTAACCCTCATTCCACGCCCCCGGCGTTTTGGTAAGACCCTCAATATGACGATGATGCGGTACTTCTTTGAACGATCAGAGGAGAGCCGTGCCTACCTTTTTGATTCGTGTGCTATTGCTGATTACCCTGAATATATGAAGCATCAGGGACAATATCCTGTTATTTTTATTAGCTTAAAGGATCTTAAAAGAGATTCGTATGATCACTTTATCAAGGCAACAAAAGCTGAGATTGGGAGATTATACAGAGAATTTTTACCAATTAGTGAATCCTTACCTGAAGCGATCAGGGACCGGTATCTTCGTATTTGTAAGGAGGAATCACCAGAACATGAACTTTATAACAGCCTGAAAGAACTTATCTCTCACTGCTACCACTTTTACAAAAAGCCGGTCATCGTCCTTATAGACGAGTATGACTCCCCCATGATAGAAGCCTTTTCCAAGGGATATTACAATGAAATGACGGATTTCATGCGATCATGGCTTGGAGCAGGATTAAAACCGGAGCAGGGCCAGGTTCTCTACCGTGCTGTCATCACCGGAATTCTTCGAATTGCCAAAGAGTCCATCTTTTCTGATCTCAACAATCTGGATGTCGCAAGCCCGCTTATGATCGGCCCCTATGCAGATAAATTCGGGTTTACCGAGCAGGAGGTTTCCCGTATTCTGACCGCTTTTGAGGTCGAAGGCCATGCAGACATCATCCGGGACTGGTTTGATGGATATTCGTTTGGTGGTCACATAATATACAACCCCTGGTCTCTTATCAGTTATATTCAGGCAATTCCAAACCCTCCGTCTCCGAAATGGCTGAATACTTCTTCGAACGCCCTCGTATATGAGGAACTTACATCAGGGGGGCTTTTGATAAAACGGGATCTTGAGTTGTTGCTTTCCGGGGAGGAACTTAGATATCCTCTCTCTGAGAATATTACCTTTGGAGATATCGGAAAAAATCCGGTAAATATCTGGAGTTTACTCTATTATTCTGGTTACCTGAAGGCAGATGACCCAAAATTTGCAGAATATGATCCAAATCTTCTAACGTATGCCCTTTCTATTCCAAATCGGGAGATTTTTCTTGCATACCGGCAGTTTGTGAATCGGTTATATGAAACTGGAACTATTAGTGCCGGGATTAAAGATTTTATCTCTTTTTTTCTCGAGAATAAGACCCCTTCTGTCCTCGAGCAGACGCTTTCCGATCTGATCCTGGGCCTTGTGAGTGTGTATGATGTGGCAAAACTCCCTGAGGCTGTCTTTCATGCTTTCGTTCTTGGGCTGCTCGCAAATCTTCGGAATGTATATGAAATTCGATCCAATGTCGAAGCGGGATATGGCAGGGCCGACATCCTCATGATCCCGAAGACCGGATCATATTCAATCGGGTACATTATCGAATTTAAGAGTGTAAAAAAGGAGGGAGACGGAGTGAAAGCAGCATCTGATGGTTTGGCCCAGATACGGGAGAAGGAGTATATGGCTGCTTTGCTCCATGCAGGGGTACCCATGGAGAAGATAGTAAAACTTGCCGTTACGTTGCAGGGAAAGAAGGTAACGGTGAAAAAAGAGTAAACTCATTTTACTTTTTATTCGAAACCAGGATCATTCCTGCCAATCATCGTGCCCTAACGGTGCCTCGTTCAGTTCATTCCGGTACATCTGCCACCGGGGCATATGCCGGGTAAGAATTTCACGAAACCGATCATTATGTTTTTTTCTTATTTGTTGGGCCATCTCATGAAGGGATCATACCGTGTTAAATCGATATCTATCCGGTTACTTGGTTAACAAGAGGTGAATATGTTTAAAGATACCCTTGACAGACTGTGTCATCAGTGATTTTTCACTTCACTCAATCGGAGTGATTCTGGTAAGAAAGGGGCGAAAGGAATTTTTCAAAGCATTTGTCAAACAACACCCTCTATAATGCAGGATAGTAGTTCTTACCCAGGACAGGTAATAATAATACATCAAACGCAAATCTAGTATACTAAGTCCCATGAATATGATTGAAGTGATTATTGGAGAAAATGGAGAGATAATTATTCCCGATAAGATGAGAAGAAACCTGGATCTTTTTCCCGGAAAAAAAATTTTTCTCTATGAGCAGGATGATTCTATACATATTATTCCATCAGAAAGAAAGGCCTCCAGTAAATTTTCTCAGTTTGCACATCAACATAATCGGATATTAAACATTGATTCTGATAGTGATTATGATGAAATGCTCCATGAGAGAGTCGGATAAATTATGTATTACCTTGATTCCAACATGGTCATTTATGCATCAGGTGACTCTGGAGTAAAAGGTGAATGGTGTAGATCGGTAATTTCCATGATTGAAAATGGATCGGTATCTGCATGCACCTCATATCTTACCTTTGATGAATACTTCTATAAAATCAAAAAAGAGTTTTCTCATGAAGATGCGGTAAAATTGTCTGAAATATTTCTATATTGCTAACCTGAAATTTATTCCGGTTGATGAAAAAGTAATAATATCAGCACATCAACTCCTTACAGAATTCCGTATAAATCCCAGGGATGCACTGCATGCTGCAACAGCCTTTCTTGCAGGATGCAGGCATCTGATTTCCGAAGATAATGATTTTAACCGGTTTTCATTCATTACTAAAAAATGGATGGAGTTATAACTTTAAAATTTTCTAGTTAGAACGTTAAAATAATCGAGAGTTGGAATAGATGTTATACGCATCAAGGAGTATCTCGGTTGGAATTCCTTTCTCTTTTAACCTGCTCTGGATGAAGGGTTCGTACTCTTTTCTGATGTTTTTGCAGAGGTTTTGTTTCTCCCGGTCTTTATCTGTGTCGTGTGCAAGTCCATGCGGGTCTAAAAAGACTACCTGTTGGTGGCCCTCCCGTATCATCCAGAAGATGTAAGTCCGGATAAAAGTCAAGCGGTTTCGAAGAGTCCGACTCCCAGCCGTGCATAGCTTTGGAGGAGGAAGCATTCATACCCGGAGTACCGGTCTTTTCAGATGTTAAGTATCCGGAAAGGTCCCGGACAAACTGTTCTTCTCCCTCGTTTATTCCAAGAGGTTGTATGGTGAGGATCTCATTTTTCCGGTCCAGGCGGCAAGGAGCGGCTGGTAAAGGTGGCGGTCCCAATATACGTTTCTGATGGATGGGTTATTGAGAGCACCGAATATCTCTGACTTTTTGATATGGAGCCATATCTTTTCAGATATAGTAAGTTGTCGATAAGATGCCCGTTATTTTTTTTCAAAGAGAAAGGCCGTCTTCTTTACAACTGATGACCTTTGCCTGGAATAATGAGAAGAACCTCTTATGCTTCAATTATGTGTGATAATTCTGATATGTCATAGTATGAGGTCGATTTATTTTATCTGATTACCGGGAGATCTATTATCACTATAGAGAAGAAATATTCATGTTATACCTTACTTTCTGAATTCATTAAACAGGCAGATACTCAATGGATGTACTTAGGGAAATCAATATTATGCTTCCGGATCTAAAAAGAAGATTTGGAATATCGCGTATTGGTGTTTTTGGCTCACAGATTACCGGTAATGCATCTCCGGGAAGTGATATTGATATCCTTGTCACCTTTGAGGAAGGAAAAGAGACCTTCGATAATTATATGGATCTAAAATTTTTTCTGGAAGATAAGTTTGGAAATAGGGTTGATCTTGTCATTGAGGATAGTATAAAATCCAGATTGAAAGACAGAATTATTAAGGAAACGGTTTTTGCATGAGGGACTGGATATTATTATTAAAAGAACCTCTGATGATACAATTATATGTGATAATCCAGTTACTTGGTTAACAAGAGGTGAATATGTCTGAAGATACCCTTGCCCAGATCCATCAAAACGGTCATAGTATTATTTCGTGAACTTGGGCCAGTTGATGCAGTGAGATTTTTACATCTCTATGATAGAGGTCATGGGGATTACACTAAAGAGAGATCCGAATGGTTAGTTAAGGATCCGGATGTGTTTCTTTCAAACTTTTTAGAGTGGAAAGAAAAAAGAAAAGAAACATCAAATCAACTCTGATTTTCATTCAGTCATTTTTTTACTTGAACAATCTTACGACATCTGAACTATCGGAAGTCCCTCAAATATCTCCCGGATATACCCGGAATTTTTCTGATACACCACATGGCTCTTCTTAGGCATTCCCCGGAATGTTTCGTTCACCCTCTTTTGGTCCGTGAACTGAAACGACAGATCCATAGCCTCTATTATGAACGCTCCGGTCTCTCGATAGATAAGAATGCCTTTTCTGCCATGGCTCACGATAAAGCCGAAAAGATTTCACCGTATTGAATATTAGAAATCCCTATATCTATGAGTTTCTTGGTCTCAAACCCCAGGAGGTGATGGGAGAGTCTCATCTTGAGGATCATCTCCTTGACAAACTTTAGGAGTTTCTTCTTGAAATGGGTCATGGATTCTGGTTAGAAGGGAGGCTGAAACGAATCCTGATTGGGGATAGTCATTATTTCGTTGATATGGTGTTTTATCACCGGTAATGATACTCAAGAACCTTGGAGTCTAATAATATGTCCACTCCCTCTAATTTGCTTATCTCCATACCCTACTAAAAACTCCGCTCAGGATCCATTTAGTATTATTTTGGGATCTGTTGCTCAATTAGTTTTTCACAAATTTCCTTAATATCGCTGTCCAAATATTTCACTGCATATGATGATGCGAGAAGTACATCTGGAATATATTGATCATATTTTTCATGGACTAAATCTCCAATTTTTTGAGATATTTCAATTAGAGAGGGCATATTTTCAGGTAAATCAGAATAAAAATCAATGATATCCTCCAAATCCGAACTGGAAAATTTTAACGCCATATCATAATTATTTGTATAATCTATATCAAATCCCTTTGATATAAACCCAATTTTTGCAATTGTACGGTTTTTCGCTGTACCTGTCCAGGTAAACCAATAAACATCCTTTCCATCAACTACATAATTTTTAGATGCCAACTTTGCATCATGAGCTGTTGTACGGGCCATTTGAAGCATTTCTTGGGCTTTTTTATCCAAATAAGGAATTTTTTTGTCAGAGAGGAGAATTTCTTTCATTTTTTCAACAATTTTTGGATGAATATCAGGTAATTCTGCTCCAAAAAATTTTGGGACTTTAGCCCCAAGAGATGGAGTAACCAATATTTCCTTTTTTTTGTAATCAATATTGATGATTTCCCATCTTTTTCCTGCCAATATTAAATATTTCCTTCCTTCTAAGCCAGGAGTATGGGCAATACTGCCAATTCTTCTTCCCTGATTTATGACATCCATGTCAGAAGAGGTCTGAAATACAGCATAAAAATCAATTTTTTTTACAATCTCTTCTCCTTTCAATCCAAGAATAATGAGATTATCAGGAGTCTGTTCAATGAGATCAGCATTTTTCATTGTTCGGATGATAGAAATATAATCATCTTTAAGGATAGAGGGGAATGCACCATTTTTGACTAATATTTTATAAAGATCGAGGAGATTTATTCCTCCTTTTTCTTTTATGACACTCAAAATCTGTTGCACAAAAGTTGAGTAATATTGATAATGAGCATGAGGAGGTTCATACCATTTTTCTAGCATTAATTCTGACATTGCTATTGCTCGGATTAAATTAGGGAATAATCGAGAAATAAGATCATCTGACTTTTTTTCGGTGATGAACATTATCATCTCTGAACTTTCTCCTTCTCCTCTACCACTACGTCCCAATCGTTGAACCAGTGAATTAACAGACCAAGGTGTTCCCACTTGACCAATTCGAGCGAGATTACCCACATCTATTCCCATCTCAAGGGTACTTGAAGTAAAACATGAAGTCAATGAATTAGATTTTAATTCTGATTCTGCATCTTCACGTTCGGATTTAGAGAGAGAACCATGATGAATCATAAAAAAGTCAGGAGAGCCGTTCTTCTCAAGATGGTGATGAACTAAATCTGTCATCAATTCTAAATTTTCTTTAGAATTGATAAAAATCAGGGACGATTGTCCATTAAAAAACAATATTATATCATTAATTATTTTATGAATAAAATTGTTATCATCGTCTTCATTTGGTTTTGTACTGATAGTACTCTTTTCTTGAAAATATCCTTTAATTAAATATCGGATGTTCCGACCACTTTCAGAATCATCGATGATATCCACAGATTCAGGATTTGTCGGCATCAACCATTTTTTAACAAGATCTGTATCACCAAAAGTGGCGGAAAGTCCAATAATTCTAATAGGAGATTTCCTAAATTGTGCTATTCTGGATAATAAACTACGAAGGTGGGCCCCTCTCTCTACCCCAATAAAAGAATGCATCTCATCAATAACGATATAGGACAATCCAGAAAAAAGAAGTGAAAGATCATCAGAGTGGTTAATAAATAAAGATTCTATTGATTCTGGTGTAATGAGAAGAACACCAGATGGGTTCTTAAGGAACTTTTTCTTTTTATCTGACGAAACATCCCCATGCCATTTAAACACAGGAATACCGGATAGATCACAGAGATGTTCCAACCTTTGAAATTGATCATTGATAAGAGCTTTTAATGGACCGACATATAACGTTCCGATTCCACTATTCTGGTTATCAATAATTTTGGATAATATAGGGAGAAATGCTGCTTCAGTTTTCCCAGCTGCAGTGTTTGCAGAAATTACTAAGTGATTAGTAGAGTTGTAAATTGCATAAATTGCATCTCTCTGAATTGGACGAAGAATTTTCCAATTCATCTGGTTTAATTTCTGTTGAATTGTCGGATGTAATAATGAGTAGGCAGGTGGAATCATTTTATCGGAAAAACTGAATTATAATTTCATAGAAACCAATTCATCTTCATCATCATCTTTTAAAAGTAATTCTGAAGAATCAGTCTCATCTTGCTTTGGATTTGATTCTTTTGGCAACATATTCAATATTTCCTGCCAGGATTCTTGAGAATTTTGTTCAATAACAGAAAGAAATCCTACAAATTTTTTTACACTGTCACCTGGTGTCATATAAAACTCGGAACCAAGTGTTTTAGCACAATAATTCATAAAAGCGGTAATTCCCTCATTGGGGATCAGGTATTTTTCGGAATCACCAAAAGCATACACATTACGAATATTATGAAATAGGACATAGGTGTCTTCTGGTGTCAGATTTTCAAGATGGATTACTGGTCCTGAATAATCTTTCCTTCCATGTTGTGCAAACTCATTTTCTGAAAGTCTTCGAGCTAATGCTTCATAACTCATTAATCCTCGTCTTTTATCTGATAGGAATTCATCAATTCCGGCAAACATAAATCCGATATTTTTCACATTTCCCTGAAGTGAATCATTAAGAATCCTCAGTATCATCTCATAATTGGCATTTCGAGCTTGAGAACTATTTAGGCGATGTGAAAGCACTCCCATTTCATCGATATTTATTAGAATACCCTGATAACCTGCCATTCGAACGAAAGAGCCCCATAATTTTAAATAATCATATATTGTTGAATCGTTGATTATCGTCCTTACTCCCAAATCATGATATGCCTCTGTTTTTGTAGAATATTCTCCACTCAACCATCGAATACTGGAACTTTGAAGGACTTCATTTTGTGAATTATATCCTTCATAATATTTTGCAACAACTGTAGCGAAATCATACCCGGAGACAAGATCCTGAAGAGGTTTTAATTTGTGATATATAGATTTAGTAACTTCAATATGGTCTTTTCCTTCTTCTCTTATAGTAAAATCCAAATCAGAAATCCATTTTTCTACAATACTGACCATTGCTCCACCTTCTGGTTTTGCTTTGGTTGACATATTGTGCATAAGTTCAGCGTATAGTTGCCGGGCCTGGCCATTAGATGCATGAAGTCGTCTATCAGGAGTAATATCTGCTTGAGTCACAACTAATTTCTGTTCTAAAGCAACGGTTCTACTTAAATTCAGAAAAAAACTTTTCCCGGAACCATATCGACCAATGATAAATCTAATTGTGGCACAATCATCTTTGATTTTTGCGATGTCCGAAAGAACTGCTTGAATTTCATCGGTTCTCCCTACCTGAATATGATGTAGGCCGATCCGTGGAACAACTCCGGCATTAAGTGATTGAATAATTGCGGTTCGTTCTCGTGGTTTGATTGATATAGTCATATTATGTCCTCCAAAATTTTTGCTCTGATATCAAAATTTAATGAAATTTCTTCTTCATCTGTATTTTCAAAAAGATAGTCCCCGTAATTCTCATCAGACCAGGTATTTATCTCTTCAATTGTAGCATCCAACATAAATCGATTATTTCTGCAAATATTCTGTAATTCCATTTTAGACAGTGAACTAGGTTTCGTCACATCTTTTAAGAATGGAATATATTTTGGATGAAGTCCATGATTATTGATATTGGAAGAATTATCAAGTGTTTTAGGAGAGTCAATTTCAATATTGTTTGATAAATCACTGTCATTATTAGATAGATTAGAACCATCTTCAATATTGTTTTCTTCTGAAGTAAGCGAATCGTGTAGAATTTTTTGGACTTTAAGCGTTTTATTTAATTTATCATCTACTAATTCTAGATTTAAGACAAAAGAGGGTTCAATAGGTGCTGGTTGTCCTATGACCTCTCCTTCTCTCATAGATAAAGAGCGAGAAATTTGTATAGGTTGTTCAGATGAGGATTTAGGTAAATCAAATGGGAATAATGTTTGAATATCATCCTTCCCAAGACCCATATATTTAAAAATCTTATTTAATGACTTATATTCATTCGGCTCAAGATATCCATCTGCAGAAGCCATATCCCGAAGATACTCTGCTACGATTATTCTATTATTCTCATTCAGATGTTCCTTTAATCGTGTACCCAACCTTTCTAGTGAAGGAGGGCTTGTATTGAGAATCTTTTGATATAGTTTAAGACAATCGACATCTAATTGAGTTAGTTCAGAGGATCCAAAAATGAACCGTTCAAGATGGTCTTGTTCTTCTAATGATATTTTTCCATCCACGAGAGCAATACTCATTCCTAGTTCGAGAATAAAAGCAGTCGATGGATAGGCTTCCGATGTAAATATACTTTTATCAGGTAATGGATACATTACGACATTATCGTCCCATCGATATGGTGTTCCTGTAATACGAGGGTCTGGAATGAGGATATATCCGATTTCTCGAGCAATATTGAACAATTGCCTGCTTTGAGTTGGTGTAAGGCGATCTCTTTTTTCAATTTGGTTTAATGTTGCTAGAGAACTGATTGAAACATATGTTGCTTCTCCATCATAATTAGATGAAGTAAATATTAGATCCCATTTTGATTTATCTGGGTGATCAATCTCCTTTTTTAAAATATCAGGTAGTGATTGATATGCCTGTGCTGTTAATTCCTGTTCTCCCTTTCCTATCTTTCGGGAAGCATTATTTAGTTCTTCAATTGATTCACTCCAAATTATGAATATTTTCTTAAATTGACTCTTTTTTCCGAGAGGATTAGTTATCTCAACACTTTCTAATTCTCTATCTGAGGAGTAACTTTGATAATAAGGGAGTAATGAAGGGCTTGCGGGTCGATATTTCATTAAATAATTTCTTGCTGATGGTTTGAGTATCAATCCATTAGGATATTGCGATTTGAATTTTATTTCAAATAATCTTTTGAATTGAGGGGATAACTTTTGAGTAATTATTGATTTAGGAGTGTCCTGAATTGTATTTGCGAGAGAATACGCTATCTCCCAATCGATTGGTTTACTATTTTCTGTATACCATGCAAGTAAAACAAGAACTTGATCATGTGATAAATCAAGGAGGTTAGGGAAAAATTGAGTAAAATTCTCCTCATTTATGCTAGAAAGATTTTTTGCTGAAATGTATGCAATAAACGATGTTAGATACGAGTTAAAAGATCCGGAAAAAGTATATCTCTTAAGTAATGAATTAACTTCCTGAATAATTATTGGGATATCCTTATTTTCAATAATTGCTCGATATTCTAATCCATAAAAAAACAAAAATGCATAACCAATATCTGATAATTCCGCAGATCTTCCACTTGAGAGCCAAAGAAGATAATTTGCTCTCTGATCATTACTGATATTTAAAAAGCGAGGCCAGTATCCTAAAGAACCTTTAGCTTCACTTTTTGGTGTTCCAATTTGAAGATTCAAATTGATGCATGAAGCTTCTGTGTTTTCAGAAGGATTACTAGTCCAGTAGATTAGAGGATTTAGAATAAGATAATTGTGTATTTGAATTTCCTTTAAATCGCCTGCCCAAGTGAGCACATCGGATTTGAGAGAGGGGGTTTCTTTGGTAGTAATGGTTTTGTTTATTTGAGGGGAATAATTTGTTTCAGAATAAGTAGTTTTTTTTACTGAAGGAGTTTTTGGACGCAATAAACTGGCACGATCATTAGATAAATTAACTTTATAATAAATGGAATCGCGAAAATCTCTCCTGGGTCTTCCAATAAAATTGTCAGACGAATGGATACTATCGTTTGTCTGACTATTGTTATTAGAAACATTAATGGGCCCTTCAAAAAATTTTTCAACAGGTTTGATTAACAAATCATTATGAAGATTGTATCTAGTTATCTCATTATTTTCAAATCCTGATCCTCTTTGAACCACCTCTTTAGGTTTTATTTGTGTTTCTGTATGAATAATATTTAGAGAATTGGGTTTATTAGGTGTCTCAAGAACCTTTGGTTTAGCATCATTTTTCTCAGGGATTGCTGTTATGGTTTTATGGGGATTGATTTCTTCATTTACAAATCTGTTTCTATATATGATATAGTAAGGAACGAAAATAACCCATAAAAATATTGTTAATATCCCGAAAACTATAGGATTTGGTCCAATATTGTTGTTTTCTTCCCTGATTTTTATTGCATCAAAAAATATTATTCCTGCTTGACACAGAATTAAAAGAAAAAACAATCCATAATTTATTAATAACGATATAAAACTAACCAGGAATAATATTGCTAGAACAGTTCCACAATCAGATTTTTTCCCAATACATGACCATCCCTTTAATTCATCCGACAAAATATCATCTCAATATGTATATTGAACATTTAGAGTGAATATCCTTTAAATCATTCTTTTTGAGTTGATAATAATATACCCTCTTTGATACCTGAAAAAAATTAATTGTTCAAATTTAAATCAAAAATATCAAGGTAGAGAACCACGCATTCTGAATTATATTGATTGATCCATTTATACAAAAGAGCATTATATTGGGTGTGTTCACTCATAAATCCCGATATCAATCCGGAACTACCTCTATAGTGAAGACCAGTCTTCCGGTGGAGTCATATACCGATGAAAAGGTGGAGAAGAAAGCGGAGATCATGTATGAACATGTCTACCGGGTGTATCCGGAAATTCCCTCGCCCTATTATGGAAACGAGCAATATGAATTTTGATACCAGATTAGAGAGCTTTCGGGAGATTGCGGATATCATGAATGGGAACGGGGGAGAGAAAGAAAAAGATATGCAATAGAAGAGCCATATTGAACTATACCGATACAAGACTCATTAAGATAATGATCTGGACAACAGGAAGAACACTCAATGAATATTAATATCGCAATCATCGATCAGCGTCTCACTAAGATCTCTGAACAGATCCGGGACCAGGCGAAAGAAGAGCTGGGGATTACTGATGAAACCCGCTTGAAATCATTAAGTTTTGTCTTTCTCACCGTAAAGACCGTCCTGGATCTGACCGATGAGGAGACCTTTGACTGTCTGACTGAAGGCTCCGGAGATTTTGGCGTTGATGCAATACATCTTTCATTCGAGTGTGATCAGGAGATAACCGTCACCCTGTTCCAGGGAAAATATAAGCAAAACTTAGAGGGCAACTCCAATTTCCCGGAGGATGGGATCAGTAAACTCATCCGTGCAATCTGGGCACTCTTTGATCCATCAACACCCCTTGATTTCTTAAACCCACGATTATCCACAAAAGTTGAGGAGATCAGGTCTCTTATCCGTGATGGATATATCCCCCAGATTCGGGCAATCGCATGCAATAATGGAAAGATATGGAATGATATCGCTAACCAGGAGATCCAAAGGGCAGATCTAGGGGACCAGGCGGTATTTGAACATGTGAACCATGATCGGCTGGTAGCCATCCTGCAGGCAGCAAAACCAGTACATGATACCCTTCAATTCACCGGAAAGGCCTTGGTTGAAGATTTCAATTTTTCGCGGGTACTGGTTGGGCGGATGGCAGTGTATGAGATATATTCGCTTATCGAACGCCACGGAGAGAGACTCCTTGAAAGAAATATCCGGCGGTACCTGGGGCTTTCAGGAAACCGAGTGAATGAGGCCATACGAGATACCTTACTCTCTGAAGAACGAGGAAATTTTTACTTTTACAATAACGGGATCACCCTGACCTGTGATAAATTTCTCTATAATGCATTTCAGAGCGGCGATTTCCCGGTAAAGGTTGAGAACCTGCAGATAATCAACGGAGGACAGACCTGCATGACAATATATAAAACACTCATGCAGACATCTCCGGACATAATCCCCCAGGATGCCTTTGTATTAGTCAGACTGTACCAGTTACCAAGTGAGAATGAGGATCTTGTCCGGCAGATAACCTATGCAACAAACAGCCAGAACCCGGTAGACCTCCGAGATCTCAAAGCAAATGATACCATTCAGCGCCAGTTGGAGATGGATATACAAGAAATTGGGTTTACCTATAGAAGAAAGAGAACCGATTCACCCTTAAAACCAACCGATATTTCCTCTGGAACTGCAGCTGAAGCAATTCTTGCCGTATGGAGAAAGAAGCCACATCAGGCTAAATATTTTGTCAGGGAACACTTTGGGAGATTATATGATCAGATATTCAGAGATGACATCAATGGTGCTCAAACCATCCTTGCTGCACTCATCTATCGTATCCCTGAAGCAAAACGACGGAAACTAACCGACCAGGATCCCCCATTCCTGCGATATGCATCTGCTTTTATTGCAATGCAGATGGGAAAATATCTTCTAAGAGATTTGGGATGCCCCGTTCATAGTCTGACTCATCAGAATTTTTCCCGGGCAAAACAGTTGCTCGACGAAAAAGGCTCTGAATACCTGAAGAGAAGTATCGTGTCGATTGATACTGCATTGAAAATGCTTTATGGAACAACTGATATTTCACTTCAACAACTCGCTGCTACCTTTCGAAGAGGGGACCTGATTGAGATACTGGACCGTCTTGAAGAATGATTAGAAGGAAGGTGAAATACTCATACCCCATATAAAGAGATAATCTGACGGTGTTGGCTGGTCATTGTTTATTTTCCGGACCCGGATGTTCTGGCAAACGAGATTATTGAGAACATCAAAAGCGGCTTTAGAGAGCTTTCGGGAGATTGCGACTATCTTGAATGGGGACGGAACACAGGAAATTCTGTTAAGGGAAAATTCAAATCATCCCTTAACCAAGGATGAAAACATGAACCGATATAAATTTTCAGTCATTATTGAAAAGGACGAAGGAGGCTATTATGCATTTGTTCCAGAATTGAAGGGATGTTACACCAAGGGGAACTCACATGAAGAGGTATACGAACGGATACAGGATGCTATCAGACTCTACGGAGAAGAGCCGATTGTATGTAGTGAGTCGGTCCATCAGTTTGAACACAAGTCTTACCATGGATAATGGCAATTAATCCATTCACATCCCCGGATCACTGCTGACAAACTCATCCCGATTCTTGAAAAGAAAGGCTTTACTCTTATTCGACGAGTGGCAGTCATAAAATATATCAAAGTGATAAACAGGTACGAGTGACAGTACCTTACCATTCCGGAGAAATTCTTCATCAAAAAATCCTATAACAGATTATCATCGATGCTGATTTATCATCTGATGTTCAAAGTGATTTTAAATCCAAATATTCTGTTATTTCCGGGACATTTGATATTCTAACCTGATATGTCAAAAATACTAATGGACCTTATTTGCCCAGTGGAGAAGAACCCCGCCGTTATAGGGAATCGCATACTTCTGTCCGGTTGAGTACGACGAAGGGACATGAAATTACCCTTCTCATAATACCGGGAGAAGAACTAATGAATATAAGAAATTAAATGAACGATGCTGACGGGCAATCTCCGGGGTCAGAACCGTGCTGCCATCCCGGACCTGGTCCGGAGGGCTTCGATATGAACTTCTCAACCGCAGCCCGCTTCTCATTCATGATCTGGAGAATACCATAGTTCAGCTGATCATCGGTCTGGAGCTGAAAGAGCTAGCGTAAGAGACGCTCTAGGTTCTCGATATCCTCCTTCTCACCTGTAACTCCTCGCCATACGCTGATCTCACTTCCCGTACAAATAATTCATCATTCTCTTTCATCGGTTTCGTTATTTCATCTCCTCGATCTCTGTTAAACTCAAATCCTTTGTAAGTAACTTCATCTGGTGAATGGCAATCAGGTTCAGTTTTTATAATCGTTCCTGCTGGGTCAGGTTCTCATAGATAAAATGGGCATTCAGATTCTCAAGATTGGACAGGCAGACAAGTTGAGAAATATCTGCAAAATCCCTGATATTCCCCTTTTTGTCAGGGCTTGCTGTTCTCCATTCCTTTGCCGTCATCCCGAAAAGGGCCATATTCAGCACATCTGCTTCAGATGCGTATATCCTGCTTATTTGTGCCCCGGTCAGTTCATCAGGAATGAGATTTTTTTTAATGGCGTCGGTGTGGATCCGATAATTAATCCGTGCCAGGTTTCTCCGGATATCCCAGCCAAGTTGCTTCCGTTCCTCATCCTTGAGCCGTTGAAACTCCTTGATAAGATACAGCTTAAACTCAACCGATATCCATGAGGCAAATTTAAAGGCAATATCCTTGTGAGCATATGTCCCTCCATATCTGCCTGATTTAGAAACAATCCCTATTGCATTAGTTTTTTCTATCCATTGCTTGGGAGTAAGAGTAAAACTATTGAGTCCTGCTTGCATTCTAAACCCATCGAATTCGATGGGGTTAAAATTTGGGTTATTTAAATGTCCCCATATGCCGATGAACTCAATGGTATTTCTGTTTCTTAACCAATTTTGAATAATATAATCTGTACGCTCTGCATCCTTGTATTACGCAATATCAGTAATGCAGATATAATTCGCCCGGGACAATCTTCTGCACAACCCGGCGGTTCCCCGGAATGGATATCATCTCCAATTGCGATTAAAACTCTACATAATCCCCAAACAGTACTCATCAGATCCCCGCCACTGTTAATCGCAATGTAAAAACAAATACCTGAATACCTGCATATAACCAAATAATATCACGGTTGATATCTAAATTTACATATGGATCCTCTCGCCCTTCTTCGCATCCACGAACCAGAACTTAAGCAAAGGTTCGGAGTAGAAAAAATCGGAATCTTTGGTTCTTTTGTTCACTGTAATGAACGTGAGGATAGCGATGTCGATGTTCTGGTAACTTTTGAGAAAGGAAAAAAAACATTTGACAATTTCATGGGGATAAAATATTACCTTGAAGAAATATTTCATCGAAAGGTGGATCTTGTCACAGAAGATGCCTTAAAACCACTCATTCGTGATCCAATACTAAAAGAAGTCGTCTATGCCTAGGGAACAATCACATACCCGAAATTTCAGATCGCCCCAAAATTATGAAGAAATAAGTAATTTCTTCCAAGACACCCTCATAGTTACTCTAAAAATTGACTTGAGAAAAAAAGGAACTGGATTGGCTCAAAGTAATTCGGTTCATTTTTTCCGGAGCAGAACAATCCTCAAATAATCCTCAGTCGCATCAAAGACAGGGTCGGTCAGGTTCTCAGATCGCATCAGAGGAATAATTTTCGTCCGGACGCCCATTCCCCTGCTTTCAACATACCCGTAATCCCGGAGCATCTCTACGATGAGAGGATTTCTTGGAGAACGCTGTCCCGCAATCATCTTCTCAACCGTCATGGAATTTGGAAGAGAACCAGGACTTATGAATTCTACCCGGTCAGCATACCTGCTCACTTCAATATCAACAGATCTCGTCCAGTCACGGTGGTAAAATGCATTGATTATTATTTCCCGGATAGCATCACGGGGATAGAGCCAGGTTTTAACCCTTTGAAAGCCGTCTGAAAGGGATGATTGTTCGAGAGTGATAAAGGGAGAGATAATCTCAGAAAAACGTTCAATAAGGCCGGCGTCTACAAGAGTTCTGGTCCCATTGGTGTCTATCAGATATCTTCCGGTGAGTGGCCCGTCTAAAACAGTATCAAGAAGGGTATGGTATGTTTTATCATCAGAATCATAGACGATCACCCGGAGGCCGGCCTGCGGTAAAAATTTCCGGGGAGAAATCCCAAAAAGGACGAGGCCGGCAATTGTACAGATTATTCGCTCATCGGCTGCACGGGTCAGTAGACCAAAACCTAAAAGACGCTGGATCCATGCTTCTTCGTTGTCCGGGATTTCAGGATCCCTGATTATTATTGAGAGATACTCACGAATCCGGACAAGGTCCAGACTCTGAAGACTTGTCCCGGGAACAGGGAGAAGTTCAGGATGTAAAATTCCTCCGGCAGCAAAAAGGCGGGCCTGCTGCTCCCGGGTCGCCAGCCGGGAAGTAGAGCCGGCCCGGATATAGATCTCTTCCCGACCATTATGCCTGAGGACATAGGGTTTTGAAGTTCCCTCTGGGAATGAGATAACTGCTACCCGTTTTCCGTCATCCATCCGGATAGTCTCATAAAAGGGAAGGATCATGGGATGGACATAACGGGCAAAAACGGTATCAATCACCCAGGGTTCAAGATCTTCCCGATTTATACCACTAATGGCTCCGTCATCCTCGACACCAATCAGAATCATTCCTCCCTGGTGATTAGCAAGGGCTACTACTTCTTTACCAAGTTGTTCAGGCCTGATGTCATCCTGAATAAACTCTACTCCGGAATTCTCCCCGTTCGCGATTATTCCGAGTAATTCTAGTTTATTCATAATTTTTATTCTCTTTTACTGATTTCTGATTCAATTAAATCAGAGGTTTTTTCAAACCTGCTGTGAGTTGAAAGAATTTCCCCTCAATTCCGGATAATTGTAATCATGAAATACCTGATAAACCAACCACTGCTATGAGATATGTTCTCAATTATCTTCAATAAGATCAATGTTTAATGTGATAAACCGATATAACGCTTCGAAGATTACACCCGAACCTATGATAAACGTAGCCGGAAATTTTTTAAAATTATGTAAATTAGACCTTGGATTTTCCTTTACCAGCCTCTAAATTTTTTTCCTGAAGAGTAGATAAAATTGCATTCGCCATAAGCCTGGCATGTTCATGTGTCATATAAACCCTGATTCCTTCAGTAACCAGTTTTCCATCCTTAAAAAGCCCGGGTAGTTCCATAAAATCGAGGGCCATGTCATTGTTACTTGCCTGGATATTAACGGAATTGCAATATCGTGTGAGAATAATGTTAGTTATTGGATCTTTTGTCATGATATCATCTATTATATGAAGTTACAATTTTCTTACACTGCGTATATTTTACGAGATCTGTAGCAACAAATACAAATTTGCCAGTTTCATCGGTCGCACTTTTTTTGTTCTTCATTTTTTTAACAGACTCTGGTAATATTAATTGTTCGAGAAATTCAAGGTACTTTCTTCCAAGGTCTGTAACCTCATACCAGGTTGCTCTTTTATCTATCCATTCATCCCCTTCTTTGATATATCTGCGAACCAGACCACCTTCAACTAGATCTTTCAGGACCGGATAGAGATCATTATTACTATTTTGATTGAATTCATTCCCTATCTCACCAAATCTTTTCTCTCCTGTTTCCAAAAGAAAGAGAAAAATCGCCCAATGCTTATCATCCTTAAGAGCCATCGCCGGTAGACGGATTTCAAGGGGAAGCATATTGCTATAATGAATCACCATTCGCCCATCCAATACCATCATACACCTCAGTCAAATTTTTCTAACCAATATCTCAGTAGGTAATAGATCAGTTAGTATATACTAACTTTGGTAAAACCAAAACTCTCATTTCTATGAAAAACATGTAATAATAAACAATGAATCATAGGCGGTTTGAAGAATTAGCAATTCTGAAACAAAAAACCAGAATAGGTATCTTTGGTTCATTTTTTGAAGAGCATAAAAAAGACCTGACAGATCTTCAGCATTATATACATACCAACTTGGGCTATAATGTCAGAATCTCTGAAAACCTGGAAAATGACGCTCCGCGCTCTAACCCAGATAAATACATACGCGATTACTCTTTATCAGAACTACTCATCGAAGACAGCCATATCCATATCCTGATCTTTTCTTTCCCAAAAGACACCGATCCTCATCATCTCAACCAATCGGCAACCATGGAATATACCATGATCCGGGAGAGAAAAAAGCCATATGTGGTTGTTCTCGTGGAGGAAGGTCTTCAGAAAAATATTCGAAATAGTTTTGGAGGAGTTATGAAGGGATCGTTAAAGATTGATGGTTCCGGGTTTGAATATGAAATTATCGAATTCAAAATAATCGAAGACGCCTATTCTGAACTCACCATGATTCTCTACAGATTCATGAGAAAGATTTGGCATACCCATTATTAACTCAGGGATAATAACTCCACATCCATTTGCCCACACAAACCCACAACGGTTATATACCCTTACTCAGATCTCAAAAAAATTAACCCACATACCATTCCCGGATCATCCTGAAACCTCTCCGTTTAATACCATTTAAATATAAATTTTCACTTTCACCCCCTTTACCTGAAGTTCAAATACCCGTTCATGCAACCAAAGAGTGAGGTTTCCCCCAGGACCTCATCCGAATCGACACCCCTCCCGGAAAATCACCTGAAAGGATTCCAGACTGCTGCTCTTCTTGAGAACCTGACAATATTTGACCGGAATTTGGATCCCATGCAAAACAGGATAAAGGGGTACTGAAAAACCCTCTAAGAAGACCCGGAATTACCGGGGAACTGCAATGACTAAAAAAACAATTATTTTTATCAAACCTGATCCTTCCAGGAGAAGTCATAAAAAGGCACCATTAATCTGCTAAATCGAGGAAAAACATGCGAAAACGAAAACGAATAAAAAAAGCATACCCCCGCCATTTTTCATCGCTTGGAGGCTTCGGAAATCAAGCAGGGGTAATTCATATATCTCTCATTCACCGGATAATATCATTTCTACCAAACAAAGCCGGGGTGCACCAATGAAAGATCAAAACCGGACCGGCCGGATTGCAGTCTGGTCTGCCATCCATGACCTAAAAAGCCAGGGATACCTTGCCGACCGGTGTACCGGAACCAGCCGGACCTTTGACCTTATCGCCTGGAAATCCACAACCATCCTGGCTCTATGCATCCGGACCGCAAGAAAACAGGACATCACCCGTTTTCACCAGGAAATATCCAGAATATCCGCACTCATAAACCAGAAGCAGGTTCCGGGAACCATCGAATTCTGGCTGTACCACCCAAATGGAAAGACCAGATACCGGATAATGCCCGGTGGAGCCATGCTCATCAGGGAGGCTGCCGCATGAACTCACCATACCGGACAGAAGTCCTGTCAGCCGCCTTTGCAGCGATAAAACCTGCAGACACCCTCATCTCACGGCGGAGCATCGAAACCGAGATAGAAGTGCACCCCGGTCTGTACCCGGTACTCTCCGGACAGACCAGAATCGGACGAAGAACCAGCATCACCAGGGTCATGAACACCCTCTTTCCCCCGTGGAGCACAGAAACAGCAAAAAAACCCTACTCTAATGTCTGGAAAGTCCGGGCACATATCTATGATACCGAACATACCGGAGGAGAGGCATGACCGGGGAAGAGCATATAAAAACCGGACTCTCTGTTCTCTTTTCACCCGGACAGGTCGTAGAACTTCGTTCACTTGGAGACCATACCAGGTACGGATACTACACCGACATGGACAGACTTGCAAGAGATGCAGCCGTCATCGATAATATGCCCGGAATATCAGGGATATACGTAACACTCAACCAGGTAAACCCGGCACTCCTCTCCCGGTGTGCAAACAGAATTAAGACGGCAGGAAAAAAAGAACCCCAGACCGGAGACGGAGACATCACAAACCGATGCTGGCTCCCGATAGACATCGATCCCCTCCGGCCATCAGGAATCAGTTCATCTGACAAGGAGCACACAGCGGCTCTCAATCGGGCAGAAATAATCCGGGATTATCTCTTTGGACTTGGCTTTCCTGATCCGGTCATGGCAGACTCCGGAAACGGAGCCCACCTCCTGTACCGGATTGACCTGCCAAATGACCCGGAGAGCAGCGATATCGTGAAAGGGTGCCTGAAAACACTTGACCTGTTCTTCTCCGACACCGACTGTGCTGTTGACACCTCGGTATTCAACCCGTCCCGGATATGGAAACTCTACGGCACACGATCACGAAAAGGTGACCATACCGATGAACGGCCACACCGGGTATCAGAAATCATCCATGTACCAGAGGCAATGTCTGTTGTCCCGGTATCCTCTCTCATCCAGCTGGCATCACAATTACAGACGGATACCACGGACAAAAGACCGGCAGAAGGGATGAGTTCATCCGGAAAACCAGACCTTGCAGCCTGGCTAACAAGATATGGACTTTCGTATACCGAAAAACCATACCAGGTAGGACGACTCTTTATCTTTGACCAGTGTCCGTTCTCTAATGCCCATAAAGACGGTGCATATGCCATCCAGTTTGCTAACGGAGCCATCTTCACCGGATGCCACCACAACTCCTGCGGAGGAAACACCCAACGGTGGCATGAACTCCGGGGCAGGTTTGAACCACAAAAGGAGGAGCCAAAACCGAAACGGGACTTTGAATCCTGGAAGAAGAGACAGATCCGGGACCGGGCTTGTGCAAAAGCCGAACGGGATGGGATGCCGGAGAAGACCGGGAACTCATTAGATACCGCCATGCAGGCAACAATTCCCCTTACAACCGGCGATCCAAATATTCATGACGAAGCAATCCGGATACTCCGGGAAGGAGACCCGATCCGGTATATCCTTGACATTTTCACCCGGATGCATGAAGGAGACGAGATAGTCGCAAGGTGTCTTCTCATGTCCCTTGCATCAAGGTTGGTTGTGAACTCTAACGGGCTACATGTTCTTGTCACCGGAGAATCCGGCAAAGGAAAATCCCATGCCTTTGAGACCATGCTTGACCTCATTCCACAGCAGTTTCGGCTGTCCGGCGGGCTCAGTAACAAGGGACTTTTTTACACCCACGAAATCCGGAAAGGAATGGTAATCTGTCTTGATGATGTCAGCCTCTCTGAACAGATGCAGGAGACACTAAAAGGTGTTACCAGTTCGTTCCATAAGCCATTCATCTACCGGACAGTGGACAAGGACAGAAACGGAATAACAAAAGTGATTCCGGAACGGTGCCTGTGGTGGGTTGCAAAAGTCGAAGGATCCGGTGATGAGCAGGTATGGAACAGGATGCTCACCGTCTGGATTGATGACAGCCAGCAGCAGGACGACAAGGTTCTTGCAAAGAAACTGACTGCAGCGGCAAAACCTGCCTCACGGGCACGGGAATTCGAACATGAGATCTCTGTCTGCCAGGAGATATGGAATAATATCAGGGAGGTCTCGGTAATCATCCCATATGCAGAAAATATCCGGTTTTCATCATCAAAAAACCGGCGAAACCCGACGATGCTGCTTGACCTCATCCGGTCGGTTGCTGCATTTCGCCAGTACCAACGGAGGTATGAAGACGGTAATGGGTTTATCGAGATTTCCGCAACAAAGGAAGACTTCAAAAAGGCGGTTGACATCTACCATCTCTTAAACGGGGTATCCGGTGCACAGATGACAAAACTTACCAGAAGTGAGTCTGTCCTTATTGATGCGATTAGAAACAGCGGCAAAACGGTATTTACGGTAAAAGATCTGCAGGATCTCGTGAGCAGGGCACACTCAACCATTACCCGGATGTTGTACGGAAGAGGTCCGAACGGGACTCATCATACCGGCCTTCTGGAGAAATGTCCGCAGCTATCTGTGTATGACCGATCGGAAACTCTGGAAGAAGGGATGTACAAACGGGGAAAGGTGTACACCTGGGATTTTGATATGGACCGGATATGGTCGTGTGGTGGTTCCTGCTGGCTGGATGAACCGGATTCCCATGAGGATGATGATGGTCCGGATGATAATTCAGATGGTAATTCTGACAATTGTTCAGATGATGGTTCTAGTAATTATTCTGATGATAGTCCTGACAATGTGCAAATGTGCACTCATGTGCACGGTATGTGCAGAGAGAAATGCACATTCAATCAGAACGATATGGAGTCTGCTCCGGAAAATACTTGCGATGCTGAATATTCAGGTACGAATGTGCATTCCGGTCCGGGTGCTATAGAAGACCAGGATGACAGAATAGTTCCCTCTATCGCTCCTGAAAATTATGCACATACTTATTCAAATAACTCAAAAATGTGTTGTTTTGAAAAATTAAGCGATGATTGTACTGAAACGAATGTGCATTCTGTTATGCACAATGGATGCACATCAGTGCACACTGTGCACATACCTTCCGGACCACCTCCGGGATCAGATACGAAGAGTAAAAAATTACGGTACCAGGATATCAATCCGGCCCGGTTTGTCCGGACAGATGAGGTACTGACCAGGAAGTGTGATTGTTGCGGGAAGAGAAGAGGAACCTATAAGGAACGGGGAAATCCAGGAGGTCCTGTGATCTGTGACCGATGTTACAGCAGGGTGGTTTCGAGGAAGGTCATGACTTTTACGGCACTTCCGGGAGTGCTGCCTCTTTCCGGAATGAAAAAGACGAACCGGAGTCTTGGGAGGTGCAGCCTTTGTAACCTGAAGGAGATTACCTGGTGGGATGAGGAGACGAAGACCGGACTTTGTGATTCCTGCTTCCAGCGGGAACGTGTTTTTACTCCGATATCCGGAGGTGTATGATGGGGTTTGTGATAACTTCAGAGCGAATCGCAGATCCGGTCAGGTATGAGAAGGTTGGCAGGCTTCTTCCCGGGGATGATGAAATGATCCGGGTGATGGTGGACGGGTTTGGAGAGGTGATGAGGATTCCAAAGAGTGATTTTGTGCTGCTGTGGAATGGGCTTTCTCCGGATGGGATGAGGCTTTCCGAGTCAGAAAACCGGGTAATATTGTCCGGAGAAGGTGAGGAGTATGTGGTGTTGACCAGGCAGGTCCGGGGAATGCTGGAGGGCTGGCCAAAGAAGAAGGCTGCGGTGTTTGTGATGAGAGAGAATACACCATAATGGTAACAAAGATCCGGGTCATATCAAATCTATGAGAAAGTCATTTTTCTAAATCGAAGATACACTGATTAACTCATAATGTAATTATGATATATGGAAATTCAAACAAACCTTCAATATATTTTTGATGATCGTGGCAATAAAACGGCAGTAATAATCCCTATTGCAATGTGGGAAAGCATGATTCAAATGAGTGATGTAAAGGTAACTCAGGCAAGAAGGAAAAATATTGATTTATTATTCGGAGCTTTGAAAGATAGTCCGGTTCTTGCTGATATTGAGGAATATTCTCAAAAAACACGTGAAGAGGGAGTAGAAAACACATGTAAAAATTTTTAAAGATGACCGATGGAGATATGGGGAACCTGGTGAATATATGAAAGGCAGTAAGGTATCATGATTCAAAATATACAATACATATATAATTGTGCAGGTCACAAAACCTCCTTTATTGTCCCAATAGACATATGGGAAAAGGTTCTGACACCCTGTGATAAGCAATCAAGAAGGGATGGAGAATGATAAACTTAATAGATATCCTGACTGAATGACTCTCTTACCTTCATCACCGGGACTATGTCTCGCATGTGGAAAAAATATCACCCGAAAATCCGCTGAGATTCATCTGATATCACATCAGAAACGGAAACCATCCAAACCTTCTGCTTATCTGATAGAGGTTACCGTTGAAGACCACCCTGAATATTGGATGTATCTCTCTTCTTACCCTGATACAACTCTTGAAGATATCGACCTCCTCCTCAAGGATTTGTGGATGGGAGATGACCACATAAGTTCATTTTTAATTGACCTAAGTTTATCGAATTATAACTCACCTTATTGAATTTATTCTCAAAATATTTTCATTCAAC
>NZ_QGMZ01000022.1 GCF_003173335.1 Methanospirillum stamsii
GTAACTATGTCGTGGTAGAGTAAAGATAAGATATGCATCTTCAAGGAATTCCACATAAGATGCGATGGTGGTTACCGATCCGATTGAAGTAAAGGTTTTTTTAAGGTTTGTAAGTGTAAATTCCCGGGATATGTTTCCAAGCAGATAAACCAGAATTTCGGTAATTACACGGGGATTTTTAATAGAATTCCTAAGGAGAATGTCTCTTGAAATAATATCAAGTAACAGATTTTGAAGAATTTCATCCATCCCATTTTTGAGGTATTCCGGAAAACCACCTGACAATAGATAAGCATGAAAAGAATTCGAAGATTGCTTTTGATTATAATATATCAGATATTCCTGATATGAAAATGGGAACAACTCGATGGGGAGGTTTCTTCCAGTAAGTTTGGATCCAAGTTCCCTACTTAATAGAGATGCATTAGATCCTGTGATTACTACTTTCTTTTGTTTATCCAGAAGATATCGCACATATAATTCCCATCTCGAGAGATTCTGGATTTCATCAAAATAATAGAGATCGTTCTCTCCAAAATCTCTGAGAAAAACTTCTTCAAGAATCTCAAAATCTCTAATCTCAAACTCTGTTAGACGAGGATCTTCAAAGTTCAGGTAATTGAATTTTTCTGCTTTATTCATCGATTGCAGAAGAAGTGTACTTTTTCCGCATCTTCGAATTCCAGAAATGATAATTGCAAAATTTTCCAAAGGCTGAATTTTTTTAAGATCCAGACGTAATACACCTTGATTGCGATTATTGATATTCTTTCTCTGAGCTCTGATAATCTGTGAAAGATCATCTTTCAGAATCATGTATAAAGTTGATATATTTTAATACTCATTAATCTATCCATTATGATTGGATAATATTGATCAATTGAAATGAATAATTTTATCCAATGACATTGGAAATAGTAGATTGATTTTAAGTATCATTATAAAAATTTTATTTATCTCCCTAAATCAATCTCTTTTCGTATTTAAAATAGATATACTCTGAAGTATACTAATTTTAAGTCTGTTTATAAATAGAAAAACAGAATTATCTGCACTCATTCGAAGATTTCATAATAATAAGGCTGAACTCCTGATATTATATGGCCGGAGAAGAGTCAGAAAAATGAACTTATTGACCAGTTTATTAGTCCGGTTGGCGGAATACGACTCCTCGCTCGAGAAGAATCAAGACACTTGTAATTAAAACGAATATCATCTGAATTATCCACATTCTTTAAGGGCGATTAACTGTTTCATGCTCCATTTCCGGACTGGGATGAATTTTTTGTTTATCTTATGCAGCATGGAGATATACCAACAGTTACAGCCATCGATGAATTTACATATCTGGTCCAGGAAGAGCCATCACTTCCTTCTCTCCTTTAATATTACTGGGATAACGGTCTTTGCAATAAAAACCTACATCATTCTCTCTCAGTTCCATTTCTGCCTGTTTATTGGCGTTGTCTACCCAATTGATTAACGGTTTTCAAATAGGGAAATATCGCAATCTTTTGAAATTTTTCCTTCGTATTTAGTGGATATGATGTACGGAGGAAAGGATGTAAATGGAATACGCCCTGCATTTAGTAATTGAATTGCAGCAAACAGAATATAAGGGAGATGGATAAACCCCCCACATTCCTGATGAATTTATTTGATTGATGGGCGGTTATAACATTCTTCAGGTCTCATAACCGGAACAGCGGTTTTCTCTAAAAAATGTCGTTTATTCCAGGTAATAATCAAAGATACCTCATATATTTCTGCCACCCAGAATATCTTTGCATCTTCATATCGAATTCCTCGCTTAATCACATCCATGACACCCCGGGAATATTCCTCCCAGAAATGATCTTCAGAAATAAATCCCACTTTGGGAAAAAGAACCTCAATATCTCTAGCATTGAGGTAAGTATTAACAATTTTTTCTCCTAATTCTCCCTTTCCGCCGGAGGAAAGGATTCCTGCAAGTTCGAATAGATTGTATATCGTAGTTGCAATCCCGTTCTTCTTCAGATCATCAACACATTGTTTTGTAATAATGTACCTGGAATCATGGGTGAAAAAATGACATATTGCAAGAACGTCAGAATCGAAAAGGATCATCTCCTGACCTCATCAATAATCTCATCAATGGAATCAGTGTGAAATGCTTCTGTAATTGCAGATTCTACATCAATTGGATCGTATTCATATGCAATATCACTAAAGGATGTAGTACCCTTTTTTCCATGAAGGGAACGGAAAACGGCCAGTTTGAGGAGATCTTCTGTTTGATATGCTTTAACCAGCCGTCTGACCCCGTCCATTATTACTTCAGTTCTATTCATATAGATTCCTTGATCCTGTAAGGTATCAATAATCCTTACTAAGTTTTCAGGAATCCGTACTTGAATAAGTATTGTTTTATTTGTCATGTTGAATTCATTACATATTCGTAAAAATACATATAGTTTAATTTGTCTATTTATCCATGATGTTCTTTACCAAATCCCGTTTTCAAAGAAAATGATGGATTAAGATTATTGTTCATCCTTATGATAAAGCGAAAGAAACACGAGAAGTTCACTTCGTCAATCATAATAGTAAGATAATCGAAATGGCGGAATATACACCTCACGAGTATTTTTTCGACTGTATCGCATTGGTTTTCCAATATCTGGATTGTATATGATACTTAAGATCTGGTTTTTTATTCGTTTCTTTAATTGGTAATCTTTTATTTTTCGTATGCTTTTTTCAAAGGATGGATTATATGCTACGGTTACCATGATGACAGATTATTGATAAAATCAACATCACTTTTTTTGATGAAATTCCCCTTTTCATAATCTGCAAAAGCTTTTTCAGTTTTTTCTGCAAAAATGATGTCCTCTCGTATAGATTCTTCCAAATCAGAAAGAGGTTTAAGAATAAAACGTTCTCCTTCTTTAATCACAAGCATCTTTTCCCCCTCCGAAAGACCTTTTCTCATTGATGCGGGGATAACAATCTGGCCCTTTGAGCTCATTCGAATAATGCCAATTTCCATTTGAGATCAGTAAGACATATCTTACTTCCTCTGTATTAATATTTTTTACATCAACCCAATAAACCAGGAGAAACATCCTACCAGTGAGTTATGACAATCCAAAGAAGAAAAAATTGTTCTGCATATGTCATCGGTTTAGATGAGCTGTGAACCTAACAGATATCTAAAAAATTACTTTAAACTTCCTTTCAAGAATAATTAAGGAAAATCCCGCAGGGTTCAGCAAGTGCGTTTTTTGGCATCATGATTAAATATTATGAGTCGTTTCTTAAATTTTTGATTTGGAAATCCAATAATGCCTCATTAGTTCGTAGTGAAATTTTGTCTATCCTCAGTTCATTGCCTGCATATACAGTTTCTCTAAAAAATTCTTTTTATTCCATAATATTTTCAGATTTACTAACTTTTGTCCGGTTCATATAATAATTATAGATAAAACCCTCCATTCCGATGATAGATCCTATAACAATCAAAGTCAGACTAAGAGAAACCACAAAAAATTGCGAATTAATAAATTGAACATCACTAAATAGGGTTAAAAAGAGGATTGTAACTCCAATCATTGCAATAAAAGCTGCAGGAATGTCTAAAATGACAATAGGATGTTTATAATTTATCTGGCCAAAAATATCCGTAAATACTGATATTCCATGCACTACCGGATTATGAGTTGATGTATCATCAATATCATATCGTACATTAATGGGAATCTCTTTTATGTTGAGATTTCTCTCACTTATCTGAATAAGAATTTCAGATCCGGCTGACATTCCTTTGGAAGAGAGATGCAGGTCCTGAATTGCTTTTTTGTTGTATGCACGAAATCCACTCTGACTATCGGTGATTTTGTTTACTCCTGCTGCTGTTGTTAGCAGATCAAGTAACTTCATTCCAAATCGCCGGTAAATTGGAATCATACTTGAAATCTCCAGAAAACGGGAACCGATAACAACATCGGCCCCATTTTCTAGTTTTTTAAGTAAATTTTTTATATCTGAAGGGTTATGCTGACCATCTGCATCGATTGTTACCAATGCTTCAGCATCCATTTTCCGGGAGATAGAAAAAATGGTTTTTAATGCGGCACCATAACCTTGATTGGAGGGGTGTTTAATGACAATAGCTCCCGCTTCTTCAGCAACTTCAGCGGTTTTATCGGTTGATCCATCATCTACTACCAAAACAGTATTTGCATGTTGTAATGCTCCGGTAACTACATCGGCGATATGTTTTTCTTCGTTATATGCAGGCAATGCAATTACAACGTTTTTCAGAGATCCCGTTCTTTTCTCTTTTTTCCGAACCGTAATAGGAATCTCGGCTACTCTTAATCCTTTTTCAGTTAGAATCCGGGTAACGCTAGTTTGTGGAACAGCCCGACATAAGAAATCTTTCAGGAGATCATGAGCCCCATCTCCATATGCGACAAATCCCGGATATTTATCGGTAAATACATAAGAAGATACAATATCCGGATTACGTAAAAAACGGGTTCCAATAACAATGTCTGCTTCGTTTTCCAGAAGCAGGGTAGTGAGATATGGAATCTCGTTTGGATTATAAAGGCCATTACCATCAATGGTAACAATAATGTGATACCCTAGATCACGTGCATGGTTTATTCCAATACGTAAGGCAAATGCTTTTCCTTTATTTGGATCAAGTTGAATTACTTCAGCACCTGCCAATTTCGCAATCTCATTGGTACGGTCAGTGGACCCATCATCAACAACAATAACCCGGCTGGAATGCTGTAGACTTAACAGAACCACCATTCCGATGGTCAGTTCCTCATTATATGCGGGAATGACCGTGGCAATCTCTGCTTTTGCCAGATTTTCATCGAGATTATGATTATATTCACCCTTCTTTAATTCCAGCACCCGATTGATACAATGGAGAAACCGTAACATTTCAGGAGGATTTTCATTTGGAAGCAAGAGTGGATTATTTATCTCTCCATTCACTTTGGATTTATCATTTTGAATAAGTGTTTCCTCTATCCTGTCAACTACTATTTTATTTCCTTCCGGTACATTTTCCTGTTGTTGCCCATATTTTTTATTGTCATTATTGGATTGATATCCAATGGGATAAGTGTCGGAAGAAATGATTACAACACCCCTTAACTGACTAAATAATTATTGAAGAATATATAAGTATCTGAAGATTGATTTTGTAAATGTTACCTGTAAAAAAACCCTGAATAATTTGAAAACGCCTAATCCGGGAGAATTTAGAGGGATTCCGGATTATCTATTAATCTTATAAAATGTCTTTATCTAATCATAAAAAAAGTCAATTCAGATGATTTCACTTGATGGAAAAAAGTTATCCTTCAATCCTAATCCGCTATTAGGTGGTAAGATTTATCTGAGCACGTTGAGTGCCTTACTTTGAATAACCGGATTTGAATATACTGGTTCCCGGGTGACGGGGATTGAACCGGAGTCTAATGATGGACCATTTACTTGTCCTTCTTTGTTCAGGATATTTTCCGGATTGGATATTTTTGAGAATCCATTGTTTTGAACACTTAGGTGATTGGTATTTGTAATAGTCATGATTGAACTGGCAGATATTTCAATAGTATTATTCGCCACGATTAATTGCACGATGAAAACCCCTGGTGTGTTATAGGTATGAATTGGGTTTTGTTCTGTTGAATTATTGCCGTCACCAAAATTCCATTGCCATGCTGAAGGAGAACCGGTTGATGCATCAATGAATTGTATTGTCAGAGGGAATATCTCTGTACCTGGAATCCCATAAAATTTTGACTGAATAGGTTCTTGTTCTGATGTGGTGATAGTAAAACCGTTATCCTGTTTAATTGTTCTTCCATCCGGATTGGTTACAATTATATCCCATTGACCGGGTATTTTACCCGTAATCGGGAAATTACAGGTAATAAACTCTGACGATTGTACATCGATATTTGTTGCATAAATGTCAGGCTGTCCGGTCAGATTCAGGTAAATATTTATCCCTTGGGTAAAATCGCTCCCGGTAAGGTTAACTGCCGGAATTGCTCCATAATTCTGGGCTGAATTTGGCATTACTGAAGTGAGAGTAAGGGGGGATGGTGTAACTGATGTTCGTGCCTGAGCTGAATCCGGGTGAATCATGAGTGATGTTACATTCACTGCTTCGAAATCTGTTCCTTTGATATTCCGGAGTGTTTTAAGGGCTTCATTGTCCCAGCGTTCATCCGGAACTCCGGATAAATCCCATGAGCCTCCGGCATTATCTGCAAGAATAACACCATATTTTTTCATCGCTTCCATGATGACCCGTGCCTGGTCCGGATAACCGGAGGTGTCAAAGGATGATTTTAATCTGAATCTCTGTCCCATCGGGGGATATTCCGGATTGGTTAAATCTGATGCATAATGTCTTGCCGGCCAGACAAATGCTTTTTGAGTATCGATGGCTGTAGTCCGGATGGCATGTCTTATCTCCCCTGCTGCTACTTCTTCATATCTGACTAATCCTGGTAGGATTGGAAGGCCAGCGGCATCTGCAGATGTGAAACAGATTGTCCGCAAATCATTGCTGGAAAGATTGTAAACTGCTCCAGAACCGGCAGTCCAGTTTCCATCAGCCTGCTGGATTGCTTTATTTAATTCATAGAGATAGCCATTTTCTTTATCCACGATAAGCATATGAAAGTCATGATCCTGTTGAATGAGTGGATTTTCCGGAATAGGATACGGACCACAATCACTTTCATGTTCATAGTAGATTGTAACATCTACTTTAGGTTGGTCTCCTGGGACAACGTTATATGGGATTCCCCAGGGAACACCATTTTTTAATCCGGAATAAAATTGTGGTTTTGCTGTCTGGGTATCTCCGCCCATTGATCTGATATAATCATCGGAACGGGGATCGACGGGCATTGTATCAATCGGGACATTCCAGATATTATCTTCAGGGAATATCTGGATTCCGTCGAGTGTAAGAATCTCTGAAGATTGGGTTACAATTGTATCTTCCATTTGTGTTTTTTCTTCATGGAAACTGCTGGTAACCGGAGTTCTGACAACGAGCGGGGTTGATGATAATACAGGTTTAGCTATTGATGGACTGGAGATTATCGGTGAATAGGAAACGGGAAGAGAAGGCTTTGGAATTGATGAGGATATACTTTTTTGAAGTGGAATCGATGAAGGAATTTGAGATGCTGATGCTAATGCTAGCATGAAACTGAAAAATAACAGTATAATTATAATTCCTGATATTTTTCTTGCATTCATACTTTTGTCCTCCACATGAAATGATAATCTGATGTCAGTGAATCTTTATGGTAAATATTGGGAGATTCTGATAAAAAATCAATGAATGTAATGCCATTTATTTACATTTTTAATATTTTTCTTTTTTCGAACCTGTTAATCCCGGATATGTAGTGCATAACTATTCATATAAATAATAAGAATATATTGTTAAAAAAATACGTATGTTAATAAGATTTTTCTGAGTCATTGGTTTATCTGAATCAGTTTTTTTTCATAGAGATTTTTTCTCTTTTGATAAAGAATTACTTGATATAGAATCGCGGAATGAAAAAAAGATTATTTTTTTTCACCATGAATTGAATGGACAGGTATTATAAATGGATAAAAGAATATTACTCTAATTTTCCGCATATGAGATGGACATCACCTTATGGAAGAAAAAGAATCGGGGATTTCCGTTGTAATCCCTTTAAAAAATGATGAAAATAGAATTGGCAACTGCCTGAGTGCAGTTTTCAGCCAGTCTTTGTCTCCTCTTGAAGTGCTCATAATTGACGGACACTCAACTGATAGAAGTCTGGATTATGCAAAAAAATTTCCTGTGAAAATAATTTTTGAAGACTATGGAACCGTAGGTGGTGCAAGACAGGTGGGGCTTGAACATGCAAGGGGTTCCTATATTGCTTTTACTGATTCAGATTGTGTTCCTGATTTCAAATGGCTGGAAATCTTATTTATTAATTTTCAGGATGGAATTATCGGAGTTGGGGGCGGAATAAAAAATATCGGGACTGGGATATGGGAAGAATCTATTGGCCTTGCACTGGACTCTTTTCTGGGGAGTGCCAATTCTATTCAGGACCGGGTATTAAAAACTAAAAAATATGTTCACAGTATCAGTGGATGTAACAGTTTATACAGAACAGAAGATCTTCTCAGGGTTGGCGGATATAATACGACATATTTTATGAATGAAGATACGGATATCAATAAAAGACTTCTGGAAATGGATAAGTTGCTCTATGTTCCGGAGGCCCTCGTATATCATAATCAAAATAGAAATCTCAAAAAATTTTGTAAAAGAATGTTCTGGTTCGGGTATGGGAGAGGGTATAACCGATTATATGATCTGCAGGTTATCCCCCCGATTTCCATATTACTTTTAATTCCTCTCTTCTTTTTTGCTCCGGCTTTGGCAATATATTTAATTATTCTATATATTCTTGTTGTCATGATATTTACTCTGTCAATTCTCATGAGAATTAATAAAATAACATATTTCCTGACAATTCCTGTGGTTTTTTTTATGGAACATATTTGGTATACTATTGGATTTTGGTCCGGGACCATAAAACGAATAATCCAACCCAGGTAAAGGTGAAAGTTAAATTCATGTGTAACCCAAATTTTATAATGAGGAATGATTTTTCCTATGGCGAATCAGATATCTGACCCTGATTGACAAATTTGAGGCATAAATTCTTTTATATATTGTAGTAGAATAATTCATTACACAATGTGATTAAGATGAAAAATTCTGATATCGGTCCTAAATGTTGCATTATCTCTTATCCTCAGTCACTTCCCTTTAAATTTCCCTTATCAAACCTGATTGATGTTATCTCTCATATTTGTACTAAAACCACGGTAATTATCGGATGCTATGATAACATGGGCCTTTCATATCCAGATAATCAGGATATTAGTATTCATGAGATTATTATCAATACTGCCAATAACCAAAATAATCTATTGTTTCGAATATTCAGGTTCCTGAAATTCCAGATAAGATTAATCCGGATTTTTTTGCACAAAATTCCAGATAACGATCTGGTAATTTTTTTCATGGATTGGAATCCTTCAATAATTATAATGGTTCTTTTAAGAATTTTGAAAAAAAAATCCATAATTATGTTACCTGCATCTCCAATACTCATGCAAAAGTTCAATCCTGATCCCTTTTCAGGTATTTCAAGAAAAATGATATGGGTTGGATATCTGTTAACTGACAGAATTATTGTTTTTTCAGAACATTTAATCCGGGAATGGAATTTAGAGAAATGGAGAAAAAAAATCCTCATTGATACAAATCATTTTGTCGATTTTAAGGAATTGACCATAACAACGCCATATAATAGTCGTGATACTATTGTGGGCTATATCGGACGATTTAGCAAAGAAAAAGGCTCTGATAATTTTATTCAAGCAGCTTATATACTTTTGAAATCTCATCCGGATATAAAAATCTACATGGGAGGTTCTCAGGATATGAATACTAAGTATGCCGGTTGTGATGAATTTAAAGATACCAATTGTTTAGAAATTGATACCTGGATTCCACATGATAAATTGTCTGTTCCTCTTAATAAATTGAAATTATTAATAATACCCTCATACACAGAAGGCCTGCCAAATATCATGCTGGAAGCAATGGCATGTGGAACACCTGTTCTTGCCACCCCTGTTGGAGCGATTCCTGATGTTATTAAAGACGGGGTGACAGGATTTTTCATGGAAGACAATACTCCGGATTGCATTGTTAGTAATATTAAAAGAGCCCTCCAAACACCAGATTTGGATATCATTGCAAAAAACGCCCGGGATTTTATAGGAAAGAATTATTCATTTGAAAATGCTCAAGAGCGATGGAACAAAATTATTCCCCTTATTCTTTCAAAATGAACACGTAAATCTTACATGATATCCGTCAAATCATCGTAATCAATTTCCTTATCCAATGAATTTTTCTGGTAGTTCATTATCGCTCATTGTTGGAATTGTTTTTATAAAACTGAAAATTATATTATATCTTTTATATTTTATCTTATTGAAAAATATTCGCACAATTTACATGCAAAAGAATTAATTGACCTGATAATAAGATAGATTATTCGTGAAACCGGAATTTTCAATCATCATACCTCTGTATAACCGAGGGGACACAATAAAAAGGGCTATTCTATCAGTTGTGAATCAATATATAACAGATATTGAAATAATCATCATTGATGGGGGGTCTACTGACCAGGGACCGGATATTGTTTCATCAATTCATGATAGCAGGATAATTTTAAAACAACAAACCGGAAATGGGGTTGCAAATGCCCGAAATGAAGGAGTTTTTATTGCTCAATCAGAAATGATTGCTTTTTTAGATTCTGATGATGAATGGATGCCTGAATATTTAACAAATATTCGTGTCCTGAAAAACAGATATCCTGGTGCTGGGATATTTGCTACACGGTATGCAATACAGACAAAATCTGGTATCTTTACTAAAAGTAAATGTCCAACGTTTCCAAAATCGCAGAGGGAAGGAATTATTCCTGGATATTTTTTAGCAGCTGCAATATCAGAACCCTTAGCGACATCTGCTGTCGCCTTACCAAAACATATATTCTATGAAGGGGGCGGGTTTCCCGAAGGAATTAATTATGGAGAAGATATGTTCCTTTGGGGGAAAATTGCATTAAAATATGAGATTGCGTATTCTACATACATTGGAGCATTATATCATATTGATGCAGACAACCGATTGACGTATCTTCCCTCACATTATTATGACATCTATCCCTTGGTTTCATACCTTCAAAATGTCCTCTATCATAATCAGGTACCCGATGATGAAAAAGAAAACATTCTGGAGTATATTGCAAGCAAGGAGATAAATCGGTCATATTATTATTATATTGCTGGAGATTTTTCTGAAGCTAAAAATATTTCTAAAAAGATTAAAACTAAAAAATTACGTTTAAAATTATTGAAACTAAAAATTGCTTTACATACTCCTTTACTGGTATTTGTAATATTAAAAAAAATACTTCCTTCTTATGAAGATCTCTTAAAATAAATATCTCTTTCATGAAATGCGGTTATGAATAGAAAATCTCTGATTATGCTTCCTGTATTAAGGGAATATTTAATTAAGAAGAAGATGTAGAACTGGAAGACATAGAGTATTCTTATCAAATATCCATGTTTAAAAATAATTATGTCTGGAAAGATTATCTTTTAAAGGGAATTCTTACATTTCTTTTTCTTATTATTAGCTATGCTTTATTGGAAACATGGAATACTCCTGCAATCGGGTATGAGGCCTCAATTTATCAATCTACTCCCTGGATTTTATGGATAAGCATCACTTTTTCATTTATTGCCGGTTCAGTTCTCATTATCAATTCCATCCTTAAGAATGGCAGCGAATTATCTATTTCGCGAAAATATGGCTTCACTCTCGTTTTTTTATCTTATGCGATTGTTTTAAGTATTTTTATGATAAGGGGCTATTATATGTGGTGCATTGGAGGTGATCCAGCAAGTCATCTCGGATGGATTAAAGAAATTCTTACAACGGGCGAAACTCCTTTGTCTCTTTTTTATCCTATTGTTCATATATATATCTCTGAATGGGTATATGTATCTGGTCTGGATATCATTATTCTGCACAAAATTGTTCCTTTTATTTTTGAACTGATTTTTATTCTTTTTATGTATATATTAGCAAAAACAATTTTTTCCGATAGGTCCGTAGCCGATATTGTTTTTTTAATTTCTTGTTGTTTTGTTTACAGCTACTATCTCCGGTTGACACCCAATATTTTAGCAAATTTTTTATTACCTCTGATCTTTTATCTACTGTTCAGATTAATTAAAGAACGTAATGCTCCTTTTACGATAATAACAGTTATTTTTTTAATCTTAATGCCCCTTTTTCACACCGTAGCCACATTGATCATTCTTTTTGTATTCATCTCCATTTTTATGCTTATTTTACTGGTTTATGTGAATGATTATCATTTTAAGATTATCAATGATATTAATATCCTAAAATTTCATCCGATTAAGTTTCTTTTTTTTATTTTGATAATCTGGTGGTTTTTTTGGCTATCCTTATTCTCCATTTTCAATCATGAAATACTCTCATTATACAAGATGATAAGTTTTGAAAAAGATGAAGTTTGGTTGGATTCACTAAAAAACACTATTAGTGCTACTGATATGTACGGATACAATGTTCTTGAGCAGATAATAAAAAATATCTGGAGTCAGATTATCCTATGTATATTATCTCTTTTATCTCTTCCCATTCTCTTAAAAAAATTACTTAAAGATCAGGAAAGTTATTTTTTAGTCTCATTAGCAATAGCTTTTATTGGGATTTTTACATTATCCGGTCTTCTGTTTTTTTTACAATTTGATTTTACTCCACAAAGACTACTTTTTGCAATATCCTTATTTGGTACAATCTTTGCTGCATATTTTCTCCACTATTTTCTTAAAAGTATTTTTTTAAGGCCAAAGTTTTTTCATAATTTACATATTCCTGCAATATCTGTGATTATAATTCTCTTTCTTCTTTTCATTGGGAGTCTTTTCATTGTATATTCTTCACCATATATTCTTACAACAAGTTGGCAGACCACTCATTCAGAGATTCAGGGTTTAGAATATACTTTTAGCTACAGGGACATTTTTACTCCATTAACTGGTATCAACGTTGCACCAGGGAGAATGGCATATTATATGTTAAATCCGATAGAACGAAAAAAACAGAATTTGCCTCGATATTTGAAGAAAAACATTCTGCCATATCATTTTGGTTATGATGATGCACAAACTCTCCGTGATATTTATCCAAATGGGACTGATTTTATCATTATGGAAATTGACAGAAGTATGTATCGTGATACATTGCCAGATATGGAATATCTTCGGTATTCATCGTTTGAGTTTGATCGGTTATCAATGGATCCCGGAGTTCTTTTAACCTATTCAAACGGAGGGTTTGATTATTATAAAGTGAGATCTGACTGATTATTTTCTGAATTATAATAATCTGATAATCTCCAGATAGGAACTGTGTTATTTGTATGCCAAATTCCCAATCATTTTCATTTGTTTCTGATGTTGCAAAGATCGTTTCCGGAACGATGTTTGCTCAAATACTCATATTTTTATCTTCTCCAATCATTACCCGTCTTTATGGTCCGGAAGCATTTGGTATTCTCAGTATTTTTACTTCAATTACTGTAATTATTGATGTAATAGCCTGTTTGTCTCTACAATATGCAATTCTTCTTCCGGACCAGGAAGAAGAAGCAGTGAACCTTCTGGGAGCATGCATACTCATTGCGATATCAATCAGTATGATTACTGTTCCTGTTTTTATTTTTGGATCTGATTTGATTGTATTTCTCCTCGGGGCCCCTGAATTAAAACCTTATTTGATATTTATTCCTCCATTTGTGTTGATTAGTGGCTTTTTTATTGCTTTGAATCATTGGAATACCAGAACCAGACATTTCGGACGACTATCTATTGCCCAGATAACACAGTCATTTGTTGCAACCGGTACCCGTCTTGGAGCAGGTTTTGCTGGATTTGCAACCGGAGGAAGTCTCATTGGTGCATATTTTTTAGGCACACTGGTTTCCACCACTACACTTGGATTACAGATTTATCGGGATGATCATAATTTAATAAAAAAGAGCATTTCATGGCATGGAATGATTTCTGCATTGAGACGGTACAAAAAATTCCCTATTATGGATAGTTGGTCCAGATTATTGAATGCGATATCCTGGCAGCTTCCGATTTTTCTGCTTACAGCTTTTTTTTCTCCCCAAATCGCAGGTTTTTACTCTTTAGGTTTCATGGTCTTTCAAATGCCTATGGATCTTATTGGAAGGTCGATTGGTAAAGTCTTTTTTCAGCGTGCATCTGTTGCTCATTTAGATGGAACCTTGTCCATTCTGGTTGAGCATGTTTTTCGGGTTTTGGTAATGATTGGTATGTTTCCGGTTTTAGTCGTAATAATTCTCGGACCTGGATTATTTGCTCTTATATTTGGGAAAATCTGGTATGTTGCAGGATTATATACCCAGATACTGGCTCCCTGGGCATTTGTATGGTTCATCTCCTCTCCATTAAGTTCTATTTGGGCAGTAATGGAAAAACAGGAATTCGGGCTTAAATTTACATCGCTTAATCTTGTGACTCGTTTTCTCTCTCTTATGGTTGGTGCAGTACTTCAAAGTCCGATAATTGCCCTGCTTCTGTTTTCAATATCAGGTTTTTTTGTATATGGGTACCTGAATGTAAAAATGATGTTGTTATCTGGTGTTCAGGCGGTACAAATAAATCGAATTATCTTTGCAGATATTAAATTATGTGTTCCTTTAATGATTATTCTTATTGGATTAATGATTCAAGGAATTGATATCCTGTTTCTTTTAATAATCAGTATTATCTATGGAGTTCTATATTATTCACATATAATTCGATCCGACTCTCAAATAAAAAAACTCATGCGGGAGTTTAAACTTTCAATGAAATGACAATTCATATCATTTATTATTCTTATTATCAAATTCTCCCAAAAAATTTTTTATTCTCAAAATATTTTCCATGGTTGAATTTTTTAAATCGATTGTCAGAATTTTTACATTTTTTCTCTTTAGAATTTCAATTCCAATTTCCGTGATAGAATTCTGCATTTGAATAATTTTTCGAAGCACGGTTAAATCAACTAATGCATGATAATTATCAGAATCCCGATGGGCTATAGTAATTATTCCATTTTTACTTCGGTTATAAATTCTCGTAATTGCTTCTTCATTATCCAAAATGCAATGAATTATTCCGGCAGGAGGAGGGATTTTATGGAAAAAAGAGATAGCCTTTTTTTGATAATCATCATCCTGCCAGTGAGACATATAAAGACCATATCCCAGAATGGTTCCTTCTTCTATCAGAAAAATATCTGAAGATTGAAAATTTTCAAGATTTATTATCCTGCAGGAATTTTGGTATAGGTTTAAGATCCTGTGAAGTCTGATTTGAGGATTGTAAAAATTAGTACCAGAGAAGTAAATTAAAAAACTAAAAAATGGATGATATAATATTTTTTCTTCTACTAATTCCTGGTCCGGATTTTTTAATACTAAATCACTAATTGTTTTTGTAATAGTGTTTTGAAATGGAAGACTGAGTAATATTGTTGCTAATAAATAATTATGGGAGATTCGCCAATTTTCTATTGCATATTTTAAAGCAACTTTTTTCCTTGCTTCATCTAATGTCAACCACTTTTCTGATTTTTTTCTTTGGCGAATTAAATCATCAAATAGCGAGGTTTTTCCGATACCTTCTGTTCCAATAAATTCAATTCTCCTCATAAAATTTTAGTATAAATAAAATGGTAAAATTCTTGTTATAAGGGATAATGGAGATCAATTGTTAAAAACCTTCCTTATTATGAAAAAACCCATATTGGCTAATATTTTTTTTAATGAGATTATTCGTTGCTGCAACTTTTTTTAACCTACTTACATAAATTACACACGAGGATAATAATTAGATGAAAGTTTAACCATTATTTAATTCTTAAATTTCTATTTCTTTAAATAATTCTTCAAACATGTATCCAATGTCATCCCACTTAGGATAAGTTTCCATAAATATTCTTGCTGATTTCCCTAATGATAAAAAAAATTCAGGATTTTTAGCATAATTTTCTAGTATAGATGATAATTGACCCGGATTACATTGATCTATTGTTATTCCTTTACCTTTTAATAAACCAGGTATACATGCAATATTTGTTGAAATCACCGGTTTTCCCATAGCCATCGCTTCTAAAATACTAATTGGGACGTCTGAAATTACTAGTTTAAAGGGAATACAAATAATATCTGAAGAAGATATGTAGATTTTTATGTCCTCTGGGCTTAAATTTTGCGAAATAAATTTTACTGATCCTTCAAGATGGCTTTTTTTTACACTATTTTTTAATCGTATTTGATCCAATATTACGTTATTATTATCGATTCGTGAAAGAAAAACTAATTTAGCGGGAATTTTCTCTCTAAATTTTTCAAATGATTTAAGCAATATGTCTGTTCCTCTGAGTGTCAGAGGAGATGTAAAATATATTATTAGAGGAATTTTTTCTGGGCATATTTCTTGTCGAATATTTTTTATTTTTTTTGAATCTGGTATTTCAAGATCAAAATCGGATATTCCTGGAGGTATAAAATGAATATTAATATTTAATTTTAGATTTTCTAGTTTATCTCTTGTATCTTTACTCATTGCAATAAGACAGGATTTGTTTTTTATTCTATTTTTAACCAGGAAACGTGGTATGAGTGCTGAAATCAAATGATTATATAGTATTTCCGGATGTCTATAAAATTCGTTGATTCCCACATTGAATATCTCTTTTAATGAATATATTGGATTAGAAAAAATACCAATTATTGGTTTATTTATATATATCGGATTTTTTACAAGGCTAACAAAGTTTTCAAGAGTTATAATATAATCCGGATCAATCTCTAAAAGTTTTTTGGATAATTCTTTACTTGGACCAAAAATATTGTGTAATCTATTTACTCTATGAAGTTCTAAATTATCTAAATCATAATTAATTTTATTAGATATAACCGTAACCTTATAATCTTTTTTTAAAAAATATTGAATTATTTCCCAAATATATCTCCAAGGCTGATTACGAAAATTTTTTTCTTCAAAATCATAACAGATTACACAGATATTCATAATATAATTACATTTTTTGTAATAATGGGTCTATGATAGGAGTTACATTCAGTCCTTTATAGTAATACCCGAGGTGTATCGGATAGATAGGACTTGGTCTTTTATCCTCTTCTCCAATAATGAATTTTGTGTAAATCGGATGTAATCTATTATCTGAAGTAAATATTTGTTTTATATTATCTGCAATCCAATGAAGATAGATCTCTGTTACTATGGATAAAAATGTTCTGTCGCCTTTCCATTCTTGATTACTCATGATGAACCGGGTAATTTTAATTGAAGAAATCAGATCCGCAAATCCCGAATCTGGGTGGAAATAGACAAAAACCTGACTATCTGATTCATTCCTCGTATCAAAATCAATTATTTCAATATAATTCTCTATATCTTTAGTCAGATTTATTCCTTGATATCGAATGATTGGATAGTTTTTATCTTTATAATAACATTGAAGGGTCACCGGATAGAGAGAGGATGATTTATTATTTAGAAAAATTTCCAGGTAATATGGGTAAAAAAAATGACCGATGGGATTGTCTTTTATTTCATTTTCAAGCCAGTTCATATAGATTTTTGAAGTTAATGACTCTGTGCTCATGTTGCCAGTCCATTCAGGTCTGGAAATAATAAATCCGGATGTCATTCGTGAAATTAAAATATTTGCCTTTCCAGGTTCCGGAACAAATTGGACCGTGATTTGTGAAGACTCTTTCATCGAGGTAGGAAAATCGATATATGCAATATAATTGCGAATCAATCCGGGAAGTGAAGTATTTTCATATCGAAAAACTGGTTTTTTAATCAAGGGAGATTTATCCAGATAAACCGGTTGAAATGTATCAGTTTTCAAATGTTTTACATATGTAAAAAAGAAATTACTCTCTTCTTCATTTGATTTTTCGATAAAGAATAAAAATCCAATTCCGATTAAGGAATAAATTATTAAAAAAATAAGTAATAGATAGCGAATTTTCAAATAAAATCAATTCTCCATATCATTACTCTATCAACTTTGATCCTGATATATTTCTTTGATAATAATATCTTAAAAAAGAAAAAAGAGTCCTTCGATTCAGAGTGTTAATAAAAATGCATCCATGGCATTGGTTTTATCCAGTCCTGCATAAAAGTATCCCAGGTGGGTAGGATGTACCGGACTTGGACGGTCATCACTCGCTCCAATAATCAGTTGCTCCCATAAGCCCTGAGCAAAAGAATTATTCTGGAATAGTGGTTCAGCATTATCTGCGACCCAGTGAATATAAATTTCTGCAGCGATTGATTCTGGGGTTCTGTCACCAATCCATTCTGGTCTGCTTAAAATAAAATTACCTATGTTTTGTGATTGTTTAACCGTTGCAGTATTAGCGGGCAAATTAAAAAATATGTATACCTGGCCTTTTTTAGAATTATCTTTTTGAAATTCTATGTACTCAACATCTTCTCTAATTTCCGGAGGAAGACTCGTGTTTGGGTAACGGATAACCGGCTTTTTGTTTCCGTAAGATGAAGTTACATCCATTGTTACCAATTCATTAGTTGATTCATCATTGTTTATAGTATTATCAACATTATTATTGTCATTAATAACTGAAAATACCTGATTATTAGAAGATGCTGTACAGTATCCTGTTACAACCAGAATTAGGAAAAACGTAACGCATATTATACTAATAATTTTATACATTTTCACTCCTCTATGTAATATAAAATCGTTTTTCATTGTATATAATTATCTTACTATCATGTAAATTTTTTAACCCAAATCTGAAAAGATAACATTAATGGAAATTAGTAAATAAGTTCCTGTTTAATGATTGGTATGGAAAAATATTTAAAAATTTTATCTTCTTTAAAACATAATAAAAATTCTACAAAAATCACGAGATTTTGTATTGTTTTATTAATTTTTTTTCTTTTATTTGTCAGTGCATATGCCGATGTTGTTTCCGACCTGAATAAAAAAGCAAGTAATCTGAATAAAGAAGGGAACTATAAAGAGGCTCTGAAAGTTTATGATGAGGCGCTAAAAATAGATAATATTTCTACTTCCTCATTATTTGGCAAAGCCGAGACTTACAATAAAATGAAACAATTTGATAATGCCATTAGTACTTATGAAAAAATTATCTCTATCGAACCAAAAAATTTCTGGGCCTGGAGTGGAAAAGGAAATTCCCTAAAAAATTTGGAACGATATGATGAAGCTATTTCGGCTTTTGAAAATATGACAATAATCAATAGTAGTCATGTATCAGGGTATCAAAGTAAAGGAGGAGTTCTCCAAAAATTAAAAAAATATGATGAAGCAATTGAAGAATATGATAAGGCAATAAAAGCAGATCCAAAAAACATTTGGTCTTATTCCAGTAAAGCAGGCGTATATAATGAGATGAAAAGATATCTGGATGCTATTTCAATGTTTGATAAAATGATTGAAATAAACCAGAGTTATTATCCTGCTTATACCTCAAAAGGAGATGCTTTACGTTCTTTAAAATTAGATAAAAATGCTCTGGATGTCTATGATGAAGCAATTAAGATAAATCCGGATTATATTTCAACCTGGCTTAGTAAAGCAGCTGCATTAAGTACCCTGAAACGCTATTCTGAAGCATTGGCAGCGTATGATGAAGCGGCAAAAATTAATGAATCTCATCCCTCACCCTGGTCCGGAAAAGCAAGTGTCTATAATCAGATAAAGGATTATGAAAAAGCCGCAGAAGCATATGATAAAGCGTTGGTCAACGATCCTAATCAAACATGGTTATGGACGGCTAAAGGGAATACTCTAGTAAATTTAGAACAATATTCAAAAGCGGTTCAATCGTTTGATAAAGCAATTTCTCTCAATCAAAGTGATGCTAATCCATGGGTAGCAAAGGGAAAAGCCCTTAATCAGGCTGGTAATTATACTGAAGCGCTCGATGCATTAAATAAAGCAATAATACTCAATCCAAACTCTACAGATGCGATTAAAAATCGTGATAATTTATTAAAATTATTTGATTCATGCAAATCAATTTGCGTTCCAGAAAAATGTCCGGATCATCCGGTAAATGTTACAGAGGAAGTTATCCCTTCTGAAAAACCCGGTTTATTAGATAGTATCTTTACATTTATCTTTGGAGTTAAAACGGATCAGAATATTCAGCTAAAAGAAGCAAGAATAAATAATGAATTGGTAATGCATGCGATAAAGGACATTATCCGATCCGATAATTCACTTATTATTACCGATAAAACCGCAGGAAAAGTTCTAGTGACCGATCTGAATGGAAAAGTAAATTTTGAATTACTCCCTAACAGCACCGGTTCTGATCCGATTACGGAATTTACTGATATAACAATTGATAATAACGGAACAATTTTCATTCTTGATGCTATATCGAATAAAATCCATATATTTGATCCAACCGGAACATTCGTCCGGTCATGGGAACTTGATAAAAATGAAGAAGGAAAAGTAAAGCAGCCGCAGTCAATTTCTGTTATTCCTGGTCCAATTTCTATTATTATAATTGCTGATGCTGGAAAGGCGACATTACCGGTATATGATACAGAAGGGAAATACCTTGAAGATATAGAGATCGAATCAATATCAGAATCAGGTCAACTTTCCCAGTTAGATTTGCAAAAACGTTCTGTTTTATTAACCCAATATCAAAACATTATTCCTGATCAAAATCCGAATCCTTCACAAGCTGAAAGAAATTTCGAAATAAAAAATGCAAATGATATTTACCAGATAAATTTCATTTTGGAGCGTGGAGATTACCTTGGGGCTCAAAAAAATACGGTAGTTGATCGCAACATAAACGATGAAAACCCGGAGGACTGGCTTCCTGTTATACAGGGTATGATACAGGATCCTGTTTTTGAAAAATCTGTTGAGCAGACATTTGAAAAACTTGACAGTATTCGTCGAGAGAAATCTCTTAATGATAGTGAATTTTTTGATCTGATTACGGGATTCATACAACAATTGCCTCTGGACAAAGAAAATGATGTCAGATATCCGATTGAAGTTCTTCATGACAAGAAAGCCGGATCATTTGACAAGGCCATCTTTTTATATTCACTTCTTTATAAGGCCGGATATGATGTAATCTTTCTTTCTTATCCGGGGACAAACCATTATGCGGTGGGTATAAAAACAGATCATGGGGCTGATCCATCTGTAATAACCTTCTATAACAAAGATGATACCATCTATTTCTATATCAATCCGGAAACTGCTTCCTTTGTCGGGAGAATTAGTCCATCTGCCGAAAGCAGTGATCCATTCATGATTCATCTTCTCCCGGAAGATAAAGAACATGCAAAAATTCTGCCTGAATCAAAAATAAGGCTTAATATTATAGAAACACTCCATCAGGTTAATCAGAAGAAAGAATTCCTGGAACAAAAGATAAAAACTCTGGTAAAAACTGTACAAAGAAATCCACAACGCGACCTCGATAAAATTAAAACGGTGACACAGTTTGCTGAGAGTCAGCCTTGGAACACGGAAGGTGTATATCTCCGGTTGAAAAACTCCAAGGTCGGTGACATAAGCTTAAATTATGGAATAAAATAACCTGGAATCTATTCTTTAAATAAAATTTTTTTGAAAGCGACATTATTTCTAGTCATCTGCGGTTTTATATTCGTTTATCTGAAAAACACTATTATCATTAGAATAATGGTTAATCTTTTTTGGGATAATCATAGATATCTAAATTAATTGTTCCTTTTGATGTGGTTTAGAAGTAACCAATGATAATTTATTTTGTGAATAACAAGTAATAGTAAATTTTTAGAGCCTTATTTGATAAATTTTTAGTGAAACTAAAATAAATTGACAAAACCAGTCCTACTTGAATTATCAAAAAGGGAAAAAAAGGGGTATGTATCTGGTTATTCGCTGAGAAGTTTTTGAATATTTGCAATAAGATTAGTGTTCAGGCTGACCGGAATGGTTTCACCAGGGGCCGGATTCCCGGTAAGTTGCCTGTTATACTCTTCATATCCTTCAATTTTTATAGTTACATCATGGACCGGATTTGAATATACCTGCACTGGCACACTAACCGGTGTACTCCCAAATGAAATTCCATCAAAAATCACTTCTCCCTGTGGTTCTGAATTAAATTGGTACCATCCAATCATATTATCAGAAGAAGACCCATCTCCTGTATCAGCAGTTATCCCCTGAATGCTAATTACCAGAATCAGGAATATCAAAAATATTTTAAATAATGACACGTTCTTCACTCCCCCCTGACTTACTACTATACTCTATTGTATCATTTGCATCTATTAATAGTTTCGCTATGTAGGTAGAAATTTTAGGTATGATTGTATCTCCGGAATTATTACATATAATGTGATTTTAAATCTAAATTTACATCATTTCTATGTCCAAACAAATAATATTTATATGATCATAAATATTTTAATAATACAATGAATAAAATTAATCCTCTTCTCCTAAAAAAAATCAAATTTTTACTAGTAATTTTTCTGTTTAATGCTCTGGTTCTTCAACCGGTAACAGCAGACCAATTAGGTAACGAGACCTGTGTATCCAATAGTCAGTCATCTGTTTTATTACTGAATCAAAATACAACCGTCTATTCTTTATCAGATTTGCCTGACATTTCATCTGATAAAAATAAAACTCATGGAATTATTTTATTACATGACCAAAAAGCAATTACAAATCAACAAAGTACCTCTGTAAATAATTCTTTATCAATTATTCAAACCGGGAATAACATAAGTATTAATGGCCCCCCCTCTGTTTCAAATATTAATGTGCCAATATTCTCCTCATCAAAAATGCCTGGTGATTTTCAATTACAATTGAATCCCGGATGGAATTTTCTCTCAACCCCGAAATCACTCAGTATAGGAAATAATACGTTTGAAATTTTTAATAATATCAATACAGCCAGTCATTCAATATATGGACATGATCCGGTTTTGGGCTGGAAAAAAATTTACAAAACAGAAATTTTTGAACCATATACCGGAATATGGATCTTTTCGGTACAAAAAGAATCAGTTTCTTTATTTTATGATTCAGGTAAAATAGATACTTATAAGGGAAAATCGTTAAGAAAAGGTTGGAATGCAATTGGTCTTCCATCAATGATATCAATCCCGACAAGAGAAGCACTTTCATCAATATCTGATAAATGGGTTTTTCTGATTCCGTTTAATTCTACAACAAGAGCATTAGACGTACCTATTATCAAAGGATGGAAGGGAAGATACTCGGACCAATACGAATTGGTCCCCGGAAAAGGATATTGGATATACATGAGTTCTGATGGAACTCTTATCAGTTGTGATAAAAACCCTGATATTAATGTCACCGGAACGGTGAAATATAAAACAGAAATGGATAATGGGTGGTCTTTTTCAATACCCGGGACCATAAAAGGTTCAATATCGCCAGAAACCGGATTGATATCTATAGAATCATCTGATGCAGTTATTACATATGGAGGAAAAACATATCCTCTGAAAATGAATATTAATGCTTTTATGGAACAATAATCATAATTTTTACACAATATATTAATCTGTTACATATCTAATACAATACAGTTATCTCTCCTGGCTTTACCTATGGAACGATTGGAAGAAATCACTGCGGTGATTTTGAATACTATTGCAAATGAGAAAACCGGCCTGAGTATTGTTGAACTTGCAGAACTAACCGGAATACATCGGAATGTCCTGGCAAAATATATCAAGGTTCTCGAGGCTCAGGGGAAAATAGAAATTTCCCGGGTCGGTGCAAAAAAATTTATTCAACTCAGTCATCGTGTCTCGGTATCATTTCTTAAGGTATTTACAACTCTTCCATTTTTTATTTTTGATCGTCATCTTACCGCAATAGATAAAAATAAAGAAATTTTGGAATTATATGAACTTGAACATATAAATTCTGATATGTCAGATAGTCAGGATCGATTACTCAGTATTTTTCTTTCTGATGAGGTAGTTCCATTACTTCAGGATGGAATTCGCGGTCAGCGTTCACACATAGATTTAGAAACAGGAACTTCTAAAAATCCTCATTCATATTTTCTCACCATTATTCCAGTTGTGTTTGATAACGGAAGACCCGGATCAGCGTTAATTATTGAAGATAAATCCAAAGAAGAAGAAAAAAGAAAAAAATGTGATCTGATAAAAAATGCATATCAGGAATTATTGGAAAACCAGGTCCAATTTATTGTAAGGTTTAACAGAGATTATAAAATAATTACTACAAATACATGTTTCTCCGAACACACCGGAATAGATGAAAAACTTCTCACCGGATCACAATTTATACCACCCTATCCTGAAGAAAATTTTTCAAATGTAATTAATCGAATGTCTTCAATTTCAAAAAGTGATCCGGTAGTGACACTTGATCTTCGCCGTATCAATAAAAATGGAGATTTTTCATGGGAAAGATGGAAGATCAAAGGGATATTTGATAAAAAAAGTGGGAAATTTTTAGAGTATCTGGCGATTGGTATTGACATTACCGAACTTAAAAGGACCGAGCAGGAATTTCTTCATTTAAAAAATAACCTTGAAACAATAATTCATACGAGGACGATTGAACTTCGTGAGGTGAATAATGAGTTAAATAAAGAGATCTTCAGGAGAGAAGGAATTGAACGTGAACTTGCCCTGACAAAATTTGCAATAGACAGTGCTCATGATTTAATTTTTCTTTTAAATTCTGATGGCGATATCCAATATATGAACGTCCGAGCCAGGGAAAATCTTAATAATTTATCCGGTAAAACTCTGAATATCCGGGATATTCTAATTAATGATTCCAGATTAGGTTCTAAAAATCTCTTAACTTTGACTCCAAATGAAATGATTGATTCGGGTATTTTAACGATTAAAGGTTCAATTCATAGTACTCAGGGAAAAGATATTCCGGTTGAAATTACCATGAGCCGAATTATCGAACAGGGTGAAGCGGTTTTTTGTTGTATTGCAAGAGATATTACCGATAGAACGAAAATTGAACGGGATTTATATAATTATCGAAAACACCTGGAACAAATAATTGATGAACGGACCAGCCGGTTACAAAAGGAAATTGATGAAAAGAAATTACTGGAAACAGAATGTTCTCAAATAAAAAATAATCTTATTTTATTTACTGATAATTCTTTAGAGTCTGTCTTTATTTATGATTGCGATAATGAACAGTATTTTGATGTTAATCAAACCGCAGAGACGACTTTTAACATAGACCGAAAAAATTTAGAGATGATTCCGGAACTTTTTTCCAAAGTTGTATGTAAAAATGGAAAAAATCTTAATCATGTAATAAATGAAAAAAGAACAGAATTCAAGTTAAATTCAATGATATCCCTTCGAACAATAATACAATCAGAACAATTACTGGAAAAAGAAGTAATTATTACATTAAAATCTCTTGAATTAGATTATAAAAAATTATTACGAATTGGAGTCATTGATATCTCAGAAACATTGAGCATATCGTGACTATCCGGTTATTTTGGTTTCACTCCCCGTTCTTTTAATTTCCAGTCGGTGATGTCCTGAGCATATAATATATGACCTAAAATAGTTTCATTATCCAATCCGAAAAAAGGAGTGACCATCATCAAAAAATACTGAGAGCCACTTTTTTTAGTTTTATATATATTTTTAGATTTAATCCTGTTAAAATCGTAAATTCCCTCATATTCCAGAACGTCCCCTTTTTTTATTCGGGAAATTAAATTGGGGCTTATATTTATATCTGAAAATAAATTATAACCGGATAAATCTGAAGTATGAGTTACTCCAAAAAATTGTTCTAATGCAGGATTAAATTCATGTATCTTTCCATCCGTTCCAAATACTCCGATACCTATCGGAGATAAATTAAAAATCCCTTTGAGCAGTTCTTCTTTTTCCAGTAATGCTGTATTTACCTGAACTATTTCATTGTTACGAATTTCTACCCTGGTCTCGAGTTCCTTATTTGCTTTTTGAAGTTCTCTCTCTAATTGATTCAGTCTTATATGGGTTTTTACCCGGACAAGGAGTTCTTCAGGCTCGACAGGTTTTGTGAGATAGTCAACCCCTCCGATACTAAAAGCTCTTACTTTATCAAATGTTTCAGAAAGAGCGGATAAAAAAATTATCGGAACATCTTTAGTTTTTTCATTAGATTTCAACTGAAGACAGGTTTCATATCCATCAATACCTGGCATCATAATGTCTAGCAGGATTAGATCAGGTTTGATGAATTCAATTCTTTCTAATGCTTTTTCACCACTGATTGCAATTAAGACCTGATAATTTTCCTGTTCCAAAGCGACCTGTATCATACCGACAGAAGCAGGTGTATCATCTACAACCAGAATTGTTCCCCGGTTTTCCGGTTCAGTATCATCAATCATATCTTCAGACTCCTGATAAGAGATATTATTGCATCATCGTTGAATTTCAAACAATTATGCCGGACTTTTTGAATGAAAGAAGGATCTATCGAATCCTCTTTTTCCAATTGAATAAGAATCTGGTTAATCCGGGTAAAATTTCCTTGTTTTGCTAATAATTCAATGGTGTTTAAAGTTTCTGACGACGGAGGTTTAATCTCTTTTGCATTCTTTGATTCTTTATTAAAACTGGTTGATGTAATTTCATCCGAAGGTTTTTCAATCCAGGTAATGTCCAGGTACCTACCAAGAATATTCAATAAAACATTTATATCGACGGGTTTTACCAGGAATTCATCACATAAGGATTTAAAATCATGTTTAAATTCGCTTCTTGAGACCGATGCAGAAATACCAATAATTTTTATGTTATCAAATTTTGGATCTTTTCTGATTTCATGAATAACATCAAGTCCTGTCATACCGCTCATAACAAAATCGAGGAGTATAATGTCAGGATGGTTAAAGGTAGTAATTTGAAGGGCGTCCGGACCATTGGTGGCTTTCATTACGATAAAGCCCAATGGATGAAGAAATGCTTCCAAGAATGAAGCATTTGAGATATTATCATCAACTACCAGAATTTTTTTCCGGGTTCCTTCGTACCCGACTATATTTTTTGCTTCTTTATCATCAGGAACGAATGTAAAAGATGGAGGAAATTTAATCCGGATTGAAAAATGTGATCCCTTGTTCGGTTCACTTTTAAGGGTTAACGTTCCATTCAGGAATTCAATAAGGCTCTTTGTGATTGCAAGACCAAGTCCTGTTCCTTCTATCATCTCACCATGTTCACCGATTTGAGTAAATGGCCGGAAAATTTCATCTTTTTTATGGGTAGGTATTCCTCTGCCGGTATCGATAATATCGCACTGTAAAACCTGATCTTCTGATTGGCCATAACTGACTCTGAAAATTACTTCTCCACTATCGGTATATTTTATAGCGTTATTCAATAAGTTTATTAAAATTTGTCGTAATTTTCCTTCATCCCCGAGAACACAAGAAGGAATAGGTGATAATGGTTCAAATGTGAATGCCAGATTTTTTTCTTCGGCTTTTATCCGGGTAATATTGTATACCTCTTTAAAAAGAGACATCAGATTGAATGATTTTTCATCAATCTGAATTGCCTGTGCTTCGATTTTACTTAAATCAAGAAGATCATTTATTAGAGAAAGAAGATGTTTTCCGCTGGAATAGATGGTTTTTAGTTGTTCTTTCTGTTCCGAAGTAATATTGTCATATCGCTGCAATAACTGGGTATATCCTAGTATTGCATTGAGGGGGGTTCTAAGTTCATGACTCATATTAGAAAGAAACGTAGTTTTAGCCTTATTGGATTTTTCAGCAATTTCCTTGGCTTTTGCAAGTTCAATAGTCCTTTCACGAACGAGTTCTTCGAGGTTCTCTCGGTATTTTTTTAATTCTTCTTCAGTTTTTATTCGCCTTGAAATGTCTGTTGCCATGAAAATGATTTTTTCAATAGTTCCTTTATCATCAAGTACCGGAGTATATGAAATATCAAACGTTTTTCCTAAAATATCTGAGGTTACAATATCTGACTGAAATTTTTTTTGGGCTAGAATATCATCAAAAGGGCAAATTTTTGTATTTTTCGTATAAAAAAAAAGTTCAAAATTTTTCCCGATTAATTCATTCTCTGGTTTTTTTAATAGTATTGTGGAAGCATAATTCGCGGATAAAATTTTTTTATCAATATTGAGTACTAGTGTAACTCGTTCTGTTGAGTTGAATAATCCATCCCATTCTCGGCTTTTGCGTCGGATTTCCTGTTCTGCTAATTTATACCGGATGACTTTATCAATTTTTTGTCTGAGTTTTAAAAAAATATTGCCTGGCTCACCGGATTTCTGTATATATGAATCTGCTCCGTAATCTATTGCCTGGATAACAATTTCTTCACGCCCTTTTCCTGTAAAGATAATAAAGGGGATTGAATTTCCGGATTCTCTTATCGTTCGTAAAAAATCAATTCCATTTATCTCCGGCATATCATAATCGGAAATAATCACATCGATATCGGTATTAATAAGAATTGCATTTCCTTCTTCTACCGAGGGAGCAGTATAAACAGAAATATCTCCATCTTTTTCCAGGTATAATTTTCCTACTTCAAGAAGAGCGGGTTCATCATCAACATATAAAACAGAAAACATAATGATATTCTTTGATTGTATGTACCTGAAGGTTAAATATTTCGCTTATAGTCATACTATTTTTATCCTTTTTTCCGTTTCAGTCATCACCATATCCGGATAGATAATGATGTCGCCTGTTTTTACCGGGTTTCCAGCCAGAAGTTCAGAAAAAAATGGACCCGGAGAAATTCCTAGATTTTTCGCTTTTACCGGATCAAATCTGGTTTTGAGGATAACAAGTGAGTCAGAATCTAACCTGCAGGAAAATTTGGATTGTAAGAGTGTAATGCATAGTTGTGTGATTTCTTGTTTTACCTTGTCCTTACAGGTTTCTTCGGTAATAAAAATGGCTTGACAGGCTTTTCCTTTACCGGCCAAGTGAACTACAGAATATTTTTCCAGTTCGGATAAAAATTCGTCTGGAGAATTTTTCATTACTTCATCTATCAGATCTTCCGGAATAGATATCCCTGTCGGATGAGGACATGTTTCCAGGTTGTGCACAATAACAGTAGAATCTGCGAGGATATTATGAGCATGGTTTCGAATATTCAGATATTCATGAAAATTTAAATTTTTTAATCGTAAAAGATCATGTTGTCCCAGGACCGGAATCTGAATTTTTTTTGCATACTGCAATATTTTTTGTTCTTCTTCTCCGGAGAGAGATTTCCTGTCAAGGTAAATGGCAACTGCCTGCGAACCCGTAATTATCTCCTGAAACATCCTTTCATCAAGGTGCCTGATATCCCGGGTTGGCATGATATGTCCAAAACCGCCCCTGGTTTTTTTGGAAATTTCAGTTTGTCTCTGAGTATAATGAGTTCCTCCAAATCCTGCGAGAGGAATTGTTGTTGATTTTTCTGCAAATATTGCCTCAAGAGATGCCTGTGCTACAGCATGCGCCCCTACTCTGTCATTCCATTCCTTTTCAGTACTCCCAATTTCGACAAAGCATGAAGGAATTAAAATATTCGTCGGACCATGATGAGTAGCTTCATACATCACTTCATAACCTGGTGGTGCATATCTGACAAGTCCTTTAATAAGTGCATGCATAAGAAAGGGATCCGCTGGTGTAAGAGTTTGGGGATCACCTCCATAATCTGCAGATCCGAAATTTCCTGTAACGTGAACAGTTAGTACCTGTCGTGGTTTTTCACTGGAATGCCTCGAGAGAAAGAGAATTCTATCAGTATCACTTGGAATATCCTGTCCATTCAGGTAAATTAATCTTTCATCTGAATAGAGGTGTTTGATATCCGGATGAGAGTCATATTGTTTTTTGATAAGGTCACATAATTCCTGATGAATAAGAGTTCCTGCAGGATCCTTACGGGAACTGATAAGAAGTGTAGATGACATGATAAATCCTATGAGATATGGGTTTGATTGTAACGAAAAGCTATAATCTTTATTCTTCGATAACTTATTAAGTAATATGGAATCTGAACAGATAAAATCGATATTAGAAAAAGAAGGCATTACCACTGAAATTGGTTGCCCTCAAGCATTTGAGATATCAGAAAAATATGGCGTTTCTAAATTGGAAATCGCAAAATATTGCAACATTCACGATATTAAAATCCGCGCCTGTCAACTTGGCTGTTTCAAATGAGCAGGTTTTTATCAGTTATTTCTGTAGAGTCTGCCCGGACAATTCTTAACCAGATTGCAGAGAAGACAACTGATGAAACAGTTTCTCTTTTAGAATCTGGCGGGAGGATTCTCAGAACAGATATTACCTCCGAAATAGATATCCCCGGATTTGACCGTTCAACAGTGGACGGTTTTGCTGTTTTAGCATCTGACACTATCGGTGCAGGTGAGAGCATCCCTGCGATGTTACATCTAACCGGAAAGGTAGAGATGGGCGTTGAGCCATCAAAGGTAGTAACATCAGGTACTTGTATGTACATCCCTACCGGGGCATATCTACCAGCCGGGGCTGATGCTGTCGTTATGATCGAATATGCAGAAGCCATGGGCGATGATATTCTGGTGACAAAACCGGTTGCTGTGGGAGATAATATTGTTCATAGAGGAGAAGATTTCTCAGTAGAAAAATCTGCTCTTTTTTCAGGAACACGAATAACATCACGGGAAATGGGTGTTTTGGCAGCGTGTGGAGTTACTGATGTTCTGGTTGCACAAAAACCTCGGGTGGCAATAATCTCAACCGGAAATGAATTGATCAAAATTTCTGAAATACCCGGGTCCGGTCAGATACGGGATGTGAATACATATCTTTGTGCAGGTTTTGTAACAGAATGTGGTGGCATTCCAATTATTATAGGGACCATCCCTGATGAAAGAGAACTACTGGAACAAGCTCTCGTTGATGCATTGGAAAAGTCTGATATTATTCTTATTTCCGGAGGAAGTTCAAAAGGAGAACGGGACATGTGTGCGGATATTATTTCATCAAAGGGAGAACTTCTGGTACATGGAATTGCTCTGTCACCTGGAAAACCAACAATAATAGGTAAAATTAATAATAAACCCGTGATTGGTCTTCCGGGACATCCCGCTTCTGCATATGTAGTTCTAACGGCTCTTGTAAAAGATGTAATTTTTGCAATGACCGGAGAAAAAAGTTCACCTCCTCTTATGTCCGGTATACTGACATCTCCGGTTCCATCAGCAAAAGGTCGTGAAGATTATATTCGTGTTTTTCTTGAAAATGATAAAGTCACTCCTGTTTTTGGAAAATCGGGACTTACAAATACTCTTATCAAAAGTGACGGCCTTCTTCGGATTCCGGCAGATCTTGAAGGATATGATAAAAATACCCGGGTTTTTGTACAAAGCTGGAAGTAAAAATGAGTAAACGATACCTGAAATTAACATCCCTGTCTGATGCATTAACTCTTTTGAAAAAGAGATTCTCCTTTATTCCAAAAGTAGTTACTATTCCTGTTTCAGATTCAATTGGAAAAGTCACTGCTCATGCTATCCATGCTCCTCTTTCATTTCCTCTTGGTCATCTTTCAGCAATGGATGGTATTGCAGTAAAATCTTCAGATACTATTGAGGCAACAGAACAGAGGCCAGTTCTTCTTCATAATTTTCAACAGGTAAATACTGGAAACCCGGTTCCATCTGAATATGATGCGGTTATTATGATTGAAGATACTGAAGAAGATGACGCAGGTATTCTTATTAGGAGTCCAGCATATCCCTGGCAACATATTCGTCCAGTTGGTGAAGACATTGCTCAGGGAGAGATGGTTCTTCCTGGCGGTCATGTTATTCGATCAGGTGATATTGGTGCCATGGCATCATATGGAATACTGGAAGTGGATGTCCTCTCTCTCCGGATTGCTCTTATTCCTACTGGTAGTGAGATAATCTCTCTTGGAACAATTCCAAAACCCGGACAGTTCATTGAGAGTAATATGCTGATGGTGTCAGCAGAACTTCGTAATTGTGGAGTAGAAATTACTTTATTTCCTGTCATTCCTGATGATCCTGAAACCATTGCAGAAACAATATCGAGCGCAGTATCGAATCATGATCTGGTCATAATATCAGCAGGTTCTTCGAAAGGAACGAAGGATTATACAAACAGTGTCATTGAAAACCTCGGTGAAGTTTTTGTTCACGGAATCGCGATTAAACCTGCTAAACCGGTAATTCTCGGTGAGATATCTGGTAAACCAATCATTGGGATGCCGGGTTATCCTGTCGCTTGTCACACCATTCTCCGTGAAATTGTAATTCCCATTCTTTCCTGGTATGGTCTTTGTGTTTCAGAGCATCAAAAGGTTACAGCCCGACTTGCCGGATCTCTTCACTCAGAAATAGGCATTGATGAATTTGTTCTGGTAACTATTGGAAAAATCAGTGATAACTGGGTGGCACTTCCGTTATCGAGAGGTTCCGGCGTGCAGATGAGTTTAGTCAGATCTAATGGCTATATCACCATTCCTTCATCAGTTGAGGGGTTTGAAGCCGGAAAAGATGTTCCGGTTACTATTACTACACCGATAAGTGAAGCTGAAAAAACCATTCTCATCACTGGTAGCCATGATCCGGTTATAGATTATCTCTCTGATGAACTCCGTGATAGTGGTATCTTTCCGGCGTCTGTACATGTTGGAAGTATGGGCGGGATTCTTGCATTAAAACGGGGTGATTGTCACCTGGCGCCCATGCATCTTCTTATGGATGATGGCGATTATAATATCGCATATCTGAAAAAATATCTTCCGGGAGAAGAACTGGTTCTCATCTGTGTTGCAGAACGGGAACAGGGGATAGTATCAAAAAATGATCTTTCATTTGATGATATTACAACTCACCGGTTTGTTAACCGGCAAAAAGGATCCGGAACACGTATACTTCTTGATTATATGCTAAAAGAAAAAGGGTTAAATCCGGAATTAATTGATGGATATCACCGGGAGATGACAACTCATCTGGCAGTATGTCTTGCAATTTTATCCGGAGATGCTGAAATGGGGATGGCAGTCCATTCGGCAGCCAAAGCATATAATCTCTCATTTGTTCCGGTAGGTACCGAAAGATATGAACTGGTTATGAAGGCAGAGAGTTTTGAATCAGATTTCCGGATACAAAAAGTGATTTCGATGATTCAGTCAGAAAAATTCAGGCAGTTACTGGATAAATTAGGAGGGTACCGGACACATGAAACAGGAGTAATCAGAAAGATCTCATATCCATGATGTATCTGGTTACTCAAAAGAACCAGGCACTATTGCATTTACATAATTATACAATAGGGATAACGCCTTTTTTTCCCTGGATCCACCACAGCGAACGATAAGGGAGCCATGATATCGAATGAGATCTGCTAGTTTCGGATCTCTGTTCATGATGAAACGGGTACCATGGACTGTTGCTTCAATAATATTATTAAGTCCACGATGAACAGGGAATGGAAGAACCGGAGTTATTTCTGTATGAAAGGGATAGACCATCACGAAGATCTTTTCCTGCGTAATATTTACCACATGAACTTTACATGCAATCCAGTTCAGGCATTCTTTCAATCTGCAGATTCGGATTTCATCACATATTTCGTGAATATATGATTCATCTGAGAGATCTTCAAAAGCAGTTTTCACAAACAGAATTGGATCATGAGTGATGTGAATTACAATCCAGCCATCTTTTAAAATATGCTCCGCGGTGTGACTGGTTCTGAACACAATCATGGATAAAGTATCATTTTTACGGATGATTCCCATTGGAGCGGCGTTTCGTTCGGTATTTACGATAACTTCGTTAATTCCTTCGTAAAAAATGGCATTCTCCGGATAGTTTAACGATCCCATTCCCATCCTTCCCCTAAGGCAATATAGAGTCCGGAGATCATAATATCTGCGAGAGATCCTGGATTGTACCCGCATTCAAGGCAGAATAGATCAAGTTCCCGAGGACTCATCTTCCCATTTATTACTAGTTGTGCCTTTTTCTGAACAGTTACTGAGGCATCCAGACCGTATTTTTTTGCAATAAAGGTATCCGGATACTCTGATAGTAATTGGAGAAATACTTTTGAAATGGGATTCTTATCAGAAAATATTTTTAGCAGATCTGCGGTGTACCTGGTCAGGACAAATCCGTTTACTATCTCATCTGCAACCAGGTCGTGTGGGGCTGAATATGCCATCACATCAAAGAAGGTCATGTTCCTATTTTTTAGTTCTTCCTTTGCCTTCGGATCATTGATATCGAGTTCATCATTCTCTCTGACACGAACCGCTGTATGAGCAAAGGCGTCATAAAAATCTAATGCATCATCAAGAGTGGTCTTTCTCACTATCTCATATGCACCGGGAATGTTTCTCCCCATCAGTAAGGGAATTAGTAAAATGAATGCTCCGAAATGGGTATTACCCCCTTTATGTCTTCCAGTCAGAATAGTTGCGAGACGAATAAGTTCCCCGACAGACCCATCATTTTTTTCTGCTCTTTCAAGCGCTGGTCTGCAAAAAATCACCGAAGTAAAAAAATGTTCCAGTTTGGTATCAGGGAAGTCATGACACCGGTCAACATTGCCTGGTTTATCCCAGGCACAGACCTCAAAGGCCATCGCCATCTGGGCATATTCGGTAAGAGAAATTTCTGGTTTCATTTAAAAATTTTTTTCAGAAGTTTCTGAGAAATTTCTCTTTTTAAATCCATATATGTTGATTTTTTAACTCCTGCCTGCTTAAGTGCTGCATCCCTGAACATACATGGAGTTGAATCCTTACAACAATATGCAAGACTTCCAAAACAGGTATTTGCTCCCTGTTCAAGTGGTGTTCCGGCGACGGCTTCCATTTTCATGTTGACAAATTCCTGGGGTGAAATTTTGTATTTTTCAAGAGTTGGGAGCAGAGGGCAGGGTTTAACCGGCATGCAACAAAAGGCAAGTGATCTGATATCTCCTCCACGACATAATTGTTTTGGAGCATTATACCAACCGTGTTCTTTTGTATATTGCTCCATGGAAGTAACTAATGATGAAAGTGTTGCAGGGTCGGATTTCCGTGCAAGTGAAACCATATCTGCTCCGTGGGCAAACATCTCTTTGGCTTTTTCGTATGAATTTATTTCGTTATTTGCAATAATGAAAATCGGAGTGGCATCTCTGATTTTTTTAAGATACTGATGCCCGAAATCCATCAGATCAATATGCAAAATATCTGCTCCGGCTTTCCAGAGCAGACGTGATAATTCAATATCATCAGCGGCAATTCCTGCGCGAATTTTAACCGATACAATAACCCCGGCGATCTTAAGTGTCTGGACATAAGCAATGAGTATTTCAGGATGATGAAGGAGATATTCACCACTATTTGCTTCAATCATCGGCTGTTGTCTGCAATGTGCATCTATTTCATAGATAACAGAGTTGCCAAGTTCCTGTGCAAGAGATGCAAGAGATGCGGCTTCAGATGCCCTGAGGTTTATTACCGGAACAACTCCTGTCCCCTGAATAAGCGCTATCTGTTCTTTAAGGTTTTCTATAAGATTGCGTGGGAGAAACTCATCTCTCCCCTGATCTGAAATGATTTTGGCAGCGTTCAGGGTTTTTTTATCTATTGCATATCCTCCGATAATACCAAGACCGATATAATCAGATCGATCTCTAATATATGCCCCATCGGTAATACCAGCCATACAGGCTATTGCAACAGGCGATTTTATTGATTTGTCTCCGATACTGATTTTAAAATCCGTTTCCATTATATCCCTTGTCCATAATCATCGATCGTCTATTGGTATAAGGTTCTCTAAGGGGGGCGGTATTGTTCTCTATTGAAAGAGGTGTGTTTGTCATCTACAGGTTGAAAGTATACAACTCATTGGAATATTATAACATTTGATAACTATTTTATGACGTGCAGTAATACCTACTGAGAATGTCAAAGACTGGAATCCTTCTTGTTGGACATGGAAGTAAAAAGGAGTACAACCAATCCCTGATTACCAAAACCGCAGCGATTATCGCAGAAAAACATCCGGATTATATTGTTCGTTGCGGATTTATGGAATTTAATGAGCCAACAATTAAAGCATCACTTGATATGTTTAAAAATGATGATATCAACAGTATCGCAGTAGTTCCTCTCTTTCTCGCACGTGGTGTGCACATTGACGAAGATATTCCCGGGATATTAGGTCTTTCACAAGGTCAGAAGAGAGGAATATTCTCTCTTGCAAACAAAGAAATTCCACTTGTTTATGCAGATCCAATCGGACCAAATCCGCTTCTCGCAGATCTTATGATGGAAAATGCGAAGGCGGCTCTTGATACGATCTAATGCGAATTCTTGTTCTTGATACTATTCATGGAGGGAAGGTGATTGCTGATCACCTCATTCTTTCCGGACATGATGTTGACATGGTTGATGTGTATCGCCATGCTGAAGGAATTACTGAAGAACTGGCTCTTACCCGGAAGTATGATCTGGTTACTACGCCAGTTCATCTTGACCCGGATTATCATCTCCTTAGAAATATTACTTCTCCGGTAATTTCTCATCATGAAATGGTTCGCTCAGTTTTCCCTCATAGTAACATTCCTCAAATTATTGAAATTACCGGAAAACGAGGAAAATCTACAACCGCTACTGCTCTGGCATTTTTACTCTCCGGCCCTGGAGTTCTTCAGACTTCTTCTGGTCTTTATTCCTACCCGGATAAACAAAAATTGGATAGATTCTCTATTACTCCCGCATCAGTTCTCTCAGCGTATTCTTTTAAACCAGCAGATGGCTGGATGATTGCAGAAATTTCTCTTGGTTTTTGTGGTATAGGATCCTTAGGAATTCTCACTTCCGGAGATGATTATCCGGTAGCCGGGGGAAAAAGAAGTGCATTAGATCTCAAAAAAGAATCATCACATCTTTTCTCTGTTGTTCTTGTTCCTCCGGAAATAGAACTTCTTCATGATGGATGTATCTCTGTATCAGATCTTGTTGAAATTCACGGAAAAACGGCTTCATATCAATATCAGAACATCAAGGGGACTTTTTCGAATCCTCTTTTATTACTCTCCGGATATAAAACTCCCTTAATGCTGGCCGCTGGAGCGGCTCTGCTTATGGGTATTGATCCTGCTGCTCTTTCCTTTTTTACAGCTATATCTGGCAGGTTGGATACTCAATCCGATCATGGATTTACGATTATTGACAATTCCAATAGTGGGACCTGTTATGATACCTCCTGTGATGCCTATCGTTATGGTAAAGAAATTGCTGGAGATGTTCCAATTACTCTTATTATTGGACAGGAATCTCAATCCGTATGTGAAAATTTTGATACAAGTGAGATAATTTCCGCAATATTAGAGATTAAACCTCATGATGTTATGCTTATTCCCGGCGACAAGCGGATTAAATGCGATACCATCAGAATGATATGTAATAAGCAGAGTATTGGTTTTTCAATCTTTGAAACACCAGAAGAAGCATATGTAAATGCAAAAACTCTGAATAATCCCCTTATCCTGTTTTCTGTGAAACGGTGGAAATGATGAAATACGTACAACCACGTCCAAGTTCGATTGTTGCTGCCTTATATACTGCTCGTGATCTTGAAGTTGATGTAGCGGTTTTGCATGGACCGTCCGGATGCTCTTTTAAGCATGCCCGTCTTCTGGAGGAAGATGGGATGAGAGTTCTTACGACCTCTCTTGCAGATAATGAATTTGTATTTGGAGGTCAGGCAAGACTTGAGGAGGTTATCCAGTATGCAGAAGAAAAATTCTCTCCTGACCGGATGGCCATAATTGGTACTTGTGTTTCAATGATCATCGGAGAAGATTTGCAGGCAGCTGTTGATAATTCCGGAATCAGTACTGAAACCATTGCTGTTGATATCCATGCAGGCTTTACCGAAAATATTGACGGAGTAATTGCAGCACTCAAGCCAGCTGCAGAGATCGGATGGATATCAACTGATGAATTGTCACGTCAACAGGAACTTTTAAAAGCGGCCAATCAGGTAGAAAGACTGAGAGGAGCTGCAATAAAGGAATATATTGAACCTTCAAGAGGTGACTTAAAACATCTGGTTGCTTCAAGATTGAAGGAATTAATTGAAGACGGAAAGAAGGGTGTTGCAATTTTGAATGCAAAAAAAGAAACCGCTTATATGTTCAGTGATGCCCTGCTTGCATTATTTGAGAGTTCACCTGATGCAGATATCACTTATTCAGCGAACCTTGAACTCCGGGGTCTTCCAAAGGTTCGGCGGGATTCGGAAAGAATTGCAGCAGACCTGGCTGAAAAGAATCTTCCATTTATTAAACAAGGTGCTCTTGATGAATATGGTGCCCTTGGCGAAAAACTTGGGGCCTGGATGCAATCCCAAAATCCGGATTTTGCTTTGATTAGTGGAGTTCCTCATGCAATTCCTCCGGAATATACTGATGGGATAGAATGTTTTTCCATAACGAACGGTCCCAGGCAGGTAGCTCCACTCAAGAGCCTGGGTCATGAACATGTTGTTGTGGAAATTGATCTGCACCCAAAGACACTCGGTGTCCGCAATATTGTAGAATCAGAGTTTGGTGCCGTCTTGAGGAGTTTAACATGAAGACATTCCTGATTTCCGGTGATCGTTCGGGATCAGGTAAAACCAGTATTACACTTGCAATAGCAGCAGCATTATCAAAAAACCGTAATGTTCAGACTTTTAAAGTTGGAATGGATTATATTGATCCGTCATATCTTACCGGAGTTACCGGACGGCCCTGCCGGAACTTGGACTCATTTGTGATGAACCGGGAAGAATTGATGGCTGTTTTTAATCATGCATGCATCGGGGCAGATATCGCCATTATAGAAGGGGTCAGGGGACTTTTCGAGGGTGCTGAAAGTGTTGACGATATTGGTAGTACAGCATCAATTGCCAAGTTTCTGAATGTCCCGGTCATTGTCGTTATTGATGCACGGAGTATTACCCGGAGTGCTGCAGCTCTTCTGATGGGGTTCATGAAATTTGATCCGGAGGTAAAGATTGCCGGTGTTATTCTCAATAATGTCAGAGGAGAAAAACATGTCAGAAAAGCAACCGAAGCAATTCAGCATTATTGTAATATTCCTGTTATCGGAGCGATTCCCCGGGTAGATAATCTGGATCTTACCATGCGGCATCTTGGTCTTGTTCCTTTTGAAGAAGGGTTGAAAGATAAACCATTCCTGGATAGGGTCGATTCCATTGTAAAAATGATTTGTAGTTATCTGGATCTCGATACTCTCCTTTCTCTTTCTTCTGAAATAACTAATCCGACATCGGTTCCTGAACTTTTTCAGGGGATTTCTACCAAAAATGGATATAATATAGCTATTGCCCGGGATGAAGCTTTTAATTTTTATTATGCTGATTTATTCTCCCTGATTGAATCAAGAGGTTTTTCTCTTTCATTTTTTTCTCCGGTGAATGGTTCTTTACCAGATGCAGATGGGTATATCCTGGGCGGTGGTTATCCCGAGTATTTTGGAAAAGAATTATCTGAAAATTCTTCAATGATGGAAGATTTAAAGAGGGTATGTGATGGAAATATTCCAATTCTTGCAGAATGCGGGGGTCTTATGTACCTTTGTCGTCAGATTAAAGTACTCAATGAATTTTCAGGTCTTCATACTGGAGATACTTTTCAAATGGCTGGTGTGCTCCCTGCAACCTGTACAATTCCAAAAAAACGCATTGTCACCTATGTAAAAGGAAACACAACTTCTGCCTGTCCGTTTGGGAGTGAAAAAAAATCCCCGGTCCTTGGGCATGCGTTTCATTACTCTACGGTCTATCCGGATAATGGGGTATCTTATGCGTATGATCTGGAAAGGGGATTTGGTATAGATGACAAACATGATGGACTAATCATGAACAATGTTGTCGGATCATATACTCATCTTCATCCAGTACCTTCCCGAAATTTTCTTTTTTCTTTTTTATCTGCTTGTGCAGATGATAGTATTATATAAAAAAGAAAGAATTATTTCTTTATATACTCCCTGATAAGAAAGATAATCCTTTTGAGAAAAGGAATCAGATACCTTTCTATGCAGATTTATATCGATGGGAAATATTATCCCAAAGAGGAGGCAAAAGTATCGGTTTTTGACCATGGTTTTCTCTATGGTGATGGTGTTTTTGAAGGTATCCGGGCATATTCAGGAAGAATATTCAGGTTGGATGAACATCTTGACCGCCTCTATGATTCTGCAAAAACAATCGATCTTAAGGCTTCTATTACAAAGGACGAGATGGCTAAAGCTATCATCGAAACCTGTAAGAAAAATAATCTGAAGGATGCATATATCCGGCCAATTATCAGTAGAGGTGTCGGCGATCTTGGACTTGACCCCCGGAAATGTGCAAAATCCAGTGTTTTTATTATCGCTACGGAATGGGGCGCTATGTATGGTGATCTTTATGAAAAAGGTTTGAAGGCAATCACCGTATCAGTCCGGAGAAATCCGGCAGAAGCTCTTCCGCCAAATGTGAAAAGTCTTAATTATCTGAATAATATAATGGCAAAGATAGAAGCGAATTATAAAGGCGGAGATGAAGCAATTTTCTTTGATACCAATGGATATGTTTGTGAAGGGTCCGGAGATAATATCTTTGTAATTAAGAATGGAGTTATTATTACTCCACCAACTTTGAATAATCTGCGGGGTATTACCCGGATGGTGGCATTAGAAATTGCCAATTCTCTGGGAATCACTGTTCTTGAACGTAACATGGGATATTATGATCTTTATTCCGCTGATGAAGTATTTGTTACAGGAACAGCCGCTGAAATCGCTCCAATTACCTGGATTGATGGACGTGATATTGGGACAGGAAAACCAGGACCTATTACGCGTCAATGTATGGAACAGTTCAAAATTGTTGTCCAGAAAGAAGGAACACCTATTGTTTAGGTGGACTTATCCAAACCTTTTTATGTTATAGAGTAGACCTTTAGAGGCACCTGCTGATATAGTGTAGTCCGGCCAATCATGTCGGCCTTTCACGCCGACGACTGGGGTTCGAATCCCCATATCAGCATATAAACTATTAGTCCAATTGTCTGTACCCTTTTTATGGACTAATTCAAACTTCTGACCATGCCAGAAGCGATACTACTCTCAGATAATGATCGATTCAGTGGTTTAAAACCTGAGTATTAAAATCGGTCTATCAATAACACTCTCATATAAAATAGAATCTTATCAGTCGATCTATTTCTTATAACCGCTTTCGAAGCAGAGAAACGGATATCTGCTGGCATTTCTCCCAAACACTCCTTAAAGATCGTATCAAGCCTGGTCACGATCCGGCGTTTTATCCCTCAATATTGTGATCTCACGATCCCATCTTTGTATACTAGTGTTGACCGGATCAATAATGCCCCTTCGAGATGTGGCACTCCATTTTCCCGAAACACCTGGATAGATCTCGGCATAATTCTGAAACAGTTTGTACTTTGGCTGTTTGACAGTGAAGTAATCACCATGCCTGAGAAAAAAGTTCGCTCGATAAAAATACCAAAGAAACTTCCATCCCATAAAACATCTGAACTCCTCACCGGTTACGAGATCTAGGCACTCATCTTAGTCTGCATGACACCCCGGGATAGAACCTTACTCACGACCATGTACGAAGGGGGGGGTTTCGTGTTGGAGAGATCGGAGAGATGCGATGGGGTCACCTCAAAATGAATAATATCAGCATAGTCGTGAATGTGAGATTCAAAAGATGTAACCTCGATATATCTGTCTGGTCATGAGAAAGAAACATCTCATCAAGTGGAAAAGTGAAAAACAGGAGAGTTCACTGATAATGCCTTGCTCTTCATCAACGAACGGAGAAGACAGATGACTCATGCAGCAGTAACTAGACAATTAACCCAACTTTCCATAAGGGTTGATATAAAAAGCATGTTTTCACCCATATCTCCCGATATTCCCGTATTTCACATTTGATTCTACAGGATATGAACGAATCAGTAATAAAACTCATGATCTGCGAACCGATTGACTCCCGGATGTTCATCAACTACGTAGATCTGACCGGAATGGATATTGACCGGGAGGTTTTTAAACTCTATGGAATTGAAGCACTCAAAGATCAGTTTATCGGGGAATAACCTGAGCCCCGAGTCTGCCTGAAATGTCGGGAACCAAATGGTTCGAATTTCTTTAGCCATGCATCATTACGGGGTGTAAGCCGAGCCACAGACATCCCTGATCTAACGGGTCTCCCCCTCCCTTTTGGTGTTTATCTGGTGAGAGGGTGAGGAGCACTAGAGCAGGGGCGAGATACTAATTTATATCTAATTTCAAACATATTTTTTAAACATATAAATTATGTCTTTTCAATTTGATGATCCATTATCTGAGTTAGTGGTTAAATTTACAAAAAGAGAAATTACCGAAGATGAATTCATCAAACTTAGAAATCAAATACACCCTATATCTCCTAGAAAAGCTTCGAATAAAAGTAACATTAAAAATCACTCTGAAATACAGTTTAATCAAAATTGTTATCAATGTGGAAAGTCAGTCTCAAATGATAGGGCCAATGTTTGTCAATATTGTAAAGGATGGTTTTGTAATGCTCATATAGAAAGACATAATCACTTCTGCATAAAAACAACTCCGAGTTCTGACGAAGGCAAAATCTACGATACAATCAAGGATAAAGGTCGGGTAAAACAGGATTATAATTCAACAATCTATACATATGATTGTCATTTTTGCGGTAACAGTACCACCCGAAATGGTATAATATATCACATTGGAGAAAAATGGTGTGGTAACTGTATTCTTCCAATTAGGAGTAAGGGAAAAACTAATAATCAAAATCGAGATAATTCCAAAATTAGCTATACTGTTTGTGAATATTGTGGGAAACGCTGGGAAAAATCTAAAATTAAAATTCATAATAATAAACAATGGTGTGGGATATGTCCAATTTTTAGTCCTGCAGAAATTGAATATCACCAACATATAGAATATCAAAAAAAATTACAAGATAAAATCAAAAAGTCCGATTCCTATGAATTTATTAAGGGCTTTAAGAAGAAATATCAATCCTATAAACGTAATGAAGAATGTTTTAAAACATTAAAGAAATTATTATCAACTAAAGGATATGATTTTGATGATGACATACTTGCTACATTAATCCGAGAGTCGGATTTTGATATATTTTGTGATGCCTTTTCTCAAACTAAAACCATAGATGACATCTTAAAAATTTTTTTAACATTTGAGGAAACAACACAGAATAAAAAATTCCTAAAAAAAATATTAGGCGATAAACATAATTTTCGAGATAACATTGACTTACTAATTCAGAACTATAATTCAAGAGAAAAAGTCAAACAAGAAAAAGAGGATTTAGATAAATTCGCTGCAGGGTTATTAAAACAAGAACCATTTATTAAATATTTAGATAATACTTCAGGGCATGAATTTGAGGAGTTGTTGGGTAAAAAATTAAATGAAGAAGGCTTTTCCGTGACCGTTACAAAAGGATCAAGAGATCACGGGGCTGATATCATTATTTCTAAAAATAATGATACCTTCATTATTCAGTGTAAAAGATACAAAAAGGGAACCAATGTTAGTAATAAGGCTGTTCAGGAGATAGTAGGAGCATTAAAAGTATACAATGCAAAAAAAGGGGTGGTAATTACGAATCGGAGTTATACTAATCCTGCAAGGGAATTAGCTTTAATAAATGATGTTAAACTAATTGAACGGAGTCATCTCATTGAAATCGAAAACGGGAAAACATTTACATCTTTATTATTCTCATGAAATCATCGGTCATGATCTAACATAACTGCACAGATGGAAAACGGACCCACTCTTCGAGAGTGTTTTTGCTACTCTAAAATTGACCAGGACTTCCACTTCAATTTTGACCAGCCCTAAGTGGAAAGTCATCACTCAAGTATAAATTCCTTCCTTAAAAGAAAGAGCCAGAAGGGTGGTGGCTTCGCCCCCTCCCTTCAACCCACCCCTGATTAGGATAGGCTCGGTGGGATGGACAAGCATCCCACCTTCGCAAAGAGAAAATATCAGTTCAGGTATTCTTTGCCCTTCTTCGGTAACTGTGACCATTCATATTGACTATCATTGCCTGGTGAGTAATCCTGTCAAGAAGAGCAACAGTCAGAGTTTTATCATGAAACACTTTAATCCATTCAGAAAAAGGTAAATTGGTGGTAATAACCGTACTAAGTACCTCATATCGTGCAGCCAATATCTGAAATAATAACTCAGTACCTTCCAGATCAAAGGTTATGTACCCAAGTTCATCGAGGATTAGAAGATCAATCCTTTTAAGCTGCCTCATCAATAACGTAAATCTTCCTGCTTTTTTTGCTTCCAGTAGCTCATTTACCAGACCTGCAGCAGTTTTAAAGTTCACTTTGAAATTATGCTCACAGGCACATACCCCAGTTGCAATAGCTAAGTGTGTCTTTCCAGTTCCTGAATTTCCAATAAAGACCACATTTTTCGTTTCCTGAATAAAATCCAGCGATTTCAGATCCGGCAGAAACATTCTCCCATCATCTGGTAAATCCTGTACTGACAACTCTTCGAATCTTTTCTGGGTAGGAAATCCCGCTTGTTTGATGGTTCGGATATGCCGATTGGTCATCCTGATATTCAATTCAAACTGACAAGCTTTCATCAGAACCGAAATTATCTCCGGATCTGATCCACATTGTTCCTGAACCGACTGGTAAACACCGGCAATATGGAGTTGTTTGCACATTTCTTCCAGTTCATGTATCATGCTACACACTCCACCACACAATCATATACGGTCAGATCCGGTTCCTGTACATTTATCAAATCATATACCTCTAACGATTCAACAGCCTGAACGACGTCTTTATTCAAAACCATTCGAATGGTGGCACATTCAGGTGAAACATGAATCTTCTGTAACTTCTCTATTACAGCAATTAACTCATCCAAAGAGCATTCTTCCGTCAGGCTCAGTATCTGAATAAAATCTAATGGCCTGTCCAGGTAATGGGACTTATAAAGATTCTGAAGAGTATCAGGAGCTTGTTGAATTACCTTGGAGTGCATGAGTGATCCTGGTTTTCGTTCAAATGTCTTCAGGAAGTGACAAATATTGAGAGAATACTGTCCTTTTCCATGTAATCTTTTGTGTGAGGCAATCAGCTCTGGACCGGATACAAGATCGATTCGGTCCTGATAAATCTTCAGCAGAATGCGTTTTTGACGATAACTATCAGGGACAGAGTAATAATTGCGATCAAAGGACACAAACGAGTATTTGGATATTTTTGCTGGTTTAGTCAGTACATTTGAATACTCAAGTGAAGGAAGGGGAAGCAAGGAATTCTGTTCATCTTTCAAGGATTCGATGGGAGTCTTGGCTCATCGCTACTTTGAGTGGGTAATTACAAAACCATAAGGGGAAAATCAAGGGTGGGGGTGCTCCGCCCCCCTCCCTTGAACCCAACCCCCAGGCAATGATAGGCTCGGTGGGATGGGCGAGCATCCCACCTTCGCGAGAGATTAAGTTAAACAGATTTACAATAAAGATAAAAATAACTTTATGACGGGATATCCTCTAGAAAAAGATGCCATTCAATTGGTTCTAGGATTGAAAGAACCTTGGTCTGTAACACAAGTTTCCTTTTCAGATACTGAAAAAAGACTCGATATTTATATTGATTTCCCATTCCGCTCCCCCCCTAAAAAAACCGAATAATTTATGAAGGTCGGTCTTCGCTTAA
>NZ_QGMZ01000023.1 GCF_003173335.1 Methanospirillum stamsii
CCATATTTCTCCATGATTATAAAATTTTGATGCCATCCATACCTGGCATCCGGTAATCAGAACCGGGTGTATCATAAGATAATAGGGCTCATGAAAAGAGCAAATACCCATTAGATTTTTTGGTAAACATTTAATTAGAGTGATGAAGTATAGAGATACATTCCACAATTGGACCGGAATAATACCACCACGATTACATTAGTTTATCACATCCCTGTACCTACAAAAAAGAAGCAGAATATCCGGATTATTCTCCCATCCGATAGTAGTCTGGATGTATGACCGAACGGACAGACAATGCAGGTATAATCGAATCAAAACATGATATCAATTATCTATGCAGATGATAAAGTTGGCCTGCTCCGCTTAGGGAAACAAATCCTGGAGCAAAATGATGAATTTTCCGTTGATACCTGCACAACGATACAGGAAAGCCTGGAAAAAATTATCCATCATACCTATGATGTCATTATAACCGGATTTTCGAAACCTGGCATAGACGGGATTGACCTTTTAAGAGCAGTCAGGGAGAGGTCAAGCATCCCGTTCATCTTTCTGAAAAGCCCTGATAATCGAGAAGACCTCCTTGAGATATTCCGAAGTAATGCAGATATTTTTCCCTGGAAAGAAGGCGATGAGGAATCACTGTTCCTCATCCTTGCCCTGAAAATCAGACAATTAGTACAGAGAAATCAACCGGAAATCAGCGTGAGTGGTCTTAAATCCGAAGTAGAGACACTCAGGCACCGGGGGGCAATGCTTCGCATTCTCAATGAGATTATCTCTGAGGTAAATAATGCTCAAACTATCTCAGATCTCCTGGAAAAGGTCCTTGATAAGTCAATTCGTCTCTTAAACTTTGATGCAGGGGGGATATATTTCGTAGACACTAATTCACGGACGGCTCATATTGTTCATTCACAAAACCTCCCTTCCGGGTTTATTGCTGAAGTTGATGACGTTTCAATCGATAAAGAACCCTATAAGACGATGTTTGTGAGAAATCAACCCCTTTTTATCGAAAATTACGCCCGGGTAAGCCCGGAGCGTTCACAGAAATATGGATTGTGCTCAATTGCAACGCTCCCCCTCATAGCAGAAGGAAAAGCCATCGGGGTGTTAAATATTGCCAGTATGAGGCGTTATCTCATCAGTGATGAGGAAAAGGAGACACTCATCTTAATAAGCAGGGAACTTGGCAGTGCGATAGAACGGCTTTTTGCCGAAGAAGAAAAAATTAAGGGTGCACAAAATATCAGAACCCTGTTTCATTCTATCGATGATATTGTCTTTGTTATCGATCTGAAAGGTGATATCATTGCAATGAATACCGCCGCGGAGCAGAGACTATCCTATGCAAAACAGGAACTCATCGGCAGGAGTATTCTTGACATTCTGGCCCCCGAAAAAAGAGAAGAAGCACTCGGACTCTATCAAAAACTGGTCGATGGAACTGAGAAGGATAATTCCATCCCAATCATTGCAAAGGATGGAACCCGGATCGAGGTAGATACCAAAGTTTCAAGAGGGACGTGGGATGGCCAGGATGTTCTCATCGGGGTGAGCAGGGATGTCACCGACCGCAGGCGGTTTGAAGACGCATTACAAAAGAGCGAACGCCGTCTGAGTGAAGCGCAACATCTCGCAAAGACAGGCAGCTGGGAACTGGACATTCCTGCAAACCGTCTTTCATGGTCAGATGTCATTTTTGAGATATTTGAATTAGATCCCTTACAATTCGGTGCAACATATGAGGCTTTTTTAAATGCCATACATCCTGACGACCGGAAAGCAGTAGATGAGGCCTATTCTGTTTCAGTACGAGAGAAAACACCATACCAGATAGAGCATCGTCTGCTCATGCCGGATGGCAGGATAAAATTTGTCCTTGAGCGGTGCGAAACAAAGTATGATTCATCCGGAAAACCCCTGTCATCCCTGGGAACTGTTCAGGATATTACCGAACAGAAGATCGCAGAACTCTCTCTGAAGGAGAAGGATCTACGGTACCGGGAGATATTTGAAGGCAATTTTGACGGGTTTGTAATGGTTGACCTGGCCGGGCGTGTTCTCGATGCAAACCAGGCATATTGTTCGATTGTTGGATATACTCTTGAAGAATTAAAGGCGCTGGATAGTTTTTATGTGATCACAGCGGAAAAATGGCGAACATGGGAACAAGAGGAGATCTGGAAAAAACGTCTCTTTTTTCATGGCTACTCAGGCCTGTTTGAGAAGGAATATATCAGGAAGAACGGGGAGATCTTCCCAGTTGAACTCCAGGCCTATGCCTCATATTCCATTGATGGAACCCTGCAATTCCTCTGGGCGGTTGTCAGGGATATTACCGAACGAAAACAGGCAGAAGAAGAACGGGAATCTCTAATTTCAACGATTCAAAAAAGCAATGCAGATCTGAATGTCACCTATGAACAGTTATTGCAGACTGAGCAGGAACTGAAAAACCAGAATGCAGCCCTGACACTATCCAGGGAGTCTTTCAGGGAGACGAACGAATACCTTGAAAACCTTATTGCATACGCAAATGTCCCGATCATCATCTGGGATCCCTCATTTCATATCAAAAGAGTAAACCGGTCTTTTGAGCTTCTTATTGGGAGACCTGCTGAAGAGTTGATTGGTCAGTCAATTCGGATCCTGTTCCCTTCGGATACGGCTGACAGAACCATGAGGCTGCTACAGACCACTTTGGACGGTGTCCGATGGGAAACGACAGAAATCGACATTATGAGGAAAGATGGAGCCATCCGGACCCTGCTCTGGAATTCTGCGACCCTGTATACTCCGGATGGTCAGACTCCCCTCGCAACTATCGCCCAGGGCTATGATGTTACGGAAAAAAACCGGCTTGAGCGTGAGAAAGAGAGTGCATTGGAGCAGATTCAAAATAATCTGGCCATCCTTGCAATTCTGAATGATGAGATACGAAATCCGCTCGCAATTATCATGGCTACAGCATCAATGCTTGATGATACAGATACTGCCGATATCATCGATAATGAGGTGCACCGGATTGATCAGCTGGTCACTCAGCTGGATCAGCGATGGCTCCAGTCTGAAAAAGTCCTGAATATGATCAGGAAACACTATAATCCCAAACTATGCCTTCAATTAGGGAATAAATTCAGTTTGAGTTTCTTCTCGAGCTCACGAACCTTCTTAGGCACTTCTGTAACTTGGTCAAACCCATCATAAGTGATCCTCATTACTTTAGAAAACGCCAATAGGACGTCCTTTGGAGAATATTGAGCTGTTAATCCCTCCCTCTTTATGAGGATCATTAGCCTGCAGTAGAGATACAGGCAAAGAAAACCGATGAACAAATGCCCGAATATCGCGCTCCGATCTCCAAGATACATTACATCTGCTTGAATTTCATTCTTCAGAGTATCAAAGTGTCTTTCAACCAAGTCCCGTGTTTTGTACAACTCATAAATCTCCTGCGGAGATTTATCCACATTTGATACGAAGAGGATTCTTCCAGCCTTTTTCTCTCGTATTTTTGCTTCTTCTTGTGTGATATTCCCCTTCTCAACCAGCTCAAAAAGTGTCTTGTTCTCTTCAAGTTCCAGATCTTTATCTTCAAACAGATAGATTATCTTACCGTTAATCTCTCTTTTCCCACCCCGAATCAGGCGTTTGTGGTATATAAAGCGATCAGTGAGATGAATCCGGGTATTATACCAGTTACTGTTTCGTCGCTGAGGTACCACAGCCGAACAGTTACGATCAAAGATCCCCTCCAAGACCTCATCAGACACAAAACCACGATCTACGATGAGAATTGCATTAGTTAACTTAATCTCATCCATTGAGGGAAGAAGTGTTTTAACATCTTTAACTGATCCAGGAATCACCCTGATCATGACGGGGAGACCTGTTTCAAGACCACTAAATAGAGCCATATTTACCTGGGGTAATGCAATCTCGTTATGATTTCGGCCCCATTCTGCAAATGCTAAGTTATCTGATAGGGAGAACACAAATGATAGGTCATAGATGAGATGATGGTTTTCCTGCCACAAGTGTTTAAACACTATATCTTGGCCTATTTTATCATCTCCGATGGATCTCAGTGTTGTTGAAAGATTTTTAGGAGAGCAGTCTGGAGAAATCTTCAAAACGTTGTCTAGTTTTTCCCATGTTGATTTAACTCGTTTAAGGGGAAGATAACCAGATACACGAGTAAATACAAGAGCAACTATCTCTTCCCAATGTTCAGGAAATGCCTCTTTGAGTACAGTGACCATCTCCATGAATTCATCGCCTAGAAATCTTGCATTCCCATATTCAAAGACGGATTTGGGTCGTGGCAGGGATAGAGAATGAGGATGAGTGTCTTGGGATGGGCGAGTCGAACCTTTTGCTAAAAGACCACGATCAGGGGTTAGTCTCCCAATATATCTGGATATCTTCTTTGTTTTTTTCGTTTCCCTGTCGTAGGTACTGGTTGAATAATAGACATAGGGTTTACCCTGGATGTACTTGATCTCAAGACACTTTTTTCCCTTCCTCCGCTCTTCTGCAAGCCACTCTGTAGCCCACTCTTCCATGCCATAATGTTAGGGATTAATAATATATACCTTTTTCGGTGATATGAAGAGCAATTTTAAATAAACGAATTAATGGCCAAGATTAATCCCTATGGGCGGAATAGTTTGGGTATAATATCACGGTTTCACAAAGAACAGATGCAGGATCAGTGAAACTGCATGGGAACGATACAAAAGATCAAATTTCTGCAGAAAAGTCTGGATCGTCTGAGAAAAAGAACGAGATACTCATTGAAGAAGTTCAGGCACAGCTCTATACCATCCTCAACAGTATGGATGATCTTGTATATGTTGCCGATATGAACACCTATGAGATGCTATATGCAAATAACCGGTTAAAAGCGCATTTAGGGCCATTAACCGGACAAAAATGTTACCAGTACATGCAAAACGGCCGGGATAGCCCTTGTCCTTTCTGCACCAATCATCTTCTGGTAGATGAAAACGGCCCGACAGGATTGTATCAATGGGAGTTTCAGAGTCCTGTGACCGGGAGATGGTATAACTGCCGGGACCGGGCCATCCGGTGGAGCGACGGAAGAATTGTCAGAATGGAGATCGGGACAGATATCACCGCCCATAAAAAGGCTGAAAAAGCTCTTCAGGTTTCAGAACAGCGGGTTCGGACCTTACTTGAGAATATTCCCTTCGGAATTCTCATGGCAGATGGGAAAACCCGGCGATTTATCTTTGCAAATGAGGCAATATGCCTGATGCTGGGATACTCCTGTGATGAACTCGTAGGGATGACACCCCAGGATATCCATCCTCCTGATGAGTATCCCCGTATCAGGGAGATATTTGATCAGATGGCAAAAGGCACTATAGAATCCTACCAGGATATCCCCCTATTACGAAAAGACGGGAGAATATTACCGGTGAGAATTCATAGTTCAACTCTGGAATTAGAGGGACAGTTATATCTCCTGGGGATCTTTTCAGATATTACCGAACAGAAGATTGCAACAGAGAAAATTCTGGAATTACAACGTCGTGAGTCTGATATCATCAACTTTTTACCAGATGCTACCTTTGCCATCGACCGGGAAGGGAAGGTGATTGCATGGAACCGGTCCATAGAGGAGATGACCGGGATTTTGGCAGAAGATATGCTGGGAAAAGGAGACTATGAGTACGCCATACCCTTCTATGGAGAGCGGAGACCTCTTCTGATTGATCTCTCTCTCCTCCCTGATGAGGTGATCGAGAGGAAGTACCAGGATCTCCGGTATGAGGGGAGAATCCTGGTTGGTGAAACAGCGAATGCACGACCACAAGGTATGGAAAAGGTCCTCTGGGGAATGGCTACAGCCCTCACCGATGCAGAAGGGACCGTGATTGGTGCCATAGAATCCATCAGGGACATAACTGAAGTCAAAGAAACAGAGAAGGCTCTTCGGTTATCCCAGGAGAAGTATTCAACATTATTTCTTTCCAGTCCGGATGCCATCATCATTTCCGACCTTGAAAGTGGGAGGATCATTGAAGTCAATGATGCATTCACCCAGAACATGGAATATTCGTATGAGGAAGTTATAGGCAGGAGCACAATAGTTCTTGAATTGTGGAATTCACAGGAAGAACGGGATCACTTTATCGAACTCATCAAAAAACAGGGACGGGTGAAAGGATTTGAAGGCATAACTCATTCAAAATCAGGAAAGTCGTTCTGGGTATCTATCTCAGCTGAAATAATTGATCTGGAGGGTCAGACATTTCTCATCAGCACCATCCGTGATATATCCGGGCGGAAAAGGAATGAGATCGCTCTGAAAGAAAGTGAGGAGAAATACCGCAATGTCATTGACAAGGCCCTGGACGGGATCGTTATTGTTCAGGACTTCCACCTCGTATTTTTAAATGAAGCATTTGCACGAATGATCGGGAGCACAGTTGATGATCTCTCCGGAAGAGATTATCTGACACTCTTCACTCCGGACAAACAGGAAAAAATTGCTGAGGTTATTCGCAAAAGACTCGCGGGGGAACCATTACCCAGGATGTATGAAACCAATCTGCTCCGATGCGATAATTCTGAAATTCCGGTAGAAGCGATAGGGGGAGTAATCTCGTATCAGGGTGCTCCGGCAGACCTCATTATCATCCGGGACATTCGTGAGAGAAAGAGACTTGAATTCTCTCTCCTCGAAGCATTGCAAAAACTTAAAATCCTGACCGGGATAACAAGGCATGACATTATCAACGATTTAAATATCATCACCGTATCGCTGGACTTGGTACTTGATTCGGATTTGACACCAGACCAAAAGGAATACATCACCAATGCCCTTACTGCAGGGCAGACATTGAAGAATACCATCGAATTTACGAGGGAATGTGAAGATTTCGGATCTCTCTCCAGCCGGTGGATGCACCTGATCTCTATTGTGAATGCAGCGAGATCTGATGTTTCATTAGGGGATATCACGGTTGACATCTCGATCTCTCCGGATATAGAAATTTTTGCAGATCTCATCATTCAGAAGGTCTTTTCAACCTTGTTTGAAAATTCCGTCAGGCATGGGACCACTATCTCTGCCATCCGGATTACAACAGAAAAAAAGGGGAAAAAGATCAGTATTGTCTACGCCGATGATGGAATAGGAGTTCCAGAAGAAGAAAAGGAGAGAATCTTTCAGCACGGATATGGAAAGAATACCGGGATGGGCCTGTATCTGGTTAGAGAACTTCTTTCAATCACCGGACTTGAGATTCGTGAAACAGGAAAACCAGGAATTGGGGCACGGTTTGAAATTGTGGTCCCGCATGGATTATTCAGATTTCAAAAGGACTAAGTTACGTTATTCAGGATAGCCCGGTATGACTCCCGGGGGATTTTCATTTCAAACCGTGCTCCGGTTCCCGGTTTTCCGTTTTCTGTGATCCTGATATCGGTCAGGGACAAAATCTCCCTGACAAGGAACATGCCAAGACTGGTATTCTTTCCAAATCCCCGTTCAAAGATCTTCTCTTTCTCATTATCTGCAATACCAACCCCATTGTCTTCCCATACCACGATAAGGAAATCTCCTTCCTTTCGGGCAGAGACACGTATCTCAGAGACCGTTTCCCCATGACGAAGAGAGTTATCGAGCAGATTAAAAAAGACTTTTTCAAGCATGGGGTCGGCAAAGATTATAATTCCCTGAATATCTGTATTCAGGGTGACGGAAGAGGGAACCTGAGAACGGGGGATGACCAGATCAAGAAGTATCCATTGAGGTTCATGAGAACCGAGTTCCTCATAGATACGGGTAAATTCAATCTGGGTCTGGATATCACGGGTGGCGTTACATATGATTGAGAAATACTCTGTAGTGGATGGGTCCAGAAGTCCCTTCTCCATCAGCTCTAAAAATCCGTAAATAACTGATACTTTATTGAGGATATCATGCCGTGTTATTCCTGTAAGAAGACTCAGCTGCCGGTTTGCTTTCTTTATGGCGTCTTCATTCCGTTTCCGCTCGTTAATGTCATGGGATATTCCCTGGAGAAGAGTAACATTTCCTTCTTCGTCCAGAACTGGTGAGATATTCAGCGAATGCCACTTCCATGACCCGTCTTTATACAGTAACCTGCATTCAACAACAGCTTTCTCCTTTCTCTCAATAATTTTTTGGGTAATACTGGCAAAAATCCGGGGATAATCATCAGGATGGATAAAACGCGATGCGTCACATCCGATTACCTCATTATTCTCGTATCCAAATATGGTCGTCCATTTATCCGGTATATAGGTGATGATGCCATCCGGTGTCAGAGAGAAGACGATATCATTGGCATTCTCCACAAAAGACCGAAATTTCTCCTCACTCTTCCGAAGGAGCTCTTCTGCCTCTTTCCTTTTGGTGATATCCCTCGTAACACCGACAAAACCGGTAAATTTTTTATTTGCATCAAACGCAGTTGAAATCATCATCTCCGCCCAGGTCGAGGGTTTATTTTTGGTTTTAAACTCCAGTTCCAGAACCATTTTATGGGGAACTGGAATTCCGTTTTTCAAAAGATCCTGTCCCTGCTCCAGAAACGTCTGAAATACCTGCGTTGATTCAGGCGCCAAGAAATCTTCCAGTTTCATCTTTAGTGCCTGTTCCTGTGAAAAACCGAGAGCCCGGGTGACGGACGGGGAGATATAGGTCAGGTGCATCGTTTCATCACATGTCCAGATAACGTCATGAACATTTTCTGCAAGCACCCGGTATTTTTCTTCACTCTTATACAGAGCGGCTGTAATCTCTTTCACCGAGGTAATGACCCGCATCGAAACCTGGGCACCGGTCAGGAGATTGTTGTTTACAATCGGGGTCGCATACAGGTTGACAAAGACTGATCTTCCATCTTTTGTCCGAATACGGATGTTCACATCTTCAACTGATTCTTTTTCCTGCAATGTTCGAATGATGTGTTTAAACTCCTCGATATCCATCGGAAAGAGGAGTGAAGCAGCATCTTCAGTTGATTTTCCAACAAGTTCCTGCTTCGAATATCCGGTGATTGCAAAAACAGACGGTGAGATATAGGTTGCACAGAGCCGGTCATCGAGGATCACAATCAGATCAGAAGAACGTTCAGCCATTAATCTGAAGCGTTCCTCAGATGCCCTGAGTTCTTTCATCATCCCGAATAATTCGGTTACATCAGACGAGACACCACGAAATCCTACACGGTTACCGCTCTTATCCTCAAGGGGAAATGATCTGATATTGAGAATACGCTGACTTCCATCCTTATGAAGAACAGGGACATCAAAGGAAAAAAGGCCTGGTTTTCTCGTCTTTCCCTCTTTGAGGACCTCCCTCATCATCTCCATTCCTTCCGGAGTAAGGATGGAAAGCAAATTTCTCCCTACCAGTTCTTCCGGAGTATATCCGGAGATTGCATGACACTGGGGGCTGACATATGTCACGAATCCTTCAAGGTCCGTATCCCATATTACATCAGGAGAGGTCTCAACAATGTTTCTAAACTTTTTTTCACTCTCCTCTAATGAGTTCTTCAATGTTTTAAGCTCGGCATACTGCCCCCGTATCTCCTTCTCAACAGCCGGTATCTGGTCAGAAAATACTCTCCTTCGCTGAACCGCTTTCATGAGTTTATCAGATATCTCTTCAAATAGTGCCCTTGAATCTTCTCCTTTCTGAATATAGAAATCCACACCGTACTCAATGGCCCTGATTATGACCTCTTCCCTTCCCTTTTCAGAAACGAGGATAAAGGGCATGGTGTCGAATCGTTCCCTGATCTCCTGGAGTAACACAAGACCATCCATATCCGGCATCAGGTAATCAGAGACGATGGCATCATAGGTATGCAGATGAGGTAATGCCAGAGCCTCCTCTGCTGAAGTTAGTGTATCAACTGTTATCGGACCAGAACTCTCCAGATACCTCTTCCCAAGTTTCTGAAGGCCCTCCTCGTCATTGACATACAGAACTGAGACAGAGGAACCCGGATGTTTGTCTAAATCCGTCTCAGTACCTAAAAAATTTGTTAGCGCCATTCAACCCCCCCGTCATCAGATATATTGTCTGAATTGTCCTGAACAGATATGAATAATTAGCCATATAGCTTCAGAATCATTAATAGATATCGCATTATTTACCGAACCATCCTGAACGTCTGGCATGAACCATACGAAACAGAAAAATAAATCATATCAGGGAAAGAAACACAATAGGAGAATTATACTGAAAAAAGGGATCTCATCCTATCAGGAGGCTGACTCATGCTTATCATGAGAATCCTGTTCACTTCTCTTCCTAACAGATACATATAAGGATACCGCTCATGGATTTTGTACCGTCCCTTCCTTTTTTTCCAGATCTTCTTCTCATTTTAATCCTGATTGCCGTTATCTTTTATCATGCCTTTGAAAAACAGAAGAGATATGCCATCATTATCGGAAGCATCGGATGCCTTACCCTGCTTTCGGGGCAATTTATTGGGTGGAATCCGGATCTCCTCTATACCGGTCTGTCTGCCCATATCATCGGAGAACTCATCATCTGCTGTGCAATTCTTCTTCTGATTACTTCGAAGCAGGCATCAGAACCGGATAAAACCCTGGAAAATAAAATTTCAGAACTGGAGGTTCAGGTTTTGGAAAAATCTGAGGCTCTTGATATGACGAACATCCTTCTGAAAAATGAACTGGAAGTCAGGACCTCGTTTGAAGCAGATCTTCAGGAGAGTGAAGAGAAGTTTCGCACTATCACTGAGAATACCCCGCTTGGGATGATACTTGTCAACAAGGATAATTCCATCGCCTATATCAACCCTCAGGTGACCAGATCACTTGGATTTATTCTGGACGATATTCCAGATATGCAGACCGTCATCCGGGTTTTCTTACCAGATCCATCTGATCAGGAAGATGCCTTTCATATGTGGCAGGATCTGGCCTGGAAAATAGACAGGCAGATCCAGGAACCTGAACCCCATGTCTACCAAATAAGCGCAAAAGACGGATCCCAGAGGACATTTGAGTTGTATTTTGCACCATACGGGAAGGTTATGCTCATCCTTCTCCATGATATCACCATCCGGAAAAAAGCCCAGGATGAACTCCGGGAATCTGAACGCCGGTACCGTGAGATGATAGAGAAGATCCCGCTCATTGTTGTGATGCTGGACCGTGATGGGAAGGTAGTGTTCGGTAACAACCACCTCCTCAAGGTTATCGGATATGACAAAGATGAAATCCTGGGTGCGGACTGGTTTTCAACATTCACACTCCCTGAAGAGCATGTTCGGGAGACCTTCGTCCAATATATCCAGAAGGAAATAGTACCCCCACAGCTTGAGAACTCAATTATCTCTAAAGATAACCAAAAACACTCTGTTCTCTGGACAAACCTTGTGCTCCATGAGGCTGATGGCAGGACCACCGGAGTTATCAGTCTTGGAACGGATATCACCGAGCGAATACAGCGGGAAAAAGCTATCCAGCTGGCAAATAAGAAACTCAATATCCTCTCTTCCATCTCCCGCCATGATATTGCAAACACCCTTACTGAAATCTTTCTTACTCTTGAACTTGCACAGGATACCATAGAAGATACTGCATCACTGGAATTAATTCGTGAAACCCTGGATGGACTTCGAATTATTCGTCACCAGATTGAATTTTCCCGGTATTACCAGGACATCGGAGTCCATGCTCCGGAGTGGTTTGAGCTTGACACCATTATCACGCTCGTAGTCAGGGAGATGGCTCTTCCTGATATCACGATAACCATAGAGACAGGAAAGGTCATGGTGTATTCAGATCCTCTCATTCAGAAAGTCTTCTTCAATCTCATCGATAACACCATCAGGCATGGAAAGCAGGTGACGGTGATCTCATTTACGCTGATGTATGAAGGATCTGACCTCATCATCGTGTATCGTGATGACGGGGCAGGCATATCTTCTGATGAGAAGGAGAAAATATTTGAGAAGGGATTTGGAAAACATACCGGAATGGGGTTATTTTTAATCAGAGATATATTGGCAATTACCGGGCTTTCCATCCGGGAATGTGGAACTCCTGGAACGGGAGCACGGTTTGAGATACGGGTACCAAAAGGAGCATGGCGGGCTGGAGTGGAAATGGGGGGGGTAGAAAAGGAGGGATCCGGCTTATTTTCATTTAAACCGGATGATCAATAAATATTGTTGAATCAGTATAAAAACCAGGATCCATCAACGGTTTAACTAGAAGGTATAGGTATTGGTTTACGTATTGGTGTAGGGAGAGCAATAGCGTGTGATTTGTGTGCATGCCTCATAATACCCCTTTTTCTTCGATGATAAATCCAAGGTATTTGATATATGAAATTCCCCCTCTTATTCCCACAATCATTATTATACTCTTCACGTTCTATATTACTCTATATCAGGAACTTTCATGATCTCAGTCCTGTATGTTGATGATGACCTCACACTCCTCGAATTAGGGAAACTCTTTCTTGAGCGAACCGGAGAATTTCAGGTTGAACTTCGTGATTCGGCGGTAGAAGCCGTAGAGCTCTTAAAAAACACTTCATTTGACATTATCCTCTCTGATTACGAGATGCCGGTTATGAACGGGCTTGAATTTTTAAAAGAGGTCCGAAGTACATTAGGAGAGATCCCCTTTATTCTGTTTTCCGGAAGAGGAAGGGAAGAAGTGGTCATTCAGGCCTTAAATGACGGGGCTGATTATTACCTGCAGAAGGGCGGAGATCCCAAACCCCAGTTTGTCGAATTAACGCATAAAATGAAACTTGCCGTTCAGCGGCGCAATATCGGCATTGAACTCAAGGAGAGTGAGCAGCGGTACCGTGAGGTAGTTGAGACACAGTCGGAATTTATCTGCCGGTTTACTCCCGGTGGCATCACCGTATTTGTAAATGAGGCGTATTGCAACTATTTTGGAATAAAAAGAGAGGAGATCATAGGGCAGCGATTCATTCCTGATATTCCTGAAGACGACCGGGAAAAAGTCCACACCCATTTTGCCTTACTCACCCAGGACTCACCAGTTGGAGAGATTGAGCACCGGATACGTATGCCTGATGGCAGTCTCCGCTGGCACCGGTGGCGTGACCTTGCAATTTTTAATGAAAAAGGAACCCTCATCGAGTATCAATCGCTTGGGAGAGATATTACAGACCGAAAGCAGGTAGAAGAAGAACTGAAACAGTCAGAAAGTCTATACAGGGCAGTATTTGAAAATACCGGGGCTGCTACGATTATTATCGGTCCTACCACTATCATTCTGCGGGCAAACTCAGGATGGGAAAAACTCACCGGTGTTCCGATTGCTGAACAGGAAAAAAAATTAAGCTGGACGAAATTTATTGATGAAGATGATGTAAAACGAATGGTTGAGTATCATCATATCAGGAGGAAGGATCCCTCCCTGGCTCCGACGGTGTATGAATGCCGGGCCCATAATGAAGCAGATGGATCAGTCCATACCTGCATCGTCCATGTAGATATCATTCCAGGAAGCGATAACAGTGTTGCGTCCCTCGTTGATATTACGAACCAGAAACAGTACGCAGAAGAGGTACAGGCGGCCAATGAGGAGCTTACCACCACCCAGGAAGAACTACAGGCACAGTTTGAAGAACTCAAACGTAACCAGGAAATAATCCGAGAGAGTGAGGAAAAATACCGGAGAATTCTTGAGAATATGCAGGATGTGTATTATCAGACCGATAAGGAAGGTAAAATAATTCTTACGAGCCCCTCAGCAACTTCGGTCCTTGGATATCCGGACAATACTGAATATTATGGAAAAAAAGTGGCTGATGCACTATATTATAACCCAGAAGACAGAAAGGAGTTTCTCACAGAGATTGAAAAGACCGGAAAGGTGGAAAATTACGAAGCAACACTCCGAAAAGGAGATGGAACACCGATTACGGTTTTGACCAGCAGTCATAGATATTATGATAATACCGGTAATTACCTCGGGATTGAAGGGTTATTCAGGGATATTTCCGAAAGAAAGCAGATGGAGATCAGACTCAATGAATCAGAGAATCTCCACCGGGCGGTTTTTGACAATACCGGGACGATTATCCTGGTAGTGGAGTCTGACAATACCATCGTATACGCCAATAAAAAATTTGTCCAACTTTCAGGATATTCAAAAGAGAAACTGGAGGGGAAGATGTGCTGGACTGATTTCATCATGCCTGAAGACCTCATTAAGATGAAAGAGTACCATCGCTTACGCCGAGCCAATCCTACATCTCCACCGCCTGTCTATCCATTCAGATTTGTTGACCGGTTTGGAAAGATGCGGTACTGCATTAATAATGTAGCCATGATCCCCGGTACTGAGCGGAGTGTTACATCGGCAATTGACATTACAGACCAGGTTATCGCTGAGACTGAATACCACACTATCTTTGAAAATATTCAGGATGTCTTCTACCGGTCTGATTCGGAAGGGAAGATAATCCTTATTAGTCCCTCTGCAACCACGGTGTTAGGGTACGAGTCCCTGGCTGAACTAATCGGTAAAAAAATCGCGGAGACACTGTATCTGAAGCCCCAGGACAGGGAGACCTTCCTCAGGGATATGAAAGAAAATGGATCGGTCACGAATTATGAGGTTCAGCTGAAAAAGAAAGACGGAACCCCGATAACAGTCCTGACCAGCAGCCACTATTATTATGATCATCAAGGGAATTATGTTGGGATTGAAGGGATATTCAGGGACATTACTGAACGAAAACAGATAGAGATCCTGTATAAAACCATATTTGATAAAACAGGTATCCCCATGTTGATTCTTAATGAAGATTTGGTGATATCTGATATGAATGCAGAGTTTGAACAGGCATTCGGATATACCCGCTCAGAGATAATCGGACAGTTACAATGGCCTGCCCTGATTGCTGATGATGACCGGGGGCGGATGATAGAATATTATGCTCTGCAGAAAAAAAACCTCTCCGCTCTTTTAGAAAATAATGCATTTACCTATGTTTTGAAAAATGGTGAGACCCAGGTAGGAGCGATATTAATAACCTCCATTCCCGGAACCAGGAAAAGTCTTATTTCAATCGAGAATATAGCAGATTTGGAGGAAACACGGACCAAATTAAAATCTACTGAAGAGGAGATGAATCAGTTACTCAATCAGCTTCCTGATTACGTCATTATTTATGAAGGGGAGACCATTGTCTATGTCAATGATGAAGGGGCACGGCTGATGGGAAAAACTCCTGAGGAGATCATTGGAACATCAGTCCTCTCATTTGCAACTCCTGAATATCACGATCTCCCGATACAAAACATCGGATTCAGATACCAGGGAATATCTATTAAACCTTATTTAATTGAGGTCACTATCCCTTCTGGTGAGCGGAGATGGCTTGAAGTTCGATCAGCGTCACTAGCGGGACGATTGAAGGATGCAACCCTGGCTGTTCTCACTGATGTAACGGAGCAGAAAAAAGCAGAAATCGCATTGAAAGAGAGTGAATTACAGTACCGAACGATTATTGAAAATATGCAGGATCTGGTCTATAGAGCAGACATTTCTGGCAACCTGATCATGATAAGTCCTGCCGGAGTCAGACTTGCAGGATTTTCATCGGCTGATGAGATGATTGGCTGCAATATCTCTCATATGTTCTATTCTAATCCAGGTGAACGCGAAAATCTTTTAGAGCTCCTTCAAAAAGATGAGAAAGTTACAAATTTTCCGACTTCTCTCGTTGACAAACATGGAAATATCCATCAGGTAACCGTCAGCAGTCAGTTCTACCGGGACATTCATGGAAATATTATCGGCATTGAAGGAATTCTCCACGATGTTACCGAGATAAAAAAGGCAGAGGAAGCGGTATTACTTGCAAACCGAAAACTAAACCTTCTGACAAAAATTACAAGGCATGATATTGATAATCAGCTGGTTGCACTCCTTGGATATCTTACCATTTTGGATGAGTCTCTCATGGGATCTCCTGAGCATGAGTTTGCAGAAAAAGCCGTGTCGATTGCGGAACGTATCAGCTCAATAATCCAGTTTACAAAGCAATATGAGGAGATTGGAGTGAAATCTCCAATCTGGCAGAATATTCGAAAGATCACTTGTGATGCATCAGAACAGGTTCATCTTGGGTCGGTTATCATAAAGAATGATATATCTGAAGACATTGAGGTATTTGCTGATCCGCTCCTTGTGAAGATCATCTATAATCTGATTGAGAATGCGGTCAGGTATGGTGAAACGATAACGACAATCCGGTTTTATGAAGAAGAAGCATCCAACATGGTGCTTATCTGTGAGGATGACGGGGTGGGAGTAATCCCGGAAGAAAAGGAGAGGATATTTGAGAGAGGATATGGGAGAAATACCGGTCTTGGACTGGCTTTGTGCAGGGATATCCTTACAATTACTGACATTTCAATCATTGAGACAGGAGAGTTTGGGAGGGGGGCGAGATTTGAGATATCTATTCCCTCAACCGGGTGGAGAAAGATCCCCAGGGATTAGAAATTTAATTATCTTTGGATTTCATTTAAGATGAACCAGAACATTTTTCCTCGAACTCCGGATCAACGAGAACCAATCGCTTTCTTCGGGGATGTTTTTTGGATTAAACGAATATATCATCTGTTTTCCCCCAGGTCATCCTCTTCCGGAAGTATTTCACGTATTGATGCCTGAGCCCCTGTCAGAACTCCATCCTGAAATATCGGTACGGCATGAATACTGACGTATGCACGGGTCCCGTCTTTTTTGATGATCCGGATATCCCGCTCATACACTCTCTTTCCTTTTGATTCGCCATTCAAAACCTCTTTCGCATCATGCGATATGACATCGCCGCCCTGCTCAAAGAAATTCTGAACCGCGAATTCATATGATTTTCCCAGCAGTTCGTGAGGCTCATACCCCAGTATTGTCCGTGCTGCAGGAGAAGCATACGTAACACACAGATGATGATCAAGCACCAGAATCAGATCCGAAGATCGTTCTGCTATCCCCCGAAACCGCTCTTCGCTCTCTTTGAGTGCCTCTTTTGCCAGTACTTCTTCAGTGATGTCATGAGAGATGGACCCAAACCGGTATCCCCGATCCGTTTGCATGGAAAAGATCCTCTGACGGGTTATAATACTGGTTCCATCCGGACGTGTAGCGGTAATTATCCGGGGCTCTTTGAAAACCGGAACCCCGGTTTTAAGGGACGAACAAATTGCCTGTTTTATCATCTCTCGATACTCTGCGTCCTGATACAATATCGGTGCCATCCTGAAGGTGATATCCCACAAAAACATTCCCAGGGCTTCTTCTTTCGGGATTCCGGATAACCGTTCAGAACTCAGATTCCATTCAATGACTCTGCCTTCTTCATCAACCATGGAAACCGCTTCCTCGGTATTATCAATCAGAGACCGAAGCCGGGATTCACTATCCTGAAGAGCCTTTTTGCTGGCCAGGAGTTCCTGGTAAGAACTCTGCAAAGACTCTTCAGATGCAGAGAGCTGTTCATATGCTGCCCGAATCTCATCATCTGCCCGTTTTCGCTCGGTGATATCCCTGAAAAACCAGACCCTTCCAAAATTTCTCCCGTCCGGCCCAAGCATGGGAGAAGAAAACCGTTCAATAGTCCTCCCGTCTCGAAGGGGAATCTCCTCAAAACTCTTCTCATCCGGGTGCTCATACAGATATCGTACCCGGAAAAGAAACGAATCCCTATCCGCAGGCTGCACAGAGACATGCTGGAGAACCGGCTCATCATCCAAGGCTTCTAACAGATCTACCGGGATATCCCACAATTCCTGGAAATTTTTGTTATATCCTAAGATAGACCCTTCAGAATCAACAATAAGAATTCCATCGGGTGATGCTTCCTGCTGGGTTTTTAATATGATATTCTTAAAAGCAATCTCTTCTTCGTCCCGTTTGAGACGGGTGATATCCTTACCTGAAACCTGGTACTCAGAAGGTTCGCCCTGCTCATCAAAAAGTGCCCGGACCGTCCATAACTGCCAGTGCTTCTCACCATTTGCCAGGACAATCTCCCGTTCAATATCCCTCACCGGACATTCAATAGAAAGTGTTCGAAGAAAAGCCTCAACATTCTGAAAATTCTGAATCTGCATCAGATCACGAATATTTTTCCCAAGAACATCCTGCAAGTTCAATGAGGGAGCAAAATTCTGACGATATGCTTCGTTGATAAACGTAACCGTCCCATCCTGAGTAAAACGGGCGATAAAATCAGTCTGATCATGAACAATCGAGCGATAACGCTGTTCACTATTAAAAAGTTCACGCTCAGTATCTTTGAGGTGAGTGATGTCACGGATTGTTTCAATCGCCCCGGAAATCTCCCCTTCCTGATTGTATAACTTACAGACCTTAATAATTACGAAAATTTTTTTCCCTTTTGGCTGGATAACTTCAGTCTCGGCACTAATAGATGAGTCTTCCCGGTAAAATTTTGGATAATAGGAACGGATGATCTCATCAGGTTCATCAACAAGATCAATAAGGAGTGGACGATCTTTGGTATAAAAAGCAAAGACATATTCATCATGTTTCTTCCCGATATACCGGGATGCAGGAAACCCGGTCATCTCTTCCAGAGCCATATTCCAGGCAATTACCTCTCCTTCACGGTTAATTGCAAAGGTAGCATCAGGAAGGAAATTAATAATATCCGACACCCGCTTTTCAGACTCACGAACCGATTTTTCCGCCTGTTTTCTCCGGACTGCCTGCCTGATTTTATGAGAGAGTTCAGCAAATTGTGACTTGGGCTCTCCTCCCTTCTGGAGATAAAAATCAGCCCCGTTATTGATTGCTTCAATCACCACCTCTTCCCGCCCCCGGCCGGTGAAAAGAATAAAAGGGATATCTCCAAACTGCTCCCGGACTTCTTTTAAAAATTCAATCCCATCCATTCCAGGCATCTGGTAATCAGAAACAATGGCATCGTAGGAGGAGATGGCGAAAGTAGAGAGGGCAGCCTTTGCAGATGCCACGGTATCAACCCTGAATGGACCGGATCGTTCCAGGAAGAGCTTTCCAATTATGAGAAGATCTTCTTCATCGTCTACATAGAGAATAGATATCAACGGAGATCCCTCATCTTCATCAGACATTGTAAAACCTATCTACTGTAACTGGTCCCATTAGTCTATGATAGAATGAATACCCATTCATCAAATATTTATTTATTATCCGGGAACCAGATCATCAAATGAGCTGTGTATGAGTATACGTAATGCTCGGGAATAGAAAAAACTGTTTACATAAAAAAATATAAAGAAAACGAGGGTTAGTGATGGGAGAAAGCAGGGTTACTGGATTGGTTTTTCTTTCTTATCCGGATAATATCCAGAGTATTATCATCGATACTGGTCGCATTCATATTATCTGTAATAGTATCAAATACCTCTTCGGCTTCAGCCATATCCTTTTCTGAAACCGTTATTTTTTTCTTTGTAAATTTCAATGCTCCGGGAGGTGAAACATACCGATTATCCTTCATAATTAATTCCTATCTAAACCCCTGCATATACTACTTCATTCAAATGAACTATTTCGTTGTTATCAGTAATAAAGGATAGATATCCTTACCATCATCTCTACAATGACAGTTGGACATTCAATCTCACACTGATTTATACCGGAATGAGTAACTCGGTCAGCAACTCCTCTTCCGGAACATCGTTTGGATCATTCAGATAATTATCCCTGCACGGTGTTTTAGGTTCATAGCCCTGATTCGCTGCCCACTCATACAGTTTACCCCAGGATTCATGAACATCCTGGTACGGTCCTTTATGGATTGCGGATGCAAATCTGCCTCCCGGAATCGTTTTAACCTCAATACCCGGGATCTGATCAGGAAGTCTGCCGGTAACCGGAACTGCAACTTCAACATCCGCATCAAATTCACGGTATTCACCATCATGGTAAATAGTCATAAAGGGACCGGTTACCGAGAAATTTGAAGCATTCAGATCCGGTGATCCTAAAAATTCACACAACCGGGAGATGAGTCGGGTAATAATCTCTCCATACTCTCCTTTATCCCGGAGAGAAAGGACACGAAGAGGTTCGATATCTTTGAATTTTGGTTCTGCGATAATCATTGAAAACATCTCCTTTTTTTGACGCTCTAAAAGGCGATCTATGGAACGTAACCGTTCGATCTCAAAAGAAACCCGTTGCCGTTGGTCTTCAAGGAGCTGACTCATCTTCTCAGTATCACCGCTGGTTTTGGCATCAATCATCTCATTTATCCGGGCCAGGGGAAACCCAAGGTCAACAAGCGATCGAATCAATACACCACGCTCTATCTGGGAGAGTGAATAGTACCGGTATCCGGTAAACCTGTCCTTTGCTGATGGAGAAAGAAGACCGGTTTCGTCATAGAGACGAAGTGCCTTACAGGTCAGACGAGTGATCATTGAAAAACGGCCAATAGGAATCTTGTTTTGGATCATAGTGTTACTCATACATATGAGATACAAAGAGGTATAGATGACCGGAGTTTCCCCCGGGGAAAACTTTTAAAAATCTAATATCCGGGCTCTGAATATTACTTCAAGAAACCCATCTATCGACTCCCTGATACAAAGTATCCTCCATCCATCAATACTATTTAGATATATCATCATACATCATTCATTTTTTTAGGGATAATTTTTAATATCTAGTCGACAAGAATTCCATTTATTCTTATCCCCGGAATCTTGGTTTTAGGTATGAACTTTAAGGAGTTAAACATGAATCCTGAAGAAAACCTTACGGTTATCCTGATTGGGACAGATATCTCAAGTGATACGGCTTATGCACAAATGACAAAAGCTCTTGTTGAACATCTGAAAAGCTATCACATAACCGTAAACAGGGTTCCGGACCTGGAAGGGTTGCAATTTGGTCCGGTGGCCATTGGGACCGGATTTGATTGTGTGGTTGTCGCATGGGATCCGGAAAAAACACCCGAAATAGTAAGTCTCTTACGAAGCAGACATGAAAATATTCCAATTTTCCTGATGACCGAACCTGAAGTTTTATCCCATATTCCAGTTGAAATCGTCAAAGAGGTGAATGAGTATATCTGGATCCTCGGTGATACTTCGGAGTTTATTGCAGGACGAATTGACGCCGCTGCCAAACGGTACCGGGCAACATTATTGCCACCCATGTTTTCAGAACTCGTACATTTTTCTGAAGATCATGAATACTCCTGGCATACACCAGGTCACACCGGAGGTACAGCATTTCTCAAATCTCCTATTGGACGACTTTTCCATGAATTTTTTGGAGAAGAATTATTTCGATCTGATCTTTCAATTTCTGTCGGTGAACTGGGTTCCCTTCTTGATCATTCCGGACCGATTGGAAAAGCAGAAGAATATGCTGCACAGGTCTTTGGTGCCGACCGGACGTACTTTGTAACAAACGGAACATCCACATCCAACCGGATTATTCATACAGCAATGGTTACCAGGGATGATATTGTACTTGTTGACCGGAACTGTCACAAATCCATTGAACATGCCATTACCATGAATCATGGTACTCCGGTATACATGATTCCGTCCCGTAACAGATATGGAATTCTTGGCCCGATATACCCAAAGGAGATGGAACCGGAAGAAATTAAAAGAAAGATTTCTTCCAATCCGCTGGTTGCGGACCATGGATGCAAACCCAGGATTGCAGTTGTTACGAATTCTACCTATGACGGCCTCTGTTATGATGCAAAAGGTGTGGAAACATATCTTGGAGCAAGCGTTGACAATATTCATTTCGATGAAGCATGGTATGGATATGCCCGATTTAACCCGATTTATTCCGGACGATTTGGCATGCGGGAAGAATCAAAAGGCGATTTATCGGCTCCTACAGTATTTGCCACCCAGTCAACCCATAAGCTTCTGGCAGCATTTTCTCAGGCATCCATGCTTCATGTCAGGGAAGGACGAACTCAGGTAGAAAAGGATCTCTTCAACGAGGCATTCATGATGCATGCCTCAACTTCTCCATTCTATCCAATCATAGCATCTCTGGACGTATCATCAAAAATGATGGATGACGGAGGACATCTTCTTACCCGTGAGTCAATAGATGAAGCAATCCGATTCCGCCAGATGATGGCTCGTATCAGTTCAACAATTAAAGAAGACAATCCTTCAGACTGGTGGTTTGAAGTATGGCAGCCTGAATCCATACAATTGCCCGGAGAAAAAGAAAAAACACCATTTAAGGATGTTCCACCTGTTGAACTCGCCACCAACCCATCAAATTGGACCCTTCATCCGGGAGAATCCTGGCATGGATTCAAAGATATCCCCAAAGACTGGGCAATGCTCGATCCCATCAAGGTAACTGTACTCTGTCCGGGAATTAATGCAGATGAATCATTTGAGGATTTTGGAATTCCCGCAGCACTCGTAGTTAAATTCCTTGATACAAAGGGGATTATTAACGAAAAATCAGGAGATTATAACATTTTATTCCTCTTTTCCATGGGAATTACCAATGGAAAATGGGGTACACTGGTTTCAGAATTTTTTGAGTTTAAACGCCAGTTCGAGGAAAATGTTCCGGTAAAGGAGATATTTTTGGACCTCGTGGAAAACTGGCCACAGCGATATCAAGACCTTACCATCCAGGAACTGGCAGACCAGATGCACCAGTATATCGCAGGAAATAATCAGACAATTCTCGGAAATCAGGCATGTGCTATTCTTCCCTGTCCGGTCATGACCCCGGCAGAAGCATACCGTCACCTGGTCAGGGGTGAAGTGGAATCAATCCCTGTTTCTGATATGGAAAACCGGGTTGTTGCTACAGGAGTCGTGCCGTACCCACCCGGAATTCCAGTTCTGATGCCTGGTGAAAATGCCGGACTGAATACCGAGCCAATCCTCTCATATCTCCGGACACTCGAAGAATTTGACCGGCAGTTTCCCGGATTCTCCCATGATATTCATGGAGTTGAAGTAAAAGACGGGCAGTACCATATCTATTGTATCCGGGAGGATGTATTATGAGTAATCAGGAGAAGAATAGCAAAAAAACCCTTGGAATTATCTCCCTCGCGATGATAAATGTCGCCGCAGTACTATCTCTCCGGAATTTTCCAACTATGGCCGTGGAAGGATGGACATCCATATTCTGGTATCTCCTCTTTACCATCTGTTTCCTGATTCCTATCTCTCTGGTCGGAGCCGAACTTGCATCCACCTGGCCGGAACACGGAGGGATATATGCCTGGATTAAACGGGCGTTTGGGGATAAAAACGGTTTTATTGCGATATGGTGCGGATGGGTTAATAACCTCGTCTGGTTCCCGACCGTTCTCTCCTTTTTTGCAGCAACCCTTGCCTACACCATCCTGGCACCTGCCCTGCAAAATAATTCGGTATTTATGGCAGTAGCAATGCTCAGTATTTTCTGGATAGTTACCGGATTTAACTTCTTTGGGACCAGGGCTTCTTCTCTTTTAAGTTCAGTTGGAACACTGCTCGGGGCAATTATACCATCAGTCCTCCTCATGGGCATGATGGGAGTCTGGATAGTCCAGGGAAAAAACATCCAGATCCCTGCATTTACCTTTGATGCTTTTTTACCCGGATTGAATATCCAGTCGATGATCTTTGCAGCAAGCATGATCCTGATGTTTGCCGGAATGGAGATGGCAGGGTATCATGCGACCGAAACCAGAAATCCGGCAAAGGATTTTCCCCTTGCAATGTTTCTCTCCGCCGGAATCATCTGTATTATTTCCATTATTGCAACACTCGCCGTTGCATTTGTTGTTCCGGTCAGTAAACTAAACCTGAACAGTGGGATTACCGAAACTTTCGCCCTCATGTTTCAGGAGTTCAATATCGGGTGGGCAATTATTCCGGTCGGATTTTTACTGGTAGTAGGAATTATCGCACAACTTTCAACCTGGCTTATCGGTCCTGCCAAGGGGTTATTGCCTGCAGCAATGAACGGAGATCTTCCACCCTTCTTCAGGAAGATGAATAACCACGGGATTCCAACCGGAGTGCTCATTGTTCAGGCAGTAATATCTTCTGTTTTTGCCCTGATAATGGTCCTGTTTCCTTCAATGAATGAAGGATACTGGGTAATGACTGCAATTACCACCCTGGTTAACTGTATTATGTACCTGTTCCTCTTTGCTGCAGTGATACAACTCCGAAAAACCTATCCGGACACACCACGGCCGTTCAAACTTCCAGGAGGAACACCCGGACTTTGGATCATTGCAGGAATCGGGTTTTTATCAGTTTTCTTTGCATTTCTTGTCGGATTCCTGCCACCGGACAGTGCCGGTTTTTCCGGAGATATTACCACGATATATGTAATCGGGATGATTGTTGCAGTATTTTGTATTGTATTTCTCCCGGCAATTGTCTTTAACCGGATTAAAAAACCTTCATGGACTCCGGGAGCAGAAGAACTTAAAATACTTATGGATGAAGAATAAAGATACAATCAACCTTTTTTCACTCAATGATACCTTCAAAAGTTTCGTGTTTTTGTCAATCTCTATTCACCGTTCCAATCGGATTATTTCTAAACCATCCATAACCTACTATAGTAGGCAGAGGCAACCGTATATATAAAAGAAAGTAACTGAAATAATATTATTCATCAGACAAAAACCTGAGTTAAACCAGTATTATTGAACTGACCGGGATTATCAGGAAATTTTATTGAACGGAGTAAAAGATGCCATTTACAGATTTGGACGTTCAGACGGTGATGATCCTGTTGTTTTTTGGAAATCTTACCGCAGTTGTTGTCCTGGTATCATATAAAATTCTCCCGGAAAACAACCACCAATATTATCAGTTCATTGGAGGAAAACTACTCCAGAGCCTTGCATGGCTCCTCTTTGCAATCCGGGAGACTATTCCCTACTATCTTTCAGTTCAAATTGCGAATTCCATACTTTTTGCAGGTTTTGCACTCGAAACTCTTGCAATCACCAATTCAACCAGACAAATACATCATTCAAAAAAAATATTCACAATTCTTGCAGCAGTAAGCATCATATTATTCCTGGTTTTTTCCTATGCACCTTCAAACATCAGAATAATAATTTGTTCATGCAACATAGTTGCAATTTTCATCACATGTTCCTTCTTTTTGCTTACTCATCCCTCCGGATCACGACTTCGAAAAGCAATAGGTGTAATGTACATATTTCTTTGTGCCATACTAATTTTTCGCGGAGTTTATGCGTATTTTTCAGAATCTTCTGATTTTACCATATTGACAGGTAATTTTACACAATCACTCTCCGGGTTTATTCTTTTTTTTATCATGCTCGTTAGTGGTATTGGATTTCTCCTCCTCCTCAAGGAACACGAAGACACGGTGCTGCTTGAAAGTAATATTGAACAGAAAAAATTAATTAGAGCATTAAGAACTAGTGAATTGTTTAACCGTGGACTTGTGGAAAACCTGCCGAATTATATCATTGTGTATGGTCAGGACAGACAGATCCTTTATGTGAATCCATCAGTATCTGATGTCCTCGGATATAATCCGGAAGAGATCATTGGAAAATCAATATTAACCATTATCCCGGAAGAATTACGGAAAAAAATTTCAGAAACCATCACTTCCAGACTGAATGGAAATGAAATGGCAATGTATGAAACCGATCTTATCACAAAAGATAAAAAAAGAATCACGGTCATCGTAAGAGGAACTTCGATAGAATACCAAAAAGGTATAGCAATTCTTTTGGTTCTCACCGACATAACCGAAAGAAAAAGTTTTGAACGGGCTCTGAAAGAAAACGAAATTAAATTTGTTTCTATTTTCAAAGAAACCCCTGACCCTATAATCATCATAAATTCTCAAAACCGGATAATAAATGTGAATATGGGGTTTGAAAAAGTATTTGGGCAGAGTCACAGGGAAATTATTGGGAAAAATATTGAAGAAACGGCATTATCACTCCTGTCTACACTTATCATTCCTCCAGATCAGGGAGACAATCTGGATATTCATGTAGTACGAAAAGAAATTACGTTTAAAAATAATGTCGGATCTCCATTTATTGCAGAAGTTGCCCTTTCCCATATCACAATTCAGAATGAACCCTGTATCCTTATCCAAATCCATGATATTGATCAAATCAGGCGTGCACATGAAGCAATCGCCCAGGTAAACCACAAACTTAAAATTTTAAACAGCATAACCAGGCATGATATTTTAAATCTCGTCATGATAGCATATTCTTATTCTGATATATTAGAGGATGAAATAGCGGATACCCAAATGGCTCTAAAATTAAATGCCATAAAAAATGCAACCAGGGAGATTCAATACCTCATCGAATTCACCGGATATTATCAGAATCTGGGAAATTCGGCGCCTTCCTGGCAATCTATCGAGGAAATCCTGCAAAAACATTCCATCCAGGAACTCCTTTCCGGGATTACACTCATATCAGAAATTATGGGACTAATAATTTTTGCTGACAAAATGCTTGAAAAAGTAATTTATAACCTTATTGATAACTCCATCAGACACGGAACTAATATCTCGTTTATCAGGTTTACCAGTTATAAAAAAGGTGACTCGCTATTTGTCTGTTATGAAGATAACGGCGGAGGTATTCAGAGGGACGATAAAGAAAAGATCTTTAATAAGGGATTTGGAAAAAATACCGGTCTTGGTCTTTTTCTCATACGAGAGATTCTTTCAATTACAGGAATTCTCATTCATGAAACCGGTGAATATGGAACTGGTGTCCAATTTGAGATGCAAGTTCCTAATGGTAAATTCAAGTGGGAAGAATCGGAAAAAAATATGAACGGTAACAATTATCCGGAGAATAATTTGTTGTGATAATTATTACCGGAAAAAACCATTAATTTCCGAAATCGTTTGAAGTATCCGGTTTTACAAGATTTTTTGCAGTGAAAAACTGAACCTTCCATTAGCCTGAAAAAGGTATAATGCTAAAATATTGAAGAAAACTAGGGAAAATTACTCGTTCTTTCCTTTCTCCCGGGTGATATCTATCCCGATACCAACGAAGAAATCAAGTTCTCCTGAAGGATACAGGACCGGTCGTCCCCGCCATTCCACCAGGTAGATCTTTCCGGATTTACTCACAATCCGGTTTTCATTCAGAGTTGTAGAGGTATCGCCAACAATTTTTTGGAAAACATCAGAAACCATCTCATGATCTTCCGGAGGAACAAAAGTAGTCAGATAGTCTTTCCCTATCACTTCTTCTTCAGAATACTCCAGGATATCAAGAAGCATCCGGTTCATCATGAGCGTTTTTCCATTAGCACCGATTGCGACGATAAAGACCGGAGAAATATCAAGCAATAACCGAGAGAAGAGTCGTTCC
>NZ_QGMZ01000024.1 GCF_003173335.1 Methanospirillum stamsii
CACCCCCACCCTTGATTTTCCCCTTATGGTTTTGTAATTACCCACTCAAAGTAGCGATGAGCCCAATTTCTCCGGTGATGTTATCAACTCGTCCAATCAAAGTCCGACGGGCCCGTGATTGTTTCTTTTCTTTGTCCCAGAAGGATATGGAATGATATGCATAAGTGATCCCGGATCGTTTATCTTTTTGGTACACAATTGCCACCATGATTATTCTTCCTCGTTATGTATATTATTTGACACGTAACGATGATAAAGATATCGATCCATGATTGAGGGGAGTTAGAAGGATTAAAAGAGAATGAGGAGATTTATCGTTATGCGTCAGCGGGAATCAAGGATGTACACTCGCACTCTAGTTGAAAATTGCACTGCGAACTATGCTGACAGAGCTCAAAGAAAACAAGGTGAGTGTAGAAATGCTTTTGAAACAATTGCATCGCGTTAGTCTGGTTGATTTTCAGATGGATCAAGATGCTCAGGTTTGGTATGTGGGCATGCAAAAGAAGACAGAAAAAGTTTTGGAGCAGACAGGGAGAAAGAACTCTTTGGTGAGAGGGTCAAGTATGCTAGTGATCACTTTGAAGCTGTTCAGTCCCTACAGATCCCGGTTTATTTCACAACACCGACTATTACCTTCAGACCAACAATAAACGGAGGATTGGGATCGGGAACAGGGGTTACTTTACTGCCTTCGATGATCTCCCGGATAAGGAGAGTCTTATCTTAAAAAATAACCATCTTCGTCGATAAGTTCTTTGAAATTATCTGTACCTATCCGGAATTTTGGCATATGTCAACCTGAATTATAAGGGTTTAGTATTCCTTTAAGGAGAAATTTGTTGTCAAAGTTACTCGGATTGAATTACGGTTATCTACAAAAACCAAGGCCTTTGCGGTTTTCACCCACCCCTTCTTCTCCAACCATTACCTGTTTTCCCTGCAAAATGATTGCCAGTGACCTTATCTGTTCCAGGGGAATCCCTACATTATGAACAACAACAGGATATCCTCTCTCCCGTATTTGTGCTAATGCAGAGGAACATGACCGTATCAGATCTTTCTTTTGACTAATTGATTTGAACTCTATGACATATGCGGTGGGATACTTTGGGCTCTTTGGAACCATGATGATATCTGCCCTGCCATATCCGGACTCCGGATTTGACCGGATTTCGTAGACATATCGAAGATTTGCAAGCAGACCCAGAACGAAGGCATGAAATACAGCTTCAGGCAGTTTCGCAAGATCATACATACTGACAAGTTGCAAAGCCAGATCCTGAAGAAGTTTTTCGAGTTCAATAACGGGATTAGAATGAATGAACCAATCCATAAGTGCATCAAGACCACCAGGCTTTCCCGGATAGATCCGTTCAATGAAAGTCTCGTATGCAAAACTGATCTCCTTGTTTGGTATGGAGAGCCGGTACGCACTCCGGCCACGGATATCTGGCTGTGGATCATCAGCACAAAGGTATCCGGAAAAATATAAAAAACTCCAGATGTTTGACGGAGAAATTCCGATATCTTTGAAGGTAATGGTTTCTGATAGCGGATACCGAAGATCCTGCCCTGACAGGAGATGTTCCAGATCCCTCTTTATTTCCGGACCTCCGGCCTCAAGCTCTTCGTAGATTAACAGATTTGAGGAGGTATTGAGCCAGTGTGGACCTGGCTCATCCGGAAGATTATCAATATAGGTTGTTACGGACCAGGGATTGTAGATTGTATTTGAACCAAATAAATACCCATTATACCATTCTCTGATGAGCAAACCATGTTCTGTAATTTGAAAATCATGAAGTATTTTATTGATATCCTCTTCGGTAAAACCAAACATGGACGCCAGATTATTCTGTTGAAGGGTTGTACAGACTTTGAGGTTATTGAGCTCTGAAAAAATTGACTCTTTAGCAACCCGGAGGATCCCGGTGACCACTGCACGATAAAGAGCAAGAGCATTATCAGGTTTGAGGCTACCACCAAGCCAAAACCGCATGAATTGTGAGATTTTATCATAATACCCGTTTGTCCATGCTTCAATCATCGGTGCATCATATTCATCAATGATAACAATTACCGGTTTTTGATAGTACTGATAACAGTAGAGGATGAGTTCTTTCAGGCTGCTATAATAATCATCGATATCTCCCTCCTCTCTACAAATACGTAAAAATCTCTCTTTTCTTCCATTATCCAAAATAGATTGGATATGTGAGAAGGTCTGAAATAACCGGCTGATTTCTATCTGAACCGCCTGAAGAAAACTTTCAAATGAGGCACGTTTGAAATCTTTTAAACTGAGATAAATTACCGGATACTGACCCTGATGTTTCATGTATTCCGGGTACTTTGCGATTTCAAGGCCCTCAAAGAGGTATGCGTTACTTATCTCGGTCTTTTCAAAAAAGTACCGGAGCATAGTCATGTTCAGAGTCTTACCAAACCTCCGGGGACGGGGGAGCAGGGTTACTTTACTACCTTCGATGATCTCCCGGATAAGGAGAGTCTTATCTACAAAATACCCACCTTCATCGATGAGTTCTTTAAAGTCATCTGTGCCGATCCGGAATTGAGGCATATTGGGATCCTGATTAATATATTATATTATTCATCACGGGTGAATATGTTTTATCTGGAATGTAAAAGTGGCACCTACAATAATTTTTTACTGTTTTCACCCACCCCTTCTTCTCCAACCATTACCCGTTTTCCCTGCAAAATGATTGCCAGTGACCTTATCTGTTCCAGGGGAATCCCTGCATTATGAACAACAACAGGATATCCTCTCTCTCGTATCTGCGCTAATGCAGAGGAACATGACCGTATCAGATCTTTCTTTTGACTAATTAATTTAAACTCTATGACATATGCGGTGGGATACATTGGGATCTTTGGAACCATGATGAAATCTGCCCTGCCATATCCGGACTCCGGATTTGACCGGATTTCGTAGACATATCGAAAATTTGCAAGCAGACCCAGAACGAAGGCATGAAATACAGCTTCAGGCAGTTTCGCAAGATCATACATACTGACAAGTTGCAAAGCCAGATCCTGAAGCAGTTTTTCGAGTTCAATAACAGGATTAGAATGAATGAACCAATCCATAAGTGCATCAAGACCACCAGGCTTTCCCGGATAGATCCGTTCAATGAAAGTCTCGTATGCAAAACTGATCTCCTTGTTTGGTATGGAGAGCCGGTACGCACTCCGGCCACGGATATCTGGCTGTGGATCATCAGCACAAAGGTATCCGGAAAAATATAAAAAACTCCAGATGTTTGACGGAGAAATTCCGATATCTTTGAAGGTAATGGTTTCGGATAGCGGATACCGAAGATCCTGCCCTGACAGGAGATGTTCCAGATCCCTCTTTATTTCCGGACCTCCGGCCTCAAGTTCCTGGTAAATCAACAGATTTGATGAGTTATTGAGCCAGTGGGTCGCAGGTAAAGCGGGATATTTGGTAATAAACTGGGAGACCGACCAGGGGTTGTAGATTGTCTCTGACCCGAAGATGTATCCATTATACCATTCCCGGATGGTGTTCTTACAGTCAAGCAGATTAAAATCATGAAGAATTTTTCCGACTTCTTTTTCTGTGAATCCAAACATGGATGACAATGGGCCTGGTTGCAGGGTTGTTGAGACATCAAGGTTGTTGAGCTCTGAAAAAATTGACTCTTTTGCAACCCGGAGGATCCCGGTGATAACAGCCCGGTACAATGCAGAGGCATTATCATGTTTGAGGCCTCCTCCAAGCCAGAACCGCATGAATTGTGAGATTTTATCATAATACCCGTTTGTCCAAGCCTCAATCATCGGTGCATCATATTCATCGATGATAACAATTACCGGTTTTTGATAGTACTGATAACAGTAGAGGATGAGTTCTTTCAGGCTGCTATATAAATCATCGATATCTCCCTCTTCTCTGCAAATACGTAAAAACCTCTCCTTCCTTCCATTATCCAGAATGGTTTGAATGTGTGAAAAGGTCTGGAACAACCGACTGACTTCTATCCGTACCGCCTGGAGAAAACTTTCAAATGAGGCACGTTTGAAATCTTTTAAACTGAGATAAACTACCGGATATTGACCCTGGTGTTTCATGTATTCCGGGTAATTTGCGATTTCAAGGCCCTCAAAGAGGTATGCGTTGCTCGTCTCGGTCTTTTCAAAGAAGTACCGGAGCATGGTCATGTTCAGAGTCTTACCAAACCTCCGGGGCCGGGGGAGAAGGGTTACATCACTTCCCCCTATTATCTCCTTTATCAAGAGGGATTTATCTACGAAGTAGCCATTTTCATCACGTAGTTTTTTAAAATCGTCTGTGCCGATCCGGAATTGTAGCATATTGGTATCCTGATTAGTATACGTTTAGTACTCCTCGTCTATGAGAATATTGTTAGTCAGGATAATATCTGTTACATCCAGGTATCCGGATTTATTACGCGCATAAAACTAAATGGATAAATAGGCTGTTGAATTCTAAATAGGCGATTTTATTTGAAGGGAGGATATTCAATTCATGACTCCATGGAATCTTAATTTTAGTCCGGGAAACTTATTAGATTATTTAAGTTACTCATATCACCAGTTATTTGTAAATATAATTGAAATTACAAGAAAAAATTTTCAGATAATTTAGCAGATATCCGGTTTTTTACGTGGAGAAAAATTAATGTGTAATCTAAAGAGATATAATTCTGGGGATTTCATGAAACTATACGATGAGGCATTTTCAGGTCTTGAAGCAGCGATTGTAGTAATTGCATTTGTTGTAGTAGCAGTAGTTTTTGGTATGGCAGTCCTTGGTACTGGTTTTTTTGCAACACAAGAAGCGGAGAAAACGACAACATCAGGGTACAAAATGGCTTCTTCGACAATTTACATTGAAGGGGGAGTTTATGCTTATTTAAAAGATGGTTTTGGATCCAACTCAGCTCTTGATGATGTTCAATTCAGTGCTGCCATCCCTGAAACCGGTCAAGCACAAGACATGAATGATTTAATTATTGTCTATACTCATTCAAAAGATACCTCTATTGTAAGAGAATTTACCTATGGAAATGGCCCTATTGCCGATTATTATCATTTCGGAGCGGATGGATCCTCTATAATGTTGCCAGGTGAAAGAAGGAACTTTCGGTTGGATCAGGTAGATGGCCCTATTCCAGGAGGATGGTTTACAATAGAATTTAAACCAAAAGTTGGGGCGACAACATTTGTGACATATCATTTACCTGATTCATTTCAGGGTGGATCAGTTTTCACATAATTTTTGTAGGAACATTTATGCTAAATGAAAACTACATACAATTGTTCGGGTGACCGAACAGGACGTATTGATATGAGAAAAGATTCAGCATTTTCCGGCCTTGAAGCAGCAATTGTTCTGATTGCATTTGTTGTCGTGGCCGCAGTGTTCTCCTACGTTATGCTGGGAGCAGGGTTCTTTGCAACCCAGAAGTCACAGGAAGTTACCTATTCAGGTATCAAACAGTCTACATCCAACATGGTTCTTGATGGACAGTTGTATGGAAATGGAAAGACAATTACCCAATTGACATTCTATCTCACTGTACCAGAGGGTGGACAGCCACAAAAGATGAGTGATGTGAATTTCCTTATGACTGTTGGGGGTAATACTGTTTCAACTCTTGGATCTGTTATCAAGGGGGATGAACTTCTTCAACCAGGAGCTAGAACGAAGATTGTAGCTCATTTAGGAAATGCAGCAAATAATAGATATGCACCTAACCCATTAAGACCATCATTTACTGTTGAAATTAAGCCAAAAGTTGGTGCATCCACATTAATTTCTAAGACCTTAAGCAGTGGATACAATGGTGGAGTAATCATCTAATCTCTCCTTTTTTAGGTGAATTTTCACAGATATTCTAGAGTTTCTTAAATTTTAGTGATTTATCTTAAAGATACTAATATCAGGTTTTTTATTATATTAATTATATCTTCATTTTGATATTAATCAAGTGAAGGTTACAAAAAGCGGATGATTAAACACGTAATCATTAGCATTTTTAACAAGCATAGTTATTTTATTAGTACAACACCTGAGTTCAGGAATAAACATATATAATCACATACTACTCTTCTTAAGTTCATATCGATGAACAGTAAGCTTTCTTATTATTTGAAAAAAGGAAATCGAATGGTTTTTCTTTTTACAATGAAATCATATAGAGAAAAATGAATTTCCATGCGAAAATTACAATTGCCTAATAATTATCTAGTACACTGGATTATTGATTGTAAAAAACCGACTGAATAATAGAGAATCTTAAAGATTTTTCATTTTATAGGATTGTTTAGAAAATAAAAAATGCCTTATCTCCGGATTACCGAAACGAATGCAAAGATGATAAATAATCCAAATATTCCCAACACTGAATTATTTGACAGAGATGTAAAAAGGTATTCAGAGATTGGATCGGTATATTGGCCTGAAAATAATGGGAGATAATTAGGATATTCCTGGTTCTCCGGGTTAAGAGAGATTGCCTTTTTTATTGCATCTGTTGATTCGTTCATTTGATTGTCTAATTTCAGATTTTTCGCATACCAAAACCACCCAACATCATCTTCTGGTTCAAGACGAGTATAATTATTAAAAGAACTGGTTGCATTGTGAATATCTTTAATACGAGAATAAATGATTCCTTTGTTAAACCAGGCTTTAGCATGAGACGGATCTTTTTTAATAGCTGTATCATATGCCGTCAAAGCAAAATCGAATCTTTCTACCTTCTCATATGCCATCCCCAGGTTGACCCAGGCATTAGAATCATCCGGTTGAGCTGTAGTAACATGTTTGAACTGTTTGATACTTTCGTTATATTGTCCGAGACGATATTTCACCAATCCCAGGTAAAAGGATGCTTCAATATTTTGAGGATTTGAGTTAACAGTCCGATTGAAATAGTAATCAGAAGCCACATAATCTTCTTTGTACAAAGACGTAAGACCAAGATTATACAAAATCCGGGCATCTTGTGGACTGAAATTTAAAGCTTTATGAAAAGAATCAATTGAACTATCATAGGAACCTTCTGCAAGAAAAACCAAACCTTTCAAATTCCAGGCTGAACTGTTATCAGGATTTTGAGTGATAAATGTGTTTAATACTTCTAGTGAATGATTAAAATCACCTATGAGATACAGGGATTTTGCATAATCCAGCGTATTGTTTAAATCCCCCTGATAATCACTTCCAAGTGCTGTATTAATACAGATAAAAGAGAAAATAATAATGAAAATCATGTAACAAATTACTTTCATATATGGATGTTTGTCTTCCCGACAAATAGAATAAACGAAAATAAACAATGTCCGTTATTATTAATGAAAAATTAGTATGAAGATGTTTGACAGATATTTTATCCTCGATACTGATCAGGTTATCCTATTTATTTTAGCAGGATTATCATTCTGCATAGTTTTCGGGCTTTCTGCACCAGCATTACTGATGAATGATGAATGGATTACTGTAAACCAGTTAAATCAACTGGTCACCGGATCACAACTTATTGAAAACGAGGGAAAATACGGATCAAATTTATCGCATGAACAAACAGAATATTTTTCCACGAGGGGTAATTTCCTTGGATATAGCATTTTTCTTCCCTTAGTATCAATATTCGCAATGAAGCTAATTCTGATTTCTGAAGAATCATTCAGACTCCTGTTTCTTATGATATGGTTCGTGGTCACCATTTCTGCATTACTTGCAGGTATTTGGCTCACAAAACAATATAATAAAAAAATGCCTCATTATGCCTTATGGGCTCTTTTACTGTCCTTTTTTGGATTATTTCTTTTAAATCTTTATTACTATCAACCATTCTATTTTTCTATAGATAAGGACCCAATAGAATCAGCAGCAGTAATATTCACAAACGAAGCCCTTTTTGCTCTTATGGCGCCCCTAATATATTCGCTGTTTCGAAACCTCTCACTTAATAGACGGAGTGCTCTATTCAGTACCATGGCACTAATCTGTTGTTCAACTTACTTTTTCTGGTCAACAACAGCGAAAGATCATTTACTTGTTGCATTTCTTCTGACTGTACTTTTCTGGTTATTCTCCAGGATTTTATCGGATGAAAATAAAACATCATGGTTCTCTTTTTATGCAATATCCGGTTTATTATGCTGGGCGAGACCAGAATTTGGGATTTTTATCGTTGTTGGATTAATAATCTGGAATTTTTTCCTCTATGTATCTCCAAAAATTCAACAAACAAATTTCCTTAAAATTGGTTGGAAACAACAAACAATATTCAGCGCCCCGGGACTTTTGATAGGATTAACACCCTTTTTTGTGAATAATTATTTTATAACAGGCAATATGTTCGTCCCCCCTCAATATTATGTATATTCTAGCAAGTTGCGTCTGACTTCGGTTATTTCATCGATGGACACGGTTCAAAATGACATTTTTTCAAGATTATTCTTATATTTTGGACAAACAATAAATTTTTTCAAACCAAATATCCATGATATCCTTGTAGATATTCCTGGTTTAGCACTCTCTCCCTCAAATGGGGGTGCAGGTATCCTGTATATATGCCCTATAATCCTGCCGGCATTGTTATTTGGATTGATACATCGGAGAGAATTTTTTCAGATATATTCTCCAAAAATCAGAGAAATGATGAAATTTTCTGTGATTGTTATCATTTTGACTTTTATTGCGTTTTCACGGGTGATTAATGGATCAACTACAAGTTTGGGATCTCTTCCGGATATGAGATATTTTTCTCCCTTATATATCCCTCTGGGCATAATATCAATTCTACTATTATCTCCTTTGATAATGAAAACATCAGAGCAGTATCTTAAATATCTCTTTATATCAGTTTTTATTTGTACACCGATTCTGGTAATTGGAACGACCCTGGCATTACCATTTGGATTTACAAATTTTATGTGCACCAATTTTTTCATGAAAATTCTAATTTTTCTCGTTTTACTAATTTTTGTATTATCTGCACTGGATAAAAAATTCTGGACACGAAAGAGACTTTTCCCACTCTTATTTTCAAATATTATTATGATTCCGGTAGCTTTTCAGTTTTTCCTTGTTGTTTTTTATGGCAATATGAAAATGAACGGATATAATTTTTGGCAACCGGTTCTTGAGTATTTATTTACTTATGTTATCCAGATCATTTCGTAACTTTTTGTCGATTTTTGAAACATTTCAATGAGAAAACTCAAGATAAATTTTGAATACCTTCATCTTCGCTAGTAGAACCACTTAACGAAGTTTAAAGAATAAAGGACATTTCTTTGGGAAATTGGAGGACCGTGAGTTACTGCCCTTATCTTCAATGGATTGAAAAGAATAGCAGAGTATCAAGGCCCTACCCATTATGGAGAGGGTAGCGCAAAATTGTAGCCGATAGCAATTAGTTATAATAAGGAAGGACGAATATTTAAAGCATAAATTTTCCAATGGAATTCTGACACTACCAACCTAATTATCCCGGATATAGAAAAATGAAGGTTTTATCCATAACTACAAATTATCCAAAAAATTCTCTTGATCGAATCGGCTCTTTTATTCACGAACTTAATAAAAAAATTATTGAACAGGGCTTTGATGTTATTGTTCTTTCTCCGGATTGTCCACCTCAAAAAAATGAGCCATTTATAGAGGGGGCACACATAAAAAGATTCCAATATTTTTTTCCTAGGCATTCACAAGCTTTAGCAGGCAAATATGGCATCATTCAAAACATTAAACTAAATCCACTAATTCTTTTACAAATCCCTTTTTTTTTCTATTTTGGAATATTAGCAGGGATATCAATAATACAACATTGTAAACCAGATATTATTCATGCTCACTGGCTCATTCCAAGTGGACTTTTCGGGATACTTTTTAAAAAAATTTTTTGTATCCCCCTCATTATTACTGTGCATGGAACAGATGTTCGTAATTTACCAACAATTTTTAAAAAAATGTTCCTTAAGCAGGCAGATGCTATCATCTCCCCACACCCGGAGATAACGCAAAAAATTTGTGAGTGTAATCTTTTTGCACATCATATTCCTAATCTTATTGAAGAAAAACCTCAACCATTATCCGATCTTGAAGAATTATTACCAGAGATTAAAGAGAAAAAAGTTATCAGTTTTATAGGGAGATTGGATGTATTTAAAGATCCTATCACCCTTGTTCAATCAGTCCCAATTATTCTAAAAAAAAGAAATGATATCCTTATTATCATCGCCGGAGATGGTAATTTAAAAAAAGACATCCTTCAATTGATTAAGAAATTTGGTATTCAAAGGAGTGTAAAAATCCTCGGTTGGTTTGATGAAACACCGCTAATTCTACAAAAAACAAACATTTTTGTCTCTTTAAGCCCTATTGAGAACATATGGAGTTTATCACTGGTAGAAGCGATGAAAGCCTCAATACCATGTATTGTAACAAATTGTGGGACAACTTTATCAGTACTACGAGATAAAAAAGATGCAATCCTTATTCATTCTCATAATCCATCTGAACTAGCTGAAAAAATCCTCTTTCTTCTTGAAAACGAAGAAATTGGTAAAAAAATAGGTTCATCTGGAAAGAAGATTGTTGATGATTTATTTAATAATGAAAAAAATACCCAACAAATTATGAAAATCTACTCTCAAATATCCAGAAAAAAATGTTAGCTCATATTGACAGATTAAACTAAAACCGGTATGTATGTATGCAAATTATATTTCCATTGATTAAAGCTGGATCTGGATCTGATGTATTCACTTACAACTTAGTTACAGGACTGAAAAAAACATCAATAACTACAAATATTAAATATCTCCCATTATGGTCAGGGTATATACCCTATTTAAGTAGACTGTTTTGCGATACATCTGAATATGACCTTATTCATTCAAATACTTGGAATGGGTTTGCATTTAAAAACAACCTACCTCTAGTAGTAACAGAATACCACCTCGTTAATGACCCAATTTTTCTGCCTTATAAAACATCTTTACAACGGCTCTATCATTCATATATTTTTCAATGCGAAAAAAAGAGTATTAATGTTGCAGATTCAGTAATTAGTATAAGTAACTATACAAAAAACAAAATTGAAGAAGTTTTTGGCTATTCTGATTCTATCCTGATTTACAATGGAATTGATGAAACAATTTTTAAGCCATTTGATGTTGAAAATCAGAGAGTTAACTCAAATAATGTAGTTCCTTCAAAAAATAAGATTTTATTCTTTTCAGGAAATGCAATAATTAGAAAGGGTGGTGATCTACTTCCAAAAATTATGAATGAACTCGGGGATAAATATTCGCTGTTAATAAGTGGGGGATTACGAAAAAATACTCACTTAAATGCGCCAAATATTATTTCCACCAGGAAATTATCTTTACAGGAATTGGTAGAAACCTACAATAATGCAGATATTTTTCTTTTTCCGACTCGGCTTGAAGGATTCGGCCTCTCGGTTGCAGAAGCCATGGCATGTGGAAAACCTGTTGTTACAACAAACTGTTCAAGTATGCCTGAACTGGTAGTTGATGGAAAGGGTGGATATTTATGCCCAATGGATGATGTTAAAGCATTTGCTGATGCCATCCGCCATCTCGCCGAAGATGAAAACCTTCGAAAAAAGATGGGAATATTTAACCGTCAGAGGATACTGGATATGTTCACCATTGGACGGATGACGAATGAGTACATCCGTCTTTATCGGAAATTGATATAAGGGCCTATTCCATTAATTTCCGGTATACCATTTGAGTCTCCTCTGCACACCGGTCCCAGCTGAATATTTTTGCACGGGCCAGATTATATCGGATCTGCTCTTTTCGCTTCTCATTATCAGTGAGATACACAATCATCGCTTCAGAAATCGCCACAGGATCATCGGGGGAGACCATGCATCCTCCTGGGCCGACAATCTCCGGGAGTGAGCCTCGGTCGGAGACAATGACCGGCACTCCGCATTGCATGGCTTCTAAAGGAGGAAGGCCAAATCCTTCATACCAGGATGGGAGAACGAATAGCGCGGCTGCACAATAGAGAGCCGGAAGATCTTCATGTGACACATATGTCAAAAATATGATATTACTTGTTAAGGATAACTGCTCCACTATCCTGTACACTTCACTATACTTCCAGCCGTTCTGACCAGCAATAACGAGGTTATATTCCGGGTGATGTTTGATGAGGATAGAAAACGCCCGGAGAAGGCTTGGCAGATTTTTTCGTGGCTCAATAGTTCCGACAAATAGAACAAAAGGGCGATGGAGAGAATATGCAGACTTTACCCTCTGTATCCCTTCTTCATTACAGGGTCTGAATTGTATATCTGCAGCGAGTGGAATTACAGAAATTTGCTCATCAGGAATTGAAAAAGATTTGATAATATCATTCTTTGTTGCAACTGAATCAGAAATAATATGACCAGCTCTCTTTATGTTAGTGGGTAAAAACCAGCATGAATACAATGTCCGGTAACGGGTATGATATTCAGGCATTGTGATGGCAGTAATATCATGAATCGTAACCACATACCTGGAATGACAGGGCTTTGGGAGAGGGAATTGAGCAGGATTGTGCACAAAATCCAGTTTTTTCAGGTTACTTTTCTGCAATGCGACTCCAAACGACCAGAGGAGAGTGTTGTAGGGAATCAAAGGATAATACGGAGCGAGATTTTCAACTTGAGGCAATTGAATAGATCCATGATGGCCAATCGTTGTTATATTCAGATTACTCTTAAGGTGACTAACAAGATGATAGATATAATTAGCTACTCCGGCACGGCGATGCCCAAGATTTCCGGTGAGGATACCTGCGTGAATCATGGAGAATCTTTCCTCAAGATGCTTTCGTAGACTTCAGCAGTCTTTTCTATGGTTTTTTCCCAGGAAAACTGATTAGCCTGTTGAAATCCATGCAGAACCATTTTTTCACGGAATGACTCATCGGTCAGAACCCGGGTTATCTCCCGCGCAAAACCTGGCACATCATCAGGAGCAACCATAATTCCATCTTTCCCCACAACCTCAGGAAGAGACGATGAGCTGGAACAGATAACCGGGGTTCCGCATTGCATTGCTTCGAGCGGGGGAAATCCAAACCCTTCGTACCAACTGGGATAAATAAATGCACTCGCTCCGCTATACAGGAGGGGGAGTTCTTCAAACGGAACATAATCCAGCCAGTGTATCCGTTCAGAATATCGTGAAGCGCCAATCATTTCAAATATTGGTTCAGAATTCCAACCCCTGTTCCCTGATAACACAATATGGAGATCTCTGAAACTATCTGCGATCATCTCAAATGCTTTAATGAGTGTCTCAATGTTTTTTCTTGGTTCAATAGTGCCCACAAAAAGCAGGTAGGGATAATCTAGATTCTTCTCTGCACGCCATGCAAAGATTTTTTCTCTATCCATCGGTTGAAACTGCGGATCTGCCGCAAGATGGATGACCTCTATCTTTTCCTGGGCGATCCCATAGACTTCATAGATATCCTTTTTAGTGTGGTTCGAGTCGGCGATGATCCTATCAGAGGAGTGTAATACAGATGGTAAAAATATCCGATTTGTCAAGCTCCGGAATGGAAAATGATAGAACGGCGTTATAATCGGAGTAATGTCATGAATCGTAACAACCTGGTGCCTTCCGAGGTTAGAGGATGTAAGAAACTGACCAGGGTTATGTAATACGTCAAACTGCTCTAATTCCTTTTTATAACATCGTAACCATTGATTCCAGAGCAGACTATTATATCGCCTATAAAAAGGGGTTTTTATTATTAGTGATTTACAACCGGGAATATCCATGCCACTTTCATGACGAATGACTGTGATCTCATACCTGGCTGAAAGACGGGTGACAAGGTGATATATATAGGTCCCAATACCGGTTCGGTTTGTCTGTAGATCACCGATGATAATACCAATTTTCATAAGAATTCTTATATCATCAGGTTTTATGAAGCAATTGGACTGCTTCTGCCAAGTCATCCTTAAAATTTATATTCGTATACATGCTTCCAATCTCAAACAAGGTCACCAGTCTGCCGTCATCTACAGCACACTGAATCAGATCAGGCAGTTCTTTTTCCCCTCTGACCGGATGAATCGGTGTTTTTTCAATGTACTGGAGAATCTCATTGTTAAAGATACAATGCCCGGTCCCCTGAATATCATTCACAGCAACCCGGGGTTTCTCTATTAACCTGAATATCCGGCCATCCTCACCAGTCAATACCGTATAAGTGCGGGATATCTTTTCCCGTGTGGGTTGATGGACAACCCCGCAGAGCACAAAGGGTTTCTGAGTTTGGAATTCTTTAACCATCGCAGGTATCCTGGTCCCGGTCAGGACTTCATCACCAAGGAGAAGGAAAAAATCATCATTTCCCAGTTCATCACGGCAGACATCGATCGCATGAACCAGCCCCTTCTGTTCCAACTGGATAACATACCGGATGGGTGTCCCCTGAAAGTCTATCCCATACCGGTTGATAATCTGCTCTGCACAATGACCTACAACGATAACGATCTCTGTAACTCCTGCTTCACAGGCGCGCTTCAGATTATACTCAATTACCGGTTTGCCATGAAGTTCAAGAAGGCACTTATTCGTGCATTGTGTCTTCTCTTCCAGGCGTGAACCTCTCCCCCCAGCGAGAATAAGAGCTTTCATGATGTCATGAAAAGGTGTTTTTCTAATTCTATCCAACGGATGAGGTGTTCAATCCCGGTGCGCGGAAGTGTTACCGGTTCCCAGCCCAGCTGATGTCTGATTTTGCTGATATCCGAGATAAAATACCAGAGATCCCCATGGCGCGCAGGTTCAAGCTTAATATCGGATTTTTTTCCGGAAATTTCTGAAATCAATTCCAGGCATTCACGAATTGAGACCGCTGTCTTCTCTCCTCCGCCGACGTTATAAATACCAGATCTTGGATTGTGAAAAAACGCATCAATAGCCCTGACTGCATCACCGGCATACAAAATATCCCGGACCTGCTTGTCAGTCCCGAATATTTTCATAGGTAGCCCAAGGATGGTCCGTATCGCAAAATTTGCAACCCACCCATGGTCCTCCCCCCCAAACTGCCTGGGCCCATACATGCCTGATAGCCGGTATGTTGCCGCTTTTAGTCCGTATGTATCAGTATAAGCCTGCACATAGAGTTCGCCGGCGCGCTTAGAGGCATGGAGTGGTGAAAGCTGACCGGTCATGATGGGATACGATTCATCGATAGCGGGAGGTCTCCTCACAAATCTGGCCTCCTGCTCCTCAATCTCCTGGTTAATACCATTTCCATAGACATGAATGCTGGAGCAGGAGACAACGGGTACATCATATCTCCTCGCTGCTTCCAGAACATTGACTGTACCGTTGACATTTGAGGTGAGGTCAAGGTCAGGATGGTCAATAGCAATAGTCATAGCAGGCTGGGCAGCGGTGTGTGCAATATAGTCACATCCCTGAGCGGCTGACATGAGGGATTCTTTATCTCGGATATCTCCTTCAATTATCCGGACCCCTCGTTTTTTCAGGTATAATGCATTGTACATCCGTGACCCTTCCACTGGGTAGCCGGTACGGGACAACTCAAACTTTGTCAGGTTATCAAAGGCTATTACCTCATCACCCCTGCTTTGATAATATTCACAGATATGTGATCCAAGAAATCCACAGCCACCGGTTACGAATATTTTCATGAAAGGAACCCCTTAATGAACGCTCTTTGAATAATTGATATTATGGAATATATGCTTAAACAAGTATTGGTTTACAGGGAATCAGGTACGGACAACTGCTTCACATCGCTCAAATAATTCTCTGCAGAATTTCTCCCATTTCAGATTATCCCTGACCCATCGCCTCCCACGTTCAGCCTGAGTAGCGTAATCGTTGTAGTTCTGCATAATGGTCTGCACAGCTTGAACATAATCTCTCGTCACTGTACCGATTTCATGCATGCTGATGAGGGAGGATGAGGTAATATCAGGTGATACAATAACCGGGGTTCCAGCGCAGAGGGCTTCAAAGGGAGAGAGCCAGCTGCCTTGTGACTGTACGGGAAAGAGTGCCAGGTGGGCTGCATGATAGAGGTCTCGGATGGTGTTACGACTGATATGACCTGTGATAAGAACGTGTTTTTCCAAATGGTGTGCCCTGATATATGCCCTGACTTCTTCTTCATACCAGTTCCCCCCCTGTCCGGCCAGGATAAGGATGCCAGATGGATCGGTTCTGATTATTTTTTTAAGGCACCTCACACTTGCCATCTGATTCTTTAATGGAGAAAAGACTCCGACATGCAGGAGAACAAACCGGTCTTCTAGATGATAAGATTCTACTGCTCGCTTTCCCTCACCGGATGAGAAATATGCATAATCAATCCCATAGGGGATGATGTGTGATGGACGCGAATAAAGTTTAGAAAATCTCTGTTGATTGAATTCATCAGCAACGATGATATCATCTACCCGGTTTCTGACCATCCACCGGTCAGCGGTGAGGAGTGCTATTTTGAAGAGATCCACGGGTCTTTTAACTCCGTTATAGTGGATGTGAAATGATGGTGGTTCGTTACACATCCAGACTGTCGGTATTGAACAGCCTGCTGCTGCGAGATGGGTGGGATAATTATGGGCGTTAACGACATCCCAGTCCGGGTGCTCTTTTAAATATCTCCAGAACGCATATGCAGTCCCCGTCTGCCACCGGCCCTGCCAGGAGGGTGAGATTGTAATATAATTTGTTTTGGGAGTCAACATCTTCACTTCATCAGATACCGCTCGTGTGAGGACATCGTGAGGGATCCCATGGTTTCCAAGATACCGGCATAACTCAGTGATGACGAGTTCCGCTCCACCATAAAACGAGAGATCAGGATGGGTAATCAGGAGTGAAGTCATATTTTTCGTTTTATTTTATGAATGCATGCTTTGTGTTTCTGAAGTCCATATCCGAATACCTGCTCTAAATTCTTCAAAATCGATAGGTGTTTTTGAATCATAGTCCTGGTTTAGAAATCACATTTTTGCTCACGGATGTTCAAAGTATTTCTCATTTCATGGATGTATAAATATGAAACGCTTATTAACCCAAAAAAAACCCGGTTAGGTAATAAGATGAGATATCATTTTCTTTTGTAATTATACAAACAGCAATCAATGCATGCGGGAGGACATGAACCCTGTCTTAATTTTTTTCTCAAATCCTGATATCTAACACCATTCCAGATTTCCTTAAATGAAGTTTCAAAAATATTTCCCATTGAAGTTTTTTTCTGATATTCACGCTTATTAGATTCATTAGCAGAACAGCAAGGAACTACATCTCCATTTGCAAAAATAAATGGCATTGTCCATTCAATACATTGGGAGATAGGAGGTTTTTCTATTGAAACATCTAGATTCCATGAAATATGGACATTGTTTTCTTTTGCGAGAGTCTCACAGGATTGGATATAGTCTTCAGAGATATCTGTATATAGGTCCTGAACTTCAGGGAAATAATGGAGCATTCTGGTAATCTGGATACTAACTGGTTCTTGGGCAAGCTCTGAAACAGATGAAATAAAATGTGGTATTTCTTCAAGATTGTTTTTCATTACTATGTAGTGAAATGATATCTTTGGATACTCTGATTTTTTTTCTTTTTTATAATCAAAAAGAAGTTTAATATGATTCATCACCGTCTCAAACGAGGCGCCTGGGCGAATTTGTTCGTACAATTCCGGAGTTGCAGCCTCACATGAGATAAGAAGTTTATCAACTTGGAGATCTACTAGTTTTTTTATATTTCCTTCATTTGGGAAAAATAGATTGTCATACAATTCAACATAGATACCTCGTGATTTGACGAGTTCAAGCATCTTCATAAAGTCCTTATTCAGAAAACTTTCACCAATTCCAGTAAGGCCAATCCATTTTAATTTAGGAAACTGATCGATGATAGACACAAATTCTTGATAGGAAATATCCCGGGATGGTTCTTCCCAGTAAGTGTGTTCACACATTATGCAGCGAAGTCCACAGCGTGTTGTTACTTCCACTTCGATAAAAGATGGTTCAGGATGAAACCAGTTATATATTTTTATAAGATTGGGATGGTTCCGAATCCAATACCAAAAAATGATAAAATGAATTCGATTATAGGTATATTTTAACCCCTTATCTTTTATTGTTCGAAACGTTTGATGCCAGATTTGCATAAAAAATTACCTCCTTCAATAATCTTCAAATTGTTCATAAAAACTTCATTATTATAAAGATCTAATATTTAAAATAATACGTGATTGGAGCACATTATTATCCCTGGTATGGAAAGCTAGCAAATATAATAATTGGGGGAGGGAACTGGGACTCAGGAACAGCACATACTCCTATATTAGGAAAATACTCTTCTGACAATGAAGAAGTTATCCGTGAACACGTCCGTATGGCTAAAAGCGCAGGTATTGATTTTTTTATTCTTGAGTGGACCGGGCCGGGTTTGTGGGAAGACAAAATTATCCGAAAGCATTGTATTCCAGTATTTGAATCGATGCAGATGCCTTTTTGCATCATGTATGATTCTTATTTTACTCTTCATAAAACTGAAACAGACCCAACATGGGATTTATCGAAAAAATATGATTGCAGGATAACCAAGGGTATGAAGATGATTGAGGATTTTCAGTACCTCTTACGGACATATTTCTCTCATCCATTGTATTTTCATATCCAGAAAAGGCCAGCGGTGATGGTTTTTCTTGCATATAAATACCGGGACACTCAAGGATTAATTAAAAAATTGCGAACTTTAGAAGGAATGCCAGAAGGGGGCCCTTTTTTGATTGGAGATATTATCTCTACTTATTTCTCATCAAAGGGTCATTACAATGTCAGTGACATTCTTTCATACTTGTATAACACTTCACTATCTGGAATTATTAAAAAAATAAATCTGAAAATTTATTCAGGAAATCATGAAGAAAAAAGTGTCCTATCAGAGCTGGACGCTATATCCGGATATAACATCATAAAAACAAATGGAGAAATCCTAGAAAACTATAAGAAATCATTACAGTATCTTAAGAAAACCAGTGAGATGTATCACAACGTATGTATTCCATTTATTTTTCCCGGGTATGATGATACAAATCTACGGGGATCCAGACGAGAAAGACATACAATTAAAAGGGGTAATAATGGGGAGTTTTATAGAAACATAATAAAAATCGCACAAAAATTTGTTAATCCGAATATTAATTTACTTATTCTCACTTCATTTAACGAATGGCATGAAGGGACAGAGATAGAGCCTTCAAAACAATATGGAGACTTATTTCTCAATATCACTTCTGATTTGACGTAACCATAAGATTAGCTTTTAGTATCATATTCAGCAATGAGTAGATATCCTGTAATTTTATAAACCCCCCACATACAGTTAGTACGAAAAACGTGGAGATTCCAAAGATCTGAACCAATGATACAGGAAATAAGAAATATTGTTGTAATAGGTGGACAACTACTAGAGTGAAAATGGTTATAAGAAACATCCCTAAAACACTTTTAACAGGAAAGGGTAGAATATCACGCAATGGGTAAACATGATAAATCATGGAAATTATCCCGGAAAAAACAATAGCTACTGCTGCACCAGTAAGACCAATCATATGAATCCCCACCACCAACAAGAGAATTAGGGTGGAAATACTGCACAATAAGACCCATATGTAAACAGCATCACGATCTGAAGCCCACATAGACCAGGCATATATTGAATTCAGGGTTAATGGAATAATTGACCAAATTAGGATCTGCCATATCAGAATACTACTCGCATATTGTTCTCGATAAATTACATTAATAAAAAAATATGCATTCCAGGAAAAAAACAAACACACAGGGATACCAAGAAAACAGATCCCAGAAAGAATGGAGGGTATGTATTGTGATGACTGTTTTGACCATTTTTCAAGGGAACGACATAATGCTGGGAAAAGAGAAATCAGCACTAATCCAAGAAGCGTACTAAAACTGGATATTATCCGGGAAGCTGCCGAATAATAACCAACAGATACCGGATTCATGAAGAGCCCAATAATAAGGGTATCCAAATTTGTCATCACCAGCGAGAGAATATTTGTTATACCAATACTGATTGAAGAAACTATGCAGGCGAACCATTTTTCGGGAGTTAACACAATCGGCACTGAAAAAATATGATTCCATAGTGGAAGATATCCAATACTTAATCCCCCAATTATTGAAATCGCCTGGATTAAGGGCACGTAAATTAAATCCACTGATTCATCCACAAAAATTATTATTAATACAAAACTTAATGATGCAATTATTACTTTAACCAGACTGTTAATCGCCATTTTTTCAAGTCCATTATATACCCAGTCTGGAATGAGAATTGTAGGAATTGCAGTAAGAAGGAAGAGAATCATGATATTAGCAGCTCTATACTGAGAATATACAAACCATAGCATAATACTTGTAACCAGAATACACATAACGGATAGTATCAATCTCAGGGTTGTTATATTCCAAAAAAAGACCGCATTAAGTATTTTCCCCCGTGCAATATGTCTGGTTCCATGTAAAGGAAGCCCCAGGTTTGATATTATTGTCACATAAGAAGTTATAACCAAGGCATAATTCATCACCCCAAAGGAATCTGGACCCAATATTCGAGCAAGATAAATCATCTGGAAAAAACCAATTATAAAAGCGAATATCTGGCCAAGAAGAAGTGATCCTACATTTTGAAAAAAACGAGAAATAAAAATCATTAACTAACACGCTTAATTATTTCGAAACAAGCATCCTTTACAATAACCAAACCGTCCACATGATCTGCCAGATACCCGTACTGATTGTAACTCCTCTTCACTCAGAATTTTATTCGTCGCTGTAGATCTAACTACTTTTCGTAATGATCTATAGGGTTTTTCATTCCAAAAATCTGATAAATCCTGGCTCAACAAATTTCCCATTTTATATTTATTCTGGTCAACCACAACTTCTTCTCCGGCATAATGTTCAGACCAATATGAACCAGGACTATTATAAATGTAACAACAGGGATAAATATCACCGTTTAATGCAACTCTTAGTGTATTCCATGGAGAAAAGCACATGCGAGGATGGTTTTCGGCAATCGTTGCTCTTATAATTACACCATTATTTAATGCATATCGTTTCAATTGATGAATTTCACTAATTATTGATTTATTCTCAAAAATTGTCATTGTATGCTCCTCCGCATTGAATTGAATTGGCAATAAAAAGTTCACTTCATTGAATCGATTTTCTATTGCATATTTAATAAAAGTGCCTAATTGGGAGATTGTTTCAGGAAAAATCAGAGATTGGAGACGAATCCAGGTTTTTGGAAAAAGTGATCTCAAAGAATCAAAAGAATTCGTTATCTTTTCAAGGGGTATTCCACGAATATTAAAAAAAATATCAGGATCTGTGCTATCCAAGGAAATATTTAACTGAGTGATCGTTGCCAACTTTTTTGAATGAATATATTGTTGATTTAATAGAGTCCCATTTGTAGTAACTTCAATAGCACATCTACGATGATTGAGATAAGCAAGAATTTGATCGATCTCATGATGTAACAATGCTTCACCCCTCCCAAGAAGGGCTACAGATTTGAGGTTTGGTAATTTTTCACAGATTTTTTTAAAGTTATCATATGACATTTCTTCATCTTTAATCCCAGGTAAAAGAGTCCTAGGGCACATTCTGCAATTCAGATTACACCGAGTAGTAATCTCTATGATTGCTCCACGAGGGGAAGATGCTATATCAGAATTAATAATTATTTTTTTTATAATATTTCGAAATGTTGATTTCACAAATGATATTTGATTCTACTTACATTAAGAAAGTTTGTTCGTAACTATTCAGCATGTTGATCCAAGTTCAGGCATGGTATTTCGAACCAATGGATAATCAATTTCCAATTCTGGCAACCATGATGTTTTTTTAAACCTATATTCCCGCCCATTCATAACGATGTAGGTGGAGCAACTCCAAGATCGTAATACAATTGCTCTTGCTTTTCTATCATCTCTCCCACTCGCAGAACTTTTCCAGGCTGTTCGAAACATTCAATGACATCCAACTTATCCAATAAACTAGTAATTGAGTATCTTTTGACAAGATCCTTCTCCTGCATTTGTTTTTTAACCTGAACTACGGAGTTTTGTACACTACTCTACTGAAAACAGGCGACCGGCGAACAGGTCAGCCATACCCAGTGCTGCAACTTGCTTCTTCAGATCATTTGTCACATTCACAAAGAAGACCTCAATCTCTTTACCTAGATTAACCTCTAATTTCTCTACTCTCGCTAATTTCTTGAGAAATACAGACTCGGAGAGTGACACATCTTTAGAGTTAGATAAATTAATCATCCAGCGAAGAGCGGAAAGCAATCGATATGCAAGAGTACAAACAAAAATTATGGCCTTTACTCTTGATTCTAATCTGTGGCGAATCGGTTTAAGATCTTCATCAGTTTTAATCGTCCGGAATGCCTTCTCAATGAAATCTTTTTCAAGATACATCCTGACAACTTCTTGAGATGAATAGGTAGAATCAGATGAATATAACAAAAACTTCCCATCCATGGATTTTGCTTCCTCTATCTTTTTTTCATTGACTGACCATGTGAAGTCCACAATTCTCTCATCTTCCGGGTATTCGATAATAAAAAACCGTTTCCACCCATTTAGGATTCCTTTCACTGCTAATTTTAAATTTTGTTGGGAATTGAAATTTAATTCCGATTTTAAATGAGTTAATTCTTGAGATATCTCAAAAATTGCTTTATTTCTTCGGATAAGAGATTTAGTTGCTTTTGTCACATTCCTGTATACGACAGTCTCTCGCATTTGTCCATATAATTCAGCTTTAATTTTACATGCATACAATTCCCCAGTATTCTTGGATGGGACCAGAAAATCAGGATTTTCTGGAATTTCCGTAGATGCTATGATCTTTTTTGCCTCATCAGATATTTTTGGAACTCCACAAATTATCTTCCAACCCATATTTTCAAGAGTATTTACTGTTTTGTTAGAGGTGTTCCCCCGGTCCCAGATAATTGTACCATTCTGAATAGAAAAATCAGATAAACGAGGAATAACATGCTGCATTGTCGTCATTGACGTATGGTTTCCAGGATGTATCATATGGGCTAAGGGCTGGTTATCATATTTCGAGACTAAAAGGGAGAGATTAAACTGCTGTTGTCGCCAATTCTCAGCATTATGCCCTTTTTCAGCTAGTGGGCAAGTACTCCCATATGTAATCATGGAGGTCATATCATAGGCCAGAAATTCGCTTTCATCTTTTGGTATCGGGTTTTGATTACGCCAAATTGCATAGAGCGATTCATCAATCGCTTTAGTTTTATCCACTATTCTGCCGGATTCTGGATCTTGGTAACAAATACAGTCAAGAGCTGCAAAAAAAGCATCTCTGTCGACTCCTTTCGAAGATAATTGTGAAATTTCCGGGAGAGATGTTCCATCGATCCACTCTTCAAGTTGGGTCGCACTTTCCGGGTCCAGAACCCGGTTAATCGCCCAGAGCGTAAGTAATTTTCCAGGGCTGTTCGCTTTTCTCCTTCCTTTAAGACCACAAATTCGATCAATAGTATCGACCATATGCATCTGGCTTGCAATTGACCACAAGACGGTTACATCTCCTGCTCGAACTGAGCGATCGGGAGGTTTCCAAGCCATCACAGTTTTTTTGGGTAAAGGAACTTTTTCCTGATCACTCTCAACACCCAGATACCTGACGAATTCACTACGAACTTTCTTCCCCTCTCTTACGCTCCGGTATTCACACAGGTATACTTTGTTCCCTTTTTCCATACGTCTAATCCAGGTCATAGTAGTGTATATTTAACACTACAACTATAGATATCTTTCCACGCTGAAGAAAGTATTTTTAAAAAATAAAGTCAAATTGGGCACTTCAAAAAATGAGCGCCGTTAGTAGTGTACCCTATCTCCTTAACTCAGGTCAAAATTAATATCCGGAATTGTGTTTGATCATTCAAATGGAGTAAATTTTTTTATGAAAAATCAACTCATTAGACTCTCGTGGAAATAAATTCAAGAATACTATATTTTAACCGTACCATGCCCCCTTATTCTCCTCCTGCATGTCAAAAAGCATCGCAAACAGCATAAACTGCACACCAAGGGCAAATAATATCACAGAAACCACAGCCGGAACAAATATCGAATTGTTCATAATGAATTTAAACCAAAGAGCATATAATCCAAACAAAATCGAAACAAACGTAAAGAACACTCCGGAAATATAAAAAAACACCAGTGGATGGAACGATAAAATTATATATTTCATCTTCATACGCCAGATAAACGCATTCAGCAATAACCAGGACAACCGGACAATATACGTAGAATACTTAATGCCTGACCTTTCAAGTCCGTACCTGGCCGGATGAGGAACATTTCTTACCCGGAATCCAAAGGTATTGAGCCAGACCAGAAGATCATTACAATACCCATACCGGGGATAAATCTCATCAAGAGAAATTGTTTCAAGGGCACGTTTTGAAATCGCTGTATACCCGTTCTGGGGATCCATAAGCTGCCAGTACCCGGATGCAATTTTCGTAAGCAAAGTCAGAACAGAATTCCCGACAAAACGCCACTTTGACATGCCCTGCCTGAACTTCTCATTAATCAGACGATTCCCAACCGAATAATCTACTGAACCCTCAACAACCGGATCAAGAAGTTCCGGAAGAAAAGCAGGATCCATCTGGTTATCTCCGGCCATAACGGAGACAATATCCATCCGGTCTGAAAGTGCCTGTTTATAACCGGAGATGATAGCCCCGCCAACACCGGTATTCTTTACATGATGAATAGGTACAATCCGCCTGTCTTTAGCTGAATAATCATCAATCAGTCGGCCGGTTTTATCTGGTGATGCATCATCAACCGCATATATCCGATCAACAAAATCCGGAACTGACTCCAACGTGGGCACAATAAGAAGTTCTTCCTTATATGCAGGAATGACCACCCCGATTTTTCTATCCCGATACATAAGACCCCCATTTTTACTAAATCAGAAATTCAATAAAATAATCTATGAAACAGACATTCTGGCCCATCCCAAATTCCATCTCTGTATATCCATCCGGATACATTCACGCGCAAACTTATATAACCAATAGTCAATAAAACCCACACCCCCTCTTCCTCTCCGGTATGTTCCCGGAAATAATTAAACGGTTAATCAGAATCTATCCAGAAATATTAATCTGTGAAAGTCGATTTCTAATCCAGGTATTGTAATGAATATAAAACATAATTCACTCATTCTTTTCCTCCTGCTCCTATTCTCAATGATAATCACCCTAATCCTTCATTCACAGACATACACTCTTCTTACATCCGGAGTATTTCCCCAGGTCCTAACACCTGATCCCTGGTATATTATCCGGCAGACAGAACTTGCTGCTCATTCATTCCCCTCCTATACATGGTTTGATCCTTTCACTGGTTTCCCGGATGGTACAATAATATATTGGGGGCCTTTCCTCCCCCTTTTATGCGGATTACTTGCCCAAATCCCGGGATCCGGAAATGAATCTGCAATGATCCTTTTCGTCTCATGGATACCGGTACTTACTGCAATGCTTACCATTCCCCTTGCATATTGGTTTGGAAAAGAGATCAAAGGAGAAATGTGTGGAATTGCGGCAGCATTTCTTATGGCTGTCATGCCGGGAAGTTACCTGATTCGGTCCATGTATGGATACGTGGACCATCATATCTTCGAATCTTTTTTCATGTTGGCATATTCACTGGCCCTTGTACTCTTTTTCAACCGTATTTATGGTAACAACGACACCCCACGGATAAAACCGGCAGTCCTCGGAGGAGGAATAACCGGACTGATGCTGGGCCTCGGTATGATTAATGCACCGACCATGATCCTTATCGCCGGTATCACCACAATTTTTGTTCTCTTTGCCGCATATCAACTCATAAATCAAGGGAAAAACCTCCTGCCATTCAGCATTTTGATAGGAGTTTCATCATGTATCGGAGCGGTAATCACCCAGATATTCTATACCCCAGACCCGGCAGTACAGGCCCCATTCATCTTTAACCCGGTTTCTCTTGCATCAGTCCTCTTCATTCCGGCAATCGCCGGATTCCTGTTTCTGGGTCTTCAGTTTTTGATGAAGAAATACCAGGTAAAGCATAACCGGATACTCCCTGTAACTCTCCTGTCAGTACTAACTGTAATAATCCTGGCTTTTCTCCTCCTCCCCGGTTATGCTAATGATCTTCTCAATAGCATAATGGGTGCTTTGAATTCTGTTCCAACCAATTACGGCATTGCAGAATACTTTCCGCTAAGTCTGGATGTAGCATTTTTTAATTACCACCTCATGCTCCTCATGCTTATTCCCGGACTGCTCCTCCTGCTAATTTCTGGGATTCGCAAACAGGACAGTATTGCAATCTATCTCATCCTCTGGACCGGAGTCACCGGATTATTAACCATCACCAACACCAGGTATGAGATTCTTTTCGCAGTTCCTTTGGCACTGACAACGGCTTATTTCCTTGACTGGCTGTTTCATTATGAGAGAAAAATCGTGGATATTACCACTGAAAGCCTTACTGAAGAAAAAAGTGTTCAGGATAAAAACTGGAGAGAAAGACCAACATCCCTTATTGCAATGGTCCTCCTAATCGGGACCTGTTTACTTTCTCTTTGTATCGGAGGCATGGTTGCAACAGCGGATTATAACTATCAGCCATATGTTGCATCAGAAGACTGGGTAGAAGGATTACTCTGGATGAAGACTGCAACCCCTGATCCGGGTGTGAATTACTACCAGACATACCAGTCAGATACTTTTACTTATCCGGATTCATCATACGGTGTTCTCTCATGGTGGGACTATGGCCACTGGATTACTACTATTGCTCACCGAATGGCGGTCACAAATCCCTTCCAGGCAAACCTTGACATGGGTGCACAATTCTTTATGGATAAAAAAGAATCAGGTGCCGATACAATTGCTACAACGAATAATATCCGGTACATCATCACAGACGCCGACATGCTCTTTGATACCATGCAGATGATGATGAAGGTAAAATCAAAAGATCTCACACAAAGTCAGTACATGGGCCTTATTTCTACCACCGATCCGGTCACCGGAAAACCTGTAAGTTCCATCGGGTATCGCCAGGCTTTTTACGAAAGCATGGTAACAAGACTGCATGTTTTTGATGGGTCAGCAGTAACCGGAGAGGAGGCAAAATATGAGGAAGAAGGAACTCCGGTACCAGGAACAGACATGATAGTAATCTTCCCCGGTGGCCCGGATCCGGAAATATCTGAATCAATCATAAGGCCGATAAAAGATCTTGATGCTCTCCAGCACTACCGGCTTATCTGGGAGTCGAATACCTCTCTTTCAACCACTGATGAACATGACATCCGGAAAGTGAAGATATATGAAAGGGTTCCAGGTGCAATAATTTCGGGAGAAGGAACAATTGAATTACAACTCACAACTAACCGGGACAGAGTATTTACCTATCGACAAAAATCACACAATGGCACATTTACCCTTCCATATTCCACTTCAGGATCATCCTATCCGGTTCAATCAACCGGACCATACAGGATAATTGAAACCGGTGAAGAGATAGTAGTACCAGAAGAGATGGTGATGAGCGGATTGGAAAAATAACCATCCCTTTTCAGGTTTATATTCCATACATCAAATAATAACCCGATAATTCGGAAAATATAGTGAAATTAACCGAATTTTTGATACATATTTTGCATTTTGGCTATATCCCAGATATGGACCTCATCAGAAGTAAATCCGGACTCTTCTTTTAAATAAACAGATCAATTAATTCAGACTTACCAACACGCCTCCTTCCATACAAAATGATAAACTCTGCATCATTATTATCTAACCGCTTCTGAAGAGATGCAAGTTCATCAGTCCGGTTGAGAAACATAACATCTAATAGGATTTGATGGAGGATTAATATGTTACTTCAGAGTATGATACTTTGGAGTAACTTACCTGAAAGTAACATCAGAGATCATCTCTCCATAACCTCAATTTAGATATCGCCGGAAATTTGCAGATTTTCCATTCGGTCAATAGAAAAACTCATACATCCCTTACCGCAACGCACTTATCCCCTGAAAATACCAGCACCCATTTCTTCAGATTATCAATCGATGAGAGTTCAGGTGACAATGAATACTGCATCAGTTGCCGGATACCATCTTCCATAACCTCTCCGATTCTCTCTTTTGTTGCATCCTTCATCTTCAGATACTTCAGTTCAAAAATTGCATTATAATCCGGTTTCCACGGTTCGCGTGCAAGAAAAACGAGATCAATATATCCGTCAGATACTTCATACTCTGATTTTACCAGATAGAGATTACTCATGGTTGCATAGGTGAAGATTACAATTTTGACATATTTCTCATCAAATCCAATGTAATCACGATTCGAAAAGGCATGAAGCAGTTCCTCGATGAGCAAAACCAGTTTCTCACATCTGCCTTCCCGTGCAACCTGCTCTATTGCAAGTGATACTGATTCGGTATCCACGTGATAATCTGCTCTTCGAGTGATGAGATCAAGGAAAAAATCTGCATATATCCCATGAATAACGTAATTTGGAATCTGAAGGCCGACCCTTCCAGGCATATTATCCCGAATTGTAAGCAGCCCTAGGTAAAAAAGAAGCGACTTAAAATCATCTTCTGAAAATTTCTTCTCCATTGAAAACTGATCAGTAAGCCGTGATGTAACCTGTCCGGATGAGAGAACTTCTTGTAACACGGAGATATTCTGTTCAGGTGATTTTATCTGCATCAGCCGGCCAATCTTTCCATAATCACTTGCAATATTCATATCAAGAAGTTTCTCCGGCGGTTTTTGCCTTGATAAATAACTCTTGAGATAATAGAGGATCATATCGCTGTTAAAGAGGCGTGTTTCAGCATCTTCAGAGAAGAGGTATCCATTATAATAATCCCGCAAGGTCAGTACCAGTTCCGGAGAATAAATATTATGGGGCAGGGTCTCTAAAACTAATTCTTTTACCTCCGGTTCAGTAAAACCCATCATCTCGTTACAGGCAGGAAGGCGGGTAATGTTATCAGCAATGTTAAATCCGGAAGTAAGACTATCAAGAGTGACCGGAGAAACCCCTGTAGCAAATATTCTGCCCACAAAAGATTGTGTTCCAATTTTTAATGCTTCATACCATTTCCGGATAAAACCCTGCCGGCTGATTGTTTCCTGAAAGAGATCAAAGTTGAAACTTAATAGTTCATTTGCAAAATGATCATACTCATCGATGAGTACATAGACTCTCCCTTTCATTTCAGACGGAAGTCCTGAAAAAAAACTGGTTAGCATATCCGCGGAAGACCCTGAGGTATCCAGAGGAATCGTAAGATCATATTGTCTTTTAAATTCAACAAGAGACTGTTCAGTCCTTAATTTCACGCTTGTTATGAGTGAATCTCCGGATGTCGTTGTCAAAGCAGAGAAATTAAAATAAAGAATAAAATATGAGTTATGCTTCGGAGTAGGATTATTACCTATATCAGTATCAGAAAAGAGTCTGGAAAAATTATCTCTTTCATTGATATCGTAATAATACTGTAACAGGGATACAAAGAGACTTTTCCCAAACCTTCTTGGACGCAGGAAAAAAATATAGGGGGCCGGGTTATCTTCAAGGATCCGGATAAACCGGGTTTTATCTACATATATATATCCCTCTTCCATAATAGTCCGGAAATTACTGATACCATAAGGGATTTTTTTCAGAACCATGCGATACAGATGTTATGAATTCGTAAAAGTATATGTTCACCGATTGAAATCCTAACACGTGAAAAGCACAGATATCTGAACATCTTCATTAGAAGCTCTTTTTACGAGTATTTTGAGCATACTATCAATTTGGGACTATAGGGTGGATTTAGTATTAGTAAGATTACCAGAGAGAGATCCCCCATATGGATCTTGCATTATTTTCGGAAATATCCCTGAAATATCCTTTTTATAATAGCCAGGAACTACCCTCGAAAAAACCGGATAAATCGGCCCCTGATTTGAAGAAGAACTAAATTCTACGTTTTAATAAGGCACTTAAAATCTCATGTTTTTTTTAGCCATACCAGACTATGCCTCACTGGAGGATCCGGGCATATAAACCCCTTGAGAGGGCGACTAATTCAGGACGATAAATTTGAGCATTTTAAAATTTACGAGATTTTACCATTATTTAGAGCAATACCATCAAAAGCAGCCGTTTATAATCCGATTATAGTCAGGTACTTTTTCCGTGAATTCTACTAACAGGCAATAGATTATTGGACAACCAATCAATTTCCTCTACAACGTGATACATCACACCGGGTTTATCTGGAAGCATGCGAGTAATTGGACAGTCTAACAATAATATTAATACGAAATAAACATACACTAACCCATTAATGCCCGTTTCAGTCCTTTACGTCGATGATGAACTTCCCCATCTCATGCTTGCCCAGGAGTACCTGGGCGCATCTAATAAAATCTCCATTACCGGAGTTGCATCCGGAAAAGAAGCCATTGATGCCTTACGGACCGGACAGTTTGATGTCATCGTTTCAGACTATCTCATGCAGGATATGGACGGAATTGAACTCCTGAGATATGTGCGGGCAAATTATGAAGGTACCCCCTTTATCCTATTTACCGGAAAAGGAAAGGAAGATATCGTCATATCGGCTCTTAACAATGGCGCAGATTATTATATCAGGAAGGGGAGTGATCCCGTCGTTCAGTTCAGTGAACTGGAGCAGCGAATATTACAGGCACATGAAGGGCATCATGCAAAAAAGGAACTGACCGCACGCGAACAACTCTATCATTCAGTACTTACTGTGCAGACTGAAATTTTTGTCGACCTCCTTCCGGACCTTACCATAATCAGGGCAAATGATGCATACGGAGCACTGTATGCCATGCCGGCAACAGACCTCATCGGGAAAAAAATCTTTCATGATCTCAGCGATGAGGATCGCTCCGGGCTTCTCGAAACCGTCCGGTTATTAAGTCCTGAAAACGCGGTTGCTGATGTTGAAACGCTTGTTACCTACCCGAACGGAAAACAGGCCCAGATACTCTGGCATATCGAGGGAATATTCGGGACAGACGGAAACATTGTCACGGCAAAAGTTACCGGAGAAGACACCAGTCAGGCAGAGGTGGCACGGGAAGTCCTGCAGGAATCAGAATTAAAATACCAGCAGGCGAGCACAGACCTTCCCCAACATATCGGTGATTTTGACGAGAATGTCCCGCTCAATTTCATCATTGAGAATACATCCCCTCTCGGGAGCTGGCAACTGCCGGACCTGTTAAAAGAGATGAAATTCCAAAAGACCTTCGGTATCGCATCAACCACCGGAGCAGAGGGATTCCGTGCATTCCTGGTATTTCTTAAAGGTGAAGCCGAAGGCGGAATTTACATCGACCGGTCAGGAGTTCTCTATGGAGACCGGAGTGTCCTGTTCCTGAAAAACAGTCAGACCTTTACCTTTTACCCGACAGAACCGGAGATAGCAAGCAGGTTTGTCACCGGATGTCGGATATATGATAAGAGCCATCTCAGGGTGCCGGCTTCCAACCCCATTCCGGAGATCTCATCCCGGAGAAAAGGAATCGGAAACATCACCATAGGAATTGAAAAAGAGGGACTTCCTGCTGCAGGTCTTCGGGTAACGGTAAAAAGCGGGGGAAAAATTGTCGGCAATGATGTCACCTCTCTTCAGGGTCAGACTTCTTTTCAGCTCCTGTATGGATCCTATACCGGTGTCATTCACAATGAATCCGGGATCGTTACATCTTTTGATTTCAAATTAGAGGAACCAGAACAGAACCACACCGTCACCTTATCGTAAATGTCCTCAGGGACAAGCCTTTTTCTCTTATCCCACTCGATACACCTATAGTGTACCATGGGCACCAGCTTCTCATTCAGGTGTGAGATGCCTCTTTACACAAAACAGACAGGCCATTACCGGAGACTTTACTGATATCCAGATCCTGTCTCTCCGGATATGGCCGGGCAGGTAATCATGCGACTATACCCAAAGATGATACTCATTATCGGCTGCATGTTCATTGCCATTTTGATTATCCTTCTCATCTCGTTCCAGTATAACATCATGAACTCATTTTCATCCCTGGAGGAACAGCAGATAGAGCGGGAACTATTCAGGGCTGAACACATGATCAGGGAGGATATCAGCAGCCTTGAGCAAATTGCAATTGACTGGGCTGAGTGGGACCTGATGTATGATTTTTCTCTCTCACGTGATCCGAATTTTTTCCCGGATAATTTTGCATCTTCGACGTTTTCTGCACAAAATTTACAATATCTGATAATCCTTGATTCAAAAGGGGATACAATTTTAGCGAAAGGAATTGATTCGAATCGAACATTGCATGACGTACCACCTGAATTCATACAGATGTTACCAATTACAAATCAAACTTTGACTCAGAAGCAGGCGGGTTTGATCCGGTGGCATAATACCCCGTATATGTTTGCGCAAAATCCGGTTCTTCCCATGGACCATAATGATCCACCACGGGGTTCATTAATCCTGATGAGTCCCATCGATCAGGAATGTGTTACTGCCATATCTGATAACCTGCTTCAAAATGTCACGATAAGGATGCTTACTCCGGATGAAAACTTACAAATTTTTTCCGGATCGAAAACCCGGATATCACAAAACACCATTCAGGCCGACACCATTCTCAAAGATGTATACGATGAACCATTCCTGCTTCTCCGGGTCGAGGAAGTAAGAGACCTCTATGAAAGTGGGATTCTGACCAGAGACTACCTCTTCTTCTCTCTCCTGCTTCTGGCGGTGAGTTTCATGGGAGTTGCAATCACTCTCATTAACCTCATAGTCATTGCCCCTCTTGGAGAATTGAACAAAGAACTTGCAAAGGTTGGAGAGACCGGCCTTTTATCCGTCCGCATTAAGACAGACCGAAATGATGAAATCGGAGATCTGGGCCGGTCCATTAACCAGATGCTGGACCATATCGAAAAGGCAGTAGAAGAGCGGCATGCAACCGAACAACGACTTTCACGTCTGATAGCACTTGCTGAAGAAGGAATCTGTCTGGTAAATCCCGACCATCAGATATGGTTTGCCAATCCGAAAATGGCATCCATGTTTGGCATGACCCCCTATGAGATGAACGGGAGAGAGATCATGACCCTTCTGATGGGTGATAAGACTGATTCCAAAGAAGTAGATGAACTCTTCCTGAACCAGCCCGTTCACCGGGAATATCATACAAGGAAAAAAGACGGAACCGAACTCTATGTAGACGTCCTTGCTGCACCATATCCCCTTGAAAAGGAGGAGGATGGTCACCTGTGTGTCATCAGTGACATCACCACATTCAAGGATAATGAAAAAGCACTCCTGCTTTCCAATAAAAAACTCGGCCTCCTCGGAAGTATGACCAGGCACGACATCGTAAACCAGCTCACCACAATCAGGGGAATGCTTGGGCTTGTTCACCGGAAAACAGACGATGAAGTAGTCCTGAACCTGGTAGAATCCGCAGAAGAAGCAGCGGAGCGGATTAATAAGCATATTGAATTTACCAAGGAATACCAGAAGGCAGGGCTTCAGGCACCGGTATGGCAGAATCTGCAGACCTGCTGGAGTCTTGCATATGCAATGACAAAAAAGAAAGGGCTGACATTCTCCTATCAGGGAGGAGCGTATGAGGTATATGCGGACCAGCTTCTCCAGAAAGTGTTCTATAATCTCATTGACAACAGCCTCAAGCATGGAAAAAATGTCTTTTATATCACCATCCGAACAGATATCAGGGAGAAAAAACTGGTTGTCATCTACGAGGATGATGGTGAAGGCATTCAGGACACCATGAAAGAGAGAGTATTTGAGCGGGGAGTAGGATCAGGGACCGGATGGGGGCTTTTCTTTGCACGTGAAGTACTCAGCCTTACAGATATCACAATTTCAGAACAGGGAACCTTTGGTATTGGAGCACGCTTTGAGCTCATTATCCCGGATGGAGGATACCGTCCGGTTCAAAGTAATCCGGATGATGAGAAGGGATTGTAATCCCGGAGGCAGGTTCCTTTTTTCACCTGCCCTTTAGTCATACCATAAACCGGAACGTTCCCCACGCAATGAGGAGCATTAATACAGAATATTTCAGGCCGGCAGTCACCCTTCCTTCTCCCATAACCCCGGCAACAAGACCGGAGAAGAATCCCTGGAACATCCCAGCGTGAGAGAAAACACGGATATAAAGCGCAAGATCAAACCCACCCAGGTTAAACCCGGCCTGACCGGAGGCCCCGGATTCAGCACCCAGGTCTGCCATGGTTTTTAGGAATGATGAGACCAGGATCATGACGACGAATAAAAAGACTGCAAATGATGCAAGAATGATAATTACATAGATGAACATGTTCATCTTCCGGTCAGTCTTCATTATCACATATTCAGAAGAGTCTTTTCCGGCAGCGCGAAGAACTTCGACAATATCTCCACCGGCATTACTTGCCCGCGCCACAAGATCTACACTTCGTGCTACAAGAGGGATAGGGATCTCTTTTCCCAGATGAGTAATTGCATCAATAAAGGAAAAGTTCCATGATATCCGCTGGTCAAGCTGCCGGATATGAGGAGTAAGGGCCCCATATTCAGCCTGTGATACCAGGTGAATCGCGCCCGGGAGGGTCATCCCACTCTCATGCATCCCGGCAAGGTCACGGAAAAAGTTTGGAAGTGCTACCTCAATACTACTGATTCGTCGCCCATCAAGGAGGTCAGTGATAGCCAGAGGGCCTACAATAATTACCGTAGTAAAAACTGCAACATCATCGATGAAGGAATTGGTAAGCAGCGCTTCAGGGCCACCTTCCTGCAGGGCCATGAATAGACCAATAACAAACACCACAAGACCTACAGGAATGGAGACATAGAGGATGTTAAGTGGCTTTTCAAACAATGTCCGGAACGGGTGTTTTACAAACCGGAGAGCGCCTTCCGAGTAATGATAGTAGGTATCTATCCGTGAGTAGATCTCATCGCTTTTCGGATCTTTGGAGGGCTCTTGCTTTTTCTTTTTATTAAACAGTCCCATCTTTACCACTCCGGCGTCATGGAATCAATGAGCACCACGAACATGATGCTTCCAAAGGGGATGATCAGGTAGATGATGATATACAGCATCAGGGGAGTTGACTCACCGGATAAAATTGCCATTATCGACTGGATAAGGATCAGAAACAGGGTGCCGGCAACCAGCGCAGTCACGTAACTTTCCGCGATAAGGGCAAGGGTATCCAGAAACTGCTTTTGTGTCTGCCTGTTTTCACCGGTATATTGTTCAGCCTTGGTCCGGAAAAACTCAGAAATGTTACTTCCCGCTGCAACACTCCCAATGCAGCCCTGGAGAAAATCGCGCATCCGGGGACTTGGTGTGCTCATGGAGACATTCTTGAGGGACTCGATAAGATCATGACCGAAAATATCCACTTCAAGAATGATGTACCTGGCTTCTACCGATGACTCACCATAGATGGTCGAGTTCCCCAGCTGTCTGAATACCTCTGCCGGAGTAATTCCCGCGGTAGACATTGCCGCGAGGTAGTTGATTGCATACGGAAGCGTAGACTCAATATCTCTTCTTCTCCCTCCGGCGATAATCGAAGGATACATGAGATAGATTAGGAAAGTAATGCCGTAGAGCACCACAAAAGATACAATCCCGGCAAGGATAGTCCCACCCACGAGATAATATCCCTGGAACTGATTGATGGTTGCTGCAATATCCACCGGGACATTTCCTCTGAATGATATCAGTCCGGGAACATCAAGCAGGTAAACCAGAAGCGCGATTAGGATTGAACCGATGATGCCAACAAGGACAGAAGTTACCGTGGCGGTCGCTAGATAGGCTTCAAAAGTGATGCCCAACCGTGCTGACCTGATATTTTCGATAAGTTCATAATATTTCTCCCGTTTGGCTGACATCCGGCTCCCAAGCAGGGAGAAACAGAACCGTTCATAAGTATTCATTGCCACCAGACCGGATTTGTTCCATCAGCGTCTCTGAATCCCTGAAATAAGAGACTACTATCTTGCTCACATCACGGAAGTCCCGGATCTTCTTCTCACGCATCCATTCAAGGACCTCCTGCCTTTGCAGCAGATCTCGACGGATTCGCTCCTCATCCCATCCATGCGATTCCATGATCTCTTCAAGGATGAATGACTTTCCAGAGTACGAGATCTCATCGGTAGCCTGACGCCACCTGAACACTTCATTCGTTATCAGTTCGTTTGTCCGGGGATCAATATCCAGAACTTCAATAATCTGCTTGTTTCGCCTGATCCTCTGACCCCCGACACGCGCCTGAACCTGTACACAGACCAGATTTAATGCAGAAAGCATGTTTCTGGGCACAGAGATAGGGGGGTTTTCAAGACGATGAACTGCTGAAGAGACCGAATCTGCGTGCATCGTTGAATAAGTGACGTGACCGGTTGACATGGCCTGAAAAAGAGTAAGTGCTTCTCGACCACGGACTTCACCGACGATCAGATATTCGGGGCGTTGACGAAGCGCAGCTCTTAAGAGTTCATACATGTCAATCTCCCCTTTTCCACTTACATCAAATGATTCACGGGTTACACTCGGAATCCAGTTTGCATGGGGAAGTTTGAGTTCACGGGTGTCCTCGAGGGTAACAATCTTTGCAAGAGGAGGAATAAACAGCGATATTGCATTCAGTGAAGTCGTCTTTCCTGAAGCAGTCCCCCCGGCAAAAATACAGGATTTTGCATTCTCCACAGCAAGCCAGAGGAATGCAATAGAAAGAGGGGAGAAGGTTCCCCATTCGATGAGGTCTGTCGGAGTGATCGGTTCTTCCTTGAATTTACGAATGGTAAAGGTTGAACCATGGGCAGTAACTTCAGTCCCGAGGGTCATCTGGATACGTGACCCATCCTGCATCGTCGCATCAAGCATGGGATCTGCAACAGAGATGTGCTTTCCTGCCCGCTGGGCAAGTTTTGTCACAAAGGAATCAAGATCCACACCGTCAGTATAAGACAGACTTGATTCGATAGACTCATACCTGGAATGATACACAAAAAGAGGCCTTCCAACACCATCACAGGAGATATCTTCAATGTACCTGTCATGCATGATAGGATCTACAAGCCCGTCACCAAGGAAGTCTTTTCGAAGGTGATAGTGAATCTTTTCGTACGTCAGGGGGTCGAGGTTAATGGCATAATCTATCAGAACCTCATTCATCATGGATTCAAGGGTTTCTGCTGCAGTCTCGCGTGATATCTGACGGGTGTTGACATTCACCCGCTCAAAGATCCCTTTTTTTAACTCATCAAGGAGTTTTTTTTCTGCTTCGGTGTAAATTGGTTCTACAACTTCGTAGAGGTATTCATGTGTTGAGTAATTGTACGTGATACGAATATAGGCAAAAGGGGCGTTTACCGGGTATACTTCAATCTCCTCGGTTCCCGGTGGTGGTTCATAGGTGAGGTTCACCATCATCCCATGAACCTTGGGATCATAATGCTCACGTTTTTTCGCAAGCGGTGCAATCTTTCCAAGTGTACTAAAGATTGATCCTTTCTTCGCCTGTTCTTCAGGAACTTCGGACTTATCCTCCTGATTCTTTGTTCCTTTCTTTCCAAGACGGCGAAGCCCGGAGGGTTTTTCTGGAGAATCTTTCTTTTTACCGGATAGCGCGGATATTTTAAGGGATTTTTCCTTTGGAGGGGATTCAGACGGTGACGTATCAGGTGCAGGTGCTTCTTTCTTTATTGATCCCTTCGCAGGTTTTTTTAAACTCCCCACCTTAAGTTTCATAATAATTTAAAATGGTCAGGTAATTACCGGTACTTCTCCCCACATAGTATCCGGTCACCTCCGGCCAAAAGAGACACCCCCTCTTTCTCTTACTACCATAATTACATAAACCGCAATATATAGATAATGGCATAACATTCGAAGAGATCTGTATCAATTCCCTTTGAGTTACATCTCATGCAGCAAAATTTGAATATCTGTCCAGGAGAGACTTTCCGGAGAGAACTGAACTCTGCAGTTGCTTTTTCGTAATCATGTCTGAAGAATCTGATGATAAATCCACCGTGATTTCCCGGACCTATGTCGGAAGGAACCAGACCGGAATTAATGGATTTGATCTGGCACTGGACGGCGGATTTCTTCCAGGGAGTACTGTTCTTCTTATCGGCACAGCTACCTCAGGTATTGATCAGTTTGCCCGTCAGTTCTGGGAGATAATGCCAGAGCATAGGAGTTTTTTCATGCTTGACGGGTATCTTCTTGACGGGATGATCCATGCACGAGGCATGACTACCACGGAGATATTTGCCAATGCAGGAAACGGCGGAATTATCGTTGATTCACTATCCTCTCTCATTATGAGGGAAGGTATCGAACCGGTGCTCGCAGGGGTGGTATCATGCCGGGCCGGAATACAGGCATCCCGGGATAATGCTCTTTTCACCATGTATGAAGGACTTCATGCACCCTATAACGAAATCCTCCTCATTCGTCTTTGTGATGTGGTCATTCACCTGCATGAAGATCAACATGGAAACGAAATCGTCCGGAATCTGAACGTGAAAAAAATGACAGGGATACAGCCGCCATCAAGACTGCTTCCCTTTATTATTACGAGTAAGGGGATTGAGCTTTCTACTACCTCGCGGGTAGTATAACTTACATCCAGTCAAGCAGTCTTCGCAGCCGGCCTGGACCTCTCTGCTCTTCCTCTGTTTTTGGAGTATGACCAAACCGGCTGTTAATATCTGCAAAGTCAACATAATCCGGATTTGATTCAGGAACCTTCTCTTCCGCCAGGATGATACCGGATGAATTCTTCTGTCCTCTGGAGGAAACGGGATATGACTGGAGAGAATCTTCAACAGAAGAAGAATCCAGGCTCTTTGGAGTTCTCACCTGAACACTTTCAGCCGTAAAGGGTAAATCCGGAGCATCTTCAGATTCATCCATCCTGCTTAAAAGAAAATCAATATAATCCTCCACCTGTTCCCGGAGATGGGAGGGAAGTGCAGATACCTTTTCTTCAAGAGTCATGAAAATCACCTGAATGAAGGGATGAGCGACAGGACCCGGCAGGCATGTTCAGCCAGTGATGTAAAGAGATAAGCTTCTTCCAGGGTTTTTCCGGTTGCAAAGGTACCATGACCCCGGGCTATACAAAGCCCGGTCAGGGCCAGACAATCTGCAACATCCTCGGCAAGTTCCCTGGTTCCCGGCTCTCCTACCGCTATCGGAATCGTCGGACAGAACATCTTTCCTTCACTGTCAAGCGGAGTTATCTCATCCAGTACGAGGGATGCCGCAACAGCATAAGGCGGATGAGCATGGACAATTGCCCGGTGACGGGTCTGCTGGTATACTGCCCGGTGAACCCTCCACTCACTGGATGCATCTGAAGGAACATCTCCAAAAAGCGGAACCCGGACAAGGTCGCCCGGGTCATCCAGGTATTGACCAGACCTCGTGATTAGGAAACTCTCCTCGCTGTCACGAAGACTCATGTTCCCAAAGTTGCCACCAACCAGGTGTTCAGCAAAGAGGCGTTTTCCGATCCGGGTAAATTCATCAGCAGACATTATTCACACAAACCGAATACCCACATCTTTCATCCGGTTATACCGTGCAACATTCAGAAGAAGCGGAGTAATGCTCTCAATGATATGTGAACAGGAGAGGGGACCTGCATCGTATGCCTTCAAAAGGGATATCCGATCCACAAGATCCATCACTATTCGTTTTGCCTCTGCATCATCACCACAGACAGGAACTGAATAGGTAAGATCACTGCTGATATCCCGCCATCTGTTTCCGGCTATGTTGTTAAACGCAGTACATATCCGTGTCCCTTCAGGGAGTATCTTCTGAAGATATAACGCTGCAGAGCCTTCCGCTGGTGGAGTATATACAAAACAATCACGCCGCTCCATCGGGTTTATCGGACTGACGACAATTTTCTCATCAAGGCCGGTAAGACCCTGGATGGTTGACTGAACATGTTTAAACGGAATTGCCAGGATGACAAGATCTGAACCATCTACAACATCCTGGTTAGTACCTCCTTCAACCGAACAGTCGAGACCTTCTTCTTTTGCAGAGAAGAGACAGGTATCACAGGTCTCCCGGGCTTTTGAAATATCACGGGAACCGACACATACATCCATGATCCGGGACAAGCGCATTGCCATCCCTTCTCCTATCTCACCAGTCCCGCCTACAATACCTACCCGCACGATTATGCCACCAGTGGACGAAGTACAGACTCCAGGGTATCAGTTTCAGTAACACCCTGGAATTTCTGAATTACAACACCATCCTTTTCAATAATAATTGTCGGGACAACCGAGATATTATAATTCTGGGCTTCGGCCATGTGTTCATCAACATTAATTTTGCGGATTTCTACAAGATCGCCCATCCTCTGTTTCAATTCTTCAAGGATTGGGCCCATCCGTTTGCAGGGTCCACACCATTCAGCATAGAAGTCCATAAGAATCGGTTTTGACATGCTGCACCTTAGCAGAAATGCGTTAAAAAAACAGATAAAAGTATGGTATCGGTTATTTAGAGAGGATTGACATGATAATCCGCCCATATGCAGGACGGGTCACGAGAACTCCCACTAATACACCGAGGATGGTAATCATTGCAAATCCACGAAGGGTGGAAAGATCCATGACTGCCAGCGGAAGCATGGCAATGAGCACGGTCCCTGCAGATGCAATAATGATACCAAGTGCCCGTTTGAGCCGTTTCATGTACAGGTTCGGAGACGGGACTTTCCCTTCATGCAAAATCTCATCCGTAATGATTACCAGCTGGTCGATTCCGGTACCAAGAACTGCAATCAGACCGGCAATGGTTGCAAGGTCGAGCTGCAGGAAAAATACCGTGGAGGCGAGCAGGATAATCACTTCAGATGCATTGATCATGACCATCGGCAGCACAATGCCGGGTTCACGATACCGGATATAAACACTGATACCTACGGCAATCAGGGCAAATATTCCGGCAAGAACACTCCAGAACTTAAACTGATCTCCAAGTTCAGGGGACACAGACCCGGAACCTGCAATGGTCACACCAACCGGAAGTGCACCATTTCGGAGGTGGATTTCAAGGAGCTTGGCCTGTTCACGCCCTTCTTCACCATAACCGGTTGAAGCGAGGAGATTTGTTGTTGCTTTTGCCTGGAGCTCGGCTGCAAGGTCTGGTGAGAGCGGCGCAGAATAAACCACTTTACCATCCAGGATCATGTCCAGGTTATGGCCGTCCGGAGACTTTGTTGCGCCCGAGTTAATGGCTGCCTGACGGAGGTCTTCACCTGCGCTCTGCGTGATTACAAATGAGACTCCCCAGTTGTTGCTGTTTGGCGGGGTTTGTGACGGGTTTGCAACCGACTGAATCGCATCGCCAAAGAGCACGTGTTCGGTTTCGTTGCCGGTTGTGTGAATTCGAATCTCGAACTTACCCTGCTTTCCGACGATCTCCTGCGCTTCACCCATAGAAACGCCAGCCATCTCTATCCGGACATACCGGCTGATTCCATTGAGCGCAGTGATGACATACACCTTGGCATCACGGGTTCCAAGACTGTTAATCTTGTTCTCTAAAATCCGCTTGACATCTTCAGCGGTCGCTTTGGTAACTCCCGGATTATAAGACACGAGTTCTGTGTCTAGTTCAGAGAATACCTGCCGGAGTTCCTCTTCAGAGATACCTTTCCTGATTTCCAGGGTGTTTTCATCTACAAGGGAGACTTCAGCATCCAGTTTTGTTTTGAGATCAGTGACAAACTGCTCAACACTCATGTCAGATTTAAACGTGACAACGGCAGACTGGAACTCAAGCTGAATCCATGAACCTCCGTCAAGGTCAAGACCAAACTGGAGGTTTGTCTCAATGCCGGATGGTCCTGGATGGGGAAAGATAACAATGATTGAGGTAATGAGAAGAACCAGATAAATTGCCACCCGGTAATCCTTGATCATCTCAACAAAGGTGTCTTTATCCATTTACGCACCCCGCTGAGCGGTAGAGAGCCTTCCCTTACCCTCGGTCATATACCACTTGATAATACCGGCGTTGGTAAGCCAGGTGTTCATGACATCAAATAATAACCCGATAAGAAGGACCGCGCCAATCTCCGCAATGATCTGAATCCCACCAATTGAGGCCACGAGCCACATGGCTAAAATTGCGCCGAAGGTGGTTGAAGTCATGATGATACCGGTCTTAAAAGCACCCTGCATCTTTTCATCAAACCTGCCCTTACGCTTTAAAACACGCGATGTCAGCAGGATGTCACTATCGACAGAGTAACCAATAAGCATCAGAAGAGCTGCTGTTGTTCCAAGAGAAAGTTGAATTCCGAAGAGATTCATCGCAGCAGCGGTCATGACCATGTCAGCAAATGCAGATACTACTACCGCTGCTGCAGGGACAAATGTCCTGAATACAACAAACACGACGATAGCCATACCGATAAAGGAGATGAGAATGGCAATAGTCGCCTGGTCCTGCAGAGTTTTTCCAAAAGAAGAACCAATCTGATCTATTTTTGCCCCTTTGTATCGTTCTTCTACTTTCTTCGTAAACTCAATCACGGTACTGTCGTCCATGGGGCCGAACTTCAGATATTTCCCGTTGTTAATTCCTTCATTCACACTGACGAGAGGATATCCTGAAAAATATGCAGTAATATCTTCCGGACTCTCATCAGTTACGATGGTAACGCTGATACCGCCCTCAAATTCTATTCCCGGACTTACCGGAAGACCGGTCTGCATCCACATCATACCAACCGATAGCAGTGATAATAACAGAATCACCGCCGGTATGACACAGAGCTTCACCGGTGAGATGGAGCTGATATCATAGGTGAAAAAATTCATGCGCAGAAGGGTTAGAGTCGTATACTCATTAAACCATCATCTGAAACAGATATCAGGCCACGTGGTGGATAAAAGAAGAAACCTTATGATCCCGGATTTAAAAACGGAAAGTATGACAATGCAATTACGAGAGCAGATAGTAGAACAGCGACTTCGGGCATGGATATCCGGAGATCCAAACGGAGTCAGACGGGCAGCTCTCGCATTATTTCTTCATAGAAAAGACCTCTCCATAGAAGAGATACATGAGTATCTGGTACGATCATATCCGGTTACGTATCACGGTGTGGGCGGAATGATAGGACTGGTATCCTCACGAATCGGAATACTGCAGGGAATCAGGGATGAAAAAAAACGATGCCGGATATACCGGCTCAAAGAGAAAGATGTTCTTTGTGTAAAAAGAATCCTGGCTTCATAATAACCATCTATCCAAACCATTTTTTCCCATCCGGTATCACCTGATTTAGATGTCTGAACTAAAAACCGGCCTGTATGATGAGGCTGGTCTCCACTCGATCTTCATCGATGATGAAGTAGTCGAGTATATTGCAAAACGTGATACAGATTTTCGCATCTCAACCTCCTGTGGTGGTCCGGTCCTTCTCCCAATCTCATACAAACCACCAAAAGCCACCGATCTTGCGCTGAAAGCCGGAGAAAAAACCATTTACATCTCCATGTACCAGGCCAGATATATCGACCATATCCATATGGGCCTCATTCCCTATCATGCCGGAATGAGGGATGAAGCATTCTCCGAGGAATATGCCGGCCTATAATGAGTTTTGAAGAGAGAGACCATACAGCAGACATCCTGATGCACATCAGGTCGCCTTCTCTGTGCGGACTCTTTGCCGATGCCGGACAAGCCCTCATGAAAACCATGTACCGGGGCACTGCAAAACCTGTAGAGGAAGTTACAATCCAGATTACCGGAGAGACAACTGAACACCTGCTCCATGGATTTCTTTCTGAACTTCTCTTTGAGTCTGAAGTTGCAAATCTTGTCTTTTCAGAGTTTACAATAATAATAGGGGAAGGAGAAGTCAGCATTACAGCCCGGGGTGAACCATTTAATCCTGCAACTCATGGAGGGGGAACTGAAGTGAAAGGCATCTCCTGGTACGGGTTGTCAATACTTAAGGAAAATAATGAATATTCCTGTGATATACTATTCGATGTGTGAGGGCTGGTATGATTGAAGGCATTAAAAAAATTGGGGATTATGAATGGGAACTCCCCATTGGGTTTGTAGAAGGAATGCATGTCCCTGGAAGATTCTTTCTTTCAGAGAAACTGACAGGAACACTTGAAGAAGGTGCACTCCATCAGCTAGCAAATGTCGCAACCATGCCGGGAATAATCAGAAACTCACTCGCGATGCCTGACATTCATTGGGGCTATGGGTTTCCAATCGGAGGGGTTGCAGCATTTGAGTATGAATCAGGAGTTATCTCTCCCGGAGGAGTGGGTTTTGATATCAATTGTGGTGTCAGACTCCTTACTACTCCTCTCACCCCCGGAGATCTGATTAAAAAGAAGGAGATTCTGGATGCGTTATATGATGCAGTGCCGGTCGGTGTGGGGGCACGATCATCGCTCCGGTTTTCTGAAAAGCAGCTTGAGACGATGATGACCGAGGGGACGGCATTTGCGGTTGGAGAGGGCTTTGGCAACAAGGACGATATTCTTCACTGTGAGGAGCAGGGAGGAATGAAAGGTGCAGAGCCTGCTTTTGTCTCGAAAAAAGCCAGGTCGCGGGGAGTCCCCCAGTGTGGAACCCTTGGTGCCGGAAATCACTTCCTGGAGATTCAGGTCGCTCAAGAGATCTATGATGAACCGGCAGCAAAGGCATACGGGCTGGAGAAGGGTCAGATATGTATGATGGTCCATTGTGGATCAAGAGGGCTTGGTCACCAGGTCTGCACAGACCATCTCCAGATCCTTGAACAGGCAACCCGGAAATACCACATTAATCTCCCGGATAAACAACTGGCCTGTGCACCTCTGACCTCTCCGGAGGGAAAAGCCTACTATGGAGGAATGGCTGCCGCAGCAAACTACGCCTGGGCAAACCGTCAGATCATCACTCATCAGATCCGCTCGGTCCTGACCAGACTATGCGGAATTGCATACGATGATATCAGGCTCGTGTATGATGTTGCCCACAATGTTGCAAAAATTGAAGAGCATGATGTTGATGGGAAAAGAACCAAAGTCTGTGTACACCGGAAGGGTGCAACCCGGGCTTTCGGTCCGGATTGTCAGGATGTACCACCAGACTACGCACACATCGGTCAGCCGGTCATCATCCCCGGCAGTATGGGTTCATCCTCTTATCTTCTAAAAGGAACTGACGTTGCTATGGACCGGACGTTCGGTTCTACCTGCCATGGTGCAGGAAGGGTGCTCTCACGATCCCAGGCAAAGAAAAAACTCCAGGGGAAGACCATACGGGAAACTCTGGGTAGATCAGGCATCATGATAAAAGCTCCTCATGATGGCGCCATTGCTGAAGAGGCCCCGGACGCATACAAATCATCTTCAGAAGTGGTTTCTGTTGTTCATAATCTGGGAATATCCAGGCTTGTTGCCAGACTTGAACCCCTTGGAGTAATAAAGGGATAAATGGTCACTCAGGTTGCATTCATTTGGGAGGGTCCGTTACTCTTCACAAAGCTGTTTGAAGACTGCGGGCATTCCTGTGAACTCGTAACCCCGCAACTTCTGGCGGCCCCTTTTTTCAGGCGTAAATTACATGGGGTTATCATTCCTGCCGGATTTGCATCTCCCGACCACTGCAGAATACTTACAGCACTTCGTGCGATAAGCCCACGTATTGAGCGGTTTATTAATGAAGGGGGTACATTGTTAGCTTTTGGTGCCGGGTGGAACCATCCGCAGGCATATGACTGGCTGCCGGTTCCGGTAACGTACCAGTACGGATTTGCGCAGGAACTGCTTGGCAGTAATGGTAGACATCCGTATGCACGAATTATTGAGGACGGGGATGAGACAGTCTCGATTGACGGGACGCTGAATGATGTCCCCAACGGAGAAGAGCATGTAATCCTTTCCGCCCCACAGGGGCCGGTACTGGTTCAGGTACCATATGGAAAGGGGCGAATTGTTATTACGAGTCTTCATGAATATCCTTCCCGCCATTTTATCAGGGATTTATACACCGGAGGAGGCGAAGGATTATTGTAATGAGGCACAAGGGAATAATTAAGGGAAGATGATGAATCGTTATGTCTTGTCTGATAAGGCTGCTGCATCAGATTGGATTCCGGTCTGTATGGCATTCCATGAGATGGTGGGAAAACTTCCAATAACTGCCCGTTCAAAAGAAAACAGAGGAATTCGAATAGAAGACGGAGTCGTCGTTGACAATGACTATTCCGGCCCTATCCTGGAAGAAGTTCTGAAAGTCGGAGAGATTAGAAAGGTAACACCATCAAGCGGTCAATACAAGGGAATTCCGGTCATTGTCACCCCGGTCAAGGATGATGATGGAACAACCATCGCTGCTATCGGACTGGTGGACATTACCGGTATTTTTGATCTGGCTACCCTTATGGAGCACCAGTCCACGATTATAAAACAAGTATGTGGAAAAGATCCCTGTCCCCTCCCAACCGAACAGATTCGGGCTAAGCGGTGATAACATGTATACACAGGCATTTAAAGTCCTTGAAATCCTGGAAAAAGCCGACACACCAGTAGAGACCAGTGAGATTGCAGAGGCACTATCACTCTCAAAATCTGCAGTATGGAAACATATAAACGAACTTCGTCAGTTTGGATACGACATCACAGCTTCGGATAATGAGGGATATGTTCTTCAGGACAAGAACCAGGACTATCGGCCACATATCATTTACCGACATCTGAAAACGAAATTTATCGGCAGAAAGATGAGGTTTTTCGAAAGCATTCCCTCCACGATATGGTACGGAAAAGACCTTGCAGAGCAGGGAGGAATTGAGGAGATGAACGGGATGGTCATCATCGCAGAGGAACAGACCGGAGGGATTGGCAGAATGGGCCGGGCCTGGGTATCTCCGACAGGTGGCATCTGGGTCACGATAATCCTGCAGCCTCAAATTCCAATCGACCACCTGTTCATGCTTACCCTTGCAGCTTCGGTATCAGTTGCACGGGTGCTGCGCAAAATGTATGATATTGGCGCTCTTATCAAATGGCCGAACGACATCATCATCGGAGATAAAAAGGTAGCAGGTATTCTTCTGGAACTGGGGGCTGCTGAAGAAAAAATTCAGTACTGTCTGGTCGGTATCGGTATAGATGCAAATGTGAACCTGGAAACGTTAAGTCAGTCTATCAGGGGCACCATTACATCAATCAGCCAGGAAGTAAATCAGGATGTTGATCGCGCTGTACTTCTTGCAGCAATTCTCAAGGAATTTGAGAACCGGTATGAGATGATATCCCAGGGAGAATATGATGCAGTCATCAGGGAATGGAAAAATTTCTCATCGACGATTGGAAAGAGGGTCAGGATTGTTACCCTGCGATCTCACTTCGAAGGCGAAGCAATAGATATTGATCCTAATGGAGCTCTTGTGGTTAAGAAAGATAACGGGAAGATTGAACGGGTCATCGCCGGGGATTGTACACATATTTAATCATGGCCGGAAACTATCACCGTTCCATCATCATCACCCATACCACTCTTTTCATCGCGATGACCACGGTTTTTTCCTGGATTTCAATTCCTTTTATTCCGGTCCCGATAACCCTGCAGACACTTGCAGTGCTCCTGACCGGCACCATCATGAAGCGGTACGCGATATTTCCCATGGTGCTCTACCTTATCCTTGGTGCAATCGGGCTTCCGGTATTTCATAACGGAACCGCGGGAATTGGAGTGCTACTTGGCCCTACCGGGGGATATCTGCTAGGATTTATTCCGGCAGCAGTAGCAGTGGGCCTTTGCTATGAACGATCAGCTCATTTCATCAATGTTGCTGGATTGATCATGGGAACTTTGTTCATCTATCTTTTCGGCATTTCCTGGTTAGTATACTCGGTGCCAATGAACACTCTCGCTGCAATTACCGCAGGCATGCTCCCCTTTATTCCTGGTGATATCGTTAAAGCCGCGGCTGCATTTCTTATCACCCGTCGTGTCCTTCCCTATACTGCCAGGCTTTCAGAGAAATGATCAGGATAGAATCGGTAAAGGCAGGCATTCTCTCAATCCCTTCCTGCTTGATTAGCCAGGGGATTTGTGCCATAACCGGTTCAAATGGTTCGGGAAAGACCACTTTTTTAAAACTACTCTCCGGAATCCTGACTCCGGCAGAAGGAACAGTATGTATCAATGGAAAAGAACCTTCAGACCTTAAAGTCGGTTGGGTTGGTGAATATCCTGACAGAAATATGCTTTTTACCCGGGTATTTGATGAACTGGCTTCACCACTCAGGTTTGTAAAACTCCCGTGTAAAGAGATTGAGAAAGAAGTGATACGGTGTGCAAAAGATCTTGAGATATCCCACCTGCTTTGTCGTGACATCCATGGATTGTCCGGCGGAGAACTGGTCCTGGTCGCTTTTGGAGCTGCTCTGATAGCAAAACCTGACCTGCTCATTCTCGATGAGACAGATTCGCACTTGGATGATGAATTCTGCACCCATCTTGACCTCATTATTAAAAAAACAGGTATCGGACATGTTGTCTTCTCAACTCACCGGCCTGAACGAATCGCAATCGCTGATGAAATCATCACCTTAAAGGAAGGCAGAATCCTACGCCACTCATCTCTATCAGAAAAGGGAAGTTACGCATATCGGGAATACCTGGACGACCCCTGGTTTTGGCGAAGAATTTATGCAGAAACTACATCAGGAGATTTCCGTGAGAACCCTTAAAGCAGGAATTACTCTCTTACAGGTGTCACTGAAAAAGGGATCATTCAGGTTATCTGCAGATGGCGAGTTTTTTTCCGGTGTTCACCTTCTCACCGGACGGGTTGGATCAGGGAAAACTTCTCTGGGTGAACTGCTTACGGGAATTATCACACCGGATTCCGGGTCAATAATACAGGAAAATTGTCGGCGTGTGATGTTGCTTCAGGATACCAGTTATCATGTCAGTACCATAACGGTAAGAGAAGAGGCAGCCAGCTGGCATGGTGATGAGAAGAGAATAATTGCCCTTTCTGGTCTTTTTGGAAAAGAAGAGACAGATATTTTTGCATTATCCAGAGGGGAGTTAAAAAGACTGGAACTTGCCGCTATTCTGACCGGAAGATATGACTTAATCGTCCTGGATGAGCCATACGCCGGTCTTGACAAGGATGCACGAAAATGGGTAAACCGGATCATAGCAGGCTGCAATAACAAGGTAATCATTCTTATCAGTCATGATATCACCTCTCTCCCTCCAGTCGATTTCCTATGGGAAATGGATAACGGAACACTTACCTGTATCGGAAAAGTTCCGGAATGTCTCATTGGCTGGAGCCGGGCCCCTCCACTCATCAGATTCCTGCTAAATAATGGGAGTTATCCTAAAGGCCTGGCACGATTGGATCTTGAGGAGGCAGTATGCAGGATCCACGCATAAGATTGCTTGGAACCGCATTACTCTCATGTGCTGCGTGGATATCTCTTTCCGGCGCAGTTCTTTCAATACTCTGGTGGGGGATATGGGGAAGAAATACCTCCATCAAATCGGTCAGGACTTTTATTATTCTCCTCATCATCCCCGCGGTGATGAGTATTGCAGCTACATGGTCAGGGGGAGACGGACTCTCTTACTTTATCCGGATTACCGCAATACTCCTCATTGCCTCATGGATGTTTGCTGAACGGTATCCGGGAGAACTGCTTGATGTCGGGGTATATTTCGGCGGAATGAAATTTGGGTTTGATCTTGGACTCATCGGCGAACTGAGTATGTCAGCTCTTGAAGTCATGGCAAAAGAGACTGACCGTGTCTCCATTGCTATTCGCCAGAAAGGAAATCATATCTCACCAAGGATTATTCCTGCTGTTTTCTCAGGGGTAGTAATCAGAGAACTCCAGCTGGCACAGGAGCGGGCCATACTCTTAACGCTTCGTGGATACACCAGCGGAGGAACACACTGCCCTACCTTTGTCTCACCGAAGGAAGACCGGATCGCCGGGGCATTTTCCTGCGCCATTTTTCTTTTTTCCCTGATTGCAGGAGACTTTTTTATTATATCCGGTTCAACCTTTATTGTTTGAACCGCACCCTGGCGGTATTAAAGGTGTCCAAATGAGTTCTGACCGACAAAAACGGCTTTGTATAACAGATACAACACTTCGGGATGCGCACCAGTCACTCATCGCAACGAGAATGCGGACTGAGGATATGCTCCCACTTACTCGCGCAATAGATAAGGCCGGTTTCTTCTCGGTTGAAGCATGGGGAGGAGCAACATTTGATAGTTGCATCCGGTTTTTAAATGAAGATCCGTGGCACCGTCTCCGGACGCTCAAGGAAGAACTCCGGCACACTCCAATCCAGATGCTCCTGCGTGGCCAGAACCTTGTAGGGTACCGGCATTATTCAGATGATGTAGTGGACAAGTTCGTTTTCCTCTCACACAAAAACGGGGTTGACATCTTCCGGGTCTTTGATGCACTCAACGATATCAGAAATATGGAGCGCCCGATGGCCAGAGTGAAGGATACCGGTGCACATCTCCAGGGAACGATATCATATACCACAAGTCCGGTTCACTCGGTCAGTGGTTTTGTTGATCTTGCACGCGAACTGTATTCACGTGATTGTGATTCCATCTGCATCAAGGATATGGCAGGCCTCATTATGCCGGCAGTGGCTCATGAACTGATCACCGGAATTAAGGATGAAATGGACATTCTGGTTGATCTGCACAGCCATTGCACGAGCGGGATTGCACCCATGGCATACGAGGCAGCAATAGAAGCGGGAATAGACATTCTGGATACCGCCATGTCTCCGTTTGCCCTTGGTACCAGTCAGCCCCCAACAGAGAGCGTTGTTGCATCAGTAAAAGGAACCGCCAGGGATACCGGAATCGACCTTCTGAAACTACGGGAGGTTCGGAATGAATGCCTGAAAATCCGCAATAAATACGAGGGTCTTTTCACTCCGGTTGCAGAGCGGGTTGACAGTGATGTCCTTATCTATCAGCTCCCGGGAGGCATGATCACAAACCTGGTCTCTCAACTCCAGGATCAGGATGCTCTTGATAAACTGGAGGCAGTATTTGATGAAATTCCACGGGTAAGAGAAGATCTCGGATATCCCCCTCTCGTGACACCTACCTCACAGATTGTCGGAACACAGGCTGTTTTCAATGTTCTGACCGGAGGACGGTATAAAACCATCTCAAATGAAGTTAAGGATTATGTAAAGGGATTATATGGGAAATCTCCAGGATCCATCACGACTGAAATACAAAAACTCATCATTGGAAATGAAGAGGTAATCACTGTCAGACCTGCAGACCTCCTCCCTCCCATGTATGAAAAGATGAAAGAAGAAGCAACCGCAGCCGGACTTATTTCTAAAGAAGAGGATGTCCTGACCTATATTCTCTATCCGGCTATTGCTCCCTCATTTCTGAAAGGAGAGAGAACTGCAGAGCCAATTCCAGTAGCTGCCCGAAAGAAAGAAAACAGCCTTTCTCTCCCTTCTTCCATGCAGGTAGAGGTAGATGGAGAATCATTCACAGTCAGGATTCTTGCAATTGGCGATCAGCCAGTTGAGGGAAAAACTAAGACTCAAGAAACACCTAAAACGGACATTCCAGGCGGAGTGAAGAGCAATATGCAGGGAATGGTCCTCAAGATACTGGTAGGGCGGGGTGACCGGGTTAAAGCCGGAGAACCACTTGTTGTCCTTGAAGCAATGAAGATGGAAAATCCCATCACCAGTCCCCGGGATGGTGTGGTAAAGGACATCTTTGTTGATGCCGGAGACACCGTGCTTGCAGGGGACGTGCTCCTGGTGGTTGAATGAAATATTTTGAAAAGATCCTGATTGCTAACCGGGGAGAGATTGCAATCCGTGTAATGCGGGCATGCAGAGAGCTGGGAATTGATACCGTTGCCATCTATTCAGAGGCAGACAAAGACTCTCTCTTTGTCCATTATGCTGATGAAGCCTTTCCTGTAGGTCCTGCGCCACCATCCAAGTCATACCTGAATAAAGAACGAATTGTTTCCGTTGCAAAAAAAGCAGGTGCCGAAGCAATACATCCAGGATATGGATTTTTAGCAGAGAACGCTGAGTTTGCAAAACTTTGTTCAGAAGAAGGTGTTACCTTCATTGGTCCGAAATCCCGGACGATCGCTGCAATGGGATCTAAGATCCAGTCAAAGCAGACTATGAAAAATGCCGGTGTACCGGTCCTCCCCGGAACCGAAGGGGGAATTGATGACATGGAAGCAGCTGCAAAAATTGCAGACCAGATTGGGTACCCGGTAATAGTCAAGGCAAGTGCAGGCGGCGGGGGTATCGGCATGCAGATCGTCAATTGTCCTTCTGAAATTGAATCTGCTGTCGAAGGAGCCATGAGAATTGCAGAGTCTGCATTTGGAGACAGGACAGTTTTTATTGAAAAATATCTGCAAAAACCCCGCCATGTAGAAGTCCAGATCTTTTGTGATGAGCATAAAAACCGGCTTCATATGTATGAACGTGAATGTTCAATACAGCGCAGGCATCAGAAACTTATCGAAGAAGCACCCTGTCCGGTCATGACACCTGAACTCAGGGAAAAGATGACTGATTCCGCGCTCAGGGTAGCTGAAGCGGTTGACTATGTGAATGCGGGAACGGTTGAGTTCCTCTACGACAGCGGTAACTACTATTTCATGGAGATGAATACACGACTCCAGGTTGAACATACCGTTACAGAACTGGTCACCGGAATCGATATTGTAAAAGAGCAGATAATCACAGCATCGGGTGATCCTCTTGAATACGGACAGGAAGACATCACACTCAGGGGACATGCTATTGAATGCCGTATAAATGCAGAGGATCCTCTGAATAATTTCGCCGCTGATCCGGGAAAAATCACCAGGTACAGATCACCAGGTGGTCCGGGTATCAGACTGGACTCAGGCATTCATGCAGGGTATACTATTCCTCCCTTCTATGATTCCATGATAGCAAAACTCTGTGCATGGGGTATGAGCAGAGAATATGCAATCTCACGAATGCGGCGGGCAATCTATGAATATGTTATTCTCGGGGTCAAGACAACACTGCCGCTGCATCATGCAGTCATTCATAATCCGGAGTTCATAGCAGGAAATACACACACACATTTCCTTCAGGAAGAGCATATCAGCAAGACCCTCAAGCGGTACATCCAAGAAGAGGAGACAAGGATGACACAGCTTGCGACTCCTTTGAAAAGCGATAAAAAAGTCGCTGCAATTGCAGCGGGTCTTGTTGCAGTAATTGAAAAGAACCGGCAGAACTGATGCGTAGAAGAGACAAGGAACTATCAGATCCCGGAGAGATAAAGAATATCCTTGCATCATCTCTTTTTTGCCATGTGGGGTTAAGTGATGGGGATTTCCCCTATTGTGTGCCAATGTGTTTTGCGTATCATAAAGAGAAAGTTTACCTTCATGGTGCAGGTCAAGGAAAAAAGATTGAGATCCTGAATAATAATCCGCGTGTCTGTATCATAGTTGAGCAGGAATGCAGCTTAATCAAATCATCCACATCCTGTGAATATGGAATGGCATATGAAAGCGTCATGATTCAGGGAACTGCCAGATTTTTATCAGGAGCAGAAAAAAGCCGCGGGCTGGAGATCATCTCAACCAAATATGTCGGCGCGCCAGGAGGACCATATCCTGATAACCAGATATCCGGCATCGCGGTTATCGAAGTTACTGTTGAATCATGTTCAGGGCGACGTTCCGGAATGGCGGCTTCTGGACTAAGGTAATATCCTCGAACCATATTTTGAGATTTCCACGAAATGAGAAATATTAAGAATGCCTTTTTTGGACTTCTCTCATAACCCATGAAATATAGTCATCATATCCATGAACAACCGGCAGGCACAAGACTTCCGGTGTTTCGTAGGGATGAATCGAAACAAGATATGAGGTTAATTCATGTATCAGATCTCTGCATGTTTTAATGATTAGGAGATCTTCAGGTTCATCACAAATCGATCCTTCCCATCTGTATATAGACCGTATCGGGAAGATATTTACACAGGCAGCAAGTGCCTTTTCAATCAGTTTTGCAGCAATAGAGTGTGCTTCTCCGGGGGGAGCGGTGCAAAAAACAATGATAATCTTGGAAATATCTTCATTATTCATGAAAAAAGTAATTGTCTCTTTCATAATATGAGGATTCTATCGTTCAGGTGATCGTCAGTTTTATCAATTCTGACGACATTCTTATAATGCACTTTGTGCTGTTGTGGCCTAGCTGGTTAGGGCGCCAGACTCATAAGTAAAAAACTGAGATATCTGGAGGTCGCGGGTTCGGATCCCGTCAACAGCATCGAACTATTTGTTTGGAGTTTCACACGTTTTTTTAGAAGCAGTTTATATCTTCAGCTACTCCCGTGAATCCTTTCACTTTTTAAAATAATCGAGGTGCAGATATGCTCGATAATTCGAGTGGGTTCGAGGGGATTTACTTCACACTGAACCCGGCGAATCCGGCACTTCTCTCCCGAAAGGCAAACGTAAAAAATGCCCGGAATATCTTCTGTGTAATGCGGGCTCATGAAAACGGGGAGATAGAAATCCAGGAACCGTGGAACACCCGATAACGGGAGTATCATTCTATTATCCAATAGGGATATGTCGCGATGCGGCCGGGCAAAAAGGTGAGGAGATCCTTATCTCCTCATTTGAATCGGTCTGATACTGAATACCTCGGAGAGAATCAGACCTTCTTCGGTGACTCTTTTCTCTTTTCTTTCCAGTCTAAAAAGTTAGAAAGAAAAACATCCGGATCCTTTTCGAGCCATTGGGATCGCTCCTTAGTATAATCTCCATGGCCCTTGTCGTATAATTGCAAAAATTTCACCGCATCAACTGGCCCTAACTCACGAAATAGTATTTCAAGACCTTTTTGATGGATCTGTGCAAGAGTATCTTCAGACATGGTCACCTCCGGTCAGCCAGGAGACAGGATTATCACATACTATTGTGTTATTGGAACATCTTTTAATTAATCCAAGCAAAATATCATCCGTTGTGAGGAATACCGCATTCGCCTTTTGGGCAAGAGCAATATGCATCGCATCTGCCGGTGAGCATCCATAGGAAACATACGTGGAATATTGGGAGACAGTATCATCATCAACCTCAATATACTCGTGGTTTCTTGGGATGTTCTGATAAACCTTCAGATATTTCATTCGATCCTGCATCTGTGATAATTCATATTCAATCAGGTCGCTTAACACCAGTGTCCAGGTGATCCCGCAATTTCGTAATATCTCCAGGACCGCCTGACTCTCCATAAAAATCCTCGGTTGGGTCTGATCATCAAATGGACGGCACAAGCAACAGACATCCAGGTAGACCCTCACGGAATTCATGATGGTTATTTTGGTGATACTCGGTTATGGATGATTCGTAATGACGTATTCCTAAAAGGTCACATATTCTTCATTGCGAACCAATGTTTTATCGCTCGAAAATTTTACAAAAATTTGTGAATTTGAAAAAATGGGTTTGAAAAAAGATCTGGCCGGCGTTATTCCACAGGACCTTCTCAGTTATCTTCCGGACGGATATGAAATAATAGGAAATATTGCAATAATATCAGTACCTGCTTCACTTGAAGCATACTTCAAAGACATAACCAAAGCACTTCTCTCAAGAAGACCATCACTGGTTACCATTCTTAATAAAATATCCACAATTCAGGGTAAAGAACGGATCGCCCATTACGATCCAATATTTGGGAAAGAAACAATTACAGAAGTAAGAGAATTCGGTTTCAGGTACCAACTGAATGTTCGGGAAGTATATTTTTCAACGAAAATGGCATCAGAGCGAAGACGAATACACGAACTCATTAATAAAAGAGATACCGTGTTTGTTCCTTTTGCCGGTGTCGGCCCATATGCAATCCCTGCCGCAACACGTGGCGCTGAGGTATATGCCATCGAAATCAGCCATCATGCTTGTGCGTGGATGGCCAGGAATGCAATAGTTAACGGCGCCTCATCAAACCTGCATATTATCCGGGGTGATGCATTGCAGGCTGCATATTACCTGAATAAAGATTTTTCAAGGATCATTATCCCTACTCCCTACGGAGTTCTGAAAAGCCCGGATTTTTTTTTGGACAGACTAATCCAGGGAGGTACAGCTCATTGGATAACATTCTGCAATAAAGCTCAGATAAATGAATATATCGAAGAACTGTCAGGTGACATATATGAAGTAACATATTGTCACAAATCCGGAAACATTGCTCCATCAGTGTTCCGTTGGATTCTTGACATAAAAAAGAAAAAAACCGATAGACAATAGAACCAATTACAAATAGAGCAAGGAATTTTTTATAATTATTTATTAATATTTTTTTATAAATAAAAATAAATATTCTTGGGTGGGCTATCATTAAATATCTCCCGGTCAAACGAATCATGAGGTATTATATGGCAAACCTTCGTTTTGATATACTTGTGGTAATTATTGCAATCGTATCTGTTTCTTTTATTTGCTTTGCATATGCGGATGATGAAATTTATCCTGGCGGTATGGTAATCACCAAGTTCAACAGTTCTATGATCGGAACGATGCAGAACTCAAAAGCATTCAACAGTTCGGAAATTGGGACTATGCAGGGCTCAAAGTCATTTAACAGCTCTGAAATCGGAACGATGCAGAACTCAAAAGCATTCAACAGTTCGGAAATTGGAACTATGCAAAATTCAAAGTCTTTTAACAGCTCTGAAATCGGCACAATGCAGAACTCAAAAGCATTCAACAGTTCGGAAATTGGGACTATGCAAAATTCAAAGTCTTTTAACAGCTCCGAAATAGGCACAATGCAGAACTCAAAAGCATTCAACAGTTCGGAAATTGGAACTATGCAAAATTCAAAGTCTTTTAACAGCTCTGAAATCGGCACAATGCAGAACTCAAAAGCATTCAATAGTTCGGAAATTGGAACCATGCAAAAAGCAAAATCATTTAACAGTTCTATGATAGGAACAATGCAGAATTCCGTATCTACGATACCACTTCCATCAGGTGTCAAGGTCTAAAATTCACAAGAATAAGCCTTACATATATTATCATATTTCTTTTCTTTTTCTAATACACAGTATAATTTTCAGTTGACTTAAATAAAATAACTGAAATCTGAAAGATTATCCTTAAATAATTCTCTGACATACGAATTCTGAGGATATAATTATGGTAACCCTCCGTTCTGGTATACTGGTAATGATAACAGGTGTATTAATTGCTTCTTTGTTCTGTTTTGTATGTGCAGATGATGATGTGATTTATCCTGGGGGTATGGTAATGCCTTCATTTAATACTTCAATGATTGGAACTATGCATGGAGCTGAAGCGTTTAATACCTCAATGATTGGAACTATGAAACCAAAATCATTCAACAGTTCTGAAATTCCATCTATGCATCCGGCTGAAGCATTCAACAGTTCAATGATAGGAACTATGCAAAAGGCAAAATCATTTAACAGCTCTGAAATCGCTACAATGCAACCAGCTGAAGCATTCAATAGTTCAATGATAGGAACTATGCAAAAGGCAAAATCATTTAATAGCTCTGAAATCGCTACAATGCAACCAGCTGAAGCATTCAACAGTTCAATGATAGGAACTATGCAAAAGGCAAAATCATTTAACAGCTCTGAAATCGCTACGATGCAGAAAACTAACTCCTCAATTCCGCTTCCTAAAGGAATATCGGTCTGATTACCATTCTATTAAACCGATTTCAAACCCCTTTTTTTACCAATTGTTATTAACAAATTCAGAGATACAATTGTACATTGTTTGAATAGATCCTTGCATTCTGATAATTCAATCTTCCCGATTGCGTTATGATATCTCATATACTGGAAAATCTGTGGTAATCAGAATTTAACCAGGAGGAAAAATTTTATGTCACAAGATCTGAACCTACAAAAAATCTTATCACAAGTCTCTTGAGAGACTATTCTCGGTTGAATAAAACTAGCCAGATAATAGTGGTAGATATTATAGAATACAGACTGAAGGATGATATAAACCGTGCAAAAAATATTTCGATTTAGATTGAAAAGATAAAGTACGTACAAGAACTATTTTTAAAAATATCTTGTAGTTGCATATTCCGGAAAAATTGAACACTCTTTCCAGGATTATTGATGAGGTCAATCATCCTTATGAATCATTGGACCGATGAACCGAATCTCCGCGAAGGGGGGATACTTGCCTATCACTGTCAGGGGGTTGGGTCCAAGGGAGGGGGGCAAAGTCCCCCCACCCTTGATGTTTTTCTTCGGAATCCTTTAAGAAACTCAAATGTAAGAAGTGTTCAATATCACCGGAAGGGGTGTTCAACTTGAGCGGAACCAGTGTTCAATTTGAACGGACTCACTGCTCAGATCAGGTCGGAATATACAATAGTCAGAAAAAACGACAACAACCTGAAATTATCTTTAAAAGATCCACTTGTAAAAGTCTAACAGAATACTATCAATCATTTTCCAAACAATAGCAGCGAGAATGATTTTCCGAGGACTCGCGTACCTCAGTACCGTCATTCACGTGAGGTGTCTTAACTTCCGTGTTCGGAATGGGAACGGGTGTGACACACCTGCTCTGGCCGCTATTGAGAACTGAACTCCGGTCTGACCCGGATTTGAAGCCGTATGTTTCTTTCAATTAACAATAACAAGAATTTTTTTAAATTTAAACAATAGCAGCGAGAATGATTTTCCGAGGACTCGCGTACCTCAGTACCGTCATTCACGTGAGGTGTCTTAACTTCCGTGTTCGGAATGGGAACGGGTGTGACACACCTGCTCTGGCCGCTATTGAGAACTGAACTCCGGTCTGACCCGGATTTGAAGCCGTATGCTTCTTTCAATTAACAATAACAAGAATTTTTTAGATTTAAACAATAGCAGCGAGGATGATTTTCCGAGGACTCGCGTACCTCAGTACCGTCATTCACGTGAGGTGTCTTAACTTCCGTGTTCGGAATGGGAACGGGTGTGACACACCTGCTGTGGCCGCTATTGAGAGCCAAGATCCGGATTTGAACCGGAGTGTAGTTGATCTGCAGTCAACCGCGTGGCCGCTCCGCCATCTTGGCCTGGCTTG
>NZ_QGMZ01000025.1 GCF_003173335.1 Methanospirillum stamsii
CACAAACTTGTTTCCAGAAATTAGGTTGAGTCATTTGTAAGTTATAAATTCACAAACTTAGGTCTACCAATGAAGTAGGTACAATCGTTACCGATATCAACACGCAAATGGATGAGATCGGAAAGATTGTCCGGCTCATTTCAGATATTGCAAATCAGACCAATCTTCTGGCACTCAATGCAGCAATTGAGGCTGCTCGTGCTGGTGAAGCAGGGAGAGGCTTTGCGGTCGTGGCAGCAGAAGTCAAATCACTTGCACAGGATTCACGAAAATCAGCAGAAAATATTGAAGATATGATCGCTGCTCTTCAGATAAAGGCAAAACAGGCAACTGATGCCATGGAAAAATCCACCCATGCCGTACAAGAAGGAAGCATCGCATTAGATCAGACTCTCACAGCTTTTAATCAGATAGCCACTACTATAGAGGATATTAACAAGAATACGGTGGATGTTGCTTCTGCATCAGAAGAACAGGCAGCATCGGTAGAAGAAGTGACTGCAAGTATTCAGGAAGTATCTGTTCTTGTACAGAATACGACCCATGAAGCGGGAGATACAGCCGCAGCAACAGAAGAAGCAAGTGCTTCTATGGATGAAATCGGACATATAATGAATGAAATGGTAAGTATTGTTGCAAGCATTTCTAATGAGATGAAAAAATTCAGGCTGGTTTGATATAATGGGTGATCTGGCCGTAGAGAACACAGGAAAGGCATATTCAGGAATTAATGAAATTCAAGATGAGATTCAGGTTGTAGAATTTATACTGGGAGATGACATCTTTGCAATAAATCTCTTTGATGTAAAAGAAATCGTTGAGTATACTCGGATTACGCCACTTCCAGGAAGAGAGCAATTTATTAAGGGTATTATTGATCTCCGGGGAGAAATTACAACCATAATTGATCTTAAAGAAAAAATGGGTATAACTGCCAATAAGGAGATTAATGAACAAGCACGAATTATTGTAATAGATAATTCTGTAACCAAATCCAAGACTGGAATTCTTGTGGATGACGTTACAACCGTAATGTCTGTTCATTCATCACAGATTGACCAAAAAACATGTGATACTGATACTTCATCATATATCCTTGGAATCATCAAACAGAAACAACTTGACAGGGATTCTGATCAAACGTATCTTATTATCTGGCTGGATATTCCGGGCATGTTAAAGGATATTGGTCTATAATTTTCATATATTCTTACTCGATTCAAATCTTTTTCTACAATAATTTTTAAGTTTTTTGCAATTGTAATTTCAACCCCGGGAGGAGATGATTGCCATATGAATGACCCATTTGGCAGAAAAATTCAGTTTTTCCTCATTTGAAAAATTATTCAGATATTTACATAATTAAACGATCGTAATAAATGCAGATGTATTTTATGATATGATTGAATAATTATTCATACAAATTTGGTGATAGTATGAATTATAAATTGAGAATTTGGATCATTTGCATGTTTATTGTATTACTTACCACTACATGCTGGGCAGATTATGCTCCTGACGTTATCTCTGAAAGTGATACGGAATTGACTCTTGTTGATATGGATGGCAAATCGGTTACGATTCCAAAACATGTTGACAAGATTGTGGCAGTGGGATTCGGTTTTATTGAAGGAACCCTGTATGCTCTGGGAGCTCAGGATACTCTTGTAGGAACCGGAGGTGGCATCCGTTCCAATGTAACGGCAGATTACCTGATTCCAACCTTACGTGAACTTCCAAATGCTGGATCTCCAATAGATGGAATTAATCTTGAAACAATTGCTGCAATCAATCCTGATTTGGTAATAGTCCGGAAAAATGTCTATTTTAAGGAAAAGACCGATAAAGCAGTTGAAATGATTGAAGGACTGGGCATTCCGGTTGTAGTTCTTATGGATCCGAATAACTTCCATACTTCTGATATTGATACCATATATCAGGAGATTGCATTATTAGGAACTATTGTCGGTAAAGAAGAGAAAGCAAAGGAGCTTATTGATAAGATAGATGCCAGAGTCTCTCAGATTGTAGAAAGAACAGAAGGCATTGAAGATAAAGACAAACCCGCCGTACTCTTCACCGGTCTTGGTTCCTCGAGTACCAGGGATAAAGGAGGCGTTCTTGTTGTATGGGCAAAAGAGTGTGCGTCAACATTTGCAAATTTGATAAACATTCAAAGTGCGTATGATGGAGAAGGGAGAAATGTCCTCTCCGCAGAACAGGTTCTCCAGTTAGACCCTGATGTTATCATTCTGGAAACATCCAGTGGCGGTTACAATATAAGCCAGATATATGATGAAGACTATTACAAGAATATCCAGGAAGTATCTGCTATCAAGGATAAAAAAGTCTACACTATTGGAAAATTAACAAGTTGCGGGGATATCCAATTGGATCTTCCAATTATTCTACTGATAGAAGCAAAAGGTACTTATCCGGAGAAATTCTCTGATATCAATGTTTCAGAGTGGATAGAAGAGTATTACATGGATATATTTGGTATCAGTAAAGATATGGCGAAAGAACTGAAAAATACCCAGGGTCTTGAATGGGTAGACACATATGGGTTTTGATGGTAGTCAGTTGAGAGAATCAGATCCTGCAGTAACTAATTCCCCAGTTGTGAGGACAGATTAAAAAACATTTACAGGTTTTTTGAACACTTCAAGAACCCTGTTTTTCTATCGCTATCAAGAAAAGTTTGATTACTCTTTTTTTTAAATTCAGAAAGGATCTTACTTTGAGTTATTCTTTAGTTTTTATACCTCTTCTGTTTATTCACGGTTGTGGAAATCTAAATAGTCCTTATCCAAATGATATTTATCCGGTACAAAAGGTCATGTTTTACGGAAGAAATCCTGCTCTTGGAAACTGGAATCTCATCACCCTTTCTGATCCCAACAAGGCCGGACTATCATGGATATATGATCACCCTGCTCCGGTAATAGATACCATTTACCCGGCAGCCGGAGAGAATTCGGTTTCAATTCCGGTGAACATCACCGGATCAAACTACATGAGCATGACAGACTCGGACCTTACGGTCACCCTTTCGAGATAGGTCATATAATATTCTTCTTTTCTTTATTCCCATTTTCCGGAACCTGTTTTTGATTTATAAATTTATCAATGTTATAACCTGAGAAGAAAGATGATAATTTGTCCGGATATACAATATCCAGGCAAAAAAGAAAACAAACACCCTGATTATGTCCGGATAACGAATACAATAAATACAACTTAATTTACTTCTGATTGATTAGAGGTTAAAGAAATTTAATGATATTAATGCCTGGGTTATCTTATTCATAAATCATATGGAATATACGTTTTTCGATTTATCTTTCATTTTTGATTTGTTTATTTAGTTATCAATGAGAAGATACAAGTATGATTACCGGCAGGTGGGGAGCTGGGATATTATTTGACTGGACCAGGCACACGAAAAGGGTATTTTCATGAAACAAAACAAATTCCGGATGAAGGTAGATAATTGTACCGATTTTATCTCTCGTAACATTGTTGGTTATTATGTCTCTCTCAATGGACTGAAAAGTAATTTCCTACCTGGAAATTTTGTCAGAAAGACTCAGGAAAATACATTTCCGGGGGCATTATGAAAAATATAACGATATGTTTGATATTCTGCCTTTTTATTATCCTCTTTGTCCCCTACATAGAAGCTTCACAAATTTATATTGGAGATAAGATGGGGATGAATGATTTGAATTATCATTATTATGAGAATATTCGAGGGGTAGATTTAATCGTTCAGGGAACGCTGTACGATATGAAATCAGTTCATGTCAATGGAACTGGTATTGAGACAGAAGGTAAGATCTATATCAAAGAGATTCTGAAGCAGAGTAATAATTCAAATGTTACCGAGGGAATGATAATCAATGATTATGTATTTGGGGGAACCATAAATAATGAAACAACCTGTTATAATGATATATGCCCTAGAACTGAACCTGATGCTTCATATGAAGGGATCTATTTTTTGAATAATTGGGATTTATCTGGGAAAGGGAGATATTATCTCATTGAAACTAGTTCACGTTCTATCGATGAACTTAAACCAGCAATTGCAAATGCAGAAAAAGGATTACCGATCGAATTAATAGATATGTCATATACAGCACAAAATGAACGGGAACAAAAAAAACGGGATAATAACAACAACAGCAGTTCCTGAAATCATATTTATTACTCCAAGTGAAGGTTCAGCAGGAACAAAAACGCAAATCTCCATTTTGGGAACAAATTTTGGAAATAAAAGTTCAAATTATTCTACAGCAGATATTGCATTTTATTCTGGATATAATAAAGATAATCCGGATTATTTTGCTTCAGGAAGACAAGACACAGACTATAATGAAAATGAGATAATTAACTGGACGGACACACAGATTGAAGTGAATGTTCCATTTGGTTATTTAAAACCTCACCTCCCGAAAACCTTTAGGCACATAAATTGAGTGAAGTTAAAATTTCTCTATTTTTCTTACTGACTTCAGATTGTAGGATTTGTCCTTGAGATAGTACAAAAAGTTTGATCTTTTCAAGTTCAAGAAGAAGTTTTTCAACAGAATATTGTTTTGAAAGTCCCGTCTCTTTCAACATAGTCTGCAATCTCATGCGAATGATAAGGGCAATAAAAACCATGAATAAATAACCCTTCACCGAATCATCTCTTCTGGCATTAAGTGGCAAAGTATCCAAATCATTCTTCATTCTTAAGAAGCACTTCTCAACTGCATCTCTCTGGCGATACAGAGTAAGACATGAAAGCCAGTCCAAATCACCATTATAAAAAAGAATAAATCTTCCCAAGCGATTCATTCTTTGAGTGACCGCTTTTTGTTTTATTGAGACCTCAAACTTCCCATCAATAAATTTCCAATTCAAGAAACGTGCAAACCCTTTTGTTATTTCTTTCACCACCACCTCTGGTCTCTTCCAGTTTTGTGGTCTTGCTTTCTTCAATCGTTCAACAGCGTCGAATAATTGAACATAAAAAGAATCTCTTTCATCCTGCTCCCTTTTTGGGTCATAATAGCAGTATCCATTGACGGTAATAATTCTAGGTCTATCTTCTAGATCAAATTGATGCTCTAATGTAACTGGCATTGCAAATATGGGCCCTTTTTCTAATTTTTGAAGATATTGGGCTTGTTTAACCTTATTTTGTGACTTACTCATTAGTTCTTTAATTGAGGTCAATTGATACGTTGCAGGCAGAATAAATGGAATGTTTTCATTCAAAAGTTCAACAAGTGTTGTTTGAGAAAAGAAACCCCTATCCATTATCAGCCTGAATTGTTCCGAGCCAGTATCTTTGAGTCGAATGATTGTATTTTTAAGAGTTGTAATGTCTGCAATACTTCCTGGATAAAGGTCATAACGCACAGGAATCCCTTTATCCTTGTCCACAACGAGGGAGAAATTGATCTGTGGAAGACCATCATTATCCCTGTTATATCCATATTCTAGGCATTCCAGAAGTTTCGATGAACTGGATAAACTGGTGATATCGTAGAGAAGAGTGGCATCCGGTTCAATGTGAGCTGCGAAACGACTCATAAACTCTTCCGGGATGTTTTTTTGACCCAGGTTTGCTAAAAATTCGCTTATTCTTTGACCAGATAGGGGTAATTTATTGTTACTTAGCCAGAGTGAAGATCCTTCATACCAGGTTTGAACATTTGTCATCGCTGTGGGACGTAGAATGCGATTGTAAACAAGAGCTAATAACGTATCCGTTTCTGATTCTGAAAGAAATTCTTCTAGAGTTGCCTGAATTGAAAGCTCTTGGGTTATGCTCTGAAGAGGAAGCAGATTTCCATGATTATATGCAGCTTTTGGGGCAGAAGAGACGGACATTCGGGCAGGAATCATATCATCTGATCGCACTTTCACTGGTTGCCCATCGATATTCTTACCGAGGTATTTTGATTTATGTCGGATTTGCTTTTTTTCCTTATCGTAGTAAGGGATATCTTCGTACCAGTACTCCTTCCCATTAATTTTCTTGATACGGATTGTCGACTTCATTTCTGCTACTATATTATAAGCGCATATGTAATATGAACTTTGTGGTTAAAGAAAATTTTAACAGTGGAGAGATCCATAGGAAATTTAAATCGGATAAAAATTTTCTACGCATTAGAAAATTGCTATGCGCCTATGGATCGGTAGGTGAGGTTAAAAGAAAATGGATTAGATAACCCTTTTCCTGTAAGTAGTGGATATATCTACGTAAGAACAGATGAAAACCAGTCAAGTGAGAAATATCCTTTTACTGTCCCTTTTTCATTTGGACGAGAAAAATGGAACTCAAATAATAACTCTTATTTTGTGAGTGCTGATATTAACACTGATTTTCTCACCGCGATAAATGCGGCAGCAGATTCATGGAATGCCGTTGTTCCTTCAAAGTTCCATCTACATTATAATGGAGTTAGTACAAAAACAGAAAGAAAAAAAGATGGAGTCAGTCTTATTTGTTTTGGTCCTTTAACAGGTGGCTCATTTGCCTCAGCATTAACTTATCAAGGTACTGATCAACAAATCATAGAAGCTGACATAATAATAAACTCAACTCAGAATTGGAGTGTCACCAAAGCGAATGAAACCACAGCAAACTTACAGTCTGTAATGCTCCATGAATTCGGGCATTGGTTTCACCTCCGGGATCTTTGTGGAAATCTAAATAATCCCTACCCGGATGACATTCATTCAATACACAAAGTTATGTATTATTCAAGAGATCCTACTCTTGAAAACTGGAACCTCGTTACCCTTTCTGATCCCGACAAGGCCGGACTATCCTGGATATATGATCATTCTGCTCCGGTAATAGACGCCATTTCCCCGGCAACCGGAGAGAATTCTGCTTCAATTCCGGTAAACATCACCGGATCAAATTACATGAGCATGACAGACTCGGACCTTACGGTCACCCTTTCAAAATCAGGCCAGTCAAGTATCAATGCAAACTCCGTTCTTCTCATCTCCTCATCCCGGGTCTCCTGTACCCTGCCGATAACCGGTGCAGAACCAGGCCAGTGGAATGTCACTTTTCAACCATGACGGGCAGACGGTAACTATCGCAAACGGATTTACGATACTTAATCAGCCAGTCGTTACCGGTATCACTCCGAATTCCGGGGAGAACACCGGAACGGTGAACATAACAACCCTATCAGGCAGTAACTTCTCATCAGGTGCAACCGTAGCCCTCACGAAAACCGGACCAACAACGATTAATGCAACAAATGTATCCGTTATCTCATCATCACTCCTCCACCAGAGGTAACCGGAATTTACCCGGCTAGTGGACTAAACACCGGAACGGTGAGCATCACAAGCCTATCCGGAACCCTGTTTGAAAAAGGTGCAACGGTCAGACTGAAAATCCGGACAACAATCCTCATTTCCCTTTCCTACCCCACCGGATTCCGGAACCTGTTTTTGATTTATAAATTTATC
>NZ_QGMZ01000026.1 GCF_003173335.1 Methanospirillum stamsii
ATGTGTTTGAAAATTGGAGGAAAACTTATCCGAAAGTCATCCCTAACTCAGCCGAGTTCAGGTCTCATTGTCTGATACTAACAATTCTCTGAATATATCTGTTAAGAGAGCAAGTTCATCTCCCACAATTGGCTGGAGTCTGTCATCATCAAGGTTGAGATATAAAATACATGATTTTGGAACTCCCTGGTTGATTAATCCGGTAATCATCTGATACATCAGGTATGTCTTTCCGGATCTCCGAACCCCGATAATGTCATTGATATGAGGAATATTCATCTGTACCTGGTATTGTCTGTGATGTATTTCCGGCAAAGAACTCTCCTGCCATTCAATGATAGCAGTTTTTAATTTTGCCCGGGTATCCATATAAAGAAGTAAGGGTTTTTACAATGATTAAGTTATCGTATATGGACGATAAATATTAATGAAATTATCGTTTATGTGCGATAGCGTCGCTCTATATAAATAACTTAAAACCAATCAGACCGGATTTTCTTGGAGGACAGTAAATATGGTATATCTGTGATAATTTGTGATAAACTTATCAAATATATGCGATGTCTTCCACTCAAAATCATTATCTCAAAATTTCGCTATCCATTAAACAATATTCCGGAAAAAGGGATACTCATAAGAATAACCGGAAACAATGATTAGTATATCGCAATGACTCTCCTAAAAATCCCGTATGGTATCAGCAATTACCGGACGATTGCCCTTGAAGGATATGCATATGTCGATAAAACCCGGTACATCCGGATCCTTGAAGAATATCCCAGCCCCTACCAAATATTCCTTCGGCCAAGGCGGTTTGGAAAGAGCCTCTTTGTATCACTTTTACATTATTATTACGATATCAGTGAAAAAAATAATTTTAATGACCTCTTTTCAGGAACAGAAATTGGAAAAGATCCGACGATAAAATGTGGAAAATACTATATATTAAGTTTTGATTTTTCTGGAATTATTTCCTCTACTCAATCAGATCTCGAACGTAGTTTCTTCAACAACACCCGATTCTCCCTGCAAAACTTTATTGAACGATATAATCTTCCATTGACCCTGGGTGAAAGAAGTTCAGCAGCAGATCAATTGACTGAATTTTTCTCAATCATTTCGACGAGAATAAATGGTCCAATATTTGTGATCATTGATGAATATGATCACTTTGCAAATGAATTACTGAGTTTTCATATAGATTTATTTCAGGGTACAATCAGTAGAGATGGTTTTATCCGGAAATGGTATGAAGTTCTTAAACGTGCAACGAAAACAATGGTTGACAGGATATTTGTAACTGGAGTTTCACCAGTCACACTGGATAGTCTTACATCAGGATTTAATGTTGCTGATGATCTTACCCGATCTCCATTATTCAATGAGATGGTGGGGTTTACGGAGAAGGAGTTAGTCCAGTTAATAGAATCAACGATATCTTCATCAATATCAATTTCCCCAATGACAGGGTTATTAAAATTTTATTATGACGGGTATCTGTTTAGTGAAGATGCAAAAGAACGCCTTTATAATAGTGATATGGTTCTCTTTTATTTAAAACAAATGCAAACCCTGAACGAAGCCCCAAAAAAGCTTCTGGACACCAATATTTCCAGTGATTATGGTAAATTAAGTAACACATTCCGGTTGAAAAATCCTGACCAGAATTACGAGGTAATAAAGGATATTGTCTCCAACAATAATATTTTTTCCCACCTGACTGATCAATTCTCGATGGATCTGCCTTTTTCTAAAGATGATTTCAAATCTCTTCTCTTTTATCTGGGTCTTCTGACTATACGCGATAGTCTTCCCGGAGCAGTATCTCTCCAGATCCCCAATTATGTCATCCGCGGATTATACTATGACTTTTTCCTTGATCTTATCGCAAAAGAGGCCCCTTTTCAGATAGAACCGGACAGAATCCGGGATGCGATATACCAGATCGCCTATGCAGGATTATGTGACAAATTAACTGCCCTTATCGAAGAACTCCTTCATGCCTTTTCAAACCGGGATTTTATCGGATTTGATGAGAAATACATCAAGATTGCCATTTTTGCCTATGCCAACATGAGTAGTTTGTACCTGGTAAAATCAGAATATGAAGTTCCGGGTGGTTATATTGATCTTGCCCTCCTGAAAAGAGACCCCTGGCACCCGGATTATTATGCTCTCTTCGAACTAAAGTATCTGAAAAAGAGTATAAGTTCTGATGAGGAGATAGAGCAGGCAGCCAGTCAGGGAATCGAACAACTAAAACGGTATACATCATCTCCGGAATTATCCTCAATCCCGAATCTGAAGAAATGGGTTTTGGTCTTTTCTGGTGACCGGTGTGTGAGAAAAGAGGAAGTGTCGGATTTAGACGACCTGAAGAACAGTCAGTAAGAAAACTATTGCATTCATACATTCCAAAAATGACCCTCCTAAAAATCCCGTATGGTATCAGTAATTATCGAACGATAGCCCTTGAAGGATATGCATATGTCGATAAAACCCGGTACATCCGGATCCTTGAAGACTATCCCAGCCCCTATCTTTTCTTTCTTCGCCCAAGACGGTTTGGAAAAACCCTTTTCGTATCGATGATCAGTTCCTATTATGACATCGCAGAGAAAGATAATTTTCAAAGGCTTTTTTCAGACACTGAAATTGGGATGGAACCAACTGAAAAAAGGAACAGTTACTATGTTCTTAGTTTTAATTTTTCAGGAATTTCATCTGAATCTGAGTCCCAATTAGAATCAAGTTTTATCCGTAAAACAAGTAACTCGTTATTTTCATTTATTAACCGGTATCATCTGGAAATTACATTGAGTGATAATGGTTCAGCCGCAGACCAGTTATCAGAATTTTTTACTATCCTCGGAGCAAAAATACATGGGTCGGTTTATGTTACCATTGATGAATATGACCACTTTGCGAATGAATTATTAAGTTTCAATATCCCTGTTTTTCAAAGTACCATCGGCAGAAATGGATTTATCCGAAAATGGTATGAAATCCTAAAGGAAGCAACACAAACAATAGTACATCGCATCTTTGCAACCGGGGTGTCACCTGTAACTCTTGATAGTCTCACCTCCGGCTTTAATATCGGGAGAAATGTTACCCGGTTTCATCAGTTACATGAGATGATGGGTTTTACAAGAGAGGAAATATCAATTCTCATTTCGAGAACTCTTCCTAAAGGCACTGTAAATCCTGAAATATCAAAATGCCTTCAGGAATATTATAATGGGTATCTTTTCAGTGAACAAGCAGAAAAACGTCTATTTAATAGTGATATGATACTCTATTATCTGCATTCATATCTTGACCTTGGGAAACCTCCTGAAAAACTAATAGATGTTAATATCGCAAGCGATTATAGCAAAATAGGAAATCTTCTCCAATTGAAAACTCCTGATAAGAACATTGAAGTAATAAAGGAAATAGTGAGTACTGGTATGACATCCGTTCAGATGACTGAGCAGTTTTCGATGGAAAAGTCCTTTTCATCTGACGATTTTAAATCCCTTCTTTTTTATCTTGGCCTGCTCTCCATTCGTGAGAGCCTTCCCGGAGCAGTCTCTCTCCAGATACCAAATTATGTCATCCGTGGATTATACTATGACTTTTTCCTTGATCTTATCGCAAAAGAGGCACCATTTCAGGTAGAACCTGACCGGATCCGGGATGCTATGTACCAGATTGCATATGCAGGGTCATGTGACAAATTAATAGTTCTTGTCGAAGAACTTCTTCATGCCTTTTCAAACCGTGATTTTATTGGATTTGATGAGAAATACATCAAGATTGCAATCTTTGCATATGCAAATATGAGTAGTTTGTACCTGGTAAAATCAGAATATGAAGTTCCGGGTGGTTATATCGATCTTGCTCTCCTGAAAAGGGATCCCTGGCACCCGGATTATTACGCTCTCTTCGAACTAAAGTACCTGAAAAAGAACCAGAGTTCTGATGAGGAGATAGAGCAGGCAGCCAGTCAGGGAATCGAACAACTAAAACGGTATACATCATCTCCGGAATTATCCTCAATCCCGAATCTGATGAAATGGGTTTTGGTCTTTTCTGGTGACCGTTGTGTAAGAAAAGAGGAAGTGTCGGATTTAGACAATCTGAAGAGCAGTCAGTGAGAATACTATTACATTCATACAATCCAAAAAATGACTCTCCTGAAAATCCCGTATGGTATCAGCAATTACCGGACGATCGCCCTTGAAGGATATGCATATGTCGATAAAACCCGGTACATCCGGATCCTTGAAGACTATCCCAGCCCCTTTGTTATCCTATTACGTCCCCGTAGATTTGGAAAAAGCCTTTTTGCTTCCCTCCTGAATTATTACTATGATATTGCGGAAAAAGATAATTTTCCGGCACTTTTTTTACATACTGATATCGGACAAAATCCAACACCCGGAAGGAATTCTTACTATGTATTAAACTTTAATTTCTCCGGAATTGCATCTGAATCAGAAGGAGAACTCTATGAAAGCTTTCGTAGAAAGACGAGAAATGCCTTAAATTTATTTATTGAACGATATAATATTAGCATTGAAATTTCCAATTCAGGTTCAGCCGCAGATCAGTTATCTGAGTTTTTCAATCTGGTATCAACTCGGTTAGATGGTCAGTTGTTTATCATTATTGATGAATATGATCATTTTGCAAATGAACTGTTAAGTTTTAATTTCAATATTTTTCAGAATACTATCGGTAGAAATGGATTTATCAGAAAATGGTATGAAGTATTAAAAGAAGCCACCGCAACCATCGTCAGCCGGATATTTATTACCGGAGTCTCACCAGTCACCCTTGACAGCCTGACCTCCGGATTTAATATTTCAGACAATATCTCAAGATCGCCCTTGATGAATACGATTATGGGATTTTCCAGAGAGGAAATCCACTCATTACTGCTACAAACAATCCCGGGAGATATTGATTATAATATGGTTGAAATAACCCTGCAGGAATATTATGATGGGTATCTTTTTTGTGAGACTGAAGAAAAAAGACTATTTAATAGCGACATGGTTCTTTACTATATAAAACAATATCAGATCTTTCAAACACCTCCAAAAAGTCTTCTTGATACGAATATTGCAAGTGATTACGGAAAACTAGGCAATCTCCTGCGAATCAAAGATCCAGATCAAAATATCAGTGTACTAAAAGAAATTGTTACAACCGGATTTGTATCTGCGAACATTACCGACATATTCTCAATGGATCTGCCTTTTTCTAAAGACGATTTTAAATCCCTTCTTTTTTATCTTGGTCTGCTTTCCATTCGTGAGAGCCTTCCCGGAGCAGTCTCTCTCCAGATACCAAACTATGTCATCCGAGGATTATACTATGACTTTTTCCTTGATCTTATCGCAAAAGAGGCACCTTTTCGGGTAGAACCTGACCGGATCCGGGATGCTATGTACCAGATTGCATATGCAGGGTCATGTGACGAATTAATAGTTCTTATCGAAGAACTTCTTCATGCCTTTTCAAACCGTGATTTTATTGGGTTTGATGAGAAATACATCAAGATTGCAATCTTTGCATATGCAAACATGAGTAGTTTGTACCTGGTAAAATCGGAATATGAAGTTCCGGGTGGTTATATTGATCTTGCCCTCCTGAAAAGAGACCCTTGGCACCCGGATTATTACGCTCTCTTCGAACTAAAGTATCTGAAAAAGGGCCAGAGTTCTGATGAGGAGATAGAGCAGGCAGCCAGTCAGGGAATCGAACAACTAAAACGGTATACATCATCTCCGGAATTATCCTTAATCCCAAATCTGAAGAAATGGGTCCTGGTTTTTTCCAGTGACCGGTGTGTGAGAAAAGGAGAGATATGAATCTCCCAGTTCGTAAAAAATAACCGTCGAATGGTTCTTTATTTATTTTTTATTCATCATCTTCAAGAGTCCATCCCTTAACTCCACCTTCGGTTCCCATCCGAGTGTCGCCCTTGCCTTCGTAATATCCGGAACCCTCCGTGTCGGATCATCCGGAGGCATCGGCTGATAGGTCAACTCTGATGATGAACCGCAAAGCTCAATAATCATCCGGGCAAGTTCGAGGATGGTCCACTCTACCGGATTACCAATATTCACCACTTCTCCTGAAATCCCCGGAAGAACTGCCAGCCGGAGAAGGCCGGTTATCTGATCAGTAACATAGCAGAATGACCTGGTCTGTTTACCGTCCCCAAAAATGGTTATAGGCTGATTATTTGCAGCCTGATCCATGAACCTGGGGATGACTCTCCCATAATGACCGTCTGATCTCATTCCCGGCCCGTAGGTATTAAATATCCTTGCAATCCTGACATCTAGCCCGTGCTGTCGGAAATATGCCATGCAAAATGCTTCACCTGCCCGCTTGGCTTCATCATAACAACCACGAATACCAAGGGTATTGACATTTCCCCGATAGGTTTCCGGAGTTGGGAAAATCGCTGCCTCTCCATAGGTCTCACTGGTTGAGGTGAATAAGAATGCTGCTTCATATTTCTTGGCGATTCCAAGGGCATTCATCGTTCCAAGGGTATTGGATTTTAGTATCTGGATTGGGTAATGCTCAAATTCGAGCGGGCTTGCCCGTGAAGCAAGATGACAGATTAGGTCAATTTTTCTCCCCGGATCATACGATTTCGAGATGTCATGGAAAATCCTGGTAAACTTCGGATGGGTTTTCAGATGATCAGTATTTTCTGCTTTTCCTGATGCATAATTATCCAGACAGATCACTTCAGCCCCTTTATTAAGAAGCGTCTCGCACATCCACGAACCCAGGAATCCGGATCCGCCGGTAATCAATACCGTCTTACTTTCAAAAGAGATATCTGATATCCCGTTTAAAATTTGTTCTATATCTGATTGTGAAGAATGAGTCATATTTTTCTTCTCCATTATATTGTCTTTCATGTATGAAAAAACTCATCCGGATGGCAATACACAAAATGAAAACAGTTGCATTATTATCTTTCATGACGGTACATTCAGAGTACTTGACATTAAGAGGTTGTAATGATTAATAGCACCCGTTTGTTTTCCAATAGAAATTAAAAAAGGATTTTTTACATGACAATTTCACTCATTGTGCCTGCATATAATGAAAAGGAGGCTATTGGTCCGGTCATCGAGGAATATTCTCCCTATGTGGATGAAATAATCGTTGTTGATGATGGTTCAAATGATTCAACTTATGACATTGCATGTTCATATGCAAGCGGGAAAATCCATGTTTTTCAGCATAAAGAAAACCAGGGAAAAGTTGGTGCATTATTAACAGGTGTGAATCAGTCAACCGGAGATATCATTGTTTTCACCGATGCTGACTGCACCTATCCAGCCAGGTATATCCCGGAATTTATTAAAGAACTTGAAAGGGGTTCTGATCTTGTTCTTGGAGTCAGGAACATCGAAGCACACAATATTCCTTTCTTTAACCGTATAGGGAATGCAATCTTCTCAACAATGGCAACGTATATAAGCGGAAAATATATTTCTGATGGTCAGACCGGTTTCCGGGCTTTTAAAAGAGAGATGTTCAAAGAACTTCATGTTCATGCAAAAAGTTTAGAATTCGAAACAAAAATGACGGTCAGGGCTGCAAAACTTGGGTATCTCATATCTGAAGTCCCTATTGAATACCGGGAACGAGTTGGAACATCTAAGCTTCACCCCGTCCGCGATGGATATCGCATGTTTCGTGCTCTTCTCTCGATAGCATGGCATGAAACCTCACCACTTGCAAAAATGATCTCGGTCCCGGGAATAATTCTTCTTTTTGCGGGTCTTATTTTCGGGCTGTTCAGTCTTCAGGAACGAATATTTCATTACCATCTTGTCCATGAATATTATCCGCTGATTTCAGTATTTCTTATGCTTTTTGGTATCCAGCTTACATCAATTGGCCTTATTATCGATTACCTGTCGAAAAAAATGGATCGTCTGGAAGAACGGATACGTCAGTTATCTTTTAAAAAGGACTAATCGTAAGAATGAACACGATAATTATTATCCTTATAGGGATTTTATTTGCTTCATCTGGACAGATCCTCTGGAAAATCGGGATGACAGACATCGGTCCGGTAACATCCTTTTCTGCCGGAACGCTTCTACCAATGGTGCTCAGTCCCTGGGTAATTGGAGGGACACTGTGTTACGGGTTATCTACGGTATTTTGGTTAATTGCATTATCACGTGCAGATCTTTCATATGTGTATCCATTTATTGCCCTTACTTTTGTTATCATTTTTATCGCTTCATTCCTTCTTTTCCATGAGAATATCAGTTTCCCCAGGCTTTCCGGAGCGATCATTATTGTCTGCGGAATAATTGTTTTAGTAAAAGGATGAAAAAGGGAAAATCTGATTTTTACTCGTTATAAAACAGATAAATTTGAAAATTTAAAGCTAAAACATTTGTCAGAGATGGTATTCATCTCCGGTATATCACATAATTTTGTACAGGTGCTGGAAAAAATTATTTCATTAAATCCTTTATTCAGATGTATTGTTCCTCCTCCTTCAGTAAACCCACCAGGAAGTGCGTTTATTGTTCCAATATCCACACCATTCACAGATATTGAAAGGTTTTTGTTTCCATTTGTTGGCTCTGCCAGGAAATAGATCTGATAATCCCCTTCAGATTTTGCATATGCTTTTATTTTTCCAGAATTTTTAAGGAAAAATTCGGGAAGTATATTTGATCCAAACCAGCCACTTTGAAAGATTAACATTACTTCATCGGGTAAAATTTCTGGTTCTGGCAGGATTTCATATACATAGGTATCTGAAAATGAATTTGTAAAACGGACAGTATGATAGAATTTTTCTTCAATCTCGTGATTAATTGATGAAATTAAAAAATTATAAAACTCATCAGATTTTTCTTCTGGTACATTTTGTAACGCTCCAATTCTGTCGGCATGTAGTAATACATATCTAACACCAATTTTTTGAAGTAGGGAAACTGTATTGTTTGACGGGAAGAAAGCTCCTGTGTCCCGCATTATTTTTGATGCTTCCTCAACGTCACGCCCACTATACCCATTTACCATGTCTTTCCAGTGGTACACGGAATAATACGTATATTCAGAGTTATCTTCAACCCATCGTGTTGGGAGTTCAATTATTGCATAATTACCTGTCTGATTGGCGAGCCATCTGTATTCCTGTGGTACCTGATCACCAGTGGCAAGTGATGCCGGCATATAAACCGGACCATGCCACGAGACAAAAATGGTGAGAAGAATAAGCCCAATTGCAACGGGAGTTTTATATGATACACTTTTTACCCGGTTGATGATTACAGCAGCTCCAAAACCCGTCAGCACAGAACAGGCAAAACTTATAACAAAACTGAACCTGGCCAGATCACGAATTATGGCAATAAATGGCACGACGGAATAGAGATAATAATACGGTAAAAAAATACCTGTTGGAGTCCCGGAAATCTTTAGTATTGGTCCTAACGTGAGAATATAACTGACAATTCCGATTATAAAAAAAATTATCGGGATTTTTTGTTGCCTGATACGATTTGGAAAGGTGATCGTGTTTTGATTATTTGGTGTATCAGTGGAAAGTGGGAGAATTATGCCGATAATTGCGAATATAAGAAAAACAATGCCAAATTTATCGATGACGGTATGAATATCAACAGGCCATGATGAATCAAATGGGGTGTCTATGTCTCTCTCGGCATCATAGTGTTTGCTGGCCTCAAAATATGGAATCGCGAAGGGTAATAGAATGATACTAATCAGGACTAATGAAATTAGTATCCTGCATAGTGCCTTTTGGGTGAGAAGTCTTTTTCGAACATCTGTATCAAGTATAACATACCCTGCTATGAAAATGCTCCCAATTATTACGGAGAATATCCCGACATACCACCCGGACAACGCCTCCATGATAAAAAAAAGGGAACATGCCAGTATGTCACGAAGGGATACGGAATAAAAAAACCGATCGAGAAAAAGGAGCATAAAAGGAACCCATTGCATTGCGAGAAGATGCAGTTGTATTCCGGTTCGGTATGCAAAAAAAGCAAAAAAGATTCCTGCAATAAATGCTGCATAACGGTTTTTGGTATACCTGAATGAAAGCAGGTACATACCAAAACCGCAGAGGACAAATGTCAGGAGTTTTAAAAAATTATGGGTAAATACCGGATCATGGGTAAGAGCATACACCGGTATTGAAAATAGTGTCCACCCTGCAAGATGTTCTGATAAGGCAAGAGAATATTCATTTGCCGGATAAAAAATATTTGCATTGAACAGGTTTGCCGGGTCTTCGATAATATGTTTTGTAGTCCAAATCAAAGACCAACAGGTAAATGCCTCATCTCCATTCCCAATTGCATCACTCATATGAAAAGCCATCGGGTATGTAAGAATGACTGTGAGGATGGAAAAGAGAGCAATTACAATGACATATTCCTGAAAAGTAGAAACCCTTTCCTCCAATTATATCACATTATTTGAGTAGATGCCAATCACCATTAATCATGATGTTTTGATTCTCCAGACTGAATATTCTCTCTAAAAATTTTCTTTTGGTTCATTACCATTGATACTATTGCTGCCCGGATCTACTTTTCACAGACATCTTTTCTTAAAATATTCAGAAGATCGTCTCTGAATTCCTCACGTTGCAGTGCAAGTTCAAAAAATGCTGTCATCCACCCTAGTTTATCACCAATATCATATCTCCGGCAGTTTGTAACAAGACCTACTGATCCGGACAATTTCCTGATTGCATCGGTAAGTTGAATCTCTCCTCCTTTTCCCGGTTTAGTCTCTTTTAACCTTGCAAAAATTTCCGGAGTAAAGAGATAACACCCGATAGCGCCAAGGTTTGAGGGAGCTTCACTTACAGCAGGTTTTTCGATGATATCTGTTATCTCGTAAAGACCGTCACCAATTTTTTCCCCATCTATTATACCGTAATCAGGAATTTTATACTCCGGAACTGGCTCAACTGCAATAACTGATTTGTTGCATTTATTGTATGCCCGGATCATCTGCGAGGTGCAGGTAAGTTCTCCTTTTGGGGCAATGGTAATGGTATCACCAAGCAGGACGACGAATGGTTCATCATTGCAGTGTTTTTCTGTAAGTAGTATTGCATCTCCAAGGCCTTTTGGTTCACGCTGCCTGATATAATGGATATTCGGGATTTCGGTGATATCTATAAAAGAATCAGGGTGATGAGAGCCCGTTCCGTTAGAAAATTTATCCTCAAGTTCAATGGAACGGTCAAAATGATCTTCTATTGCCCGCTTATTCCTCCCGGTAATAATAATGATATCATCAATTCCGGATGCGACTGCTTCTTCTACCACGTACTGGATAACCGGTTTATCCACAACCGGAAGCATCTCTTTTGGCTGAGCTTTGGTAATGGGTAAAAACCGCGTCCCAAGTCCTGCTGCCGGAATTACTACTTTTCTTACCCTATTTCCACTCATAATTACCAACAGACTCCCTCTGTCCCAAAGCCGGATAGGATTTTCCGTCCTTCAATAACAACCGGGTTTTTCATCCGGTTGAATTCGTCTTTGAGTCTGGAAAATTCAGGCCACTCAGTCAGAACAAGGCAGGCATCTGCCCCTTCAAGTGCATCACCTACAGAGGAATGATAGGATAAATCCGGGAAAATTTTCTTCATCGTTTCGGTTGCCATTGGATCATATGCAGATATGTTCGCTTCCTTTTGAAGCAACTCTTCAATTACCGGGATTGATCGTGAATCCCTGACATCATCGGTGTTATCTTTGAATGCCAGCCCGAGAACCGCAATTTTTTTGCCTTTTATTTCCCCGATTCTCTCGTACAGGATTTTTACAATGCGACCTGGTTGGTGCTCGTTCACATCAATAACTGATCTGAGGAGGATGGGCTCTTCACCATTCCTTTCAGCCAGACGAATGAGTGCCATGACATCCTTGGGAAAACAGCTTCCCCCAAAACCAAGACCGGCATTCAAAAAGTATGGGTTTATCCGGTGGTCATATCCGATCCCTTTCATAACATCATATACGTCAATCCCGATTCTCTTACATATATTGCCGATCTCATTGGAGAAAGAAATCTTGGTTGCCAGGAAGGCATTGGATGTATATTTAATCATCTCCGCTGCTTTCAGCGATGTTGTTATAATCGGTGCATCGAGTTTTTCATAGGCGTTTTTTACAACGTCAATTGCCTTATCTGACTGACCACCTATCACGATTCGATCCGGGTGCATAAAATCATCGATGGCTTTTCCTTCCCTGAGAAACTCCGGGTTCATACAAAATCCTATGATACCTGAAAATTTTCCGGATTTCCGGAGAACTGCCGGAACTACTACTGATTCGGTAGTACCTGGAGGAACCGTGCTCTTCACGGTTACTACATGGAATGAGTCAGATCCGGAAAGTGCAGACCCTATGGACTCCGCAGCACTTAAAATATACCGTAAATCCGCTGATCCGTCATCCTGCGGTGGTGTTCCGACACAGATGAATATCAGGTCAGAATCGTTAATCCCGTCATAATTGCATTGTGCTGAAAGCCTCTTTCCGATTGATTGTTTCAGGATTCCTTCCAGTTTATCTTCGTATATCGGTGGTTTACCTGCATTTATCTGCTCTGCTTTCCTTTTGTCAATCTCAATAATCCGGACATCATGACCAAGTTCTGCAAAGCATGCCGCAGTCACCAGGCCTACATACCCCCCGCCTATTACAGATATTCTCAAAATAAATCTCCTTTGTTAATCAGGTGCTGAAAACACGATAATTTGATAAATAATAATACAGAATAGGAATATTTATCTTGCTCATGCAAGATAAATGCTGTGAGCTCTTAATACTCACGTAATTTTGGATTTTACTATCAGTTCTCCCTTCCCCTTGTTCGCAACATCCCCATGATACATCATCATCCCGTCTTTTTCCCCAATCCTCTCAAAGGTCGGGAGCATCTCATGGATCTCACCCCGGATAATACAGGTTCCTTTACTCATGTTCGCTGCTGGAATTCTGGCATCCCCATCGATTATCAAGCATCCGCCACGCATTTCTGCCCCTGCAAACATTCCGGCATTTCCATGAACATGGATTTCGCCTCCAGTCAGGTATTCTCCCAGGTAATCCCCTGCATTTCCTGTGACTTCGATTTTTCCGCCCCTCATCCCCCGTTTTTCACCACGGTATCCGGAACCGCAGTAATCTCCGACATTCCCGTGACAGAGGATGGATCCTCCCCGCATCTCACGACCAAGCCATCCGTCTGCATTCCCATGAATCTCAATAAACCCTCCCCGCATGAAATTCCCGCAATGCATCCCGATATCTCCTTCAACAATAATCGTCCCGGATGACATATACTCGCCGACCCGTTTTACCCGGCTGGTATCACCCCGTAGTACGACAACAATATTTTCCGGAGAGTTTACATTTCCTTCTTTCCTGACGGTGAAGATATCTTCCAGCCTCTTTTGTTTGTTCCCTTCCCAGACAAAAAGGTCATGGCTTCCGATAAAATTCATTGGGTTTATCATCTCTGCTTCAATCGGCAGAAATGGTTTAGCCCGGGGTTTCATAGTTAGGGTTACCTGCATCATAAGAAATCCTCTGGAACAGATATAATTCCGAAATTTTTCATCTCATTGAAATGGTGATCAACTGTGAGGATTAGGGGAACATGAATACTTTTTGATACAGCCAGAAGTGAACAATCTGTGTAACTCCATTTTTTATCAGAAAAAGAATGATAAATATTCCTGGTATCCTCATCTTCAAGCCATGTGATCAGATGATAGTTACATTTTTCTCGTAAAAATGAACCAATTGGTAAGGCATATTTTGGGTGGATTTTAAATCGTAACCAGGTCATTAATTCAGAAAAAACCGTTGATATTATGATCCATTCAAGGTTTGGATTTTCCTGAATATATTGTGAAATTTTTTGATGGTTTTGTTCGGAATCAATGAAATAGGAGATGAGGGCGGAAATGTCAACAATGATTCTATCTTTCATTCCCGTCAGGCTCATGCACGCAGAACATCAGAATATCTTCATCGACGGTACTTGCATAATTAGTAACAATTGGTTTTTTTCTTTCTTTCAATTGAGGATAATCTTTCAGATCCTGAATATCAATATATCCTTTCAGTTTTTTGATTGTCAAATTCAATTTTTTTTTCACAGGGTCTGATATGTTTCTTTTATCTGGGTTTTCAGAATAAGACCTTATAATTGAGTAAACTTCGGAAAGTTTTTCAATAGGAATTTTTTTGATCTCTGTTTCAATATCTGAAAAAGTGATAGTATTCATTGGTTATCTACCTGTGTTATTGTTCATACTCTCTCTAAAGGTATCTTAATGATTATGATGTCCCGGCTTTAATGGCAACACCCCGCTGAACATATTCGTCCTGGACAAGGTAATTCTCAAGATCAACCGAATAGAATCGCGAGAACTTTTCAACAAACCGTGGACTTTTCATTACGTCCATATCTTCAGGCAGGTTCGCTTTCGACCAGAATGTCCGGTTAGCTACGCCCGTAATTACCTCTCCATCCCTGCTCACAATAACCCCGTCTTTCAGGGTGTAAAGGGTCTGTTGAAATGCTCCTATCACTTCTTCATATTGGAGTGATGGATCGGTCTGGTCCGGTTTTACCGGATAAATAGCGATATCTGCAAGTGCATCTTCCCTGAAATGACCTTTTCCCTGGTTAATTATCCCGAGTGCCTTTGCCTGGCCCGCCCGGGTCATGACAGCAATCTCTTCAAAACTCAGTTCCCGGTCGATGGTTCCCAAGGAGGTCCGGTCAGTGGTCAGTCGGTGAACCTGACGAAGTTCCTTCTCCCGGTATTTGTTCGACATTAAAAGGCCGATAATCTCCGGATACTTGACAAATGGTGCTCCGTTCGGGTTATCGGTTGTCAGCATGCACTGCCAGGGATTTTTGACGAGTAATGCAAGTTCAAGACCGATTGCCCACATGATGCTGTTAACAGAGCTTTTCCTGCTATAATAGACCGGAATGATTCCGGAGCCTGTTTCAAGTTCTACATCATGGTTACTCCATTTATTGTGGTGTAATGTGTAAAGCCTGAATTCCATCGGGCCATCAGCGGTCATCGTCATCGTCCGGCCAAACATGACCTGGCCCATATCGATAACAACCTGTGGTTTGTTATTTATCGAGTCTGATATTTTTTTTGCTTCTGATTTGATATCTCCCCAGGTATTACCGCCATACGAGTGGAATTGGACATGGGTGAGGTACAATGTCTGTCTGTCTGGATTCATATCACCCGGAATATCCAGGGTCTCCAGGGTTGTCCGGTAATTTCCTGGCATTCCAAGGTTATTACAGTGGAGATGTACTGAATGAGGAAGGTGAAGGAGTTCACAAGCCCTGATGGTTGTGTCAATTATTTCTCGCGGGGTAATGTCCCAGTTAGGTACTTCTTCATCGATACTTGCAAGGTCTTCACCAAATCCCCAGGCTTCAGTACCCCCGGGATTGGTCAGTTTTATCCCAAATCCCTTTACTGCAGCGAGCGTCCATCCGATGACTGCTGCAGCCTGCCTGATGTCTTTGTCCCCGACTGCTTCGAAAAGGCTCCAGTTACCATCGAACAGGGTATTCGCAAGCATATCCTGCATGGGAGTTGCAGCAAATTCTTCATGGGTATGCCGAGCTTCCATTGGTGCCATTGCCCCTTCAAGAAGGGTGGTATACCCCATTTTGCTGTATCGGTAACTGTTACCGTACGTTGTCGGAACGGTATACCCGGAGGTCGGATACATGGCACCCCGCCGAGGAGTCCTTCCTGCCCGCATGTCCTCCGGGCTCATGTACCTGCCAAAATTGACTTTTGTCCCGCAAACATGGGTATGAGAATCAATACCGCCGGGCAAAGTCAGATTGCCTGCTGCATCAATAACCTCGCAGGAGCCGGAGACCTTATCGACAATTCTTCCGTCACGGATGGAAATATCCATAATATCTCCATGAATGCCCTGCAGAGGATCGATAACAAATGCATTCTTAATAAGAAGTTCAGGCATGTTCTTTCCTCTCCCTGATCTGCTCATATATTTCATTCATGAGAGATGTGTCAGTTGGGTATCCGGTTTCCAAAAATTTTCTGGTCCGGATTGGAATACCATCCATCCGGTAGGCAGTACCTGCGGCATCTATACCATTTACTGCACAGGGGATCTGGACGGTGCAGAGATGAGTGGTTGCACTCGGGTACGGGTCAAAGAGTATGGTTGGGATCTTTGCGAGATGTTCACAGCACGCCCGTGGGAAGTGAGCACCCGGATCACTTGCCATAATGAGGGCAGCATCTGCTTCTTTTCTTGCGAGAATATCAACTGCAGTGGTTTCACCTGGATTATAAAAAGCAATGCCCCGTGCATAGTCAACCGCATAGGGATACCCGGTGATCCACGTGAACACTTCATTGGATCCGTATACATTCGAGTGTCCCCTCATGGGAGATATGGTCCATTTTGTATGACGGTTTAATTCATCAACAAATTCAATGGCATTGCGGATATTTTTATATTTTCCTCCGGTCATGGTTACGCCGACACCAAAGAACAAAGCACCGAACTTCGCCTTTTTGCACAGTTCAGCAACCCCGATGAGTTGAGATTTCGGAACACCTGCAATCATGTCTGGAACAACATCTTCTCTTCCCCTGACTATTGCCCGGAGAGCAGAGAGGACATGATAATCCCCTCCCTGTTCCAGTTGCACAAATTCTGTTGCAATTTCTGCGGTTGCGGTCTTTCTCACATCAAAAACGATTACTTTCCTTTCGCGGAAGGCGTTATGGAGGAAGTATGCATCGGCATAGTTTGTATACCTGCTCAGGTGGCGTGGGTGTGCCTCAATCGGGTTGGATCCCCAGTATACGATGGTGTCAGCCCGGTTTTTTACCTGTCCAAGGGTGCAGCCAGGGTGTCCTACTTCCTGTATGGCAAGGATGGAAGGTCCGTGGCAGACCGATGTTGTGCTGTCAACGACACCTCCGATTAATTCTGCAAGGTGTGCTCCGATTGCCTGCGTTTCGGTTACACATCCGGACCATCCATAGAGGAGCGGACGATCCGCTTCTGATAGTGTCTGCACGGCAAAAGCGATGGCTTCCTCATAGGAGATGTCAATCCATTCATCACCTTTTCTCATGATTGGGCCTTTCAGGCGGTTATCAGCATCATCCAGGAACTTATGTGCACCAAGGGTGCAGGCATTTTCAACTCCGGATATCTTTCCATCGGTCAGTTCAACCAGGATATCATCGCAGAGACACCCGCAATAGGGACACACAATATGCCGGACCTTATCTTCCATAAGGAACGCCTCCAAGTTGTCGCATCAGTTCTCCCACGGTTGTTATCGTATCTACCGTTGCTTCAATATCTGCATCAGTCTGTTTAAAATCAGGCATACCGGTACTGTGAGTAGTTCCGTCTACCAGGAAATTTGCATAAGGGCCGAGCGGGAGAAATCCGGTTCCTCTCTTTATTGTATCGTCGGATACTGCCCGGAGAATTATGGACAAATTATCAGTTTTTGCCTTAACTCGTTCCCCGTCATCAATACCAATCTCCATCATATCGACTGGGTTAAGCCTGATGGTCGAGGTCTCCCTGAAATATTCAGGTGAGTTTTTCCGGTCTACATGTGATCCCTGGATGACCGTCCTGCCGGAGTTGATCCTGATTTTCATGGTTCCTCAGTGATTTGAAGGGGCTCGAGTACCCGGGCAACCATCACAGATCGGTTCGGACACTGCTCCTCACAGGTTTTGCACCCGGTGCATTTCTCTTCGTGAAAAACGGTGTTAATCCCTTTATAGACCCGCATGATGACTTCATCAGATGTACTGGTTCCCTTTGCTGCCAGCTGGGGATCTATCTCTTTATTAACCGGGCAGGCGACAGAGCAGATTCCACATCCCATGCAGGTGACCGGGTTTACCGTAATATGGAATTGAAATTGCATATATGTTCCATCCTGGGCGTTCTTTGTATGTACTCGTCCGGAATCAAGGACAAGTTCTGGACATATCTCCACACAAAGCCCGCATCTGATGCAATGGCCAAGGTGGATAACTGGTTTCCATTCTCCCGGTTTTTCTGTTCTGATTACTTCGATGGCACCGGGAGCAGGACAGATCATCATACACTGGAAACAATGAGTACATTCCTTGCCGGTCAGATGAGGGAATCCCCTGAAATGAGACGGAGTTATGAGAGGCGCTGTTTTGGCAAAGAAAAATGTTTTTATCCATTCTACACTTGCCATGTGTTGGATATACGACAGTATCGATCTCATAAATCCTCGGGGTTTGGGTTTTTCTGCATGGGTCTGCTTATCATATGTTCTTACCGAGATCAACCATTAAAACATGTGACAGGTTTTTTTATCGTTCAGTGCATGCCACACAGGGATCTGAACTGATATATGCAGAAGTTACATCAGCAACAGAAGTCCCTCCAGGGATCATGTACCTGGCACATGCTTCGATGTTCATAATCGATGGTGTCTGAATCGCTATCTCCTGGATCCTTCCATGGGTGTCTGACTTTATCCGGTAGGTTAATTCTCCCCTGGGCGCTTCTCCCCGGTGTGTTGTATGTCCCCTTCCGATGGTCCCTCCACCACGAATTTTTCCTTCAGGCAGTGTTTTAATAATCATCCTGATAATGTCGATGCTCTGAAGAATCTCATCGAACCGTATCATAACCCGGGCGAAATTATCACATTCGGTTCTCACAATGGGAGTGAATCCGAGCATCTGGTATGTCGGATGTTCAGATCTGCAGTCTGCTTTAATGCCGCTTGCCCGCAATGTGGGACCGACAGCATGAACAAGTTCAGCCTGCTCGGCAGTCATGATGCCGATTCCTTTACTTCGAAGTCCGATAAGCGGGCCATGTTCAAACATGCTGATATACCTGCGTGTTTCCTCTTCGACCTGATCCATGGCTTTCATGATCCTTGAAAGGTCTTCTTCATCAGTGTCAAACCGTACTCCGCCTGGAACGATGTATGCACAGGTTACCCGTGCACCGGTAAGATATTCCAGCATATCCATTACCGTCTCACGGATGTTCAGGAGATACATGCCGAGCGTTTCATGTTCAATGGTATAGCAGTATGAAAAGTTTGCAATCAGGTGACTTTGCATCCGGTCAAGTTCATTGGCCAAAACTCTCAGATATGCTGCCCGGTTAGGAACGGTGACTCCGGATATCTTTTCCATGGTTTCAATGAACACATAATTGTGGATGACAGAACAGATACCACAGATCCGTTCGGCAAGAAACATCACTTCCTGCCATGGTCTACCTACCATTATCCGTTCTATCCCCTTTTTCATATACCCGAGTTCTACCTCGGCAGCGAGGATCTGTTCTCCAAATGTTTCACACTTAATTCGGCATGGCTCTTTAAATATCGGGTGAACTGGACCGAGAGGTATTGATACATCTACTGTTTTTCTCATTTTCGTATCTCCCAGTCTTTGAATATCAGGGGAGCGACAGAAAGAATTGCCTGGATAATTTCGGTTGGCCGTGGAGGACATCCCGGAACTTCTGCCGCAATCGGGATGTAACTTTTTGCCGGAGGTCTTGTCAGTGAATCAGGTCTGTTATATACACAACCGGAGATAGGACAATTTCCGATGGCAACTGCTACTTTTGGTTCGGGCATTTTATCCCAAATCATTTTGAGTTTGTCTTCCCACTGGGGTGTGACACCCCCGATGACTAACAGTACATCTGCTTCACGGGGGTTGTTATGAACATAGATCCCATACTGTTCGAGATCGTATCGTGGCGATAAACAGGCAAGGACTTCAATGTCACATCCATTACATGAGCCGGTGTCAACATAACAGACATGAATAGAACGCTGCCTGACTGCATTCTTGACTGACTGAAGCAGAGTCATTCTACATCCTCTGGAAAAACCTGGTTCCGGAGATATTCACGTATATTTTCTGCGTTTTCTTCGTTTTTATCAATTGTTTCAAGGGCTTTGTTCATGACATCCTGGGAAATTATTGGGATATACCGGGTAAAGAGATCAAATCCGATTTCACGCCTGATTCCTCCATCCGGGTCTCCATGTTCCATCCAACTGTCATACCTTGCTCCCAGCGATTCAAGCATCAGCATATCCAGGTTCTCAATAAAATATCTTCTGACTCTCATTGGAGGAACGCCGAGCATTTCAGCACAGGTTTTGACTACCATTTTATGGTATGGGCTTTTCAATATGGCAAATTTCATGCCAAAGAGATCACGCTCATACACCTCTGTCATACCAGGCCTCCACTTTTCAAAATGGCATACAGGCCGAAGAGGAGGATGCATGTCCAAACTGCAACCATCTCTCCATTATGAAGGAGGTGTTCTTCCTTAGAAAAAGGCAGGGCCGCAAGGCCAAGAATTAGGATTACTCCTATTATTGCCTGGAGGAGAATATGTCCTCTGATTAGTTCAACAATGAAAATTAGTCCATAAATCAGGGCACCCGTGAGCAGCGTGGTTCTGATAAGGTTCATCCCATCACCCCGAGGAAGATGATATATACAGCCAGGATTCCTGTTATCACGGTCTGCATTGCCACTGCATCAAATGGTGAAAGCATCGGAGTAAAGGCACACACAAATGAGAGTGATACAAGCAGGATAAGCATTGCCAGCAGCATCAGGTACCATGGTAATGCTCCGATAAAGAGCAGAACAAATGCTGCAAGAAGAACAAAGGTCTTCAGGGCATATGCAACTTCAAGGCCAGCCCGCCATACCCCAAAATGTTCTGTACGGTTTCCTGATACAATCTCTTTTGCTTCGATGATGGAGAAGGGGCCGTAATGCATTTTTGAGAGGATTACAATATAGAGAGCAATTGCAATGGGGAATGCATGAATCAGAAGGGGGCCGTGTATCTCCTGGTATTTTGTAATGTCACTTATCATCAGTGATCCGGTGACGACATAAATTCCTGCTATGGTTGCAAAGAGTGGAATTTCTGAAGCAGCCGACATAACTGATCTGATGGCTCCGAATTTCCCATAGGGAGATCCTGATGAGAGTCCGAGACCATGTTCGGTTATTTTGTGAAGCATGAAGACAGCAAAGAGGAGCAGCAGGCTTCCGCCACTAAAGACAATGTAAAATGCCCCGGTCCAGATAGCAATGGAAACCGCAACGATAAAGACATACATCGGCATGCTTGCCGTTTTTGGTATCCATGTCTGTTTAAATGAAAACTTCAGGGTATGGAGAATCTCCTGCCAGATTGGTGGTCCGGGCCGTCCCTGAATCCGGGCAATAACTTTGCGGTGTATACCGTGAAAGAGCAGGCCGATAAAGACAGCAGGTAATATCAATGTTATCATATTAATACCCGGTAAAAGGGAAATCTCCTTCAATATTTGATGCATTCCACCAGAGAAAGAGTGCCAGGACAAACACCGGAAATGTAAGTACCACCACGATCACTGGCACCCATCCGGGCTCAACTCCGATAGGTACGGCAAATGCGGCAACTCCGAGAATGATGGCCGTGATGATTGTTACTATCAGATATGACTCTTTTTTCATCGTTACACCGTCAGGATGATCTCAATAATCCGTAGAAAGATTAGGAGGGAACTGACATGGATCATTAATACATAGGGTGCTCCCGGTGCCCGGGTGATCTCCGCTTTTGCTATGTAGAAAGGGGCCATTCCTTCTCCCATCACCCCAAGAACCAGAAACATCTTTGCTGCAAGGGGAACCATCCCGAGCCCGGCAAGTTCCCAGATTGACAGGGTTCCGCAGGTTCCAAGGGCAGTTGCTGCTCCTCCGAAGAGGAACGTGGTTGCTACCATTGCAACGATTCCGTAATTGTATGCAGCATTCAGGACATACCGGTTATTCACTCCGGCAACAATTCCGATGTTGGTAATTCCGATGAGTGCAGTAAAGAGACAGAAATTAAACAGGTCTCCGGAGCATACTGCACCAAGGGTTGCAAGTCCACAGGCAATTGCCATAAACCGCTGGAACCGGAGATTATCTGGATTAATCTCTTTGGTATATACTGCATCAGTCCCAAACACGATATCGGTCTGCCGTTCCGGCCTCGCAATTATGGCGATGATGATAAAGGCTGTAGCAAAGAGGAAAAGGGTTGTCGTGTACAAACTAAAATAATTTACAATGTCCCCGAATTCAAGGACAAACAGTTCCTCCCCTTCTATTGGAAGATTAAACATTCCGTCCCTCCCGCATGGTACCAATGAGTGCCATCTTGGTGGATACTTTAAGCAGAATTGCACTTCCGGAAAGCATTACTGCAATAAGCCAGGCTTCGGGAATAATCATGAAGATGAAAAATGCCACTATCCAGAGTGCCCATGCATATCCTGATACTGTTTCGAGAAGGGCAAACCGTTCTTCATATCCCTTGCAGAGGAAATAAAATACAAGCCCTATCCCGGCAACCGCCCCGCCAGAAAATCCTGAAAGGATTATACCGTACACAATAAGGACAAAGGTGATGATGGGTGGTGCTGTCCTCATGACTTCAATCCGGATTGGTTTGTAGGTCGGAAGGGGAAGTTTTTCTTTCCTGATATAGAGTTCGGTGAGCATCAGGAGTTCTGAAATCCCGACTACAAGGCCGGGGAGGATGAGTGCTTCTGCAAGATCTGTTGCTACCAGGCAGATTAAGACCAGTCCGACTGTCTCTATTAAATCCACGACCAGGATCTTATGAATGTCATCACGTTCACGGAGAAGTGCAACAAAGGAAATGGCAACACAAATAAGAGTAAAGAACAGGCCTATCTGGTAAAAATCCATTATTCTTTCCTCCTGAATAGGAATGACGCGATTGCAAATGCAGTAAACAGGATACTTGTTTCTACAACGGTATCAAGGCCACGGGTATTATAGAGGATTTCATCAAGAATCCCTCCCGGATGGGCGACAATGGTGGTACCAAGAAAGGGTGAACTGTTTGCAAGGAACCATGAAAACGGAGTCAGATAGGTGGTCACATATCCGGCTGTTGGTGAATTTTCCGGATATTGCGCCTCAATATCCACTTTCGTGAAAGGTATTCCTCCCCGGTCATACGGGTCAAGGGGAGAATCACGGTTTATGGATTTTGAATAAATCTGATCCTCATGGTAAGTAATCAGGGGAACCATTATGATTCCACACATAGCAACGATAATTCCTAAAACTGCATATACTGCAACCAGGTTCTCATATGTGGACATCCATTTTGAGAAAGTCCGAAATCCCTTTCCGATCAGGCGGATCATGATGTCACCTTCCGTTCGACAAGCATGACCAGAACAAAGGTTGTCAGGGTTGAAACCGCAATGAAGGTTAGCAGAGCCAGCGTCTCATCAAATGATAATGCAACCAGAAGCAGGCCGAATGCAGGTATTTCCAGGTTGATTATCCGTGTCAGATATTCCCGGTCTCGGGGAAATGCACAGGCTCCGGTCCCTATTACCAGAATAATCAGCCCTATTATGAACTCAAGGCTCATGCTGCCCCCTTTCTGCAGAGCTGGAGCACAAATATGGTTGAAAGAGGGATGATGACCGCAAGAGCAGTTGCAACATCGACATATCCTCTCATGATAATAAGTGGCATTATGCCTCCCCCGATTATCCCGATTGCAATCAGTTTTGCATATGGGTCACGGGCAAATCCTGCAAATATACTCCCTGTCAGGATAATGATCCCAAAAACCAGGGGAAGAATAATCATTCTTCAACTCCTCCTGCAAAGGTGCTGGCGATTGCGTTGGATTCAAAGGTTGATCCAATAAAATATGCAGCTGCTGCGATAATTCCGAGTGGATGAGGGATGAGAAGGGCCATGATCCCGGATATTGCAAAGCTGAAGACATTCAGAAATGGGAGTTTTCGCATGACATCCGGTTCAAGAATTATTCTTAAAACGGCATACAATGCGATAAAACTACATAACAATGCAGCAAGTTCTGCACTCTCTGTCGGGGGGGATATGAAAGGTGATGTAAAAGGGGAAGAGAAGAAATCGAAGTTTTCTCCGAAGATGGAACTCATTTTCTGATCTCCCAAATGGCCCCGAGTAACCTGCTCGAATGACGGTGTGAAATACCCTGTATTGTTACTATGGCAATAACCATCCCGGTGATGAAATATTCAGCGGGAATACCGATGAGCGTCCCTCCATATACCATAAATGTAGCAAGGAAACATCCGCTTGTTCCTGCATGCCCTTTGTCATAACAGATCCGATTCCCGATAAATACCAGAACCGTTGCAAGAAGACCGCCGGGGATCCCAAAACAGTACACGCCACAGGCAGCAAGAAGAGTTCCGGCTGAAGCATCCGGGGAAGAAACGATGTTTCCCATCATTGTCCCTCCCCTGATATTTCCTCCTGCTTTCTCTACTGCTAAAGCAATTGCTTTTGCTCCGACAACGCCCCCTTCACGAGGCAATGCCCAAATCATATCTATAGTGATAAACAGAACCCAGCAGCAGAGGGCCGCAAAGGCTATCTGAAGGAACGAGGTAATCATGCCGGTTGTATAACGTATGCTTCGTTTGTGGAAAGGTTAAATGTTGTGATCCGTGATGAAATGCGTGCAGAGTTGGAAAATATGTCCAATTTATCTTTTTGTCAGGGAATGGGTTAGAATATTTGCCTCATATGAGTAAAATGGAAGTCCGAAGCGGAAGATTACTCTCATGATGAGGTCTGCCATTCGCATTCATTATTATCTTTCCTTGTCAGATCTAAGGATAGTATGATCCCGGGTGTTGTTGCATGAAAATATTTCACATTGCCGGATGGTCTGGATCTGGAAAAACCACGTTTATTCAGGATCTGTTGCACCACCTTTCTTTTCATGGAAAAACCGGGACTGTCAAACACATTTGTAGTCATTATAGTTCTCTTCCTGAAGGAAAAGATACAACTCTCCATTATGAAGCAGGAGCAAATCCTTCAATAGGAATAGATAGTGAAAAAACAGTAGCCTATTTTCACGACGGAGATCTTGAAAATTCACTAAACCTTCTTTCAGATGCAGGAGTCAGGTATGCAATTATTGAAGGGTATAAAAAGTATCCATTCACGAAGATCCTGATTGGCGATCTGGAGGTTTCCCATATCCTGAAAAATCCCCGTGCTTTAGATGTAATACCTGTTTTGGATCGGTTTGATGACTGGTATACTTTGACAGGACTTTCCAGGGAACTCATTGAGGAATGTCCGGGCTCATTCCTGGTGACCTGGACCGGATATACAGGTGATTACAAGGCAACTTCCTTCTTATGTGCTGATATTGAACAGGAGGTTTTACTGCATCCGGATGTCTGCGGGATACGTCTTCGTGTTCACCGTTGGGGAAAAGGAAATATGTTTCCGGTCTACCTGGTATTCGCATATCGTAAAGGTAATGGCAATATCCTTCTTTCTGATATTATGAGCCGGCTTAAACCCTGTATTTGTGAACCGGTTTCACCTTCCATCTGAATTTCTCAATATGTAATTATGAAAACCGGAACCGCTTTAAAAACATCTGATGAAATGGCCATGCTGGTTACCCGGATGGCTGAAATATCTCCTGATGAGCAGAGCTGTGTAAGCCGGATTACAAGTGAAATAATCCAACTGGTGGCTGAGCAACTGATATCACTCAGGCACGATCATCCGAGGTTTCGGGAATCTGATTATTCAATGTATACAGGAGTCGGAGAAATTACCCGAAGGAAGGACGCGAATATTTTTTTGACTGCATGTTTTCTGGAATACCGGTCAGGAAAAACTGATGTCTGGGACAATGCAGTATTCTTTTCTGAAGAGATTCTGGATGATCCTGAAAAAATCTGGCAGGTTATTCTGGACCATACCTATGAAGGCTGGAAGGAGAGATTTTATGATTATAATCTCCATCCGATGCCGGAAATACATAATCGCCTGTATTTCATCGCAAGTCGCATGGTCAGATATTATGCGGGAGATGGAAGACAGATATGGGAGGGTTATCTGCAGGATCCTGAATCTGTCTATAAAAGGCTCCTGTTGCTCCAGATTCCAAAATCAATTGCCTGTCTCGTTGTGGGCATTCTAAAAGATCTTGGGCATATCAGGGGTTCCTTTGATATCGTTGGAGATATCGTTGATTCACGTGTTCTGGGCCGGATGATTTGCGGGGATGGAAGTGGGATTACCTTCATGAAAGCAAGACGGCTTGCCCGTATGCTGGCACCGGATGATCCCTGGATTTTAGATCTCCCTCTCTATCTTATTGGTTCTTCCTGGTGTGGTCCCGGGCCAAAATGTCGCGCCTGTCCGGTACGAAATGCCTGCGTCTTTGCTGTATCTGAAGAACTGGGAATCAGGCCGGACCCGGTTTTTCGTGATCTCTTCTTTGGGAGAAAAACAGTCCAGAAGACTCTCCGGTCTTGGCAACAGATGGTTAATAATAAATAATTTTTTGGTATGTGTAAAAAAACCTGTTCTTTTTTCGGGACAAATTTTTAGCTAGAAGCTTTATTGACCATGTCGTACATGATCTTCTATGGCTGGTCGTGTCGATACTCCTCAGAAAATCAGGTTTTTAAAATATATTTTTGCTCAGGGTGGTGGTGTTAAACCCGGTGATATTGCAGGCAATTTTGGTATCCGGACTCCGACCGTAACACGAACTCTTCATGAGCTGAGTGATGCCGGGTATGTCAGGTATGATTCAAACAGGAGAGTCTTCCTTACTGATGATGGAGAACAAATGGTCTGGTTTTTAATCCGGAGACACCGGATTCTCTCTCTTATGTTTACCAGAGTCGGGCTTTCCGAAAACCAGGCCTGTGTTCAGGCAGAAAAAATAGAGCATCTGGTGCCAAAAAATCATATAAATCAGATTTGCCGGTCTCTTGGTCACCCAAGCCGGTCTTCATGTGGAGTTATCGAGCACGATCCAGTTTGTTGTGGAGTATCTGTATGAAAAAATTTAGCTATAAGCTTAATTACCAAAAACTTTTTGGAAAAAATGTTTTTGCTAAGAATTTGTTATCTCAATGGTCCTTTATTTTACTTGTTTCCTTTCTCTTACTAACAAGTGGATGCATCAGTTCAACTCCGGATACACGGGATTCAGAGGATTTAATTGTTGCCTGTACTATTCCTCCACAGGAAGAGTTCATCAGGGCAATAGCAGGGGAATCCAATGTATCTGTACTGGTAATGGTTCCTCCGGGTGCAAGTCCGCATACATTTGAACCAACGCCATCTCAAATAGCTGAGCTCGAACATGCAGATCTGTATGTTGCCCTTGGATCCGGTGTTGAGTTTGAAAACCGGTGGATAGAGAGAATTCATAAGTTATATCCTGACCTTAAGGTTGTAAACAGTTCACGTACTATACCCCTTCTGTCCGGGAGCGGACATGGTGATGAAGAAAAAGGAACAGATCCTCATGTCTGGATGTCCCTTACTAATGCAGCAACTATAGTCCGTGAAACCTGTGATGGAATGGTTGAGATTGAGCCCGGGAGAAAAGATTTGTATGAACAAAACAGGGATAATTACCTTGCACGGTTAAACCAGGTTGATGATTCGATACACGATTCCCTTCAGGATCTTTCATCCCGGACTATTCTGGTGTATCATCCGGCCTTTGGATATTTCTGCCGGGATTATAACCTTACCCAGATGGCTGCAGAGGAAGCAGGTCATGAACCATCAGCACAGGGATTAGCTGATCTCATTACGAAGGCAAAAACACTCGGCATCACGTTCATCTTTGCAGAACCGGAAACATCTACCCGGCAGGCAGAAACTCTCGCAAAAGAACTGAACGGAACTGTTATCCTCATCAGTCCCCTTGCCGGTAACTATCTTGAGAATATGCAGGAAATTGCACAAAAAATCGCAGGTCATTAATGGAAAACAACCCGGTTATTGAAGTCAGGAATGTGAACGTATATTTCCAGAATCAGCTGATACTGGATAATGTCAACCTGGTTGTAAGAAAGGGGGATTTCTATGCGATTATTGGGCCGAACGGGGCCGGAAAAACTACTCTTATTCGTGCAATACTCGGACTGACACCAGTTGATTCTGGTGAGATATTTCTTTTTGGAAAGCCCGCGTCACTTGAAGGTCGAATCCGTATCGGGTATGTTCCCCAACATCAGATGTTTGATTTTACGTTTCCCATAACTGTCAGGGAGATGGTTCTTACCGGAAGAATCGGGAAAAAACCGGGTTTAATCAGAAGATACAAGGATAAGGATTATACTGCTGTAGATACAGCATTATCAAAACTTTCCATAAAATCCCTTGAAAAACGCCCGATATCTGATCTTTCCGGTGGAGAACGACAACGGGTGCTGATAGCAAGAGCGCTTGTTGGAGATCCTGACATCCTTATCCTTGATGAACCAACGGTGTATGTCGATACCCCGACTGAGGAGCACTTCTATGAACTTCTTTCTGTTTTGTCAAAAAGCATAACAATCCTGATGATTACTCACGATATTGGTGTAGTATCACGGCATGTAACTCATGTGGCATGCCTGAACAGGCGGCTCTATCAGCATGATACTAATCATCTTACTGCAGATATGCTGGCAAAGACTTATGGGTGTCCTGTTGATCTTATCACTCATGGTGATATTCCACACAGGGTTTTGGAATATCATGGAGATAAGCCATGATTGAAGCATTGGGATATGAATTCTTTCGTTCGGCACTCGCAGCAGGAATTCTGTCTTCTATTGTGTGCGGGATAATCGGAAGTTATGTGGTCGTCAAACACATGATATCGGTAGCCGGAGGAATATCTCACGCAGCATTTGGTGGGATAGGTCTTGGATATTTTCTTGGGATTGATCCTCTTGCCGGAGCATTCTGGTTCACTCTTGGAGTAGCAACGCTTATATGGGGATTGATGGACCGGGCCAGACAGCACATTGACACCCTTATCGGAGCATTCTGGGCCGGAGGGATGGCACTTGGGATATTATGTCTATCACTCACCCCGGGTTATACTCCTGACCTCTTTAGTTATTTATTCGGGAATATCTTACTGGTTCCATCCGGTCATCTCACGCTGATTGCATTTTTATGTGTTATTGTTGTCGTTCTGGTAGGGTTACTCTATCCTGTCTTACAGGCAATTGCCTTTGATCAGGAGTATGCCTCTATTTCTGGTCTTCCTACCCGGATTTTTAACCTTTTGGTTCTTTTGCTGATTGCCGTGTCGGTAGTTGTCCTTATCCAGATCGTCGGTATCATTCTTGTTATTGCCTTACTCACCCTCCCTGCAGCGATTATTCGTCCTTTTTCAAATACGCTGAAGGGGATGATGATTGGTGCCACCCTAACCGGAATGTTCATCACAACAACGGGGATTTACTTATCGTGGATATTTGATGTACCATCAGGCTCGACGATAATCCTTCTTGGAGTGACTCTCTATCTCCTGGTTCTTTGTTACAAAGAAGTCATGGGAAAGAGAAAAAGTCCGGCGATACCCTCTGTATAACGAATTAAAAAATCTTTTTTTTTGATTTTCTGACAGGTCAACACCGATGAGGTTTTCCCTGCAACTAATAATTCTGAATGGATAAAAAAACAGTTCGATCTCTTTCAGGCTCAATCTCTTGTCCATATGAACCATTCTTCAGAGATTTTCCCGGAGGAGAGGTGGGTATACGGTGACTTTTCATGGCAAAAACCTTTCCGGGTTATTTATGGTGCTGTGTTGATGGAACAGTCGATGAATCGGTAGTTTTCCATGGGTTTATTTGTGTACTGCCACCTCGTAGTAAAAATCACCGTAGTATTACAAATAATAATCTGGTAACAACACATATGAAATTACTCTCTATATTCTATAGAGAAAAAAAAGGTGTTACTGAAGGATCAGTTCTTTATTGTGTTTTAAGACATCCGGAATTGAATTCACACCTTCAATTGATTTCGGGAAGTTAGTAAAGATAACTCTGTCAGCATAAATTGCCATATCAACAAGAGCTTCTTCAATGCCTTTGGCTAGTTCTCCGGATTGCATATTCTCAATAACGTAAATCTTTCCTCCTCCCGGAAGAATGTCAAGTGCATAGAGTTTCTGTGGATCAGCCTTCATAATGTCCACAATCTTGGCTGGTGTCTTATTTCCGCCATACGCAAATTCTGGTGCAAAAATGTCAACGACATTAACACCCAGCCATTTTTCCACCGGTTCTTTCTGCCATGCCATTACAATTGCATACTTCTTGGACAGAAGACTCTTTTCTTCTTCAGTGAGATTTCCTGCAGCAGTGATCTTACTTTTATATGCGGCTGCACGTTCTTCGAATGCTTTTGCATTTTGTGAATCAGCTGCTTTGAGCCATCCAAGGACAGTGTCTGTAAGTACCAATGCAGTTTCTGGTGTGTTCCAGGATGCGTCCGGGTTTAAAATTTTCCAGTTTGTCTTTCCATATCCATTTGAATCACGGAATTTTTCAATTGCCTGCATGGTTGCAACGTCCATGCTTGAGTTATGGGCCAGGAATAGATCTGCACTTTCAAGTGCTTCTGCATTTTTCTGAATAAGTCCGGGAAGAATGTCTCCTTGTAGGTGCGGACATACGGATGGATCTGCAATATATACGACATCAACCGCATCTCCTCCAATTGCCTGAACCGGGTCCCAGAGGACACTTGTCGTGGTTACTACATCAAGAGCCCCGGCTGCCGGCATCAGAAAGAGGATGAAGCCGAGGATAAGAAACAGTGCTACACGTTTCATAATTATTACTTCTTCATTTTTTGTATTAATGTTTGTGAAAAATAACTTTACGTTTCGGAGAAAAGGCAACTGATCCCACAAAAAAAGCACTGAAAACCACTGCTGTGAGGGGACCAACCGGAAGAGAATACATAATGCCGCAGACTGCTCCGGTCACGCTTATAATAATTGCAATGAGAGGAGCCATGATAAACATCCTTTTTATAGTATTGCAAAACTGGTACGCAATTGCTGCCGGAGTTACCAACCAGACATAAAGAAGCAATCCGCCAACGATGGGGATGCTTATGGCAACCATTATTGAAATGAGAAATAATATCCCGTAATAAATCGGCCTGACTTTAATGCCTGCGATTTCCGCAATGCGTTTGTGAAATACAATCGCGGTTATCTCTTTATAAAAGGCGATAAGGAATACAATGATTAGTATCGTAATGAGTGCCAGAGCATAGATCTCTTCCCGGTACAGGGATATGACATTCCCGTATAGTAACGAACTGGCCTCGAAACCCTTTCCTGTTCCCTGCATGAGAGCAATAAAGAAAATGGCAACGGCCATCATGGTTCCGAAGAGCACTCCGAGGGTGGTATCGGTGTGCATTCTGGTCCGGTCACTTAAGGGGCCCATAAGAAAAGCGGTCAGAATACTGATAAAAATTGCAGACGGGATGATTGCGAAACCAAAAAAAGCTCCAACTGAGCCACCTGCAAAAGCAGCATGAGACATCGTAAACCCTATGGAAGAGATGTTCATCTGGGTAATCAGAACGCTGAGCAGGGCGCAACCAAGAGATGCAAAGAGCATGGCCTCCACCGCATGGCAGAGGACATTATTCGGGATAAGAAATTCAAGCATCAGGCTGCCACCGAGGCAGTCCGCACCAGGTTCCCGACCTTTGAAGGATCAGATTGCTGGTTCAGAATTATTTTCCCGTTCTGCATTACAAGAACCCTGATTGTTCTATTCGGGAGTGCATCAAATGCATGTGAAACTATGAGGACCGGGATTCCTCCATCTGCAATTTCACATAATAGATTACTGACTTCTTCTCTGGTTACCATGTCCAGGTTACTGAAGGGTTCATCGAGAAGTAGGACTTCCGGTTCCTTGGCAAGGTTTTGTGCGATGAGAACCTTTTGTTGTTGTCCCCCTGAGAGTTTTCCTATCTGATTATGTCTTATAAGGGTAAGACCAAGGTTATCAATGGCAGATGTGACTTTTTCCATATCATAACCCGAATGTCTCTTCAGCCATCCAATCTTCCCGTATCTTCCCATCAGGACTACTTCCTCAACGGTAAACGGAGTGAACGGGTGAAAATCAAAATTCTGAATGACATATCCAATCTTTTTTCTTGCCGTGCACCCGTCACTGACCACATCATGACCACATACTGTGACACTCCCGTTTACTACCGGAAGTAGTCCGGCAATTGTCTCAAGAAGTGTTGTTTTCCCGGCACCATTCGGACCTCCGATAACGACAAATTCACCGGGTTTTATATGCAGGCTAACATCCTGAATTACCGGGAGGTCAGCACCTTCGTAGGTGGTATAGACCTGGTTTAACAAAATGACATCTTTAGCTCCCCCTGTCATACAATGGCCTCAACAGAAAAGAGCTGGTCATCCGGAAGTTTATATAGGTCTGCAGCATATCGCTCAATTTCAAGTTCATAATCCGGATTTTCATCCGGAAAAGATGTAAGTGGGTGCGGTGTTAACCTGATTCCAACTTCCTCTGAAGAGAATTCGCCGTAAATGAGATCTGATTTAACGATTTCAATATTTCCTTTTCCTAAAGTACATCCGCTTCCAAGCTGAATGCCATCAGCCAGACAGGACTGGGGTGTTACCCCGGAGCAATAAACCCGTGCTTTGATTGCAAAGGGGTTTTCTCCAAGGTTTTTCAGTGCATATCTTCCCATCCGGTATCCAAGAACGATAAAGGGACCCAGGTGGCCATGGAACCGGGCAAGTTCCAGAACCGGGTAGTCACGAGGGAGTTCCATATACTGGCAGTGTTCATGCCATTTCATGATATAGTATCTTTTTTTGTAATACAAAAAAAGTATTCATATGAACAATTGGGAATCAGGTAATAATGGTATTAAAAAGTTTAAAAAAAATTAGAACTATAGAATTTATTCCGGAATTATTATCCGGCTGTGACCATTGTTTCCTTTTTCAATAACTATCTGAGTAGGGATGCGTTCTTTTAAAGTTTTAACATGCGAAATAACTCCGATAAGTTTCCCTTCGTGCTTAAGTCCGGATAGTGTTGAAAGAGCAGTTTCAAGTGCCTCATCATCGAGGGTACCGAATCCTTCATCTAAAAAGAGTGAATCCACCCTGACATTTTTGCTTGCCATTCCTGAAAGACCAAGGGCAAGAGCAAGGCTGACGATGAACACCTCTCCTCCGGAGAGATTTTTTACTGATCTTATTACCCCTCCCTGCCAGGTATCGATGACCTGCATGTCAAGAGGAATGCTTTTGTCCTGAATGAGGATGTATCGATCAGTCATCCGTTGTAAGTGTTGGTTCGCATGGCCGAGGAGGATGGAGAAGGTAAGTCCCTGGGCAAACACTCTGAATTTTTTCCCATCTGCTGATCCGATGAGTTCATGGAGCCGTGACCATTTATCCAGTTCATGTTGCTGTTTATCCCGCCCGGCAATCTTTTCACCAAGTTGCCTCATCATCTCATCATGCTGGGAGAGTTTTTCCTGGTTTTTACCAATTTCAGTGATACACTGGGTTTTTTGATCCTGGAATGAAACGAGTTCTCCCTGAAGTTCTAAAATTGGTTTTATTGTGAGGTTTTTCCGTAGTTCCTCTTCATACCTGATTTTGGCAGAACTTTGTCGTTCATTAATCCTGGTCTGTTCGGTTCTGATATCTTCCCATACCTTTTCCAGTTGTGAAATCTCTTCCGGTTTCATAAGAGAGGTTTTAAACTTCTGCTCATCTGCAAACCCTGCCGTTTGGATTTGCGTTAGAAATATCTTAAGAGATTTTTGAATATCGTCATCAGTTATGGCAATTCGCGTTTCAAGGTCTGAAAGAAGGCTCGTTAATGACTGTAACCGATTTGAGAGGTAAGTTTTGTCTTTCTGCCTGGCTTCGAGGTTCTCCCTTGCCTTTAATACTATTTCAGCCAGGCGTTTTTCTTCATTCTCTGTAAGTTTTTCTCCGAACTTTTGCTTTCTCTCATCTTTTATTGCAAGAAGTTTTCTCTCTTCCTCTCTGAGATGTTCAGTTTTTCTGGATATCTCATCTGCCTTTTCAGATATCTTCGCTAAAAGTCCGCTTATCTCTGCCTCTATCTCCCTGAGTTGCTCTTCACAGGTCCGAATCCGGTCTTCTTCCTCCCGGAATCTTTTCTGGCGGTTTCGGAGGGTGAGGAGCAATGCCGTGATATTGGTTTCCCTACTGATTGAACAGCCAAGACCTGTCAGTATCGGTATTAATTCATCGAAACAGGTGGTAACTCTCTTATCAGCTGTTATGATTCTATTTCGATACTGCTCGATTTTGTTATTGCCTGATTCGATCTCAAACTCCTTCTCCCTGCATTCCTTCTGACAGGTATTCAGGTGTTCACGACATTTTGTTATAAGAGGTGCTGCTTTCCTGATTTTTTCCTCACATTGTTCTGCATTGTGGAGTGTTGTATCCAGGTTCGTGAGTTCTGAAGTGGTCCCATCAATGCAGGAGGTAAGGGAGAAACAATCAGTTTCAGTGTTCAAACCCAGGGTATCTGTCCCTTCGTTCCATGCTCTGTGTTGTTCGTTAAGTATTTTTTCACATTCGGTGATGTCTTCAAGACAACGTTTTAATTCACCATCTTTTTCTGCTATTTTGGTTGTGAGAGTCGTTAGTTGCCGGTTAAGATCCTTAATCTTGTTTTCTTCTTCTACAAAATCGCTTATGATCTCGTCTGGATCTAGTTCCTGCCCGATTACAAACGGATGGTGGAGGGAGCCACAGAGAGGACAGGGCTTCCCATCTATAAGCTGATTTCTCTCTATTGTCAGGTCTCTTACCTTTGCAGCAAGGAATGCCGCTTTTTGTTTTATTTCTAGGGTTTCTTCCCGATGGTTAAGATCTGATTTAATGTGGTCTTTTTCATCCCCTGATATCTGCAGGAAATGAATCAGGTCATCCCGTTTCTGTTCAAGGGCCTCCTGTTTGGTAGATACCTCTTTTATCCCTGCCTGAATCTCACTCAGCCGGTTCAGTCTTTCTAGGCGAATCTTTGTCTCATCACGGCTCTTTCTCAGGTCTTTTAGGGATGTTCCCAAAAGGAGTTTTTCCAGTTCTATCTCAAGGTTGTTTTGCTCTGCTTCCTGTTTTTTTAATTCCTGTTGCTGTTGTTCTTTTTTCTTTTGAAGGTCTGTCAGTTCTTGCTTTGCTTTCAGAATCTGGGTTTTCTGCCCGATGCATTCTGTTTTATCTTTTTCGATTGCATCAAGGTGTTCTCTGATTTGAGACGTCTTCTCTTCAATCCCTGAATATTGATCTCTTATAGTTGCGTCCGTGGCATGTTGACTGATAAAGTGGGTTGCGATTTTTTTGGAGTCTAGTATCTCCTGCTGTCTCTTTTCTGCCTGCTTCAAATTGTTATTATAACCGGTCAGGAGGTTTTGCAGCTCGTCTAACTCATTGTTATCCTTTTTAATTCCTGCTTCCTTATCGCTGATTTCCTTATCGAGGGCACGAATTGTCTGGATGAGTCTGATTCCTTCCTCTCTTTCCCGCTCTGCCTGCTCCATGCCGGTTTGAGCAGAACAGACTGCGTTATCTAAATCCGGAAGAGATGACAGCAGAGTATCTTTCGCTTGGACTGTTTCCTGCTGTTTTTCTGTATCCTTTTGCAGAGTATCCCGTTTTAGTTCCAATGGTGCATATAATCCCAGGAAAGATGCAGCCTTCTGTGCTGTTAAGAATGCCAACCGGGATGGCTCAAATGCAACCTGTTTCTCTGTTAGATGGTTCGCATCTGTTTCCAGATCCTGGATCTCTCGCCTGAGTTTTTCCACCGTTTCAATCCATCGGATAGCGTCTGTTGTTCTGGTGATTTCGCCGTCTGTTTCGGCGACCGTTTTCTGGATATTCTCTATCTGCTGATTTATGTTCTCCTTTTCTTCAGGGGAGAGGACAGAAATGAGATCAAGTTCCTGATTCAACTGATCGAGTTTTTCCCGTTCCTTTGTATATCGCTCATGGGTTTTTTTCGACAAATCTGAATAGATGGCTGTACCGGTTATCTGCTCAAGGATTGGTGCCCGCTCATCAGCACCTGCCTGAAGAAATGCGGCAAACCCTCCCTGGGCGAGAAGAATGGACTGTGTAAACTGGTAATAATCCATGCCGGTTACTTCTTCGACCATCTCCTGGACCTGGTTTATTTTTGTAGCCAGAATCTCTCCGCTATCAGCCCTGCATATCTCGTGCTGTGGTGATTGCAGTTCTCCTTCTGGTTTGTTTCTTGCTCTTCGCTGGTTCCAGTTACAGATAAATCTCCCTTTTTGTGATTCAAAAACAACTTCAGCAGAGCATTCACCGGTATGTCTGCTCATGATTTGATTACTTGTCTTGGTGACTTTACCAAGTCGGGGGGTTCTGCCATAGAGTGCAAGACAGATAGCATCAAGGACGGTAGTTTTCCCTGACCCGGTCGGACCAGTGATCACAAAAAAGCCTGAAGAGGTAAATACAGGATCAGTGAAATCGATATCCCAGGTTCCGGCCAGGGAATTCAGGTTTGAAAATTTTAGTTTCAGGATCTTCATCGATTCTACTCCAAGTTCGTGTCCTTTTCCAGCAGTTCGGTATATATCTCCCGGAATGATTCAAGGAGCTCCTGACGGTCAGTTTCAGTAATCTCTACTGAATCCATTCGCCGGATAAATACCTCTTCAGGAGTGAGCTGGTCAAGCGATTCATCCTCCCCATGTTTTTGCACGGATTGGTTTAACAGACGAATATTTTTAATCCTGAAAACTTCTACCGGTGATCCGGTGGTAATACTTCGTATCCTCTCCTGTGCGTCAGGGATAATTCCCGGATCATCTAAAAGAACCTCGACGAAAATCGAATCCGATTCAAGTTTTAATCTGGTTAATTCTGATGCAATGTGATCAAACGGTCCGGAAATTTGCAGATATTGCTGAAAGACTGGAACCCTAACATCCTGTACTGATACTGGTCCATCCCCTTTTGTCTCTATTAATAGAATTGATTTCGTTTTTCCTGCCTCTCCAAATCCCATAATAAGGGGGGCTCCGGAGTATCTCATGTGATTATTTCCGCAGACTTTTTGTGGGAGATGCAGATGGCCAAGAGCCAGATAATCAATACAGGGAGGAAATGCATCTGCACCGACACATGCAAGGTTTCCAAGATATAAATCACGGCTCCCGTCGTCATCTCTTGTGATTCCTCCTGCTGCAAAAAGGTGACCGGTAGCAATTATCGGAATATCGCACCCAATTTCTTTTCTCTTATCTTCTGCACATCTGCCGATTTCATGATATCGTGATTTTATTCCGGAGATCATATTTGCAATTTTTTCATTGCAGCTCTCACCTGCAAGAACCGTTCGAACGTCCCGGTCCCGGAGGTAGGGAACCGGGCATATAATTATTGATGGTCGATTATCCTCATCTGATATGACCAGAACCATATCTTTTGGATCTTCTGTTACATGACCGATGACATTTATATTCAAATATTTGCATAATTCACGGGGAGCAGAGATGAGAGAAGGAGAGTCGTGATTTCCAGCGGTAATAATGATATGTCTGCAGCAGGATCCTGCGGCTTGCGCCAGAAAATGGTAATATTGTTCCAACGATCGGTTCGGTGGTGTTGTTGAATCAAAAACATCTCCGGCAACAATGAGTATGTCGACATGTTCACTTTTTATCACCGCTAGTAGCCAGGAGAGGAAGGTTTCATGTTCTTCATATCGTTTCCTACCACAGATCTGACTTCCAAGATGCCAGTCTGAGGTATGGAGGATCTTCATGGTTTCTCCATGAGAAAAAAAATATTGAAGGTTTTTTGGGTATTCATCTTTCTAAAAGGTTGGAGAAGAGAAAATATGAATTATTTGTTACGTTCATATTTTTTGTCACCGACAGACTTTTGAGATTGTTGATTGGTATGGTATATATGAACAAGCTGTTGACAGGCATTTTCATTATCCTGGTTGGAGCAGCATCTTTATCCGGATGTATCGGAACAGATACTATTGAAGGCAAAAAACAGGACGTTATAATCCCTCTCCCGACCAATCCAGAACCTATGGAGAGTAATGAATCAGATATCTCCTATTCTTATGAAGAGGAAATAACAATGCTTCAGGACAAGACAAACAGAACTATTCCGGAAGAATTAAAAATCGGACAACCAACCCAGATATCTTTAAAAGAAAACCCTACAACCGGTTACAGTTGGAATGTCACTGTAACTGATGGGCTTGTAATCATAGATGATACATTTGTCGGTCCGGATAATAAGCGGCTTGTCGGAGCAGGCGGTACACACATCTGGACTCTTAAGGCAACAGGTGTTGGAAACCAGTCTTTTTCAGGGGTATATCGACGGTCATGGGAACCCGCGGATGATTCTGATACAAGATATGTAAAGGAATTCATTGTCCTTCAATAATCGGATATTTTTTTCTACATTGCATAAGACTCTCTATGAAAAATCTCCAAGGATTCCCCCGACAACTTTCTTTGAAAAATATTCTGTATAATAATGGTTTCTAGGGATTCTGAAACTCCCTTTATAATAAAAGAGATCATGAGATCAATTTCGTTTATATCGGAAAAAATTCTGAATTTCTATTTTTGGTTATATTATCTCTTTTTCTAATCATTTGTTCACACCTGCAAAGTCTGCTGTCCGTACTGGTAAATATTCATATTGTCATTGACAAACAGGGGTTTTTGAGAAAAAGCGTATTTGCTATTGGTTTTTATCCATTGCACCGGACCAATAAATGGGGAAAGTGTCCTGAATATATAATTTGCTTTTACTCCAAGTACAACAACCGCTCCTCTTTTTTTTGAGTATTCTTTACATTTCAATCCGAATTCGAGGATTCGTTCAGGTTCATCCCCGAACCATTCATCACAGCATTCAATGAGAAGAAGATCTCCTTTCTTGTTAGTAATATGGGAGATGAGCATTTCATAATCGGTGATTCTGATATCCTTAATACCGGATTCTTGTGAATGGCTAAACAGTCTGCTCCCTTCATTTAGGTAAAGATGGACAACCGACCGGTATGAACTAACCGCCTCAGGTAGTGCGGCACGAATGATATCCCTTGGGGCAATATATGCTGAAAATTCCCAGGGAGCGATGGTTGTAAGATAGGATGGTATCACCGGCATACCCTGATGGTCAGGGTCAGGAGTATATAAACTTCAGGTAAACAGGGTGAAAGTGAACTCATAAATTATTCGTCAATAGATCTAAAAAATAAAATAATAATCATCAAAGATCTCCCATTGCAAGGGAGATACCTTTTTTGATGTTCTCAAGTCCTTCCTCATGCTGGCCTATCTTTCTCAGTGTCATTCCCCTGTTGTACCAGATTTCAGCATCGTAGGGATCACACTCAAGAGCAGAATCATAACATCGGATAGCTTCAGTATGATTTCCCATGAGATCTAATACGTTTGCTTTGTGGTGTAATGCCCGTGCATTTGATGGATCATTGGAAATAATATCATTGTACAGGTTCAGGGCGAGCTGATAGTCTCCGGCCATTTTACAGTTTTGTGCATCACGGAGAGCACATTCAACATTTGGATTCATTTTTGTGAATTTATGTTCACTTGTTATTACTTCAGTAACCATTGTCATTCCCTCCCTTACATTCTGGTATTTTATACCAGTGGCCCAGATATTCAATTTTAAAGACATCTGGCATCCGAATCTACAGACACTAAAAATTTCTGATGATTCCCGTCATCATTTCTAGTGTATGAGTAACAGGTGTCCTGTTTATTCCGGGCTGAATGACCATTCAACGGATGAAATATTAACAATTTGCCAACCAGCATCGCAAATCAGACCTGCATACCAGTAATGCTGCCAGTAATGCAATACAGGAATGCCATGCAATAGCATGTCTTTGACTTTGATTCAGATAATAACTTATATTGCTAAATCCTGCAATGAATATCATATTCTATATGCCTGATGAACCTCTCCGGGTACTACACATTGATGATGAGGAGCTATGGAGATCCACCGTTTGTGATTATCTTCCGACATTTGGGAATTATCAGATAGTATCTGTTGAATCTGGTGAAAAAGCCCTTGCACTTCTTCGCACTACATGTTTTGATGTTGTTATTTCAGATTATCAGATGCCGGAGATGAACGGTCTTGAAATTCTGTTACACATCCGGCTATCAGGTAATATGATACCATTCATACTCTTCACCGGATTAAAACATGAAAGACTTGCCCAGGAAGCTAAGGATACCGGGGCTGATTTCTATGTCCTGAAAACCGGGGATCCATCTCTGGTTTTTTCAGATCTCAACCGGAAAATCATCCAGACTGTTGAAAAATACCGGACTATTCAGGCTCTTGCTACGCACAGGATGCATGAGACAAAATTTTCCATCCTCTGATTGTTCCTGAAAAACCACCAGTATTATATAACAGGGTTATTTGTATGCTTTACAGAGTTGTTCCAAAAACGCAGGAAAAACTTCCTATTCTGGGATTTGGGTGTATGCGGTTTTTGGAAAAAAATGGTGCGATAGATGAAGAGTTGTCTTTGCCCCTTCTCCGGTATGCGATTGATAATGGAGTGACATACCTTGATACAGCCTGGATGTACCATCATGGGCAGTCAGAATCTTTTGTCGGGAGGGTCCTTGCCAATGGGTATCGGGAAAAAGTCCAACTAGCTACCAAGCTCCCTCACTGGCTGGTCCGGACCAGGGGGGATATGGATGTTTTTTTACAAGCACAACTAACCCGGCTTCAGACTGATCATATCGATTACTACCTTATTCATTCTGTGGGGAAAGAAAGCTGGCAACGGATGAAAAATCTTGGTGTTCTGGATTTTCTTGATAATGCTAAAAGAGACGGAAGAATTATTCATACCGGTTTTTCATTCCATGAAGATACCCGGACTTTTAAAAAAATTGTTGATGACTATTCGTGGGATGTATGTCAGATTCAGTATAACATTCTAGATGAGTTCAGCCAGGCAGGAAGGGAAGGATTGCTTTATGCGGCAAAACAGGGACTTGCCGTTATTATTATGGAACCTCTCCGGGGAGGAAAACTGGCCAACAGACCTCCTGATGAAATCGCCCGAATCTGGGCCAGTTCAAAAGTTAACCGGACACCTGCTGAGTGGGCTCTCCGCTGGTTGTGGAACCAGCCCGAAGTTACCATGGTTCTGTCCGGGATGAATGATATTGCACAGGTTGATGAAAACTGCAAAACTGCTGAAACCGCATATCCAAAATCCCTGAACCCGGAAGAGTCAGCTACTATTGCAGATGTCGCCAAGACATGGCGTTCACTCATGAAAGTCCCCTGTACCGGCTGCCAGTACTGTATGCCCTGTCCATTCGGAGTAAATATTCCATCATGTTTTGAGATGTACAATAATGTACACATGTTTGGAGATGGATGGCGAACAAATGCTGTATATGCCATCAGGCTTGGAGGAGTAATGAGTGGAGTATCAGTAGCATCTGCCTGTGCAGAGTGTGGTTCATGTTTATCTTCATGTCCACAAGGTATTGATATTCCTAACCGGCTAAAAGACGTCTCTTCACGTTTTGAAGGACCTTTTTTTCATATCCTCGTGATGGGAGCAAAATTTGCCCTGCCTTTTATTCGATGGTATGAACTGTTCAAAAACAGGAAGTTATTTAGGATATTACATAGGTAGGTACTTCTGGTAAGATAAACTCTGATCAGGAATCACCAGATACCTGTTATCCAGAGTGGCAACGATTATAACAATATATAAATAATCCCAACAGGTAAGGGATCTACTTGGTACATTATTCCTGGAGATCAATGACCGGGTTTGTGGATATGAGGTGGTGCATATGGTTTTAGCGGCTACACAACAGGCAGGGGTTACAACAAATGAGCATGGTAATGAAGAAGTTCAGGTTGTTGAATTTATTATCGGAGACGATAAATTTGCAGTAAATCTCTTTGATGTAAAGGAGATTGTTGAAGCATCAAAAATTACTCCGCTTCCCCATGCACCTGCGTATATCCGGGGAATAATCGACCTCAGAGGAGAGATAACGACCATTGTTGATCTCCGGCAGTTACTCAGAATCACTAAAGGAAAAGCTGCAGATAATGAAGACCTACGGTTCATTGTTCTGGATGAGTCTGTTACTGATGGAAAGACCGGGGTTGTCGTAGATGAGGTCACCTCGGTTCTGACGGTAAATGTTGCAGATATTGATCAACATTCGCATGGTGCCGGAGAAGATTCACACATCCTGGGTGTCATTAAAAAGGATGTAGGAGAAAAAGGTGAAAATAAAAAGGAGCTTGTTATCTGGATTGATATGAGCGGACTTATCAGGGAAGCTGGCGGGGTTTCCCAAATCTGAATATCTCTCTTTATTTTTCTGATATTTTTTTCCCGGTAATTTTTTTGTGAATTCCACTGGCGGCAAGTGCGCCTGTAGAAAACGCAGCCTGTAGGTTATATCCCCCGCAATCACCATCAATATCCAGTGTTTCACCAATGCAAAAAAGTCCTTGAATTATTTTAGACTCCATGCTATCCTGTTTTATCTCGTCAAGTGCAATACCGCCTCTGGTGACCATAGCATCTTTTTGATCCCCAAGCCTGACATCAGAAAATGGATATTCAAGTAAAAAGGTGATAAGTCTGTTTCGGAGTTGTTTACTAAATTGTGCGCAGGTTATGTCTGATGGTATCTGAGCAACTTCCATGATTTTTCTGGCAAACCTCTCAGGGAGGTGCAGGCTGGAAAGAATCGTTTTAACCTGTTTTATTCCTCCGGACGAAAAGTATCCTGTCAGTTCATCACGTGCATTGGCACTATTCTGACAGGGCAGAAATGAAACCTTAAGTTCATCACCGTCTCTGATATATCGGGACAAATCCAGGATACCCGGACCCGAGAGTCCCTTGTGTGTGATAAGAATATCTCCTGTGGTCTCCCTCATTTTTTTGTTGTCACGAAAAACTGATAATCTGGCTCCGGAGAACGAAATACCTGATAGTTCACCGAAAGGAAATTCCGGGATATATACCGGGGCAAGTGCAGGACCTGGTTGTATTATTTTGTGGCCCATTTCTTGTGCAAATAAATAGCCGTCCCCTGTGGAGCCGGTCACCGGATAGGTAAAACCTCCGGTTGCAAGAACAACATATGGAGAGTAATATTCTGTGAGTTTGGTTGTTACAACAAATTCATCAGAATGATGCGTAATTTTTTGTACCGGTTCATCTACCTGTATTTGAACACCGGCATTATCGGCCTCATTTAATAGTGCCGTTAATATATCCCTTGATTTACCAGATTTTGGGAATATTTTTCCCTCTTCATTCTCTGTAAATTCAATTCCCTGTTCTTCAAAAAATCTGATGAGTTCATGATTGGGAAAATGCATCAGAGCAGACCTGATAAATTTTCCATGTTCCCCATAATGATTGAGAAATGAGGGAATGGTTCCGGTATGTGTCAGGTTACATTGCCCTGAACCGGAAATGAGTAGTTTTCTTCCGCATGTGTGCATCTTTTCCAGAAGAAGCACCGGGCATCCGGTTTTTGCCAGGAGTAGTGAACAGAAAAGTCCGGCAGGACCTCCCCCGATAATTATGGTAGTACTGTTGTTCATGATTACAGCTCATGGGTAACGGTGTTCAAACCCGGGGCGAATCAAAAAATAAATGACTCACCTGATCTTTTCCGGATTGAATTGTGATAACGAGGTTAATTATTTCGTCCTGAAAAAAATTGAGAAATATATTGGTGTTAGTATTCTTTTTGAAAACTATGGAATATAGTTTTCATTTTTTAGATTTTTCCAAATCATTTTACAGAGGCCCGACTAAATCTATGATATCTCTCCATATTTAAAGTCGTCAAATGCGACGGAGACAGACTGTTCTTTAATATATCCTTCTTCAGCCAGTCTTGATACAAAGAACCCTACATCCCCATGGGTAAGTGAGGTATCACTGATGGCCCGCACCATCTTTCCGTTAATATACAAGCTCAAGGTGTTTCCATCAGCTTTTACGCCAAGTTTATTGGTAACATATCCCTTGTTGAGAATGTAGGTTTCGGTTAACGGTATAAGTTCGTAGACTTTACCATCGACATGTTTTTTTACGGTAAACCAGCCTCTCCCGTTAATTCCGAACAGGTAATAGTTATCATCAGAAAAGCGGAAGAGAATCCCATACTGTCCGGTGAGTGGGCCGGAATCAAGCCTTGCCTTCACTTCGGTAATGAAATTTTCAGCATCATTTCCGAGGAGAGCCCTATCAGACATGTCTTCACCTTTCTGGACCATGTGGTATTCTCCCTGTGAATAATATCGCATATAGGTGTCACTGTCATATTCTCCCCAGCCGCTGCTTCTATCTGAAAAATCATCCGACATTGTGTACCCCTCAGATTTTGATACAGGTACTGCCGGGACTGGTGTGGTCTCTTCCTGGATAGAACTGGTATTTTCAGGAACAGGTATTTGGGTGATATTCTGCCCGGCTGATTCTGTATCTGATGAGGGTCCGGGTAAGAAGAACAAAACCATAATGATAACTATCCCAATTATGGCAATACCCGCAAGAAAGATCAATTCTCTTGAGACTGGAAGAGAAAACGTCTGTTTTTTGGGAGCCGTTTCCGGCCCTTCAAGATCATCATCCGGTGAAAGATAAGGACCTTTTACAGGTGGTTTTTCCTGAACCGGTTCTGAAGGTTTTGGGGGGATAATGTCGTCTGAAAACAGGTCATCATAGGGTGATATAGGTTCAACCACCATCTCCTTTTCATTATTGGTAATCGACATTCCGCAATATTCACAGTTATCTGTCTGACCCGATATTTCTTTACCACATGATGGACAGCGGTGTGTATGCATTTTTTTTCTCCTGTTCAGACAACAATTCCGTCATTATCCGGAAATGGCAGGTCAATGATTGTTCCTTTTCCAAGTGCCAGGTGTGCTACCGCAAGGTCGGTAATTGCAATACCGGTTGAATCAAAGACCGTTATTGCATCTGGAGAACTCCTGCTGATTTTTCCAGTAATAACTTCCCCCAGTGTGCCGGCAACCTGTTCAGGATGATAGATTCCTGTACTGATCGGCACATTTATCTCTCCCGAATGAACTGCCTGCATCAGATCATCCACAAATACTTCTGCTCGAGAGAGAATCGCTGGATCCAGTTCCTGTTTCCCTCGAGCATCAGCACCCATTGCATTAATATGTGTCCCTTGTGCAATCCATTCATCAGAGATCAGAGGGGCTTCAGATGGGGTGACCGTGAGAAGAACGTCTGCATCTGCTGCTTTTTTTAGTTCTACTACTTGGACTGGAAGATTCGGGAACTGTGATGCAAAACGCTCTGCATGCTTCATAGACCTTGACCATACCCGCACCTCCATCGGTTCAAAGACATGATTAAGTGCCATAAGGCCTGCCATTGCTTGTCTGCCTGAACCGATAATCCCGACAATGCCCTTTTTTTTGGGAGCAAGCACACTTGTTGCTACTGCAGCAGAAGCTCCGGTTCGAAGGGCAGTAAGATTTGATGTGTTTAGGACTGCGATTGGTTTTCCTGTCGGAGGGTCAAGAAGGATGGTCATTGACATAACCGTGGGTAATCCGATTGTAGGGTTATCCGGATGCACATTTACGACCTTGACTCCAGCGACATTTAATGAGGGGAGATATGAAGGCATCGTCCTGAAATCACCCCCCGGAAGATCAACATATACTTTTGGTGGCATTACACATCTTTCTTCCCCATGGTCTGTAAATGCCGTTCTGACCGCTGCAATCAGGTCATCCATCTCAATCACCTCCTCAGGTGCCGGGTAATATTGCATAGTACTTTACTCTTTTTTCACAAATATAGAACGATTCTGGTTCTATTTATGGACCTGCTAAAACATCAAATTCCCGGTTGCTTTAATATTGGGTCAGGTAAGAACTTTCTCTTGCAAGAATGACCTCATGGGGGAATTCCAATCATATCAAGAAGGTTGGATCCTCCAATCATGGGGACAGGTACCAAGATAACTCCTGCCATATAAAAAAAATACGAGAGAAAGTATCCTAAAAAATTTTCAGGTATTGTTTCCAGAATGGTAGATGAGGTGGTATGATGAGACTCATTCCATATCTGTTCACTTTCCATCTTCCAGTGTGTTTGTATTCAGGCAAATCAGTCGGTTTTTACATCCTGGAGGAAGTGAATGATATCAAAATTATTCACAACATCTGCACAATAGTTTTATCTTTTAAAGGAGGTTTTCTTTTATGCTCTTTCATTGGGTATGAAAAGTTACGTACAGGCATTCATGAAAGATTTGCCCGTTTTTAAAAATAGCATCTTTATGTATTGCTTCCAGCACAAATCCGTTCTTTTCAAGCACCCTTATTGACGGGAGGTTGGTATGGAAAACACCTGCCTGGATTCTGATAATCGGTAATTCATGAAAAGCCACCGGAATGATTGCATGAACTGCATCGGTTACAATCCCTCTTCCCTGAAATGCCGGTGAAAGCCAGTAGCCTATCTCCGCTGTTTTCTGGTATATATCATTAAGCTGATGGACTCCGATACCCCCGACTGCTTCTCCCCTGATGTCAATGGCGAGAATAATGTTGCAATTATCCCCGGTTGTCATCTCAATAAAGTGTTCTGCATCCTTTTGCGTGTAAGGAGAAGGAAATCCGTTTCTCATCCATTTAGCAACTTCAGGGTGATTGGCGTGAAGGATGAGTGAGGGAATGTCGGTATCTGACCATTTTCGAAGTACGCAGGATGGTGTTATAAGATTCATAATCACTATCTGAAAATTACTCCTCAAACGTCTTTTTCATAAATGAAAAATATTTCTTTCCGACAGGTTGACATACAAATATTTCTCCTTTTATTTTCTAATATAAATCTGTGTGTAAAACCGAAACCCGGTTTTCATGGAGAATTCTATGAATCCATTTGATATTCACTTTAATGGGTGCTGCCAACCGGTAACACCTTTCAGACATCTTTTGTTTGTACTTACGATCATGGTATGTACAAGTTTCTGCCCGGTTTTAGCTACCGAAATAGTCCCTGACATTATGTCACTAAACCCAGATACCGGCTATGCTGGATTCTCTTATCTGGTTACGGTCAATGGTCAGAATTTTAAGCCAGATATGACCGCCAGTCTTGAGCTTGATGGTTCTGTTCTCAATCTCTCTGAAATTTCCCTGGTAAACAATAGTTCCCTGACGTTTCGTGCTCTTATTCCTGCGAGTGTAAAACCTGGGTATTATCAGTTTTCTCTGGTTTCACCGGATGGAAAGGTACAGAAACTGAATCAGGCATTTCATGTCCAGCCCCCTGCTGCACCGATGATTCAGAATCTCTCTCCTGCACAGGCAAAAGCTGGATCACTCGTTCCTGCACAAATCACTGGGAAGTATTTCAGGTCTGGTGGTAATGTTTCTCTTTCCAAGGGGAAAGAGAAGATAATTCTGACAAATCAATCCGTTTCATTCACTAATATCTCCGGAACATTTGCCATTCCGGTTGATGTCGCACCTGGAACCTGGAATGTAACCGTCACAAATTCAGATGGACAGAATGCAACTCTTCCGGAAGCATTTACTATAATGGCACTTCCTGCTCCCCGAATTCTGGCAATAACTCCGGACCAGGGAGAGATGGACACACCAGTAACCGTAGCAATAACCGGTAGTGAGTTCCTTCCGGGAGCGGTATTTTCCCTGAACCGGAAAGACCTGGTCATAACAGGAAAGGATGTAGTGACTGATTCATCAGGGAGAATAACCGGCTTCGTCCTGGTGCCATCCAAATACCCGGAAGGGCTTTGGGATCTCTGGGTTACAAATCCGGATGGTCAGTCAGTTCAAAAGAACAATGCATTCCTCAGTGGAACTCCTGCAGCTCCCTTCAGTCTGCACATCTCACCTTCATGGGCTGTTCAGGGGACAAATAGAGAGGTTACCATCCGAGGCATGGCATTTCTGGAGGGAGACAGGGTTACTCTTCAAAGTGCAGAAAAAACGATTCAGGCAACCAATATTACGGTAGTGTCTGATACCCAGATAACCTGTACTTTAGAAATTCCATCAGATGCAAAGACTGGTTCCTGGGATGTCGTTGTTACAAGCAGATATAATAAAAGTGATATTCTCCCATCCGGATTTAGAATTTATGATAAAGAATCCCTTCTTCTGGCAGGAATAGAGCCTGATGTCGCTGAACAAGGGCAGTTTTTTACCGCGACGGTTTATGGCCATAATCTGGTGAATGGGTCCGGGATTTCTCTGACTGCAGAGGGAGAAGAACCCATTTTGGGAGAAGTAATGTTCATTCCCTCTTTAGGAGAAATGGGGGTTTCATTTCATATCCCCGCCGATGCAATGCCGGACATCTGGGATCTTACCCTGATATCTCCGTCTGGAAAAGAACTCACGAAAGATAAGGCCTTAAAAGTATCATATAACAATACCCCGGTAATTTTTACGATTGATCCTGACCGTGCTCCGGCAGGGACAGATGATATGAAGGTAACAGTTACCGGAAAAAATTTTGGTGACAATGAATATCTTGACCTGAATCTTTCCCTGAATGGAACTACCCTTCCGGTCAGTGGAACAGTATCATACAAAGGAACTCGTGCTATTGGCTATCTCACGATTCCAAATGGAACGCCCACCGGATGGTATGACTTGTCTCTAATCCGGGATGCAGGCCAAGGAAAAGGTTCAATGGAGCGGGAAATGTTTCGCGTACTGTGAATATTTATCCCGCATTTTTTTGTAATATATTCAACTTCCCGGTTGTATCGCACAACCACTCTTATACTGCTTTTTTATATCTGAATTACACGGAGTTTTAGTATCTCATGATCAGCAACGTCTGGTCATCAAATACTCAACCAGTATTTTTCCCAGGATTTTTAAAAAACGATGATAACTATGGCTTTCACGATATCAGATGCGATAAATTTCAAACCGAATAAAAATAAGTACCCGGAAAAGGCCGATTCACTCCGGAAAAACCTGCAGAATATAAATGCAATTCTTTCCTGCTATAATCCGGTAAGTCTTTCAGAAATGGAAGGTGCAGCTCTCATGGATCGGTGTGAGGAGAAATATGTACTTACCGGGAATGAAGCGGTGGACGTCCTTAAAACGCTTCCTGCTGATTATTATGTGTTAGAGATAGAGGGCAGCCGCTATATGGGATATGAAACCTGCTATTTTGACACTGATAAGTATGACACGTATCTCCAACATCACAACGGAAAACTAAACCGGTATAAGATACGTTCACGAAGGTATGAAGTTACAAATGAGAGTTTTTTTGAAGTAAAACAGAAATCCAACACCGGGAGGTCTAATAAGAAACGGATCTCTACTGAAAGGTTTGTGACCAGAATTGAAACCAGTCTGATGGGTTTTCTTCATGATTGTTATCCCTATCCGACAGAAGGGTTCAGTCCCCGGATTCTGAATAACTATAACCGGATAACCCTGGTGTCACAGGATCTCTCTGAACGGGTTACTCTGGATTTTGAGTTGTCATATCTTCATAATAGCAGGCAGATTACTCTTCCAAATATTGTCATTGTTGAAGTGAAAACCCCAAGTCGGAGAGCAAAATCTCCAATTCGACTCCTTCTACGGAATATGAGAATAAGGCCGTCCAGTTTTTCAAAGTATTGTATTGGTGTCTCCCTGCTCTGCCCGGAAGTGAAAAATAACCGGTTCAGGTCAAAACTTCACCAGATATGTAAGATGATGTCTTCAGAAGGAATGGTGTCTGCATGACCGGGTCAATAATGCTTGCAGCAGGTTTTTTAGTCAATTTCATCTCTGCCCTGATAATAATCAGGGGGATTTACTATCCAAAGCAGAAGGACCATAATTTCATCTTTACATTTCTGGTATTTAATGCTGTAATCTATATTGTGATGAGCCTTTTTACCAGTGTAGAACTCTCTATTGGCATTGGTTTTGGTTTGTTTGCTCTCTTCTCAGTCTTACGGTACAGGACAGAAACGGTTCCAATCAGGGAGATGACCTATCTGTTTGTGATGGTAGCACTTCCCCTTGTAAATGCATTCTTCTTTCAGGCCGGAAAGTATGAAACACTGCTGCTTTCAAACCTCCTTATCATCCTGGTAACCTGGATTCTTGAAAAAGGGATTGGTTTCTCCTGCGAAGGGCAAAAACAGATCGTTTATGAACGAATTGATCTGGTCCATGCTGACCGGAGGGAGGAATTGATTGCCGATCTCAAAAGCAGGACTGGTCTTTCTATTATACGGGTTGATGTCCTGCTTATTGATTACCTTCGGGATACTGCAGATATCATGGTTTATTATACGATAAATGCCGGGAAAAAGGAGAACCTCATTTCGGAGCAGTGAATTTCAAATTCGCCTCCACCATTATGTGATGATTTCGTTTCAGGCTCCTCACTTTTTTTAATCAGAAAATCACCGATTTATTAAATTATCCGGTCTTCCGGATTCACGTTACTCGAAAAAAATAATAAGATATATCTGAAGCATCAAACGATGAATGCATGGATTATGGTCTTTATATTGTCACTGATGAAATATTAGCCCCCGGATGCTCTCATATTCAGATTGCAAGGGAATCCCTTGCCGGTGGGGCAAACATCATTCAGCTTCGGGATAAGAGAAGAGGTGGTGCTGAATTATATATAATCGCAAAAGAAATTCGCTCGTTATGTAATGAATATTCTGCAGGGTTCATCGTAAATGACAGGCTGGATATTGCTCTTCTGACCGGAGCAGACGGTGTTCACCTGGGACAGGATGATATCCCGGTATCTGCAGTCCGAACACTGGCTCCACGTCCTTTTATCATCGGTATTTCTGTTGGTTCTGTTGAAGAGGCAATACTGGCTGAAAAAGGTGGTGCAGATTACCTTGGTGTCGGACCGGTTTATCCAACCGAAACCAAAAAGGATGCCGGACCAGCGGTAGGTCCCAGTCTAATCAGGAAAATCCGGGAAAAAACAAAAATTCCGATTGTTGCGATTGGGGGCATTAATCTTTCAAATACCCGTGATGTCATTGATGCAGGAGCTGATGGAATTGCAGTCATCTCTGCTGTGATTTGCAGTCCGGACATTAAAATCGCATCCAGGAAGTTTGTGCAGTTATTGTCCGGAAAACCATCTGTTGTCTGATTCACATTTGCCTTTACAATAAGAACTCATTTAGATTATTAGATATAAGCGAGTAAGGACATGACACTTGATGAAATTACTATCAGCAGGGCAATCATTTCTGACTACATGCACACGCTTCTTGAATATATGGAGATGGATGTTGCCATTGTTGGTGGCGGGCCTTCTGGTCTTGTGTGTTCTGCACTTATTGCTGAAAAAGGCTATAAAGTTGGTCTTATTGAGAAAAAACTCTCTATTGGTGGGGGGATGTGGGGCGGAGGGATGATGTTTCCCCGGATTGTGGTACAGTCTGAAGCGAAACGCCTCCTTGAGAGGTTCAATATTACGCACTCTGAATTTTCTCCGGGTTATTATACTGCCCGTTCAATTGAAGCGGTTTCAAAACTTACAACGGCAGCGGTCGATGCAGGAGTTGAATTTTTTAATCTCACCACAGTTGAAGATGTAATGGTTAAGGGTGACGGAAGGCTGTCAGGCCTTGTCATTAACTGGCAGCCGGTTGAAGCAACCGGGTTACATGTTGATCCCTTAACTATCAGGTGCAGGATGATTGTTGATGCAACCGGGCATGATGCAGTGATCGCTCATTATGTCTCAAAAAAGATGGGAAAACCTGACATTAAAGGTGAAGGAACCATGTGGGCTGATAATGCGGAATCAGCTGTAGTCACTCATACAAAAGAGGTATTTCCCGGATTATTTGTATGTGGTATGGCAGCAAATGCCGTATCCGGTGGACACAGGATGGGTCCGGTTTTTGGTGGGATGTTTCTTTCAGGTGAATCCGCTGCTGTTCAGATCCTGCAGCAACTCTGATTATTCCTTCTTTTCAAAAGGATTTAGTGCATCAAAAATACAGTCTATCTCGACAACATATGGTTTTATGTCAATTACCAAAGAATTGTCCAGAGCCTCTAGTCCGGTGACGGTAATTATTCCATCAGATATATCCTCTATCTTTCCTATCGAGAGAGCTATTGGATTTGGCCGTGACGGGGAGCGAGTAGTAAAAACGGGTTTTTTCTCTGTCCATTCCGGTCTTTTCGCAAACAAGGTATTCCGGTCTGCCCGGTCCATCCAGTAGAGAACCCAGATATGTGATATCCCTGACATGGTTCCGATTCCCTGTTGATATTCGGGATAGATTTCAATCTTCATTTTTTCATTAGAGCTGCGTCCCTGTCTTGGTGCCTGTCCGTGTCCGGTAAAGGGTGAGTGAATAATTCCGATAGGTGTCAAATCAATCATGGGATATCACATATTCAGGATTACTATCATTGCATTCAGTAATGTGGCAAATGAAGTCCAGCACAGGTACGGGATGAGCAGATATACTGACCATGGGGATGCGAACCTGAAATAATGCATATTCAGAAGTATCAGGAATAATAATACCAAAATTACGACAAGACCTCCTATAGGAGACTGCATGCCAAAGAACACAACCGACCAGAGAAAATTCACCCCTAACTGGATTAAAAACCACAAGGTGACTCTCCGGACTGCCGGTTTATGAAACCCTGTTTTCAGGGCAAACCACCATGCCACCCCCATCATGATATAAAATATAGTCCATGCCGGTGCAAACACCCAGTTTGGGGGAGAGAACCATGGTTTCTGAAGGGTCAGGTACCATCCGGTAATTTGAGTTATGGTAAAAAATGAACCTATAAATCCAACGATGAGGGGAAGGGAAATAGCCAGAATGAGGAGGAGAAAAAGGTAAAGATTACGATTTTTCATATAATTGTATTATGTTTGCATAGCATTGTAAATAAATGGTATATGATTTTTTTGCAACCGATATCTTCTTTTGGTATTGGAACCTTTATATTCTTACAGACAGGATTTTTAAATTTTGTCATAGTTACTAGTGCGAACTGATTGCCCAAATCTTGTTATTCTTTCCCTATGCAGGCTTTTCGTGGTTTTTTTGCACTTTTTACCGGAGATGGTCAGATCACTCAAATAGAAACAGAAGAAGGGATAGAACAACCTATTGCAGCACCGGCACCAGCAGATGTCGAAACCGTCAGGGTGCGTCTGCCCAATAGCAGGAAAGGAGAACAGTTCGCGTATGCTGAACTAATGTTAGGCTCTTTTCATATCCGTGTCCGCTGCTCAGATGGTATAACCCGTCTTGGCAGGATTAAAGGAAAGATGAAACGTCGTGCATGGATAAGGGAAGGAGATGTTATCATCATTACTCCCTGGTCTTTCCAGGATGAAAAATGCGATATCTCATATCGATATACTCCTCCTCAGCGGGATTGGCTGAGAAGAAATAAGTATATCTGATTTTTTTATTTTTTGATCCCTTTAATGGGATGATAGTTACCTGTGTTGGTACCTTGTTACTTTAGTCAGGGTTTCTTTATTTCCGGCCACAAAAGCTGTTTTCGTCACAGTATCTTGTATTTCCTGGAAAAAGAGGTTATTGTCTGATTTTTCTCTACCGGGAAAAATATTTAATCTTATACAATGAGCATAGAGCATGTCGGCTCTGTCTGAATTTCTAGTGATATGAAAAATTTTTCAATGAGAATTACATTTAGAGAGATT
>NZ_QGMZ01000027.1 GCF_003173335.1 Methanospirillum stamsii
ACTGGAGGTTACAGTTTTTCATGAGTTAAGCATGAGGCGGAGCCTCATGGGTGTTTTTTTATTTTTCTCTGAAAATTCAGAAACAACTGCCCAATATAGGACCAACAAAGAGAAGGGCCTACTCTGATGCCAATGCAATGATATCTGATAAACCCATATCATCCATTGAGTATGCTTGAAGAATTTATCAGAGTTAACCGGTTTGACCAGGCATATCTTCCAATATTACAGAGAAAACTCTGTTTTGAAGGAGAATGTGCAAGTAACGGATTTCTCAATTATGCAGTCCTCCTGACACTGGCAACAATCATCGCGACGTACGGAGTAATTGCAGGCTCTACTGCAACAGTAATTGGAGCAATGATAATCTCACCACTGATGACACCCATAATGGCAACTACTCTGGCTATTGTTCTGGGTGATACTCACCGGGCAAGTCGCTCCATGATAATGGTACTAGCCAGCGTGATTTTTGTTATTCTTATAGGAGCACTTATCACCTCAAGTATATCTCCTCTGGCCATCGATTTTCAACAAAATCAGGAGATAGTTTCAAGGACAGCACCAGATATGTTTGCCCTTTACGTAGCTCTTGCTTCAGGTGCAGCAGGCGCTTATGCAGTCAGTCGTGAATCAGTCAGCGATTCACTCCCGGGTGTTGCAATTGCAATCTCCCTTGTTCCTCCTTTGAGCGTTACAGGGATTTCTCTTGCGAAATTCCAATGGACCGATGCATTAGATTCATTCCTCCTGTTTCTCACAAACCTTTTTGCAATTTTAGTATCCGGAGGCGCAATATTCTGGCTTTCAGGCATAAATCCGGGCCAGATGGATAAAAAGCGAACGAAACGAAGAAAACAAGCATTCAGTGTTGCTATCATATGTGTAATCCTCATCTCAATTCCTCTTTTCATATCAGGATATGAAACTCTGGACGTATCTCATAAGAATAAGGAGGCACAGGATATCACAAAAGAATGGTTGTCCAAAACAACCTATGAAATAAAAGAATTCAGCCTTCGCAAACAAAACCTTACTATGCAGATAGCTGGTTCTGGTCCACTCCCTCCCCTTGATACGTTACACCAGAATCTTGATGCGCATTTTAATACACCAATTGGAATAGAAATAAAGGCAATACCCATTGAATTCCTGCATTACCCAGCTGAATAACCTATTTTTTCCTATACCTGCAACAAAAAACTTTCCAGTGAGGACACATTTATGTGTACATTCAAACTATTATCAGAGGGAGGAGATTTTTTGACAGGGAAGACAAATGGAGCAATATTACAACGTGATGGGAAATCATATGCAATCATGACAAACACTCCGGCAGGCTTGGTAAAACCTGAAGAACTTGAACGTATTGCCGCAGTCGGAAAAAAATTTCACATACCATTAATGAAAATTACTTCCGGACAGCGGATTATTCTTGCCGGTATTAGCTCTGATGATGTACCCAATGTTTTTAAAGAACTCGGGGACCTTGCAAAGCCGGACCTGGGCCCCTGCGTAAAATTTGTACAGGGATGCCTGGGAACAGAGTCCTGCAAATGGGGAGCACAGGATTCTATCGGTTTTACTAAAGTGATAACAAAAAAAATGGAGACCCAGACATTTCCGGCAAAAATAAAAATCGGTATTTCCGGATGTCAGCGATGTTGTAGTGAGAGTCAACTTCGCGATATCGGCCTTATTGGAACATCCCGGGGATGGATTGCTCTTTTTGGTGGAAATGGAGGGAGAAAACCACGGAATGCAGATCCCATTGCATATCATCTATCTGCTGACGAGGCATGTGACCTGGTGCAGCGTCTGCTTGATTATTACAAAAACCATGCAAACCCTCAGGAAAGGACTGCAAGATTTATGGAGCGTATAGGTATGGAAACATTAAAATCTGATTTGTTGTCAATGATTCCTTATATCTCACTGGATAAGGTGTAGAAGAATGATAATTACCGATGTCTCACAAGTCGTATCCGGACCAAATCCCCATCACGTTGATGCCAGAAAAATCTTTGATTCCCCTCATGCCATGGCAGTAGTCATAACACTCCAACCAGGGGAATCTCTGAAAAAACATATGACTCCGGTGGATGTCTTCTTTTATGTTCTGGAAGGCACCGGAATCGTTGAAATCGGCGAAGAACGGGCAGAGGTAACGAAAGATAAACTGGTTGAAAGCCCGGCCAGGATCCCTCACCGGTGGATAAACCAGAGCACTGAAGTTTTCCGGGTTCTTGTCGTAAAAGTTCCAAAACCGACTGAAGAAACGAAATTACTCTGAAATTTCCCGTTTTTCAGAAAAAAAGATAAGAATTCTCACGTGGAAATCCACCATCCACCTTTTAGAACCCGGATCTCAAATAAAGTAACCTTCCCTTCTTCCCCCCGTTCGGTAATATAACAATCAGTATTGCGATAAAGGAAGGGAATCATTTGATCAGGAATACCGGAAAAAACGGCGTGATGGGGAATACCAATGGATATATGACTTTAAGTTCGTTAAGTGGGACATTGAAGGATCCATACCACAAACTACTCTCCTGAACGGTTACCCGACATTCAGGCAGTATACTATTCCTTAACGCGAACCTGCAAGGGTCAGATGAAAAATCTGAACATTGCCACAAATGAGATGGATCTCAATTTTGATAATGATCGACATTTCAATAGAGCCACGCTATTCCCTTTTCACACCTATCCCTTACTATTACTAACCCTCGTTCACACACCCAATAGCACCCCCATATAAAATCCAGATATTTGCAGATCATCGTAAATGAGTTGATTATCAACCTTCAATTTTTCTGCGTGGCCGGATTTATATTGAGATATGTAAATAAATGCTAATTTGGAAAAAAAAGGTCAAAATATAATTTTTGATGAAACATAAACTGAATATACCAGAGTATTCCCCCATAAGAGGGAAAATATGGATAACGGACAATAAGATTATCGACAATTAAGAAAATTTCGATTTTAAACATGAAAATCAAATTAAAAACACATAAATTACCCTCGTATCCATTATGATTCCCACTAACGTTCATGATAAATAATGATAAATATCCATGCTCTCAAACGTAAGATACATGGAGCTGCTCATCTTCCTGATACTCTTTCCTCTTCTGATTGCCGGCCTGATTACTCTCATTCACGGTGAAAATTTCAGAAGGGGAGCGGTAATTTGTGGAGCAGTCCTCGTGGGGATTGCATCACTTTTTGCACTTATGGGAAGTGTCACCAGTCATCCGATATTTTACTCTGTTCCGGTTGGTATCATAGGGATACTCATCTTTATCGGTGACATTGCCATAAGCGGGTATATCATATTCGTAAGTACTAAAGCCAGACAATATCTTGTCACAGCCATAACCATCATTCAGCTCATCCTCCTTTGTGCAGTTGAATACCTTGCACTATCGGATCATGCAACAATTCCGGAACTGTTCCTGGATCAGCTTTCTGGAATCATGGCTGCAATCATTGGCATTATAGGTGGTCTGATATGCGTATATGCACTCGGATATATGCGTGAATACCATACAGAACACCCGGAAAGACCGGATAAGAGGCCACAGTTCTTTGGAATCATGTTTCTTTTCCTGTCGGCCATGTTTGGCGTGGTATTCTCCAACAACCTGCTATGGCTATTTTTCTTCTGGGAAATCACCACCTTATGTTCATATCTTCTCATCCGTTACCCGGAGACTGATGAAGCCATTAAAAATGCATTCAGGGCTCTTCTCTTTAATCTTGTCGGGGGTGCATGTATCCCCATCGCGTTCATTGTGATTTTTCTGTCCCATGGATCTGACCTCATCGGTCTTCATGAACTGGTGGTTGCAGGACCGGGAATTGCGCTCATTCCGGCTGGACTCATTGGAATCGCTGGCCTCGCGAAATCTGCACAATTCCCCTTTTCATCCTGGCTTGTGGGAGCAATGGTTGCACCAACCCCGGTATCTGCCCTTCTTCACTCCAGCACAATGGTAAAAGCAGGAGTGTATATTATTGCCCGATTTGCCCCGGTCTTTGAAGGGCAACTCATCGGAATTCTGATAGCACTGATTGGAGGTGTCACCTTCCTTGCTGCATCAGCGATTGCAATATCTCAAAGCAATGCAAAGAAAGTCCTCGCTTATTCAACTATTGCAAACCTGGGTCTTATCGTTGCATGTTGTGGTGTCGGAACTGCAGAAGCGCTATGGGCAGCAATACTCCTCATAATATTCCACGCAATCGCAAAATCCCTGCTCTTCCTCTCTGTTGGAACTGTTGAACATCAGATTCACAGCAGGGATATTGAAGATATGACCGGACTTGTTACAAAAATGCCAAGAATTACCATGATAATTCTGATTGGAATTGCTGGTATGTTTCTTGCACCGTTCGGAATGCTCATTTCTAAATGGGCCTCCCTTCATGCCTTTGTAGAATCTGTTCCCCCGTTCGGAATTCTCCTGGTCATCATCATCGCATATGGAAGTGGCATTACAGCATTTTTCTGGGCTAAATGGATGGGAAAACTCATCGCTGTAGGAGAGCCACAGCAAAAAGACGAATCACACATCCCAAAATCTGAAAAAAATATCCTCTATATCCTGTCTGCCCTAACGATAGGGGTCTGTTTTGGTTTTCCCATAATATCATGGTACCTGATAGAACCCTGGCTACAGAACATCTACCAGTCAGTTACAGAACTAATCTCCCTCAGCAATATCGAGATCATGTTCATGATGCTGTTTTTAGTGCTTATTATGCCATTTTCACTCGCCAGGTTCTCCCGGTCTGCTTCACGGGTTCCCCGGTACTTATGCGGTATTCCGGAAAGCAGGAGCACGGAATTTATTGGCAGTTGTGGAATAACAAGAGAGATTGAACTCTCAAATTATTACCTGGACAAAATATTTGGTGAAGAACGCCTCTCCCGGATAAGTGTGGGAATTGGCATCTTCCTGATTGTCCTGATTCTGAATATCATTATTGTCGGAGGTGGCCTGTGAACCCGTTCCTTGCAGCAGCAGTATTTATCATCCTTGCACCGGTTGTAGGCATACTTATCACCGGACTGGATCGTATCCTGACCGCACGTATGCAGGGACGGGTAGGACCACCAGTCCTTCAGCCCTGGTATGATATCAGAAAGTTGATACAGAAAAAGCAGGTGGCAGTCTGGGGAGCACAGAGCTTTTTCATCTTCTGTTATCTGATCTTCATCATCTTCACCGGTGCTCTCTTCTTTGCCGGAGGGGACATCCTGCTGGTAATATTTGCATTCACCCTGGCCCATGTCTTCCTGGTTCTTGGTGCGTACGTTTCATTTTCACCATATGCCCACATTGGAGCCGAGCGTGAACTTATCCAGCTGATGGCGGTAGAACCAATGATTATCATTGCAGCCATCGGCCTGTACCAGGTAAATGACTCCTTCCTCATCGGAGAGATGGCAGATCATCCCGGAATGCCCATTCTTCTCCTTCCCGGAGTATTTTTAGGGTTTATCTATATCCTGACATTTAAACTGAGAAAATCACCCTTTGATCTGGCAACGTCACACCATGCCCATCAGGAACTGGTAAAAGGAAGTACCACGGAGTTTTCAGGCAGAACCCTTGCGATGGTAGAACTTGCCCATATCTATGAGCTCGTCGTGATGCTCGGGTTTATCTGGCTCTTCTTTGGTGCTAATCTCATCCTGTGTGCACTCGCAATTGTTGTCATCATGTTCCTTGAAATTCTCGTTGACAACTGCACCTCAAGAGTAAGGTGGCAGGATGCCATGATCAGTGCATGGTTTGTCACCCTTGTAGCCGGAGCAGGAAATATATTTGCACTTTCAATCATGTGAGAATTATGTCATACCTACAGAAATCACCCTGGATAATTCATTATGATGCCTCAAGCTGCAATGGCTGTGACATTGAAGTACTGGCCTGTCTGACACCACTTTATGATGTTGAGCGGTTTGGAATTCTCAACACAGGAAATCCGAAACATGCCGATATCTTTGTAATCACTGGCGGCGTCAATGAAATCAACAAGGAAGTTGTGAAAAACATTTATGATCAAATGCCCCACCCGAAGGTCGTCGTTGCCGTTGGTATCTGTGCATGTTCCGGCGGGGTATTCAAAGAATGCTATAATATTTCGGGTGGTGTTGCAACCGTCATACCCGTTGATATTTATGTACCCGGATGTGCAGCACGACCCGAATCTATCATCGATGGTATCGTGCAGGCTCTTTCCATCCTGGAACAGAAAAGAAACAGTATGAAAACCGGTGTGGAGGGAACAGCATGAAACAGCCGGATCAAAAAGTTGAGACAATTCAGGTGGAAGAACTTATTCATCGGGTTCACAGTTTCCATGACGATGGATATCGACTCGTTCAGATAAGTTGTGCACAGGAAGGAGATGCATTTGAGGTGACCTATAGCTTTGATAAAAATCTCAGTATTTCTCATATCCGGATCCCTGCAACCCCTGAAAACCCGATTCCAAGTATATCAAAAATTTACCTTGCCTCATTTGTGTATGAAAATGAAATCGCGGATCTCTTTGGAATCCCATTCAGCGGGATTGCAATCGATTATAAAGGGACCTTTTTCAGAACCAGCGTACCCCATCCGTTTGGCACATCCCAGATAACAGTGGTGAAAAAGAAACCGGAGGAGCAGCATGAGTAAAAAAATAATTGTCCCGTTCGGACCACAGCACCCGGTACTTCCTGAACCAATTCACCTGGACCTTGTCCTTGAAGATGAACGGGTCATTGAAGCAATTCCTTCAATCGGATATGTGCACCGTGGCCTTGAAAAACTGGTAGAAAAACGGGATTATAAGGATTATGTCTTCATATCAGAACGTATCTGTGGGATTTGCAGTTTTATTCATGGAGCAACCTATTGCCAGGCGGTAGAGCAGGTAATGGGCGTTGAAATTCCACGCCGTGCTGAGTTCCTTCGTGCCATCTGGTCAGAATATTCACGTATGCATAGTCACCTTCTCTGGCTTGGATGTTTTGCAGACAGCATGGGGTATGAAAACCTCTTTATGGACTGTTGGAAAGTCAGGGAAAAGATTCTTGATGTTCTTGAACGAACAACCGGCGGCCGGGTCATACAGGGAGTCAACCGGGTAGGTGGTGTCAGCAGGGACATGGATAAAGAAGAATTAAACAGGATTAAGAGCGAGATCCCTGGATTAAGGGCAGACTATGTTGAACTGACCCGCATCTTTGACGAAGACCTGACCGTTCAGTCGAGGACAAAAGGAATTGGCATGCTTCCAAAAGATACAGCATGGGAACTTGGAGCAGTAGGCCCTACAATCAGGGGCAGTGGACATGCAGTTGATGCCCGAATGACCGGATACGGTGCCTATGATGAACTGGACTTCAAACCGGTTGTCAGAACTGAAGGGGACTGTCATGCCAGATGTATGGTACGGACAGGAGAACTTTTCACCTCATTAGATCTTATTGAGAACGCCATCGACCGGATACCGGAAGGAGATATTATTGTCCCGGTGAAGGGAAACCCGTCCGGAGAATACTATGCCCAGACAGAACAGCCACGGGGAGAAGTCATCCATTATGTAAAAGCAAATGGAAAGAAAAACCTGCTCCGTCACCGGGTCAGAACACCAACACTAGCAAATGTTCCTGCCCTTGTCCAGATGCTTGCCGGATGTGAACTCGCCGATGTGCCGGTTATCGTACTGACCATTGATCCCTGTATCGGCTGTATGGAGCGGTGATTCTCATGAAAGTAGGAGTTATGGCCCTAAACGTCCTAAAAAACCTTATAAAAGGTCCAGCTACGATAAGATATCCCTATCAGCCGGCAAAGGTGACGCCGGTAACCCGTGGCCACCTGGTTATCAATATTGAGAACTGTATTTTTTGTGGTCTTTGCAGAATGCATTGTCCGGCAGATGCCATTGAAGTAAACAAGCAGGAACGAACCTGGCAGCTCAATCAGTTCCAGTGTATTATCTGTGGAAACTGTGTGAGTTACTGCCCAAAAGACTGTTTATCTATTAAGCAGACTTATCTTCCGCCTTCAGCATCGGCAACGTATGTTACAATTACAGGACCTGAACCGGAGACGAAAGAGAATCCATAAGACCGAAAGGGTCTGATTATCTCTCATAACCTCTTTTGCCGGTTCTGGAAAGACCATTACCCATCAAGCAAAATTTTTCGGAGGGAATACTGAAACTCTCCGATTCTTATATAAACTTTTTTGGCAGATATACCCTTTATTACCATAGCCAGATAATTGCTGGAAAATTATTGACAGTTCTATTCCTCTTGTATAGGACGAAATTGTGCAGTTGTTTGTATCAGAATGTAAAAGGGATAACCGATGATTGAATCTCTTGATGTAAGGACCCTGATCCTCATTCTTACTCTGGGCCATGCCATTGCTGCCCTTCTCCTCTTTTTTTCCACCCTAAAACGGGCACAGATCTACGATACTGTCTTCATGATCAGTATGGCCCTCCAGGCCGCCGGGTGGATGCTTCTCTTTTTCAGGGGGACAATATCAGATATTCTCTCGTTTTCCCTGGGCAACACGCTGATATTCTGCGGATTCTGTCTGGAAAACATCGCTCTTCTCTCCCTTGTCCGGACGGTTAACAAACACTGGCTCCAGTATTTTGCAGCAATTCTTGCCCTCTCCATTTTCATCATATGGCTCCCCCTCACCGGGCAGAACCAGAATGTGGGGATCGTTTCATTTGTTATCCCGCTCTTTTTTCTCTTCCCAGGAGTTTTCCTCGTCTTCTCCTCTCCGCGACCAACGCCCCTGCAACAGTTCACCGGAAGCATCCTTCTCTTTTATAGTACTGCAGTCATAATCCGGGGCATATCTCTCCTTGTAGCAAAAGATTACAGCCTTCTAACGCCCACATTCTTCCAGATCCTATTTTTATCCGGTCAGTTTGTTATAATGGCACTTGCATCTACGGGCTATATTCTTATAAGAAGGGAGATAGTGAGCTCAGATCTTGAGGATGAAATTTCAGATCGCCAGGTAATTGAAGAGGAAGTAAGAAGAAAATCAGATTTACTCAAGGAATGGGTAAAAGAGTTAAACTGCCTGTATGAAGTTTCACGCCTGATTGAAACTACCCCACGGGATAAAGATCTATTCAGTGCATTGGTGAATGAAATTCCTGCGGGATGGAGATATCCAGACTTGACTTGTGCCAGAATTACCATAAATAGCAGGGAATATCCCTCAAAAGGTTTTCAGACAAGTGGTATAAAACAGGAATCTGTCCTGACCATGTATGGTAAAACAGTTGGTTCCATTGAGGTCTTTTTTCTGGGAGATCCGACGATTTATGGAACAGAACCATTCCTCCCCGAAGAATCAAGTCTGATCATCGCTCTTGGTGAACGAATCAGCAGGATGATGGAACGCCATTGGTCAGAAGTAACACTCCGGGAGAGTGAGGAGCGGTTTCGCCGGCTCCTTTCCCGCTCATTCGATGCAGTAGTTATCCATCAGGATGGCAGGATCGTGATGGCTAACGATTCTGCGGTGCGTATTGTAGGAGCATCAAATCCAGATGATCTGATAGGGAAGCAGATTATCGACCTGGTTCATCCTGATTATCGGCTGGCCGTTGCCGAGAGGGTACAGGAGATGCTCGCCTCAAAGGAGGGAACCGTGCCTCTCATGGAAGAGAAATTCCTCCGACTTGATGGGACTCCTATCCCTGTTGCAGTCATGGCCACTGCAACACAGCATGAAGGAAGGCCGGCGGTCATAGTCGTGTTCCGTGATATCACCAGACAGAAAGAAGCAGAAAAAGCACTTGAAACGGCAAACCAGTTTTCAGATACTATAATCGACAGTATACCGGGAATTTTTTATGTATTAGATGAACAGGGGCATTTTGTCCGGAGAAATCCACACCACCAAATTATAACCGGTTATTCAGATGAAGAACTGCACAATATCACGGCTCTGGACACCATCGCACCTGATGACCGCGATTTAGTTGCCGGAATAATCCAGAAGGTGTTTAGAGAGCAGGGTTTTACCACTACAACAGTAAACATCCTGACAAAAGACGGCAGAAAAATCCCTTACCTTCTGGGAGGTCTCACTATGACGTTAGCCGGAAAGAAGTACCTGGTTGGTACCGGTATTGACATCACAAAACAGGTCCAGGCACAAGAGGCACTCCGGGAGAGCGAGGAGAAGTTCCGGACAATGTTCGAAAATATCCAGGACTTCGTATATCGGGCCGATATGGACGGGAACTTCACTATGGTCAACCCGGCAGGAGTCCGGATGCTAGGGTATGAATCAATGGACCAGATGATTGGTCTGCCAGTTACGGACGTATACGCGAACCCAGAAGACCGGAAAACCTTTTTAGATGCCTTAAGCCAGAACGGCTCGGTGTCCGGGTACCCAATCATCTTTAAATCCCGGAAAGGGACGAATCTTCACGTGATAGCCAGCAGCCACTTATATTATGACGAGAACGGTGTCCCTATTGGGGTGGAGGGTGTTCTTCATGATCTGACGGATCTGCACCGGGCAGAGGAAGGCTTACGGATGGCTAATCATAAACTCAACCTCCTCTCCTCAATCACCCGCCATGATATTATGAACCAGCTCCAGGCACTTCATGGTTACATCCATCTCAGTACTGATTCACTTGAAAAGCCCGAGACGCTTGCCGACTATTTGGCCAAGGAAGAAATAATTGCCCTGAATATTCAACGACAGATAGAATTCACCAAAGATTATGAGGATCTGGGAGTAAAATCTCCGGTCTGGCAGGATGTTTCAAAGCTGCTCCACAATGTTTCACTGGCATTACAACTGCAGGATATTCGGTTGTTAATTGAATGCCCGGGTATTGAAATTTTTGCAGATCCTCTTCTTTATAAGGTTTTTTACAATCTTACCGATAATGCACTTCATTATGGCGGTGGGAAGATGACAAGTATCCGCCTCTTTGCATACCCTCAAAGTGAGGATCTCATTCTTATCTTTGAGGATGATGGAGAAGGCATCAGTTTTGAAGATAAACAAAAACTCTTCACCAGAGGTTTCGGGAAACATACCGGCCTTGGACTCTTCCTTTCCCGGGAGATCCTCGCAATCACCGGTATCACGATAATTGAGAACGGTAAACCTGGAAACGGAGCCAGATTTGAGATAACGGTACCAAATGGGAAGTGGCGGGCTCTTCAGTGATGATTGTTTCATTGTTTTCATCACTAGGACTAATGTCCGGAAATCATTTTTTTTTTGGTTACGAGACAGAAGCCATTAATTTTTTCTTTTTCTTCCGTTCAATCAGTTTTTTTACTTTTTTCAGCCTGAACAGATCCTCCCGTTCCCGTTCCTCGATACTGAACCGGATATACTTTGCCTGCTCTTTAAGTTCCGGAATGATTATCTGATCAAGAGCATTAACCCTTCTCCGGTTCATCTGAATCTCATTTCCAAGCCGCCGAAGCGTGGTTTCTGTCTCAGCGAGACGGATGATCATATCCATCTCGGCTTCAAACTTCTCAGCAGCCTCATTGATCCTACTGCTTGTCCCGATAAGACCATACCCCCGTTCCATCACATTCAAAGCAACACTCTTCTTCTGAATAACCGGAACCGGAACACCCATGATATTTTTTCCGGCAATATCTACCATTATCTGCCGTTTTGTTGCATATGAAGCGGATTTTACCGCGACCGGATCATCCACGGCCTCTGCAACGAGGAGAGCTAGATCTGCCTCTATGGCAAGCTGTTCAAGCCCTTCCCTGGACTCGGAAAAGTTGACCATTATCTTAAAAAATTCCTGAATAAGTGCCTCCATTTTTTCCTTGAGAAGGTCACGACCCTGCTCTGCCAGCAAAATCTGGGACCGTTTCTTCATCAATTCCATCCGGGTCGGATGCACCTGTTCCATGAAATTATCCTCCGGAAATAATAAGAGTCCGGTATTTTTCGATATATTCTTCTTTTATCCGCTTGAGTGCTTCATCAGGGAGAAGACCGAAGAGTTCCCAGGCAACCTGAAGGGTTGTCTCAATGCTCCGATCAACATTGCCCTGGGAAATAAACCGTTTCTCAAAATGATCTGCAAACTTCAGGTAATTCCGGTCAAGGTCCGATAGAGCTTCTTCTCCGACAATGGCAACAAGCCTTCGAAGGTCTCTGCCATAAGCATAAGAAGCATACAGCTGATCTGCAACATTACGGTGGTCTTCACGGGTCTTATCCGGACCGATGCCAAGGTTCATGAGCCGTGAAAGACAGGGGAGAGCATCTATGGGAGGATTTATTCCCTTCCTGAAGAGATCACGTGAAAGAACGATCTGGCCTTCAGTGATGTAACCCGTGAGGTCCGGAACCGGATGGGTGATATCATCGTCAGGCATGGTCAGGATGGGAATCTGGGTGATAGAACCACTGCATCCTTTTATCCTGCCTGCCCGTTCATAAATTGTTGCAAGGTCGGTATACATATACCCGGGATACCCCCTCCGTCCGGGGATCTCTTCCCGTGCAGTTGAGATCTCACGGAGGGCATCGCAGTAATTGGTCATGTCGGTCAGGATGACAAGAACTTGAAGATTATGGGTATATGCAAGAAACTCTGCTGCTGTAAGAGCACACCGGGGTGTTGCAATCCGTTCTATGGTCGGATCATCTGCAAGGTTGAGGAAGAAAACTACCCGTTCAAGGGCACCACTCTCCTCAAACTCTTTCATGAAAAACGATGCTTCCTTGTAGGTAATTCCCATCGCTGCGAAAACAACGGCAAAGTTTTCTCCTTCTCCAAGTACTTTTGCCTGTTTGGCAATCTGTGCTGCAAGCAGGTTTGCAGGAAGACCTGCACCGGAGAAGATAGGAAGTTTCTGCCCTCTTACAAGGGTATTTAATGCATCAATCGCGGATATTCCGGTCTGGATAAACTCTGCAGGTTTATCACGGGAATAGGGATTAATTGGCATTCCGGCAATGTCGAGTCTTGCTTCAGGGATAATTGCAGGCCCTTCATCACGTGGCCTTCCAACCCCGTCAAGTACTCTGCCGAGCATATCAAGCGAAACGTCAATATGAGGAGACTGCCCGGTAAAGCGAACCGTTGTCACATCACTGTCTATACCCCTTGTTCCTTCAAAGACCTGAACAATGGCAATATCTTCAGAAATATCAAGGATCTGCCCGGTTCGTGTCTCACCATCAGGAAGTGTTATCTGTGCCGTTTCTCCAAAAGAAATCTGTTTTGGACGCTCAACAAAGATAAGAGGGCCGGACACATAATTTACCGTCTGATAATCAACGGTAATCAGGCTGCCGTGCTGCATGTCTGCACCTCCAGGTTTTCGGTCTGTTCCCAGACCTTATCACTCAAAGCCTTGATTCTATCAGGATCTTTTTGTTCTTTCATCCGGGCGATCTCTGAACGTGCAGAGATGGAAAGAAGCTGCCTTACCGGAACTCCCCGACGCATCGCAGCCCTAACAGCATCATAATACCAGATTATTACCTTAAGCATCCAGTACTGCTTTTCAAGCGGACAGAATGAATCATCATCACTATACGCACTCTGCTGAAGGAAATCTTCCCTGATAATCCTGGCAACCTCAAGAACCACCTTCTCTTTATCCGGAAGAGCATCAGGTCCGACCAGCTGAACAATCTCCTGAAGTTCCACCTCTTTTTGCAGGAGATACATCGCCCGGCCCCTGAATTGGTACCAGTCACGTGCAACCGTTTCAGAAAACCAGTCCTCCACATCCTCTAAGTACAGGGAATAACTTCGAATCCAGTTAACAGAGGGGTAATGCCGACGATATGCAAGATTTGCATCAAGTGCCCAGAAGGTTCCGGCTATCCGGAGGGTATTCTGGGTGATTGGTTCAGAAAAATCTCCGCCGGGTGGTGAAACAGCACCGATAATCGTAACCGAACCGGTCTTCTCTTCTGTCCCGGCACAGTTTACCCGTCCGGCCCGTTCATAAAAAGCTGCAAGCCTTGTTGCCAGATATGCCGGATATCCCTCTTCTCCTGGCATCTCTTCAAGTCTTCCGGAGACTTCACGAAGGGCTTCACCCCACCGGGACGTTGAATCTGCAAGGAGGGCCACGTCATATCCCATGTCCCGGTAATATTCTGCAATGGTAATTCCGGTATAAATGGAAGCTTCTCTGGCTGCAACCGGCATGTTCGAGGTATTGGCAATCATTATCGTCCGCTCGATAAGCGGATACCCGGTCCTGGGATCGGTCAATTCAGGAAATTCGGTGAGTACATCGGTCATCTCGTTTCCCCGCTCACCACACCCGATGTACACAACCACCTGCGTATCTGCCCATTTTGCAAGGGTTTGTTCTGAAACCGTCTTTCCGGTACCAAATCCTCCGGGGATCATGGCTGTTCCTCCTTTGACAAGTGGGAACATCGTATCAAATACCCGCTGTCCGGTAAGGAGCGGAACCTCCGGGTCCAGTCTTTTAACAAACGGCCTTCCCTTCCTGACCGGCCATCGCTGAAGCATCGGGATTTGTGTACCATCAGCAAGGACACAAACAGGTTCGGTTACCGTGTATTCTCCGGATGTAATGGTCTTAATCTCACCAGATATGCCGGGTGGCACCATGATAAAATGAACCAGGTGAAATTCCTGAACCGTGCCGATAACATCACCCTGACTCACCATTTCTCCGGGTTTCTTCACCGGAGTAAAAACCCACTTCTTCTCCCGGTCAAGTCCCGGGACCATGATACCTCTCTGAATATAATTCCCGCTTTTTGCAAAAAGGGCAGGGAGAGGCCTTTGTACACCGTCATATATCGATGCCAGCAGTCCGGGCCCAAGTTCAACAGAGAGAGGAACTCCGGTGTTTTTCACCGGCTCGTGAATCAGAAGGCCGGTCGTGTCCTCGTAGACCTGTATAACTGCCTCATCTCCTTCCAGACGGATGATTTCTCCGGGAAGTGCAGCAGATCCCACCGAGACGACATCATACATCCGCGATCCGGTCATCTTTTTTGCAGTAATTACAGGCCCGGAGATCCGGGCTATTGTTCCGGTTATCATGTTAACTCCTCATCACCACATTATACCCGATTGCTCTGCGTAGCAGTCGTTCTACATATCCGCTCACTTCATCTCCTTTCCGGGGTGCCGGTATTGGAATAATGACCGGGTGATAACAGCGTTCAACCTGTTCATAGAGACTTTTATCAAGATTTGCCAGAAAATCCTCCCGGATTGCGATAATACCGGTTTCTTCTTCATGTAACAGAGACGAGAGAACCTGAGATGCTTCATAAGAATCTTCAGCCTCTAAAACATCAGAACCAGCAAGTCGAAACCCGGTCGCAGATTCCGGATCAGTGATGACGACAACCTTAAACATAGACCATCTCAGCCTCCATCTCCTCCGGTGAAATCAGGGCATTTTTACACCGGGCAATAATTCGCAGATTCATGATTTCAGTGTATTTTGCCCACAGAAACCCGATTACTACGGTGACTGAGAGAGGATCTCCGCGGTACAGGCGTACTGCATGCCGAATCATGTATTCATCAAGAAGATGCTGATATGCAGAAATCTTAAGATTGTCACCTTCAGTGCTCCGAAGATCTTCCAGAAACCGGTATGGTGTCCCCTCAAGTGATTCAATAACTCCGGCAACAGATCCCAGTTTAAGCATTACCCGGAGTTTTTTCAGGTTAAAAACCCTGCCTCCCTCCAGCAGGATACGTTCTCCATCATCAGGATCAATGTCATCTCTGACCATCATCAGAATCGATTTTAGATTGATGAGATCAATTTCCGTCTGAACAAGTTGCCTGATAATCTGTTCTTCAGTAGATTTCCCCTGCACAAGACCGATTACCCGCTCATAATAGAACCTATCAAGGGCGTTTTCGAGAATAATAAGGTCTGACTTCTCGGTATATTCAGGAAATACTTCAGTAAGCGGAGCTGCATAACTGACATCAAACGTTGCAAGAAGATCAATTACACTCCTGATATCTGGTTGCTTTAAGAGTTCTGATAAAAGAGCTTCATCGAATTCACCGGCAGGAATAAGGTTTTCCCTGATCTGCCCTGATGGAACATAGATTCTCTTACCCCGCAGTATGGTTTTAAGATTATGAATATCCCACCTGGATGAAAAGATGGCAATATAACGCTCACTTTTCTCTCCTTCCAAAAAACCCTTTATCTTCTGGATTGTCCGAACAAAATTTTGCCGGAGAGCCTCTTCTATCCCTGACAAACCTGGTTTTAAAACAAGTGCCCGTTCCAGATCTTCACGGTATGGGGTATCTTCAAGGGCTGTAATCAGGGAACTGATATCAGGTTTTAAAATCAGATTGCTCAGGCTGCCTTTGTCAAGTAATCGTGAATACATCCCTTTTACCCGTGCATTGACGTACCCGTTATCCATCAGGACCCCCAAGGATTAGACTGATAATCTCAAGGGTGTCCTGATTCCGGATTTTTGAAAGCCGGCTTTCCAGGGTGTTATCAGCCTTGATTTTTCCATCCGCAGATGTTCCACAAAGACCTCCAATGGTAGTGAGATCCTTTACAATAATACAATTAAGACCTGTTTTTGTAATAATCTCATTGCAAAGTGCTGAGTCACGTGGATCAACATGAAGAACAATATCTTCACCTACAAGGGCATCTGTAACTTCCCGGACAAAGCCTGCAAACAGAGAAGAATAAACCGGGTCAGATCTGATTGCCGAAAGAGAGTGAAGTGAACCTGAAAAAGCATCGTCAATGAGTTTTTGGCGTACTAAACTTATTTTCCGCTTTACATCCTGACGGGCCAGAAATTTTTGCCGGTTGGATTCAAGGGCCAGATCACGTTTTGCTTTTTCCATATACTGGGCATGGATTGCAGATGACTCTGTTTCAGCTTCCCGAAGAACAGCTTCTACTTCACGTTCAGCATTCCTGAGAACTTCCAGCTTTTTTTCACCCGCTGCTGACTCTATAGACTTAATCAGGTCTTCATATGCCATTGCTTCCCTCCCCTGTGAATATGGTTACAGGCTGATTATTCAACCATTATGATGATCATTGCGGCGACGACGAATCCTAAAATAACGAGCGTTTCAGGAATAGCCTCAAGAACTATGACTATACCTGCTGATTCAGGACGTTCTGCAACGGTTCCTGCTCCTGCTGCACCAATTTTTGACTGGGCAATACCAGTCGCAATTGCTCCTCCTGCAAAAGCAATTGCAGCGCCAATAGGGACTTCCCATCCTGTCATGATAACCTCCAACGATTACCTTATCCCCTGTATATTTATATATTGTGGTTTGATCAGCGATCCGTACCATTTAAAAAAAGATTATAATCGTTCTTTTCCAAAAGGGCGATAGGGAATTCCTCCCCCTTCGTAAAACTTGGAGAAGAACTCTACAACATGAAGACGAAGTGAATGAATTGAGGGACTGAACATTGCAAGAAGAATATTGAGTGCATGGAGAAGAATTGCAATAATTATACCGACAATGAGTATTCCAATTTCATGTGCCAGCCGGTTGGCTACGAGTGCAAGAATCACCGATGCAAGTCCGATTGCCATCAGACGGGCATATGACATGATATTTCCAATAGTTCCCATGATTTCAATCACTCCGCGACTTCCACCGCCATAAATCAGGCCAATAACAGATATCAGTAGCAGGATGAAAAGAAAAATCTGTACCGACTCCGGAACATGACCTGCAAAGGAAAGAACAAGGAGAAGTATTGACGATATTGCACCAAGCATTCCAACCTTTTCTACAATATGCTTTTTTTTATGGTGTCTTGCTGCATTGTAGATACCTAAAGATAACCCAAGATAGACATGAAATACTCCGATGCCAATAGTTAGGACGAGTAATGGAATAATTGCCTCAATCCGGTTCCATGTAACACCAAACAGGGTGAGCGGGTGGAGCCAGCCCATGTGTTCCGCAAAATCCCCAAAAAATTCCCCGAATACATATCCAAAGATAATAGTAGGGATAGATGAGATCATAAGAATGGCCATCATCTGCTGAATCCATGCAATCTCCTTAAAATGGAACCTGACTACCAGACTAAAAATCAAAATGATGAGACCATACCCTATATCCCCCACAATCAGCCCGAAAAAGAGAGGGAAGAAGATAGCAATGATTGGTGTCGGGTCAATTTCACGATACCTTGGAGGCTGGACCAGGTTCATAAAAAATTCAAATGGCTTGGCCCAGAACGGATTATCAAAATAAACCGGAGCAGAATCTTCAGTTTCTTTCTCCACCTCAAGTTCATTAACCACTACCGCATCACCAAAAGATACATGCAAGGCCTTTTTTATTGCAGGCAGACTCTTTTTTGGTATCCATCCCTTTACAACAAAAGTGTAATCAGTCTGACCGAAATTTGAATACGCACTTGTTTCTTCAAGAAAATCAGAGAGCAAGGTTTTTAGTGTTATAAGATCAGAATACCACCGGGTTGAAATCTCCCGGATTTTTTCGGATATTTCAGAAATTTCTAAAGTAATAGCCTTTTTATCTGCCTCAATGAGAGTAAGTGCATCATCAAGAGGCATATTTGAATATTCCTGTGGGATACGCACTTCATTGACGTTTTTAGAGTAGAGGAAATCATGTACCTTTGATGCATATTTTTTACTAAAAACGGTGATTACAGCGATATTTTTTTCATCAAGGTCGGCACTGATAAACTCAAACTGGTTTCTCGTGATTTCTGAAATGAAGGGACGAATTATCTCAAGGACTGATTCATACTCTTTCTGAATGATAAGGATAGTAACTTCAAATCCCTCAAGAATGGGAAGCTGCTGCTCTAGGGGGGAGATTTTTTTAATTATTTTTTCATACCGGAGAAGAGTAGTGTACCGGACATCAAGGTCTCCTTTCCGGGTTTCAAGCGACCGCAGTCTCTCTTCAAGAGAATCACAAAGAGATGTGGCAGTTAATTTTAATTCATCATAAGAAAGACCGGCATATTTCTCGATGAAAGGGCTTTTTAGTTGTTTTTTTGCATCAACCGGCGTTAGAATCTGGATCTGACCCTTGATTCGAACCAAAAGAGATAAAACCTCATCCGCATTAAAAGAATCAAGGGGCCCGATTGGCATCTGCGTAAAAGACTCAGTTTTTGCATCTTCAAGATGAAGTGAACCAGCCTGGTATAATACATCAATGATTCGTTGATAATCCCTTTTCGGGCCCACAACCAGAACCTGTTTCATCTTCTGTAGCATGATTATACCCTACCTGGCTTTCTCCACGATACGTATGATAGCATTATCTACGTTTTTCTCCCCTCTTGAAAGGACATCTGCCGCTTCTCTTTCACCAGCTTTTCTAATCTCCTCAACCTGAAAAGAGAGTTCTGCCATCCCTTTTTGCATAAATACTAACGCTTCTTCAGCCCCTTTTTTCTCAGCTTCCTCCAGTTGACCCCGTGCTTTCACCCGTGCATCATGAATCAAATCTTCAGCTTCTTTGCAGGCCAAGTCACATTCCTGTTTTAATTCTGATTCTTTTTTAGAGATCTGATCGAGAAGTGAATGCTCCATATCTATGGTGCCCCCTATAATCCGTATTTACTCTTCATTCTCCTGGTCATACCATAGCTTTCTGCTTCTTCCAGTTTTTTTTTACAGGGCGGACGGATTGCAGCCTCAAGAATCCGATCCTCACATCGCTTCATAGCAATCTGTTTTAATTCAAGGATCTTTTTCATATCAGGAACAACCATTTTTTCTCACCCCTGTAATTTTTATGGCACTGACCGATTGATTTCACCCGATAAATAATTAACGGATTCATCTTTCAGATTACGGAAGATGCTCTGCAGAAGAGTCCTCCATAAAAATGTTTTTCGATTATTATATGAACTTTTACCAGGCACTATACTATCATAGGTTACCCTGCCCTGGATGAGATAGAATGTTTCGAAGAATACTTTTTCCCACTGATTTCTCTGATTATGCACGGAGAGTAATGGACTGTATCGCCGGGTTACCCGGAGTCGAAGAGGTTACTCTTCTTCATGTGAGTAGTGCCAGCAGCCCGGCATTGGTAAAAGGAGAACTTGTTTCCTCGGCACGTGAACGGATTGAATCAGACCGGTTATTCCTTTCGCAACTTGGGATTATGAAAACAAAGACTGAGGTTGTGGTATCGGATTCAGTAGCAGAAGCCATTGAGCAGGCAGCAACCAGAAATGATACCACTATTATTGTCATGGGAGCCAGAGGGAAAGGGTTAATCAAAGGGCTGCACCTAGGAAGTGTAACAAACAAGGTACTCCATATTTCAAAAAAGAATCTGCTCATCATGCGGGGATCAATTATTGAACAACTCTCCGGGGAGAAATTTCAGAAATTCTGTCCCATGATATTTTCCCGGGTGTTAATCCCGGTTGATCTCACCAAAGAATCCTGGGATGCAGTCAAAAAAATTGCTCTTATTCCGGATGTTACTGAAATTATTGTAGGATTTGTTATCTCACGTGGAGAGACTGAACGGGAACTTGAACGACTCAGGAAAGAGTCAGAACAGAAAATAATAAAGCAATGCGAACAGATCAAAACTAACGGAGCACAGATCAGATGGAGAATCCTTGAGGGAGACCTTGTCAGCAGGATTAATGAATACGCAAGTGAGGCAGATGTCTCTCTGGTCTGCACAGCTCCAACAGAAAAAGGGTTTTTTGCAGAGATACTGCATGGAAGTTTTTCATGCGAACTAGCCAGGCTGGCCTCTCATCCGGTACTTGTAATCAGGCGCCAGAAATAACGGGTATTGCAGTTTCCTGACTCTTTTTCTCCATTATCTGTTTCATTCTTTTTCTTCGGAACAAATCTTCACGTTCACGCTCTTCAAGTCTGAACTCAATATACCGCATTGTTCCCTGGAGACGGGGAATGACCAGATGTTCAAGGGCATTTACCCGTCTTCTGGTCCGGTTCATCTCAAGGATGAGTCGGTCAGCTCTCCCCTGGAGAGATGCATATTCGAGGATCAATGAAAGCAGTTTTTCATATCTCTGGGATACTTCATCGACCTGTCCGGATGTTCCAACCATGCTATATCCCCAATTTTGCCTGGAACAATCAGTGTGATCTTCACTTTTACGGCTAACTTCCGGAACTCTGACACCCATAACCTGTGTGGAGGTAACGAAGATTTCAGGTATTTTCCTGGATGATGAAGCGATTTCAGAAAGGTGTACCCATCCTGTCATAACCCCGGCAATTTTTAAATTTTCATATGCATGAGCCATCTGCTCCCTGATGTTTTCAGCCATTCTTTCCAGTTCAACAGAAAGTCGGCTGTGTTCAAGGACAAGAGCATCGAGTTTCTCCTGCAGAATGTCGCGGCCTTTCTGTGCTATGAGCTCTCTTCTCCGGAGCCGGAGTAGTTCTAGCCGCGTTGGTCTTACTCCACTAATTACGGCCCTTTGCATTCTCCTCCCTCTACGCCATGATAATAAGAATCGATGTATTCCTTGCTGATTCTCTTTAGTTCTGATCTTGGAAGAAGAGAGAGGAGATCCCATGCAAGGTTCAGAGTATCTTCAAAAGATCTGTCTTCATATGATGCCTGACGAATGAAATCAGATTCATAACGGTCACAAAACCGAAGATAGACTTTATCAAGAGGAGTAAGACCTTCTTCACCCATCACTGCAACCAGACTTTTCAGCCGAATGCCCCGTGCATATGCTGAATATAACTGATTTTTCACTTCAGCATGATCTGCACGGGTCCGGCCCTCCCCGATACCTCCCTGCATAAGACGGGAAAGACAGGGCAGAACATCAACAGGTGGATAGATACCTTTCCGATGTAGTTCACGGGAAAGAACAATCTGACCTTCGGTAATATACCCGGTCAGATCAGGTACCGGATGGGTGATGTCATCATCGGGCATGGTGAGAATGGGAATCTGAGTAATCGATCCTTCTCTTCCCCGGATACGTCCGGCCCGTTCATAAAGAGATGCAAGGTCGGTGTAAATATAACCAGGATATCCCCTTCTACCCGGAACTTCCTCCCTTGCGGCGGCAATTTCCCGGAGAGCTTCACAATAATTTGTTAGATCGGTAAGCACAACAAGCACATGCATGCCCTTGTCAAAGGCAAGAAACTCTGCAGTGGTGAGAGCAAGTCTTGGGGTAATAATCCGTTCGATAGCTGGATCATCTGCAAGGTTTAAGAACAATACAGCCCGTTCGAGTGCCCCACTTTCTTCAAATTCCCGGATGAAAAACGCAGATTCCTCATAGGTGATACCCATCGCTGCAAAGACCACGGCAAACTTCTCTGCCTGTCCGGTTACCTTTGCCTGACGAGCAATTTGTGATGCAAGCAGATTGTGAGGAAGTCCTGCACCGGAAAAAATTGGGAGTTTCTGGCCCCGAACCAGCGTGTTCATCCCGTCTATTGAAGATATTCCGGTTTCAATAGAGTTTCTTGGATGTTCACGTGCTGATGGATTGATAGGAGAACCATAAATATCCCGTATACATTCAGGAATAACCGGACCTCCTCCGTCAATTGGCTGTGCACTTCCATCAAAAGTCCTTCCCAGCATTTCAGCGGAGAGAGAAATCTTCATTGGCTCTCCCCTGAACCTGACCTTTGTCCCTTCCGTATCAAGATCACGGGTCCCCCGGAACACCTGAACCAATGCACGGGTCGTCGTTGTTTCAAGCACCTGACCTATTCTGGTTTCACCACCAGGAAGAGATATTTCTGCAATCTCTCCATAGCCAATCCCCTCAACCCCCTCAATGACAATAAGGGGCCCGACCACCTTTGAGACTCCGGTATAAACCCGGGATGAGAGATCCATCAAAAAGCCCCCTTAAGGTTTTTCATCGATTCCATATCCCGGGCAATAGCCTGAAAGAGTTCATCCTCCTCTTCCGGAGAAGAAGAGCCCATCCGGGCAAAGAGTTCTATAAGTGAAAGAGTCCTGATATTAGATACGGTAACTCCGGAATCAAGGGCACGTTCAGCCCGTTCAAAGAATGAAAAGATAGATTTTAACATCCGGTATTGTTTCTTAGGCCCGGTATAGGTATCAAATTCATCAAAAGCATACTGCATCAGGTAACTTTCCCTGATTATCTCAGCCTTTAAGAGTAACAGACGATCTGATTCCGGCAGGGTCTCAGGACCGACCAGGCGGATAATCTCCTCAAGTTCATTCTCCCGCTGAAGGATTTCCATCATCTCCTGTATCATCCGGATAAAATCAGGCCCGACATGCTCTTCCCACCACTGACCAGCCATGTTCCCGTACAGTGAATAGGACATAAGCCAGTTAATCGCCGGAAAATGCCTTTGATATGCAAGGTCTGCATCCAAAGCCCAGAACACCTTGACAATACGAAGCGTGTTCTGCGTAACCGGTTCAGAAAAGTCACCTCCCGGAGGAGATACCGCTCCGATGACAGAAATTGAACCCTCATGCCCGCCAGATCCCAGAAGTGAGACCCTTCCGGCCCGTTCATAAAAATCAGCAAGACGGGAACTCAGGTATGCAGGATATCCTTCTTCACCTGGCATCTCCTCAAGTCTTCCTGATATCTCCCTCATGGCTTCTGCCCACCTTGAGGTTGAATCGGCCATCAGAGCCACATGATAACCCATATCCCGGTAATATTCTGCAAGGGTAATCCCCGTATACACCGATGCTTCCCTTGCAGCAACCGGCATATTACTGGTATTTGCAATGAGTACCATGCGGCTGCTGAGAGCATGGCCGGTTCTTGGGTCTTTTAAGGTAGGGAATTGTTCAAGGACGTCTGCCATCTCGTTGCCCCGTTCACCACATCCAATGTATATAATGATGTCAGCGTTCACCCACTTCGCCAGCTGCTGTTGGACAACAGTCTTCCCTGAACCAAATGGACCTGGAATTGCTGCAGTTCCTCCACGGGCAAGGGGAAAGAGGGTATCTATGATCCTCTGGCCGGTGATAAGAGGTTCAACAGGATCAAGACGTTCCCGTACCGGACGAGGACTTCTGACCGGCCAACGCTGAATCATGGTAATCGGGGTCTTTTCTGATCCGGACATTATGACCGCAATAGTATCGGTGACCACGTATTCCCCTTTTTTTGCAAGAGACATGAGAGTTCCACTCATCCCTGGTGGAACCATGATGAAATGATTGACTGATACCGATTCACGGACACAGCCTAGCCTGTCACCTTCATGTACCTCGTCACCCTCCTTTGCCAAAGGATAAAACCGGTATTTTTTTGTCCGATCTAGGGCAGGTGCAGAAGAACCACGTTCAATCATATCCCCGGTACGACGCAGGATTTCTTCGAGGGGCCGCTGGATACCGTCATACATGGTACCAACAAGGCCTGGCCCGAGCTCTACTGAAAGAGGAAGATATGTTCTTATTACCGGCTCGCCTGGAACAAGGCCGGTAGTCTCTTCATAAACCTGTATGGTAGCACGGTCTCCCTCCAGAATAATAATTTCCCCAATAAGACCGGCTTTTCCTACTCTGACTGACTCATACATCCGGCTCCCGGCCATACCTTCCGCTTCAACAACCGGCCCGGTTACCCGGATAACTGTACCATCTCTGCTCTTACTATTCATCGCATCCCTCTTATCATCACCAACCATCGTTTCGTTCTTCTTCATGGTCTTTATACTCCACAAGTATCCGGTCTTCTCATCTCATCCGGAATGACGGATACAACCGGTATCATCCGGGGGGATGTTCTCGCTGCATAAACACGATCCGGAATCAGATCGGCAACCGACTGACTGATTAGGATTATTCCGATATCCGGTTCCACCAGGCATTCTTCCAGTCGCTTTTTTGATTCTTCAGTGTCCTCACACACATACCCCTCATGAATTCCGCCCAGCAAAAACCCCATCACCATCCTTTGGGGGCCAAGAAGTACAACCTTCATGCTTCACCACCTGTAAGGACCAGCATCCGGGTAATCATTTCTGCTGAAAACCCTTCTGATAATCCGGAGAGGATCACCCTGATATTTCGAAGCTCAAACTCTTTTGCAATGAGATACCAGAGCAGAGGCCCGCCGGTATGATAATAATCCAGTGAGAGGCGGGAGACAATATCAAGTTCCAGTTTGTCAAGTGCTAAATCAAAAGAAACCATGCTGTCCGGAGACGGATATTTCCGGATTAACGGTGTGAGAACTGGTTCAAACCTGGTGCCTGAAAGCTGCCTGACAATATCTGGAACGCTCATCATCTCATTTAACTGGACCAGCCTCCATTGTGGAATTTCAAGGCCACCGGGGAGTAAACAGACAGGGGCAGAACCCGGATCCCTCCCGGTATGCTTGAACCTGATAAGTGTTTTTACATTCTGAATATCTGCCAGAATTGAAAAAAAATCCCGGTATGGAGAGGCCAGGTAACTCGTAACCTTTGATGTCTGCCTGGAGATTTCATCATATCCCAGGCAATCCAGGGCATGTTCCAGGTAAAACAGTAAATGCTCTTTTTCATAAGCAGGAAGAGCATTCATAAGCGGTATGCCATACCTTGTATCCTGCATTATCCGGACACATTCACTAACCGTCTGTGAATTTGAAACCTTTATTGCAAGGTCATACGTAAATCCGTCAGGCCAGAGCACCGGGTTTTCAGAAAATGATTTTATCTGATGCTGATGAACAAACCGGAGTATTCGTTTAATTTTTGCCAGTTCCTGAAAAAAGAGATAGGCATCAAAAAATTCCCATGCATCCTGAGGAGATTCTGACCTCATTAAGGTGACCTCTTCATACCACAGAGCAAGGACTTCTTCTTCGACCTGATCCGAATTACATTCAGGTGGAATATTCCGAAGATAACCAGCGGTTTTTAGCCGGTTTATGCAGTCAGGAAGTGAACCACTCTGCAAAAGCCCCATCACCTGTTCGTTTTCAATAAAAGGAACTCCCTTTGCCTTGATACGGGCAATTACCGGAGTGTATGAAGTAATAGAGAGAAGAACAGGAAAATAGCCGGCTGTACTCAGAATTGCTATGAGTAATAATGCAATAATAAGGACAACAATCGCCGTTGTCAAAGGGGTGAGATATGGCAGGCCTGCATCAAAAAGAGGTGATAGCATCTCATTAGTCATCAGAGACACCATTTTCAAACAGGATTTTTGATACTGCAACGATCATGTCTCGTTTCATACGGGAAAACCGGGCTTCAACAGTATTATCAATCGTTACACGGTCTGTAACTCTTTCGCAGATAACGCCTCCGGCAGTCATAACCGGCTCATCAGAAAGGTGTATGGAATTCCCATCTTTCTGCATTGAATTGATTATCTCCTGAACAATTTTCCGGTCATCAGGATGTACAGATATGATATGTTCCTGGCCGCCCAGATTTACCATGCATTCTTCAATAAGATGTTTCAGAAGAGAGGGATATTCATTTTTTGTCCGAAGTGTCTGCAGGTACTTTTCTGTCTCTTTAAAGCACTGATTAATAAGATCCTCTTTAGACTCCCGGACTAGTTTTTTTGCTTCAATCCGGGTCCTGGACTGCTGACTGGCAATGTTTTGTCGAATCTCTCTGAAGCCTTCTGATAACCGGTGATTGTATGCAGCTTCTGCTCTCTGTTCAGCCAGGTTTCTGATATTAGTTAGTTCACATGCTTCTTCTGCCCTGATTGACCGGACTTCTTCTTCTGCTTCTCTTTTTATCCGGTTTATGATTGCTTCGACAGTCATAGTACGCCAGTTTGTTATCCAATAAATTATCCACTAAATAATCCAAGACCGAACAGTATCAAAATTGCAACCAATAGTCCGAATATTGCAAATGTCTCGGACATTGCTGCAAAAACAAGGCTTCTTCCGATTGCCCCCGGATTTCGTGCTGTAGCAGCAATTCCACTTGAACAGGTGATACCCTGACCAATAGCAGAAAAGCCGGCAAGACCCACTGCAAGACCTGCACCAACAAGGCCGATTGCTATTGGCATCTCTACAGAGAAGTCCGATGACAATATTCCGGTCAGTGCCAGCATCAGAACTGCTATCAACAGACCATAGATGGCCTGAGTCTCACAGACTGCCGCGAATACCACACCTCGCCCAAACATCTCAGGTTTTTCAGCAGTATTTGCCACCCCTGAAGCAGCAGCAATACCCTGGCCAATAGCAGAAAAGCCGGCAAGACCTACTGAAAGCCCTGCTGCTATTGCAACAATTCCGGCCGGAGTCGGGATATCTCCGGCAGTTCCTCCTAGAAATCCTCCGGCCTGCAGGATCAAAATCGCGATTAATAGACCATAGATAGCCTGGGTCTGCGGAACCGCAGTAAAGACAAGAGCCATCCCAAATTTCTCAGGACGTTCTGATATCACCCCTGAAGCTGCTGAACCAACAATACCAACCCCAATACCAGATCCAATTGCTGAACATCCCACAGCAATACCCGCACCGATAGCCATCAGAACTGCACCTGTACCAATTGTCATGAATAATCCTCATTATTTACGTGTGTATAGATACGATTTTCACGGAATGGAATAAATTCCCTTCCTCCTCCGGAATAAAACCTGCCAAAAAATTCAATGTAATGCAGACGAAGAGCATGAATAACACTTCCAAGAGTCTGAATTGCAAGGTTAAAGAACTGTCCGGCAATACAGAAGATAATCGCCGGTACAATCATAAATGGGTGAACAGATGCTATCATTTCAGATAAAATATTAATTGTCATCGCTATTCCTCCGGTAGCAAGAGCGAGAGCTAAGATCCTGACATAGGAAAGCCAGTCTCCCAGGAATCCGGTAAGACTGAAAAAGCCCATCGGGCCCTTTTTAAGAAATAACACTGCAAGCCCGATGAGTCCCCCACCAATAGCAAGATTGGTAATTATAGATGGAAATGTTGTCCAGCCAAAAAACTGAATCAACAGAACTGCTGCTGAAGGCTGGAGAATAAACCAGATAATGTTCTCCTGGATAGCAGCACTGTACAGCCGATTCCGGATATTTTCCCAAAGTCCAATGATAATACCAAGGTTGAGGTGGATTGTACCAATGATAAGGGCTATCTGGAATAATAAGATTGGAGAATTAAGCGGTTCAATCAGCACAAATGGTGGCTGAATATTGAAAAACCGAGGAAGCAGATCTCCAAACCAGCCCCCCTGAATTGTCCCAAGGATAATATCTGCAACACCAGAACAGAGGAGGATATAACTCATATCCCGAAACGATGCATCGGTTCTTCCAGGTCCACGGTATAAGAGCCACCCGACAAGGGCAATAATAAGTCCATATCCGGCATCACCCAGCATCATCCCGAAAAAGAGCAGATAAGCGGGTGCAAAAAATGGAGTAGGATCTATCTCATCGTACCTGGGTCGGGAAAATGTCGTTGTAAGGAGTTCAAATGGTGCCAGCCAGGAGGGGTTATCATACCTGACCGGAACATCATCATGCGGGTCAGCCGGTTCCGTAATTACAAAGCACTCCTCCCCTGTGGCCGACCGGATGAGAGACTTCAGTTTTTCCTCATCCCTTTGTCGTACCCATCCCCGGAGATACGAAACATCTCTGCTTGTCCCAAATTTCCGGTTAATATCAATCCTTTCCCGCCGGAGGATGAGCTCTTCACGGTATGCCTGAAGTAGTGATAGATAGGTATGGGCATAATCAGTCAGTTGTTCCTGTAGTTTCTGTTCTTTTGTAGCATATTCAGAAAGTAGCGCCAGTTCCTGCTTTTGCATATCATCTGGCAGGCCGGAGAAACTTTCAGGAAAAACCAGCTGATTAAACCACGAGGCATGAATCAGATCAGATAATGCATCCCGGTGATTATTGGTAGAGACACAAAAAATCAGGATTATACCATCTTTTTTTTCTGAATACAGGGAAATTTCATCAGTTCCTGCCTCTGCAAGCCATCTATCCGGGAGGGAAGAATGTTCCTCTTTTACATACCCGGCAATGAAATGTGTAAAAGGAGCAGGTTTCAGGTAAGATAGGGAAATTCCGGTTCCCTTCAGACGTTCAAGGCTTGCAATATATCCTTCACATGATGTATAGTGATCCCGGTTTTTTTTCAGATCTTCCTGGATTTTTAAAACTTCCTCTGCCCGATCTAATTGAGAAAGGATATCAGAAAACAGCCCATCGTGTGAACCTGAATAACCAGGAACATACTGTTGTTCCTGCCTGGAGAAAATTGATGTGAGAAGATTACCGGTTTTTTGAGCATATGGCTCCAGGATTTCAAGAACCCGATCAATCCTGAACTGAATGTTAAGTATTTTTTCGAGATCTTCTTTTGGAATTACCGGTACCTGAAAAGTTACATCACCGACAGGAACTGAACGAAGGTCTAGTATTTCCAGTTCTCCCTGTTTGTGAAGAGCAGTGGTGACCTCTAAAAGCCACCTCTGGTGGACCCCGATGAGGACATTACTCATTCGAGCTGGATAAAACATCCTCTTCTCCGGTTACAATACGGACAACCTGAAGAACTGCTGCATTGACATTCTTCTCTCCCTTGGACCGCAGGTTTGATACTTCATTCTCCGCTTCCGACATCACGAAGAGAAGTTCCTTCCGTAATATTTCTTCTTCTTTCTCCCGTTCACTTCGAAGCCGGGTCTCGGCATCTGAAAGACGAACGGAAAATCGTTCTTCTCCTTCGCGCTTTGCTTCTTCCATCGCGAGTTTCATGCGATGTCGTGCAGTTTCGATCAGGTTGACTGCTTCTTTTTCAGCTTCTTTAATCTGATCAATCTCACGAAGATCCATATTTCCCTAAATAATACTATTCCCCCTGCTCATTTATCAATTGTTATATGATAGCAGATGAGAACAAAGAGGAGGATGAGGGCAAAAAAAGAGCATTCGCCTGAAAGAAAGGACGGAATTATATCATCGGATCCACATCCCATGATATAACGAGAGAAAAATCACCATGAGAACCACAGGAACTGCAAGATGAATTGTAAAGGCGATGACTTCCATACAATACTGCACAAATTTTGAGGTCTTTTCATAATTCCTTACGTGCATGTATAGTTATATTTACAAAATGGAATATACCCTTTCCTCTCCCCGGATAATTACAATTCCACCAGCGAATAATCCTTTGAGCCAAGGCCAATAGAATGACCATATTCAACAATATGTCTTCCCTCAACATATTCCCATACTCCGGTGAATTTATTCTCCCCGGGTTCATGGTGACAATGAAGAGATGAGCATTCAAGACCTTTTTCAGCATTAATCAGGTCAAGAGCAGCGGCATCAATTGCCACCGGATCAGTCGACGCTAAAAAACCGATATCGGGGACTATTGGTGAGTCACTCCAGGGGACACAATCGCAATCGGGGGTTATATCGGTTAAAAAACTAATATACAAAACTTTTTCCTTAAGACCGGCAACTGCCCCTAATGCATATTCAGCCATTCGTTCAAGAAAAACCGGAACATCCCGCTTCCACATGAAAGAGATGGCATGTTCCGGACAGACCTGGAGACAGGCAGAACACCCGTAACAAATGGATTTATCAACAAATGCTTTCTCATTTTTCATACTGATTGCCTGGAAGGGACACTGGGTTAAACAGTAACCACACCCGATACAATCAGCATCACACACTTCAGCCTGCATTCCCTGGTGCTGATCACGTTTTCCTAATGGGGGAGCACAGCCCATGGCCAGGTTTTTTATCGCTCCGCCAAATCCGGCAAGAGCATGCCCTTTCACATGGCTAAGGACAATCATTGCCTGCGAATCCAGTATATCACGGGCAATTTTTACCGATGAAAAATGCTTTCCCCTGATAGGAACTTCAGCATAATTATTACCAGTAAGACCATCGGCAATGATGACCGGTGCATCTACAACCGCATACGCAAATCCATGTCTTATCGCAGTAATAATGTGGTCAGCTGAATTATGCCTTGAACCAATGTACATCGTGTTGGTATCGGTGAGAAATGGTTTTCCAGATATGTTTCTGACTAAGTCCACTATCTGCCGGACATACACCGGCTTTATAAATGTATCATTCCCTAACTCCCCGAAATGAAGTTTAATTGCTGTTAGATCACCTTCATTGATGATTCGAAGCAGACCTGCACTTTCACAGAGCCGAACAATTTTCTTCGCATTATTCTCTTCTGGACTTTTGATCCTCATCCTTGCAAGATAAACTATACTGGACATGACTACTCTTCCGGGAACATGGGTGAGCCAGATATATGAATCCAATTATTCCCTTATGTCAAAAGAAGTACGCCAATAACCGGAATAGTAACAAGTGACAACAAGGTAGAGATAAAAACCCCTTTTGAAGCCAGTTCTGCGTTAACACCATATTCTTCGGAGAGAAGAACCGTATTCGCGGCAACCGGCATGGCTGCAAGAAGAACAGAAACTCCAATCAATAACGGATCAGAAGTAAAAAACCTGATAATGAGAAGAACAATTATTGGAATTACGAGCAGTCTAAACCCGGATATTGCCCAAATCCTGATGTCAGAGATCATATCATAAACCGGAAGAGGTGCTAAAAATGTCCCGATAACTATCATGGCAAGAGGGGTGGTAATGTCCCCGAGCAGTGATATGGATTCATTTAAGGGTGACGGGATGGTAAGTCCGGTGCCAAGTAGAAACAAACCGATAAATGAAGCAATCAGTCCGGGAGTGATGATTCGTTTTACATCCGGATGACTGGCAAGATCAGGACGAAGGAGGAACACTCCGATTGTAAAGACCAAAAACCCAAAAGGTAGATTTATCAGAGTCACATAAAATACTGACTCTTCTCCAAACATTGCAAATGCTACTGGGTATCCCATGAAACCGAGATTTGAAAAAATGAGCATGAACCTCATAACTCCTGTTTCAAAAAGGGAACCCTTGAAAAAATACGGGACTAATACTGCAATAGTAAATGATACTGCATACACCACGATCTCAATCAAAAGAAGAATTTTCATTGAATGAATAAGTCCGGAAGATAACGGGACCTGCATACTCTCCAGGATAAGACAGGGAATAGACACATTCACCAGGAGTGAGGAGAGACCGGATGCTCCACTCCGTGATAAGTAGCCAACCCGGTATGCGATAAAACCGACACCTATCAGAATGAAGAGTGTAAAAATACTTGATGCTACCGGAAAAAAATCCATATGACCTGCTTTTGAGAGATGAATGAAATCCTCGTGATAGTCTTTTCCTAAATTTCTGTCGCGAATATATTATTTTACTTCTATGGTCAAGAGTCCATTCATCACCATCAGGCATAACCTGGGTTCATGAGAGGGGAATTATCTTCTTTTCTTAAAGTCCATAGGTAAATGGAATACCTATGATTGAATGGATAATCATCGGGGTTATAATCCTCGTTGTAATCGGACTCATCGTCTGGTTCATATCACTGTATAATCGATTTTTTGCCTTAAAAAATTCATATGAGGCCACGATGGGCCAGATAAAGGTGGCCCTGAAAAAACGTCTGGATATGATTGACCAGCTCCTGGGCGCAGTAAAGAGTTATGCAGCATTTGAACAGGAGACCTTTGAACGAGTTACCGCAATGCGGAGTCAAGTGGGATCAGCAGGAAGCGGCGATATCCCTGCCCTTGAAGCTGAATCCAGATCAATTCTGGGCAGGCTATTTGCGGTTATGGAAAATTATCCTGATCTGAAGACTCAGCAGACGGTATCTGACCTTATGGGTAGCGTAAAAAATGTTGAAGATGAGATAGCCAGGCAGCGATATACCTGTAATAATATTGCAGAGCAGTTTAATACGATGGTCGACACCATCCCTTCGAATTTTGTTGCGGGGATAGCCGGCCTTTCCAAATTAGAATACCTGGAGTTCGAAGAAGAGATAAACAAAAGACCTGAAATCTCCTTTTAATCTTTTTTAACAGGTCTCAAAAATTATCCGGCCTTTGGCCATAATCCGGACCTGACCGCCACTTTCAGAAACTACAATTCCAATAGCTCTTGTTTCCTGGGTTATTGCTGCAACAGACACGTGTCTTGTTCCGAATCCTTTTGATAATTTTACTTTGCTGGTATCTATCGAGATATATCTGCCTGCAGCTTCCACCGTTCCATCCTCACGGATAACAAATGCACCATCGAGGAGAGAGAGTTCCTTGATATTCTCCCGCATATCAGCATTGGTAATTAACCTTTCAGAGGGCTTGTGCCCGGCAAGAGGGTTCAGTATTAACTGACGTGACCGTTCCAGGACTGCGTCACTGTCTCCAAGGACAAAAGCAGTCCCCACAGCTTTACCCTCTCGTCCTTCCCGGGCAATTTCTATCGCAAGTTTTAGTACCTGTATCAGGATATTACGATCTCCATAGTAACATTTCATCACCTGATCCGCAATATGAGTCAGATCTTTCTCGGAGACAGGCCCTGAAGAGGACCGGGAAATAACACCGGTTCCGTGTTCAGGAAGTCGGCTTCTGATATGATAAATGACAAGACCGCTGATAACCAGACCTCCTACCCCGATGCCAATGAGAATCCAGAATAGCGGAGTTGACATGAAGGGTATTTCACCATTCATCCCAGGAGGGAGCATTCCGGGAGTAATATTTACGGTCAGATTAGATGCAGTAATATTTTCTCTTGATGAAAAAAACTGGGGATCAATCGTCAGTAAAAACCGGTATGAATCATATGCCTCATCATACATCCCCTGTTTTTCATAACAGACCGCACGGTGATACCAGGCATCGACATAATATGGCTCCCGGGCAATTGCTTTTTCAAACTCTGTCAAGGCTGCTGCACAATTACCAACATCCGCATATGCCCTTCCCCATTGGTAATACGTTTCAGCGGTTTCATTATTCCCGGTACCAACTGGAGTTTCGGTAAGTGTAGGAGTTACAGAGGTAACCACAGGCCGGGGAGAGGGTAACTGGACCGGAGTCTCTCCGGGAGTTCCTGTGGGTTTAGGCGTATTGTCAACCGGAGGCTTTACTTCGGGTTCCTTGGTATGAATTGGAGCAATCGTCGCTTTTAATGATGGTTCCTCAACAGGAAGCGAAGATGTAACTACCGGTGTTGCCAGAGTTGTAACTGTAGTTGTGACCGTATCAGCAGAACATGCCTGAATTCCGATAAAACCTGCCAAAACCAGAATAAACACCATCAGGCACCGGTACCAGAAGATGGTGTTCATAGTAATATTAAGGTGCTGATAACTGATAAATGTGTAACCGGAAGGACGTGTCATTTTGAGTATTAATATAGTTTACAGTCCTGATTCCGAATAAACACAAGAATTATCAGGATATATAAAAAATTTATTTTCAATCAAACCCTGCGATGATCGTATGATCCCGTGTTACGTTTATAAACTGATATTCAGGTGTAGCATTTACGGCTGATCCATCGATGAGCAGATAATCAACCTCATGGCCTTCATACGGAGTCATAACAAAAGTGATGTTACCCTCCGCCATAACTTCTATCGTTCCTTCCGGAAAAATCGCTCCTCCCGGTCCTGCATATGCGGTGATGGTATATCCGGGAACTAGCCCGCCATCTGCTGTATTTACCATAACCATTGACTCAATACCTGAACTGTTTTCTGCTCCGGCATCTTTGGGCAGGTATGTCAGCACAGGTGGAATTACCATAGTAGGGGTAGTATTAACCGATTCAATCACAGGAGGACTCACATTCGAACCATCAAATGGTTCGGTGAGATTTGACAACTGTAGGATGGTTGCTCCGGGGTTTTCCGGAGAGACTGCTGCTGGTTCATTGGTATTTATTACCACCGTTTCATCTGCTGCAGGATACCTGGAAATTGTTCCGGCTCCAATCGTCCTGGTATCATCCATTATCTTCCATGAGGAATACAGAGACATGTCTGCGGGTACCGGAACGGAGAGGGTAGAAGTGAGTACCGTATCAAGGTTTACTTCAGTTCCAGCACTGGTCAGAAGGATCACCTGGTTCCCCGGTGTAAGGCCGGTAAAAAGAAGGTAACCGTTTTTCACCGGAGAAATGTTTGTTACAGAATCATTGTCTACGATCTGACTTGTGTTATTACCAGCTTCTTCTTTGACACGGACAACTTCTGATCCCAAGGCAGAGAATGCTGACTCACCATCAACATATTCATTCTGAACCGGAGTTAAGGGGAGAGCAATTTCTGCTTCGGTAACATTTTCACTGAGAATTTTATCCGAAGGAATCTCACTGACCTCCTCGGAATCATTTGTTCCGGTCAGGTTACCATCAGAAACAGTCTGGTTTTCTGCTTCTATACTTGCAACAGGCTCAACAGGTTCAGGAGTTGGAGCGGGATAATTCTTCTCGGTGTTAGTAAGGGGGAGGTAATCAATATTGTAGGAATTTATTTCGTATGGTTTATCCCCGATACCAAATCCGTCTTCATCATCTACAGTGTCAGAATAACCTTCAAGTCCTGGAGCAGAACCCCAGTAATTACCACCCATATACGGGCCGCCAAGGATATTCACACCTACTTCAAGAGTCGTGTTCCAGGTTATATCACTGCTGATTTCATCAACTGAGATGTTTTCCACTGATCCAAAGTAATTATTATAAATATCAGCACCGGTCACTCCATTTCCAATAACTACAACAGGTCCGGTTTCAGTCTTTGAAAAGTTATTATCGGTGATGGTTGAATCCCTGGAATTTTCAATCTTCAGTGCAGCGTACTTGTTATCACTGACACTGTTTTTTACCATGCTAAATCCGGATGAATCGGTAACCTCTATTCCGTATACATCACATGAATTGACATTATTGTCGGAAAGTGAAACATCAACAGTATTGGCAACCAGAATCCCGGCCCCATTGTCCTTGACATTATTTTTCGTAAGGGTGACCTTATTTGAATTCTGTTCAATATTTATTGCCGTAGAACAATCCCGGATCATATTGTCGACCAATTGGATAACATCAGAATACTCAATATGGATGCCGGTCAGACAATCGATGATATCAAGGTTTGTTACCTCATTCCTGTCACCTTCCTGGCCTTTGACATACTGGTAACTGACTGCTGAATTCCAGTCCTCAAGTTTCAGGTTTTTAACGGTAACATTAGTAATGGAACCTCCGTACTTGTTGACATATACCCCGACAGATTTGTCACGAAGATCTCCTCCGAGGAAATGACCCTGACCGTCAAGAACAACATCAGAACATTCGATTTTTATTCCGTATACATCAGTAAGTCCCCTCGCATCTTCTGTCAGTTCGTATGTTCCCGGAGATGTTATTACAGCAGGAGCGACTATTGGTTGGGCTGCTCCAAAAGCACACATTAATACGAGTATCACCAGGATTGAAAGACCCTGGAGATATATTTTTTTCTTACACATATCAAACACCTAAATCCCCTTTTTAATTTCTCAGGCAAACCTGAGAAGAATTCCCTACCTTTTACGTATATGCAAGACACCCTATAAGGTTCTCGATAAATTCACACTAATCAAGGGTATTTACTTCACATGACCATAAAAATTCAATGAAAAAGTAAAGAACAGATACAGGAATATTATTTAGAAATTTGAATATTTTAACGAAAATCTCGCCATATTAGGTTGTTTTAACATATTTAATCACAGTGCAAGCATTCTTGCTATTTTTACATTATCAAGGTCTCCGCGCCGATCATCAACCGGAGTTTCACAAATACAGGGAATGCCCTGAAGCCCGGGAGCATGGAGTATAGAACGTATCCCTTCTTCTCCTATCTTCCCCAGTCCGATGTGTTCATGCCGGTCAAGCCCGCTTCCGAGATCCGCTTTTGCATCATTAAGATGGATAAGTTTGAGATTTGAAAGGCCAATTAGGTCTTCAAAAAGATCTGTCACCTCTCCTATGGATTCTTCATTGCGTAGATCATATCCGGCTGCAAACGCATGACAGGTATCAAAACATACACCAATCCGGGAGGGATCATGACACCTTCCAATAACATCAGAGATGTCTTCAAGGGCACTTCCAACAGAATGTGCCTCTCCGGCTGTATTTTCCAGGAGAATTGTGGTTTTTCCCGGAATAGTCTCAAGAGCAGTGTTAAGGGCAGATGCTACCCTCACCCTTCCATGTTCCGGATCATCGACTGCATGACCAAGATGAGTTACGAGATATGGAATGGTGAGTGTTTCACATCGCTCAAGTTCAAGACAAAAACCCTGAATTGATTTCTCATACATTGCCGGATTATCGCCAGCCAGATTGGGGAGGTATGACACATGGGCAAAAACGATACCTGGTGCATAGAGGTGTAAAGCATGAGCAAATGCCTCTGCATCACTGGGTGAAATCGGTTTTGCCTTCCATCCTCTCGGATTTTTCGTGAAAAGCTGAAAACAATCGCATTCACGCTCCTTTGCCCGGTCAAATGAAAAAAGGAGTGAACCGGATATTGAAACATGGACCCCTACCTTAAGGGAACTTTTTTTATTCATGGATTTATCAGAATGGTTTTTTCTTCCAGATATGACAGCAGGGCATTCCTGCCATTTTCCCGTCCGATGCCTGAAGATTTCATGCCACCGAAAGGAACCTCCGGAGGGATTCGCAGGTGCTGATTAACCCAGATAATCCCTGCGTTGAGTTCTTCGATCGCCCGGGATATGGTTCTTGCATCATGAGTCCACACTGAAGAGCCAAGACCAAACCTGGTTGCATTCGCATGATCAATTGCTTCATCAAGGGTGCTAAACGTGGTAACCGGAAGAACCGGACCAAAAACCTCTTCCTTCATCACCGGTGCATCAGGATCCACATCGGTCAGGATGGTAGGCATATAAAAATTGCCTGAATTCAATGAACCCGCGTCAGAAAGTACTCCTCCGGTCAATACTTGTCCCATATCAGAATCAATCGTATTTCTGACGATCTCATGAACCAGATCCCGCTGCCGGCGTGTGTGAAGAGGCCCCATATCCACGCCTGATTCAAGTCCGTTTCCAATCTTAAACCTGGATGTAAGTTCTTTTATTTCATTAATGAATGACCCGGCAATTTGTTCGTGTACAAAAACACGTTTTATCGCAGTACAGGTCTGACCACAGTTAAAAAACCTCCCAGAAACAGCACCTTTTGCAGCAGCTTTAAGATCTGCATCATGGCAGACGATCATAGCATCACTCCCACCAAGTTCTAAAATTGTTTTCTTCAGAGTGGGTGCTGCAAGACTGGCAACCCTGATTCCAGTATCAACTGACCCGGTAAAAGAAAGCGACCTGATATCCGGATGAGTGGCCAGAGATTTCCCAATTACTTCGCCAGTTCCGGTAACAATCTTAAGAACATCCTCAGGAAGTCCTGATGCTGAAAGATGACCGGCCAGAGCAATACATGTTAACGGTGCGGTTTTGGAGGGTTTCAGCACCATGGTATTCCCGGTTGCAAGAACAGGCCCTATCTTCCAGGCCATAATAAGAGCAGGCATATTCCAGGGGATGATTGCAGCACAGACTCCAAGGGGCTGCCTGGCAACCACCATATGTCCATAGGAGCTGCTCTTTCCATAGTCACCCGGTAATGAACCGGATATTGACGCATAATATTCTAAGACACGTGCAAATCCGGCAATTTCATTCATGGATTCGCGAATAGGTTTTCCCTGTTCCCGGGTAAGGAGAACGGCTAATTCTTTCTGATCTGCCCGCACTCGTTCTGCTGAAGTAAACAGGATTTTTGAACGGTTCGTAGCATCAGTCCTCGACCATGAAGAAAATGCCTCCCGTGCGAGCAAAACGGCATTATCTGCATCCTGCCGGGTTCCTGCAGGAACTTCCCCGATAATACTGCCATCTGCAGGATTGAGAACTGAAATTTGTTCATGTGGTTCATCCCCCGGCCCGATTTTCATGCATATATAGTACAATCATGAATATGAAAGAATTAATTGATAAAAAAAAGAGGAGTGGCTGAATAGAATCAACAACAAACGGTGCCGTACATATCGTCAAGTCGGTGTGCAATTCCTTCCCATTTAAATTGCCGGTATACTTTCGATCTACCGGTTCTTCCAAATTTAGAAAGTCTGTCGGTGTCCCGGAGTGCCTGACAAATCCCTTCCGCAATCTGATTTGAATCTACCGGAACTTTTATTCCATCACGATATGATTCGATGTTTTCATGCAGGCCCCCGACATCACAGGCAACCACCGGTTTACCAGCACTCCACGCTTCAGGAAGAACAATGCCAAATGGCTCATTCCGGCTTGGAATAACAACAAGATCTGCTGCTTTAAGAAGCCGGATATACTCGGCATCACTGATATAGCCTGGAAACCGAACCGGAAGATTACGCATATATGCTTCATGCATAAGCCAGGGACGCATACCTCCATCACCAGCCATAATAACCTGCATTCCCCAGAACTCATCTTTTACACGCGGTAGGGCGTCCAGTAAAAGGTCCGGCCCTTTCTGAACCGCCATCCGTCCGATGTACAGAATTGTCGGTGCGTATGGATGTATTCCAAGGTCGGCTTTGATTGAACCCTGGTCAAGGTCAACGTCAAACTGTTCCGGAATCACCCCGTTCGGGAAGACACGAATCTTCCAGTCAGGAACCTTGTACAGATCCATTACCTCATTTCGAAGAACATTACTGACCGTTGTGACCTGCCTTGCAATCAGACCAGCATACCATTCTTTGCCACATATCTCATGATATTCCCACCAGTCCCCATGTTTATCTCCATTTCTTCCGAATTCAGTTGAATGATAAGTGAATACCGTATTTCGTTTCTGTAGAAGGTGTAACGCCTCGGTGACATGCCAGTCATGGAAGTGAAGGATATCGAATGGAACCTTATCATATTCCCTGAACCGGTTTACCATCTGGTGACTCATATTATGGCAATATTCTAGAATATTTCCTCCTTCCGGCCTTACCCCGTGATAATGAACACCATTGAAGGAATAATCACCATCCCCTCTGGTAAAGAAGTGTACTTCATTATATCGGGCCAATTCCTGAGCCAGATAGGTTGCTGCATTTGCCAGTCCGCCAACCCGTTCGGAGTACATTGACTCCCAACAGAAGAATGCAATCTTTTTTCGTTCCACGTATTTTCCTCTTGGAATATCACCCGGCAGTTACCTGCCGAAATTTCGGGATGTTCAACAACCGTTATTGTTTATTCATACTCATGACTTACCTGGATTGGATTGTTAATGTCAGCTGCCCCTTCAGGGCAGAACAGATTCCAATAGGATTGAATAATATATATATTTACCTCGGGCATGAAAATTAAAAAAATATTATTATTATTTCTCTCCTTTTTTTGTACAGAAAGCGCTCACCAAAGATTTTGATCTTACGAAATTTTTTCATGAACGTGAAAGTACATCAAATGTGCATCTTGCATCAATAAATACAACAATGCATAAATATGTACAATGACACACATCTAGTATCATGTTATGTATAGCAGACCAGAAGGTGATGCCGGTGGAATGGAACATGCCATGAAGGCGTCTAATGACACAGAAACTATCTCATATAAAAAATTCAGGGAGATAGCCACATCCCATAATGGACCCGCTTATATCCCGGTGAGCAGGGAGATACCTCTCCCACAATCTTCACCAGCGACTATTTATGCTGCAATGTCTGAAGAACAGGGTTTCCTGCTTGAATCAATGGAAGGAATTCCAAAACGGGCGGTACGTTCCATAATAGGCATTAAACCTCTTGCAACCCTGGCATTTTCTGACAAATTCCGAATATCCGGGGATTGTCGAAGATCGTTTCAAATCATCGAAAACGAATTGGAAAATGAAGCATCTGCACTTAATGCACTTCAGCAATTTTGTTGCTCCATTGCCTGCTATGCCCCGGATAGTTGCTCTTTTTCAGGAGGAATGGCAGGCTACTGCAGGTACGATCTGGTAAACGAGATCTCCGGCGGGATGGTCAGAGCAGAATCTGAAGACGGACCAAAAATCAGGTTCATGATTCCTGGTGAACTTATCGTGTTTGATCATATCAGAAATACATGCACCCTGATTGCAGGCAATCTGGTTAACCCCGGAGATGAACTTACTGAACTTTACGATAATGCAATTCAAAGGCTGAATACCCTGGAAAAATGTACACAGGTAAAGGAGGTTCAGTTAGAATGCCCGGTTATGACAGGGAATAGTAATCTTCTTCCGGATGCTGACCGGAGCGAATATGAGAAATCGGTAAAGCAGGCCCAGGAATACATCAGAGCAGGAGACATATTCCAGGTAGTACTCTCCAGACGCTTTTCTGTAAATTATCAGGAAGATCCATTCAGGATTTACCAGATCCTCAGGACAATAAACCCTTCACCGTACCTCTATTATTTCAATTTTGGTGATGAGGCGGTAATTGGATCCAGCCCGGAGATGCTTGTCAAAACAGAAGGAACAACTGTAACAACCGTACCGATAGCAGGAACCCGGCCCAGAGGCAAAACAGACCAGGAGGATGAAGAACTCGCAGCAGAACTCCTTGCTGACCCGAAAGAAAGGGCAGAACATCTCATGCTTGTTGACCTTGCACGTAATGACATCGGAAAGGTATCAAAATTTGGGTCTGTCCGGGTTTCAGAATTTATGACCGTCGAAAAGTTCTCCCATGTCCAGCATATCACCTCGGTAGTAAACGGGAACCTTCAACAGGGATTACACCCGATAGATGCCCTCAAAGCATGTTTTCCTGCAGGAACGGTGAGTGGTGCACCAAAAATCCGGGCCATGCAGATAATCGAAGAACTGGAACCGGTAGCAAGGGGTCTCTACTCAGGGGCTGTCGGGTACTTAGGTTTTGATAACCAAATGGAGTTTGCAATTGCCATCAGGACAGTAATGGTAAAAGATGGTCTCGCAACATGTCAGGCAGGAGCAGGAATTGTAGCAGATTCCGTTCCTTCACGTGAGTTCAACGAGACACAAGCAAAGGTATCGGCAATGGCACAAGCGGTTTTTTGTGCAGGAGGTCAGGCATGAACGTCGTAATTGTTGACTGTTTTGACAGTTTTACCTATAATCTCTACCAACTCGTTGGAACCCTTGGTGCAAATCCAATTCCGCTGACTTCAGATAAAACAATACAGGAGATTAAAAATGCTGATCCGGACCGGATAATTCTCTCCCCCGGACCTGGAACTCCTAAAGATGCAGGAGTCTGTGCAGAAGTAATCAGAACATATTCCGGAAAAGTGCCAATTCTCGGAGTCTGCCTTGGACACCAGACTATCATTGACACCTATGGGGGGACCATATCACGAATGCAAAATCCGGTACATGGAATGACCAGTGAAATTGAGAACAATGGAGAAGGGATATTTTCCGGAGTTCCAACAAAGTTTCACGCTGCAAGATATCACTCCCTTGCTGTTGTGCCTGACACGCTCCCTGCAGATTTTTGCATCACGGCGGCCACCATCGATGATGGAACCATTATGGCCGTCTCACATGTGAAATATCCAATATATGGCCTGCAATTTCATCCGGAGAGTATCATGACTCCGGCAGGACAGATGATTATGAAAAATTTCCTGCACCATGGAGGGGAGTGCTAATGATCCAGCAGTCAATAAAAAAAGTTATCGGGATGCATGACCTTGCCGATGATGAAGCCAGAGAACTGATGACATCCATCGCAGATGGAAAAGTCACCGAAGCACAGATTGGATCCATCCTCACCGCTCTGGCTATGAAAGGAGTGACGGCAGGTGAGATTACTGCCTTTGCACTGGTTTTAAAAGAACGGGCAATCAGGATTGAGACCGATAAAACCGGCACGTATGTTGATACCTGCGGGACCGGAGGAGACGGAGCCCAGACATTTAATATCAGTACTGCAGCAGCTCTTGTGGCTGCAGCAGCAGGCGTAAGGGTCGTAAAACATGGAAACCGGGGAGTTTCAAGCAGGTCAGGATCAGCTGATGTCCTTGAAGCCCTTGGTATCCCGATTACCCTGACTCCGGAAAAAGCAGCAGAATCGGTTGCCAGGAACAATATTGCATTCCTCTTTGCACCCGGATACCATCCGGCCATCGGGAGGGTTGCAATGGCCAGAAGAGAGATAGGGTTTTTTTCGGTCTTCAATATTCTCGGCCCACTCCTAAATCCGGCAGAAGCATCGGCCCGTCTCATCGGTGTCGGGGATTTAAAAAATGTGCCATCAATTGCAAAGGCACTTGCAAACCTTGGGGTATCACATGCCATGGTAGTCCATGGAAATGGAACCGATGAGATTACTATCACCGGTGAAACGCAGGTGTATGAACTCTATAAAGGAACAATTTGCAGGTATACGCTGACACCTGAAGAGTTTGGCATCTCCCGTGTCCAGAAAGAGATGATTCAGGGGGGAGATCCCAGGGAAAATGCAGTTATCATCAGGGATATTTTTGCTGGAAAGCAAGGGCCGTGTCGAGACATCGTCCTGCTTAACGCGGCTGCCGCAATATATCTGGGTGGAAAAGCCTCGTGTTTACAGGAGGGATACCATGCCGCCTGCGGAATTATTGAATCAGGCAAAGCACTGGACCTGCTTGTATCATTAAAAACCGGAGACAATCAATGATTCTTGATGACATTGTATCATGCTCACACCGCCGGGTATCGTCACTTCCGGATTCATTTCCCTCATCCACTCATGTCCCGATAAGCCTCAGGGAGGCCATTTTACAGGCCAGAAATAATGCAGTTATCGCAGAATTAAAATTTGCATCTCCCTCCAGAGGAATAATCAGAGAAAAGCAACAGCCGGCAGACATATCTGAAGACATGATTCTTGGAGGATGTTGTGCTCTTTCTATCCTCACTGAACCGGATTTCTTTCATGGATGTCCGGACACCATTCCAGCGATAAGAAATTCAGTGAATGTCCCGATATTAAGAAAAGACTTCATAGTAAATGAGCATCAGCTTGATGAAACAAAATCTCTCGGAGCAGATGCAGTCCTCCTGATATCCTCAGTATTGGGGAATGAAACAGGTCATTTTGTGAAAGAAGCACAAAAAAGGGGTCTTGAACCTCTCCTTGAAGTCCATACAAGAAAAGAGGCAAAACAGGCAATGGACAGCGGTGCTGAAGTTGTCGGAATTAATAACCGCGACCTCCGGACTTTCAGGACTGACCTTTCAACAACGAAAAATATCGCTCCGATGCTGAAAGATGCCGGGCTCACGGTAGTCTCTGCAAGTGGTATGGTATGGCCCTGTGATATCAGGTCACTTCATCGCTATGCAGATGGATTTCTTATCGGATCCAGTATCATGTCATCAAATAATCCAAGAAAAAGAGTGGAGGGATTCGTATACGCATAAAAATATGTGGGATAACAAGGCAGGAAGACGCAAGACTTGCAGATCATGCGGGTGCTGATGCAATAGGAGTAGTCCTTTTTTCAGACTCGCCCAGGTCTGTCTCACCTAATACGGCTCGGGAAATATTCAGGGCTGCAGGGCCATACATGGGCAGAGTTTGTGTCTCACACACCAAATCCCCTGAAGAATTCTCAAGAATTCTGGACCTTCACCCAACTGCAATTCAGATATCATACCCGCATGAAATGCCAAAAAACAGTACCTGCTTGGTTATAAGGGTAATTCAACCAGGAGACCCGATACCTTCTTCTGCAGATGCCATCATCGTCGATGCAAGCATGGGAAAAGGTACCCTCTACGACCAGGAATATGCCAAAAAAATTATAAAAATGTCAAAAGTTCCGGTAATTCTCGCCGGGGGATTAAACCCGGGAAATGTCGGTGATGCAATCAAAGCAGTTCAACCATATGCAGTAGACGTTGCATCCGGTGTCGAGTCATCACCAGGCATAAAAGATCCAGAAAAAGTGATTGAATTTATTAAAAATGCAAAGGAGGCATCTCATGCAGCTTAATACCAGACTCGGACCATACGGGGGCTGTTTTGTCCCTGAAACACTTATGGGAGCCCTCGAAGAACTTGAATCAGCGTACATCAATATTCTCCCTGAAACCACATTTCAGACAGAACTCTCCGGATATCTTACAACCTATGCAGGAAGGGAAACACCACTCACCCTGTGCAGGAATATGTCCAGAGATTTTGGCTGCACAGTATATCTTAAAAGAGAAGATCTCCTCCATTCAGGTGCTCATAAACTTAACAATGCACTCGGTCAGGGGCTTTTGGCAAAACACATGGGGAAGAAACGGCTGATTGCAGAGACTGGAGCAGGACAGCACGGAGTTGCAACAGCGATTGCAGGTGCTGTTCTTGGCCTGGAAGTGGACGTATTCATGGGAGAAGTTGACATCAAACGCCAGTCTCTCAATGTAGCCCGGATGAACATGATGGGAGCAAGAGTAATCCCAGTCAGTTCAGGGACCAGAACACTTAAAGACGCCATGAATGAGGCACTTCGGGAATGGGTTGCCAGGGTAAATGACACCCATTATCTAATAGGAACCGTAGCAGGCCCTCATCCCTATCCTGTCCTGGTCCGTGACCTCCAGCGTATCATTGGAGATGAGACGAAAAGGCAGATTATGGCAGCGGAAGGAAGACTTCCCGACGTAATTATTGCCTGTATTGGTGGCGGATCAAATGCCATTGGTATGTTCCATCCGTTTATAAGCGATGCTTCGGTCAGGATGTACGGAGTAGAAGCTGGAGGCGAGGGACTTGACAAAAAGCATGGTGCATCACTTTGCGGTGGAAAACCCGGAATCCTTCATGGGAATTTTTCCTATCTCCTGCAGGATACATTCGGTCAGATAATTGAATCTCATTCCATATCAGCCGGGCTTGATTATCCGGGAGTCGGACCTGAACATGCTATGCATAAGGACTCCGGACGAGTAACCTATGCTGCTATCACCGATACCGAGGCAATGGAGGCATTCCTGTACCTTTCCAGGACAGAGGGAATAGTTCCTGCACTGGAATCATCTCATGCAGTTGCATTTGCCAGAAAAATCGCACCAGAACTTGGAAAGAACACCATTATGATAATCAACCTTTCCGGACGGGGCGATAAAGATGTTGAGACGGTGCTGCGATACATGGAGGATAAAAAATGAACCGTCTTGCAAGAGTATTTGAAAACCGAACTCGCGAACTCCTTATGACCTTTACTGTGGCAGGAGACCCGGATTATAAAACCAGTCTTAATATAATCCGGGCACTTGAGACAGGGGGAGCAGACATTATTGAACTCGGACTTCCGTTCTCCGATCCGGTTGCAGACGGCCCGGTAATCCAGCAGGCAGACCAGCGGGCCCTGAATGCAGGAATGAACACCGACCGGTTCTTTTCCCTGGTCCGGGAATTTCGGGAACAATCAGATGTTCCACTGGTAGTCCTCACCTATACAAATCTGATTCTTCAGAGAAACATCGAAAAATTCTACCAGGACGCTGCAGATGCCGGGATTGACGCAGTTGTGGTTGCAGATCTTCCCTATGAGGAAGCTGGCCCCTATATCAAAGCAGCCGAACTTGCAGGTATTTCACCAGTAATGATGGTCAGCACGACAACCTCAAAAAAACGGCTTTCAAATATCCTGAAAGTAAAAAGTGGATTTATATATCTGGTCGCAGCCCTCGGGGTCACGGGGGTCAGGCAGACCACTGACATGAATGCCCGAAAGATGCTGGTGGATATTAAATCAAAGACCAGTATCCCGGTCGCACCCGGATTCGGTATATCTGACAGAGAACAGATAAAAGAATGGGGACTAGCCGGAGCAGATGCGGTAATTGTCGGATCTGCACTGGTAAAAAAGATAGAAGAGTATCACCTAAAGCCTGATGTATTAATCGAACAGATAACCGGATTTGTAAAAGATCTAAAAGGATAGATGCGCACTTAATTTTCCGAAGGTACAGTAAAGCACCCGGTATTTGAAAGGGGGATACAGATAGTAAACCTTGATCCCATATTTTTTCCTTCGCTCTCAACCCAGACATTACCCCCGTACATATTAATGATCCGTTTTACAATTGCCAGTCCAAGGCCTGAAGACTGACGATCATGACGTGATCTATCAACCATATAAAACTCATCAAACACTTGTCCTGCTTCTTCTTTTGAAAGTCCAATTCCAGTATCTTCAACAGTAATGGTAACGGTATCAGGATTAATATCGGCATAAACCCTGACGAAACCGTTATTTGGGGTATATTTTATTGCATTACTGATAAGATTATCAAAAACTGAAGATGCATCCCGGGTTGAAAAAGGAATTACCAGATCATCAGGAACCTGTACATTAACGGTGAGATTTTTCTTTTCAATAAAGAACCAGTTTTTATCCACCGACTGTTTTATCAGTGCTGTCGGATGAATCATTTCAAAATCAGTGATTCCTTCCTGCCGGCTAAGCCGTGCCAGCGTGAGGATTTTATCAGTCTGTTCGCGGATTGAATATACCGAACGCAGGAATACACTGTAGAGTTCACGTTTTTCGGAATCTGTCTCTTCCCTGACCAGATGAGGAAGAAGTGCAATAAGCGGGGTAAGGGGGGTTTTCAGATCATGTCCCAGCTGATTTATAAAATCATCTTTCTGACGAAGCAGCTTGCTGACTTCTATCGTCCGTTCTTTCACCCGTTCATCAAGATCTCGGTTCATTGTCAGCAGACGGTTAGTAAGAAAGTCAAGTTCCCGGTTTTTATCCTCAAGAACGGAGGCATATTCTCTGAGTTGTGCCTCCGCTTTTTTTCGTGCACCAATGTCCCATGCAACAATCAGAATTGCCCGCTTTCCCTGAAAAGAGATCGGCATTGATGAGACCTCTACATCAACCTTTTTACCATGAACATTTAGGAAAACCTCTTCTTCAGAAGGTGAGGGAAGCATTTTGATGAGCGTTCGTTCAGTTCTCTGTTTTACGAGAGGGATGTAATCGGGGTGAATAAAATCAAAGGGATGGCGGTGGAGAACCTGATCTTCATGCTGTGCACCGAGGAGCTGAAGACCTGCCGGATTTACAAAGAGTAATTGTTCTCCATCATGAACATAGATAGCATCAGGTGATAATTCAACCAGGGTCCTATATCGCTCCTCACTCTCTCTGAGTGCCAGGTTAACCTGGACCAGTTCGCTGGTTCGTTCAGCAACGAGAGATTCCAATTCTTCCTGTGATTTTAGAAGTTTTTCTTCGTCTTCCTTGCGCCGGGTGATGTCTCTGATACACTCGATTGCACCGACAATAGTTCCATGAGCATTCCGGAGAGGTGCTGCTACACCCCAGAGCCATCTCTTTTCCCAGCCAGGCTCGGGCATATACTTCTCCCCAATAATAGCATCACCATCGTGAGAGACGTTAATATACTCATACTCAATTAAGGAATCGGGATGTAAAGCAAGGTCCACCAGAATGGGCCTCCTTTGACCATAAAACGGGATTGAATACTCATAATTCCCTTTTCCAATGATGTCTTCTGCATTGATATGAGTCATATGAACCATAGCCCGGTTCCAGAACAGGACTTCACCACTGGTGTTGATGACCATCGTTGCATCAGGATAAAATTCAATAACATCTGCGAGCTGCTGTTTGGATTCTTTTATCTCATTTTCAGCGCGTTTTCGTTCAGAGATATTTACTATTACTCCCCGAATCCCGACAATCACACCATTTCTGACAGCCTGGGATGAATGAATTATTACAGAAAATTCTTTTCCATCGGATCTGATTGCAGAATATTCATGCGGCTCAGAAATTCCCTTCGTGATAACATCATGCATGGTTTCCATCGCCCTTGCCCTGTCCTGCAGACTTAAAAACTGATATACAAAAAGATTTTCTAAATCTGAATCTTCATATCCGAACAGCAGCCTGGCCTGGCGATTCACATACGTAATATTCCCATCAGATGTACACTCAAATACCCCTTCGGGAAGCAGATCTGCAAGGTCACGGTATCTCTCTTCACTTTCCTGGAGTTGTTCCTTGGACAGCCGGAGTTCTTCAAGCCGGTATTTTATCTCTTCACCAGAGGCAATGAGTTCCTCATAAGCGGCAGAGAGATCAATATTTCTCTGTTCCAGTTCAATTTCAGCTTTTAAGCGTTCGGTAATATCCCGGATGATCGCCTGATGGAGTACATCTTCACGAATTACCAGTTGATTAATACTAATCTCTGCATCAAATTCTGTATGGTCAACCCGAAGACATTTCCACCTGATGAAAACGTTTTCTCCACCTGATGCGGTATGAATTATTGATTCTAACTTCTCCCGTGACCTGTTGCCATCGGGCTGGACATTTGGAGCAAGTAATGCAAAATCTCTTCCAATCAGACTCTCACGGGAGGTCTGAAACATCCTGGCAGCCTGATCATTGCAGTCTTTGATTATCCAGTCAGATAGAAGAAGAATACCATCACTGGCAGTTTCAAAAAGCAGTCTGAACTGTTCTTCGCTCTCCCGAAGAGATCTCAACGCTTCTTCTGCACGGACAGCCTGGCGGATTTTATGTGCAAGTTCAGCAAATAACGATACCGGATCTCCTCCCTTCTGCAGGTAAAAAGCAACACCACTGTTAATCGCTTCAATAATGACTTCTTCACGACCCTTTCCGGTAAAAAGAATAAAAGGGACCTGTGAACCAGCCTGTCGGTATGCTTTGAGAAGATCTATGCCATTCATACCAGGCATCTGGTAATCGGACACAACAATATCAAATATCCCGGACAATATCAGATCCACGGCACTTTTTCCGGACCGTACCGTGGTTACCGCAAATCCCCCTGATTTTTCCATAAATATCTTGAAAAATCCGCAGAAGGATTCGTCATCATCAACATAGAGAACTGATATCATCAAGAGTCCTTTGGTTATCCCTGATACTTCTGTAGGATATCGTGTTATATCAAGGTAAGGAATCAGGCACCTTGGAAAAAGAAGATGATTATGAAAAGAAAACACAGTATACGAATATGATGAAATTTGTGTGGCTGATACTGGCAATTAGTATGCTTTTTACCTGCTCCTCCCTGGCTGATGAAGCAGATGACCTGGCAGCGGAAGGAAATCTCCTCTATGATCAGGATTTTTATGACGAGGCCCTTGTTGTTCTGGACCAGGCACTGGCAATCGACCCGGAGAACCTCGAAGCATTGAACGGAAAAGGAAAAACCCTGAAAAGTCTGGGGAGATATGAAGAAGCAATAGAAGAATATGAAAAAGCAATTTCCATTGATCCTTCCTATAAAAAGGCCTGGAATAACAAAGGGATAGTGCTTACATATCTCGAGCAGTATGATGAAGCGGTGGAGATGTATAATGAGGCTATCAAAATCGATCCGGAATATGCCAAGGCTTACAGTAATCTGGCCTGGTGTTTAAACCTGGCCGGTCGTTATGAAGAAGCTCTTGATAATGCAAAAAATGCAACTGATCTGCTGCCAGATTATCCAAAAGGATGGATTAACCACGCAGATGCTCTTTTTGCTCTCGGAAGATACAATGAGGCAGTAACATCATATGATGCAGCGCTGCTCCTGGATCCCGACCAATCGGATGCCAAAAACGGAAAAGCAAGAGCGATAGAAAAGATGGATGTGTAATTGACAGATTATCCCCCTTTCCACACATTCTTAATAGGCAAAATCCATACCTCACGGTGGCGAAGAATTATATCATGAAGAACTATGCAATCATACTCTTTTCCTGCTGTATACTCATTCTGGCAGGTGGTTTGGTATCAGGAGAAAATGAGTCTTTTTCTACTAATCAGACAATATCAAATCAGACTCCTGAACCAACTCTGATTCCCATAACACCTGAAGAAGAACTGATGAATCTAGCATTTATAGCAAGAGAATTTGCACTGGAAAATGGAAAAGACTCTGCGATCGCTGAATTTTCAAACCCAAACGGGCGTTTTTTTCTGAACGGGACTGGTATCAGGGCTTATGGTGTGGATGGAACACTGCTTGCAGATCCCTTTAGTCCATCAAATGCAGGAACTTTATTGATATCCGATGACTATGATTCGGGAAATATCCGGCTTATGCGGGATCTTGCAACAACCGGCGGGGGTCTCTTCACTGACCCGGTCACGAAAGAGTACTGGTTTGTAATGGATATAGATGGCAGCTGGTGGATTTCTGCTTCCCGGATAATCCCCAAGGCTCAATAACCGAATTTAAAAAGCAGGAGACACCCATGATTCTGATCAGAAAGCGTAGCATCGGACAGGCACATGAAGAAGTAATCAGGGAGATTGCAAAACGTTGTGAAGGTAATGTCAGGGTAACAGAAGACGGCGAATATACCTGGGACCCGGAAGAGCCCATCTGTATTCATGTAGAAGAGCCGTTTTCAGAACCGATGCGATCCGGCGCATCACTGTTTGGAGAGAAATTTTCAGAACAGTATCAGGCCTCTCTCTACACGATTACACCGCGCCGCAATGACGGGACGGATGCTGTATATACATATGGAAACCGTTTGAGGGATTACCCGCGGGCATTAGTAAAAATATCAGAGAATTCATCTGGTAAAAAGAAAGGAATTCTTCAGGGACTTTTCAGGAAGATGGGATATGTTCCGGCAGATTCATGCGGGGCATTGAATTTTTCAGGAGATGGAAACTATGGCGGATATGACCAGATTCAGGAAAGTATCATCAATCGTCTGGTAGCAAATCAGGAAAGCAGACGCGCAATTGCAATTACCTGGTTCCCGGAGAAAGATATCTCTGCAGATGAACCTCCATGCCTGCAGATAGTGCAGGGAGTTGTGGATAAAAATCACAAATTAAACCTGATCTGTTTATTCAGGAGCAATGATATGTTATCTGCCTGGGGTCAGAATGCATACGGTCTTGCTCATCTTCAGAAATATATCTGCGAGCAGATAAACCAGAAAAGAAAAAAAGAAGAAGTAGAGCTCTCTTCCGGATGGCTTGAGACAATTAGTATTTCAGCACATATGTATTTTCACCGTGACCAGCTGGAACTGAACCTCTTTTTAGAGAAAATTAAGACTGGTGAACTCTTTTCTTCATTTCAGAAGAGATAATTCAAAAATTCTTTCTGATTTATAACCAGATGGGAAAAGAGAAAAGATATAAATAACCAACCCGATATGAAATCGTGTGGTGCATGGGAAAGCACCAGGAATACACTTCACAGAAGAAAGGTATCCGGGACAGGCGGATACCTCACTGCCTGTAAGTCTTTTTTCAATCCCGATTATTAAGCATACTATCTTATAGGATAACAAATCGAGAGATATCCTATGCAACTTGCCGAGTTCCGGGTCCAGAACTATAAAATTGTTGAGGACACCGGATGGATTCCAGTCCAGAACCTTACAACATTCGTTGGAAAGAACGAATCCGGAAAGTCAGCAATTTTTCGGGCGCTATCAAAATTAAACCCCTCTGATGGAGAGGGATATGATGGGCTCAAGGAGTTTCCAAGGCAGCGGTATGCCTCAGAAATTACCCGAACCGACTGGCCGGTAGCATCGGGCAGGTTTGAATTAAACCCTGATGAACAGCGCGATATTGCAGCGATATCCGAGTTGTGTCGTGATATTACCCATGTGGAAGTAACCAGGCATTACACCGGATCATACAGTATCACCTATCAGCCTGATGTAGGAGTCGACCTGGTTACCTCGCCAGATCTTATCTATGCCATTGAAAGTGCCATTGAACATATCAGGAACCTTTTCGCGCCGGAAGGAAAGGGAGATATCCTCGGAAGAATAAAAGAAGGACTCCTCTCTTTCCTTGAAGAACAGAAAAATGCCATCCCGGTTGACGGACAGATTCAAAAACGGCATATTTCAGATCTTATTAATGCAATTAAAAGCAGGGCCAACGAACCCTGGCAGCATGAGATTCTGGATCCGGTTACCGAACCGATGTACAGACTTGTCCGGCAGATGGAAATCTACGAAGGTCTCATGGCAGCAAACAGGTATGTCATTGAGCACCTTCCAAAATTTGTCTATTTTGACCAGTACAATGTTATTGAAAGTGCGATTCATATCCCGACCTTTATTGCAACACTCAAATCCCATCCTGACTCTCCGGGTCTTCGTGCCACCAACTGCCTGTTCAGACATGTGAACCTGGATCTTGATCAGCTTGACCGGCTGGGATCTCACAAGAATGCCGTTGATGATAACCCTATCATCAGGAGGCAGGTGGATGAACGGTCTATTCTTTTATCAACCGCATCAAACCTGATGACTAAAAAGTTCGAGGACTGGTGGGGACAGAGGAGAATCAGGTTCAGATATGATATTGACGGGGATTATTTCAGAGTCTGGGTTTCTGATGACCTTGATCCTTCAGAGATAGAACTTGAACAGAGAAGTGCAGGACTCCAATATTTCTTCTCCTTTTACCTGGTCTTCCTTGTTGAATCCGGAGATGCATATCACGACAGTATCCTGCTTCTTGATGAACCAGGTCTGCAGTTGCATCCGACAGCTCAGCAACAGACAACCAAATTCTTTGACCGGATTTCAAAAGGGAATCAATTATTCTTTTCGACACATTCTCCGTTCATGATAGACCTTGACCATCTGGACAGGGTACGAACGGTTTATGAAGGTCCGGGTGGGACAACAAAAGTCTCTCTTGATGAATGGCCTGCTGACAAAGACTCCCTCTTTCCACTTGAAGCAGCCCTTGCAACAAAAATTGCAGAAAAAACCCTTGTGTGTGGCAACCAGCTCATCGTTGAGGATACTCATGACCTCTGGCTGCTTCAGGCTATGAATTATGCACTTCGAAGCAGAGGCAAAAGTGGTCTTGATTCATCAGTCCGGATTACCCCGGCAGGAGGAACGGCAAACCTTATTCCCCTGGCCCTGATGATGACATCCAATAAAAAACCGGCAGGGGTCCTTTTATCCGGGAAAACCGTACCCGACGGCGTTCTCGAAAAGTTCCCTGCAATGCACTTCAAAGAGGGACATGGACTCCTTTTTTATAGCAATATCATACACAAAAAGGGTGCAGGAATTGAAGACCTTTTTTCACCGGATTTGTATTTCAGGTGTGTAAAAGAGATATATCCAGACCTACTGCTCGGACAGGTTCCGGAGAAATCACCTACTGAACGGAACGATGAACGAGGTTTTGCAAGTATAATTGCAGAAATGATAGAACGAAAACAGGGAGAACACTTTGAGAGGTGGCGGGTTGCAGAACTGCTCTCAGACCGGATATGTGAATCACCACAAAATATTGATGATGAAACTCTTGAGCGGTTTTCTCGTCTTTTTGATGAGATAAACCGTCTCACCAGTAACTCCTGACCTTTTTTATAGATCTACCGGCTCTTTTTGTTGTGATAATGCCAGGTTTTTCAGGATTTCTCTACCCACCTCATCGGTTGTCGCAGTTCCTCCAAGATCCGGGGTTTTTATACCTGCGGCAATGGTCTTCTGAATCGCCCGTTCAACCTCGATAGCAAGGGGTCTTTCTCCGACATATTTTAACAGAAGTGACACACACCGAATCGCTGCAATCGGATTTGCTATCCCCTTTCCGGTAATATCCGGAGCACTCCCGTGAACCGGCTCAAATAATGCCTGGTGCCTGCCGATATTCGCACTTGGCAGCATTCCAAGACCTCCCTCAAGAAATGCGGCTGCATCGGAGAGAATGTCTCCAAAGATATTCGTGGTCACAATCACATCATAGCGTGACGGGTGTTGCAGAACATCAAGGACCAGGGCATCAATATATTTCTTGTCAATGGAAATGCCGGTCTTTTCAGCCTCTTCCATGCAGATTTCCAGGAAATATGCATCAGATTTCATCACATTTGCTTTATTCCCGATGGTAAGATGCCTCCTTCTCCGGTTTGCACATGCACTTGCAAATTTGGCAATCCGACGGGAACCTGCTTCGCTTACTACCCGGAGTGTGCATGCCCGGTCCTTTTCTTTCCATTCTATTCCTGAATAAAGACCTTCGGTATTTTCCCTGACTATAAGAATATCAAAACCCTCACCAAAAACCGGGCGAAGGTTGGCATAGAGGTCAAGTTCTTTTCTTATCCTGAGCACCACACTATGATATTTCGGGTCAGGAGGAGTTGTTATTGCTCCAAAAAGGATAAGATCAGCTTTTCTCAGTGTCTCAAGTGTCTTATCTGATAAGGCATCCCCGGTTCGTTTCCAGCACTCATACCCAAGGTATACCGGAGTATACTCCCAATCCGGATGAAAAAACTTCAGAACATCCAGTGCCGGAGGAATCACTTCTGGCCCGATTCCATCTCCAGGAGCCACCACAACTCGTTTCATTGTCTTCTCCATTCATGAATACAATCATACAAGGCGTCCGCTATCTCTTTCGGAGACGAACCCCAGTGGACAACAACGCCCATTTTTCCATTTATTCTCTGAATCCCTGTCCTTTCAGCCCTGCAGCACCGGGCGATAAATGGCTCTTCCATTACCGCATTGGCAGGGCATATGTCAATTAAAGGAAAATCATGACCATAACAATCCCTCAAAACCTGCCTTGCAGTCATGCACCCGGCAATCTGTTCATCACCAATAAGCCGGTCTGAGTCGATAGTCCGGGAAAAACCACCGGCCTTACAGGGATAGACATCAGCATGTGTCTCCCTGATATCCCGGATATGATAATTAAAGGTCACCTCAAGTTCCCCGAATATCCCCACTTCGTCCAGTTTTTGTAAGGTTCCGGCCAGGTGGGGGTGGGGCGGAGTCACATCATATACATGAACGGTTAAAAGTGAGGCCGGATCAGGGTCACATATGAAGATCATATGCTCCTCGATTCCGGTAAAAATCGTACACCTCTTCTCCACATGAAGGGCTTTTTTAATTAGGTCCCCACGATTATGGAGCACCACCGGTTCAGGATAGCAGTATACCTCATCCGGGCCTGCAATCACAGATACGTGTTTGATATCACGCATAAGCCCGGTTCCTTCAGCCGGTTCAACTGCAAGTATCTCATAACCATCCGGAACTTCATGAATCAGGTATTGCGAAAGGAAATATACCCGATCCCCCACTGGTTTATTGCCTGCATAACCGATACACTTGCAATGGGGAGGAAAGATCATCGCTCAAGTCTCCGTTTCCAGTACTCCACAAGACCGCCGGTATTCAGAATTTCCTGCATACGGGAGGAAAGGGGGCGGAAAAAGTATTTTTTTCCATCAACAGCAATCCAGCCGTCAACGCAGTCAAACGTAATATTCATATCATCATGGCATCCGGGAATTTCACATTCAATGACAGGTAGCCCGACATTGATGGAGTTACGATAGAAGATACGGGCAAATGAAGGAGCTATGACTGCCAGAACCCCGGCTTCACGAAGAGCAACAGCTGCCTGTTCACGTGATGACCCGCATCCCATGTTCTTTCCGGCAATAAGAACCGCACCTTTCAGACGGGGGGCCAGTCCGGGATCCAGGTCTTCAAACACATGCTGGGCCCATACACTCCGGTCTTTTGTTCGGAGGTACCTTCCGGCAATGACTAGATCAGTGTCAATATCTGCACCGATACAAACTGCCGGACCTGAACCTGAAAGGGCTGTCATATGACCTCCCGTGGATCAGCAATCTCACCGGAAAGAGCACTTGCGGCAGCGGTAGACGGAGAACAAAGATAATATGATGCTCCAACCCCCATTCGGTTTTTAAAGTTCCGGTTCGCGGTTGACAAACCAACTTCTCCTTCACCAAGTACTCCCATATGTGCCCCAAGACAGGGTCCACACCCGGGAGGTCCCATAACACACCCTGCCTGAATAAGATCTGCAGCAACTCCGGTTCTAATAGCTTTGAGGTAATCACCCTCCGAAGCGGGTACAACAATCGTTCTGACAGAGACCCGGTGGCCTTTCAGTATTTCTGCCGCCCGTTTCAGATCTTCAAATCGTCCGTTTGTACAGGTCCCGATAAATATCTGATCAACCGGAGTTCCTGCCAGTTTTGTTACTGGCTCTACGGTGTCCACCCGATGAGGAACTGCACAGACGGGTTCCAGATCTAACAAAGATATAAAGCATTCCCGGACATAGGAGGGGTTTTCAGGGACTTGCGTATCAACAGGTGCATGATACAATGCTAAGTACCGGGCTGTCTCCTGGTCTGCATAAAAAAGTCCGGTCTTGGCTCCTGCTTCAACAGCCATATTACACAATGTTAGACGTCCTTCCATTGGGACGCTTTGTGCTGCTTCACCAACAAATTCAAGTGCTGCATAGGTTGCTCCATCCATACCAAGGAGCGAGACATACGAAAGGGCCAGATCTTTCCATTCAACCCCGGCGGGAAGAACATCGGATAGATGTATTCCAATTGAATCCGGGATCCTGAGCCAGGTTTCTCCCGAAATCCATATTCCGGCCATGTCACTTGCACCTACCCCGGTGGCAAAGGCGCCCAGTGCTCCAAGTGTACAGGAGTGGGAATCAGCCCCGATAACCACTTCACCCGGATGAACAAGACCTTCTGCCATGACCTGGTGACAGATTCCTGAACCAATGTCCATGAAATTCACCCCGTTTTTATGTGAAAAGTCCCGGAGTTCTGCCTGAAGCTCAGCGGTCTGTGAATTGTTGGCCGGAGAGATATGATCATAAATTACATAGATAGAAGCTGGATCTGCCAGTTTTGGCGATCCTATCCTGTCAAACACTAATTTTGCCTGTATTCCGGTCCCGTCATGACAGAAAGCCCGGTCTACCTGCCGGTCAACATATGTGCCGGCCTTCGCACCCAGAATTTTCTCCGATAGTGTTACCATTTATTACATCCTCCCCGGTTACCTGTGAAATTATCTCCCGCAAAACCTGCTGGTTGATACTGCATTTATCCTCACTTCTATCCTTAATCAGTTCAAGCACCTGCATAACCTGCTCATCAGAGATGTGATATCCAAATATGGTAAGAATGTGCGATAGTGCCCTTTTTCCGGTATGTTTGCCGAGAATGAACCGCCGCTCAAGCCCGAGAATTTCAGGAGGAATAAACTCATACGTCGAAGGATTTTCAAGGATTGCAGCGATATGAATTCCACTTTCATGGGCAAAGGCATTCGCTCCGACAACGGGTTTGGTTATCGGCATGTAAATTCCGGTATATTTCTGGACACAGTCTGAAAGGGCCGGAATTTCAGTAAGATCATACCGGGTGATACCCCCTTTGAGAACAAGAGAAACAAGCACTTCTTCAAGACGGGCATTTCCCGCCCGCTCACCAAGACCGTTCACCGTGGTATGAAGCTGGAATGCACCAAGCTCAGCAGCAATAAGTGTATTTGCCGTTGCACAGCCAAGATCATTATGTGCATGAATAGCAATTGGAATAGGAGTCCTCGGGACAAGGTCTTTCATTACCGTTGCCACTTCAAGAGGAGTCAGACAGCCGGTGGTATCAGCATAGGTAACATAGGAAGCCTTGTGCTCTGCTGCCTGCCGGTATATATCCACGAGAATATCTGGTTCAGTCCTGGATGCATCCTCTGCTCCGAATCTGACGATAAGGCCATGGTCAACAGCATAGTCCAGTTGTTCAATTGCATTGGCAACCACAACCTCGCGGGGTTTTTTATGCTTATACTTCAGGTGCAGATCTGACGGGGCAATAAAAAGCCCAATCATATCCACTTCAGCATCAAGGGCTGCATCCACATCTTCCCGGCAGGCCCGGGACAGACCACAGATCTTTGCATTAAGGCCGAGTTTGGAGATTTCACGAACCATCTCCTTCTCATGAACGGATACTATCGGAAACCCTGCCTCAATAACCTCGACCCCGATGGCATCAAGCCGGGTTGCAATATCCTTCTTCTCATCAGGAGTAAACGAAACTCCCGGAGTCTGTTCGCCATCACGGAGAGTTACATCACAAATTTCAACATGCCAAGGTTTCATAAACATCGCTCCTCCGGACATGCTCCCTGAATGACCAGCACCTGAAGCTTGTTATCAGGAACGAGGAGTCCGGAAATTTTTTCTTGTTCACCTGCATCACAAACCACCGGATTTGTAAACCCGATGTAATCAAGAATCTCCGGAACAGGCTGGCGACCGGTTGTTCCCATGCACCTGTTCTGGAGAACAATACAAAGAAGAGGACGACCTTTTGCATGCAGATCGATAAGGGTGAGTATCCCGGAGTGAAGAAGAGCATAATCACCGGTAAGTGCAACACCGGTTGATGTTGCTGCAACCCCCAATGACGATCCCATTCCATAGTTGGCAATACCGCTGGTATATGGAGGTATCATTGAAAGAAGACTACAACCAGTATCACAGATAACCCGGATCTTTTTCTCCTCAAGGAGATCAAAAACTCCCTGAAACGGGCATCCCGGACAAAACATCCGAGAGGACCCACGCTCGGACCGGCTTTTTGAAACATTTTCTCCAGTGAGAGGCGATATTGGAAATGGAACAAATCCTGCATCTGTCATTGCAGGAACTGATTCATAGGCACGAAAAGCCCGCCCATACATAGTAAGGTCAGGATCAGCAAGTTTCCCGGTATTTCTCTCTGACCCGTTCGCATGAACATTTCCCGGCTTTTTTAGATCTTCTGGGACAAATCGTAGTATTACAACCCGTGACCACTTCTCAGAGGCAGCAAATGCATCACCTACCGGGTCAGGTCTCTCCATCCCAATCACCGGACAGACTGCAATCGAACCATATATCCGGCTGTCCTGAACAGTCTGGGTCCCAAAAGCAGTAGGATCATCGCCTACCACAATGACAACCCCGGCAGTAAGCCCCTGGGCTGTTGCATGGGCAAGGGGATCTGCAAGTACATTCATGCCCACATGTTTGACAATGACACAAGCCCTTTTTCCGGAAAGAGAGTCTCCAAGAGCACATTCAAGAGCAACTTTCTCATTAATACAAAGTTCTGCCCCGGTTTCTTCGATTAGGGTTGTTACCGGGTATCCGGGTACTGCATATATCCTGTCAGCATAGGCAGTAATTGACTTACCAAGGGCTGAAATCATGTGTCCCTCCCCGGAATCAGATCGCATCCGGTACATGCCGGACACATCGTCAGGGCATTTTTGGGGTCAAGCCCATATCGCAGCAGGTTTTGTTCAAGAATCCGGGCGATACGGACAATTCGTTCCGGCCCTGGTGGTTGATAGTGAACAAGATCTCCGCCGGGAGTCAGAGGACGGATTACCGGCATAATCCCATGCCTGCAAAGATTTTCGATACATGCCGTCATCTCCTCGTCAGTTTCCCCAAGGCCCAGGATAATGTTTGAAAAAACATGATCCTTTCCAAAGATTGAAACTGCAGCAAGAAGGGCTGATATTGCATCTTCCCGATTCATTTTCGGGCACATGAGGGAAAAGAGTTCTGCGGTTGCGGCCTCAAGATTAAACTTTACCTCTGTCGCTCCTGCATCCTTCAGCCGCTCTGAAGTTCCCGGTGAGGGATAGATAGAAACACCAATCGGGAGATTAAAATGGCGAAGCCTCCTTACCACCCCGAGAACATAATCCTCTTCTTCTCTGGTATCGGTCAGCACTCCGGAAGTCAGCGAAATTGCATCAATGTCTGGAAAAACATCGCTGACCATTTGCTCTATTTCGTCAATGCTTCTCCGTGTTCCCGGATTTCTCCATACATTGCAATACCGGCACCTGTACACACATGAACCGGTAACGGTCAGATATGCCTGACGTGGACAGTGATGCCCGGGTTTTTCGAGAACTCCGGTATACTCCTGCCCCTCAAAAAGAAGTATGGCCTGACCATTTCCCTTATGCACAATTTCAGCACCTGCAGTTTTTGATAGAGTCAGGCGGACTCTTCGGCCATTCATTGAAAAAAATACCGACCCGGCTCCTCCTGCTCCGGGTCCGGCTCTGGATCTGGCAATAAACGTATCTGCCTCTTCTCCGGTGATTCTTACCTTCCCAGCATAAAGGAGCCTGGCTTTCAGATCTGCCCACATAATAACAGCCCTTCTTCATACCTCGTGTAAAAGGGGATTGCTGCAACAGCACCGGTAATTCCTCTCCCATTAATCCAAATGGTCAGATCATCGCCAGTAAGGGCACGGGCATCATCCGGACTAACCTGTCCTTTTTTCGTCCGCCACCCGTATTCGAGAAGTCTTTCAGGAGAAAAACCGGTGAATACTGCCATTCCGGTTTTGGGTGAGAGGGTATATTTTTTTAATAATTCTGAAAACCGGCCGGCCAGTTCATCAGGGTCACTGGATGCAAATTCAACAACCACCCCGACACAGTTCTTTGTCCTGAAAGGAACCGGAAAGAGTTGGACAATTGTATGAGAGAGATACCGGTTCTTATCATCAGCAACTGCCTGTGCAATATTATGAACAAGAGTCCAGGTTGCTCCCTGTTCAGGGGTATCAGTATCATCCACACCAATTAACACCCTTGAAAAGCGTGGAAGGATGATTTTTGATCCGGCAACCTTTCCACCGCCGGATTCATCAAACTCTGAACGGATTACCCCTTTCGCGCTGGCCCTGCAGATAGTGGCGCCGACTCCGCCTCCACCCATTCCGATGTAAGAGATAGTAATCTCATTATCCTGGACATCTACCCCGGATATGCCAGCGGGAAATTTCGAACCCTCAAGCGCCAGATCAACAACACCAGTCCGGAGTAAAAACCGGTTCATGGACCCGACGGTTCGCACAGATTCCACCAGGGGTGATTGTGCATAATGTTTTTTTACCCACATCGCTCCGCCGATGCAGTCAAAGCACTCAATCAGTTCAACCTGACTACCTGCGGCATCACTAACTGCACAAATCCATGGATAATGGATAACATATGGTTCTGAAATACCAGACATCCCATGCTCCTGATTTTCACCGGAATGACCTGAGTCTTTGCTGGCGAAAATTTCGTCAACAAAATTAGTGCATCAATACCTATAAGAGTTCTCTATTGAATCTCACGACAGTAAAAACAAGAATATTAAAAGATTCTTTTACATTCTTCCTGCGCTTTGGCAGCATACGCCTGGGTAATATCCCGTCGTGTCAGAAGACCCAGTATAAGATAGTTATCGCCACATGATTCAACGATGGGAACATGACCAATATCCATGGCAATCATGTCAGTGAGGATTGTTTCAAGATCTGTATCAGGTCCGGCGGTGACCAGTTCTTTCGTCATGACCTCATGAATTTTCCGATCATCCCAGCACCCCTTGCAATCTCTGATTGTAACAAACCCAACCAGCACATTTTTCGATATAACAACAGGAAAACCATAATGGGCTGATTTCTCAACTAGGGTCAGTACTTTATAGCTTGGATCCTCAGGAGAGAGTGAAATAATATCCTCAAGAGGGGTCATGGCCTTTTTTGCCGGAATGGCCTTAAGTACATGGGAATCAAATTCTCCCCGATGTGCTCCGGATAGTGTCTTATTAGGGATCTGGGACCGGTATATCGTCCGGTTTCCAACTAGGATAACACTTGCAGCAACTGCACCCATCGCCGGGACAAACAGTGAAAAGTCACCAACCATTTCGATAATCATGATAAGACAGGCTATTGGTGAATGGGCAATTCCTCCAAAAAGAGCAATCATACCACATATCACAAAAACCGGGACTGCAGTCATCGGTACCATATCCGGGAGAATAATATGCATTACCATCCCGAACGCTCCACCGGTTGTAGCCCCAATGGTAAGACCAGGAGCAAAAACACCACCACTTCCCCCGGAACCAATTGTAAGCGATGTCGTGATGATACGAACTATAGGAATCAGAAGCAAAACCGAGAGGGGAAGCATGTTATAGACGGCCAGTTGGATAAACCCATACCCGGACCCGATACTTCCAAGGGCAACAAGAAATGTTTCATGGGAAAAACTTGCAAGACCAATGACAAGAATCCCTATACATGCTGCTCCGATAACCGGTTTTGCATAGATGGGGATGTTATATCGGGTTATCAGATTCTGAAAAAAATCCTTTGACCGATAAAACATTTCCAGATATCCGATTCCAACCGCTGCACAGACCACTCCCAGAATAATAAATAACGGAATCTCTGAAATCGACCAGAATAGATCACTTTTGGAAAAAACCGGTTCGTACCCTTCAAAATACCCAAAGATTCCGTACCCGATAATCGAAGAGAGAAATGCCGGAACAATCGCATCTGATTCAAAATCACGCAGATACAATATTTCTGCTGCCAGAATTGCCCCCCCGAGAGGAGCTTTAAAAATTGTCCCAATTCCTGCACCAATACCTGCTGCAATAGCTATCCGCCGTTCTTTTTCAGGCAATTTTAAAAAATCTGCTGCAATGGACCCAAAACCTGCTGCTATCTGGGCAGTAGGCCCTTCTCTTCCGGCACTCCCTCCCGTGGAAATCGTACAGATAGAAGCAATTGCCTTTATCAGGGGGATCCTCCTCCTAATCCGGCCGGATTTATGAAAAGCAGCGATTGCAGCATCTGTACCATGCCCTTCAGCTTCAGGGGCAAACCGGTAAACTAAAAATCCGGATACCAGTGCACCCATACAAATGATTGGAAGAAACATCCAGATATTCGTGGGCGGGGACCAGGCAGCAATCATTTCTGCTGACATGCCATCTACAGGATAATTATACCCCCATACATCCCCCATGATAATCTTTGTAGCAATCCTGATACCTTCAAAGAAGAAAAGTGCTCCAAAACCTGAGATTATACCTATCAGGATAGACAACCCGATGGTCTTTCGGAAAAGGATAACCTCTGCAGACACCATAAATAGTCTACTTTTATGTTCCGGTGTTGTTATGCATTCCTCTTTCAGTTTACAGGAATTTCCGGAAAAAATCAGAATGATAAAAAAGTAATTATTCAGGGATTATTTACAGGAAAGACACCAGACCTCATCATTCCACCCGACAATCCGCACAAAATTCAAACACATATCCCGGATCTGGTAACGACCGAACCTTGATTTAAAAGAGTAGGTGCCTACATTTGATTTATAACATCCGGGATCATCTGAAAAGTATCCTGGATACTCACGGACAATACGTTCAAATTTCTGGGGTTCTTTTTCATAGATGGCACGAACCGTATTTTCAAGTACCTGGTACCAGAATTTCACCGGATACTCAATTCCAGCAACAGTCAAACAGGAAGGCCTGACCTGTTTTGGGATTTCTCCCTGCCTCATACAGACTACAGGTTCAACCGGAGCCGATTCAGGTTCAACAGCGATTGCAGGTTCACACCTGCTCCAAATTTTTACACAGAATGCAGCCAGGACTTCAGAACGCTGATCAATCTGAAATCTTCTCCATAACCGGATGTTTTTCATGGTACCATTGAGCATCAGGTTATCAAGAGCATACCATGCCTTTTTGGTTTCAAAATCCGCATTTCGGATAGTGGGATTTTCCTGGGTAAGGGTAAGGTTTCCAAGCCGGTGGAGAAAATCAGGATGCACTGAAGACCACTCAGAACCCAGATGCATCTTCCACCAGTCCGAAAGAACCTCAGGCATGATATGGTCAATCATCCGGATCTCCGATTCATCTTCAAACAGGTTATAAGCAGATACAGGTTCAGATCCTCTTGGCTGACTTGAAAAATATTCTTCCAATCGTTCCAGGATCACGAATGTCAGTTGATTTTCAGTCTCCGGCAGATACAGGTCACTGAATCTGAGGTGATCCAGAAATTCATCATCATCAGGCATATCAAACGGAGGCTGCAGGGAGGAGATAAGGGAACTGACCTCTTCAACAGTGAGATAGCCGGAACTTTCTGTAGATGCGCGACAGAGGATCTCAAACACATCTTCATAGACCGCACTTGATCTTGCACAGACCATCCTTCTGACCAGATAACTCTCAATGCAGGATATGACATCGCGGATATTCTCATCCGAAAGTCCCTTTGTATCGGTGTAATCTTCATGAGCACCAAGAAGAAGCAGGAAAAACGGGGCCCCTTCGTTATTACTGATTCTTCTGATACGGGAAAGTGATTTGAGTATCTCTCTTCGAACAGGGGAATCCGTGTCTTCGGGTACCGGATAGAGTATCGTCCGGTAAAATTCTGAAGCACGACTAATATCAATAAGGAGCGATTTTATTTCAGCCGGGGATGCATCTTTGAACCTACGATGGATTTTTTCAAATATTTCACCATCACGGATAAATCTGCCTTCCTTCATACAATAATGCCTAAGGAACGATGAAATCAAACACTGCTCATTCTGCAGCCTCTCTTCCATCGGTTTCCATAACGTATCGTACTGGCTCTCTGCAACCTCCTGACTTTCCAGGTGGGCAAAAAAGAAATTTCGGATAAGATCTGATTCTTCTAAGGGCACGCCACGATAATTTAATGCTTCAAAGACCTGATTGGGATTTTCCCCTTCCCCAAGTTCTATATATACCACACACAAGTCTTCGGTGATAACCTGCTGAAGCATATTCAGTTCAATATCAGAAGAACGGTCCAGTTGCCACCAGAAATAGTCAAAACACTCAACAATCCTGGAGTCCTGATCAAATACGTAATCTTCATCAAAAATATGAAAGAGTGCGCCTTTATCCACCCGGGTGGGAATTACCACATACTGACCTTCTCCACTTTTAGGAGCGTTCTTTAAAAATCCTGATATCTGGCCGTAGAGTTCTAACATCCCCTTTTCCCGGGCAAATGCACGAATAACCGCTAAGAGGATACTGATGGTGGTAATTCGCTGCTGTCCGTCGATGATGACGTATTTATCCAGGTTCTTTTCGTACTCCCTGACAACTACAACCGACCCGAGGAACCTTGCGGGACTTGTTGATTCAGGACGAACGCGAAGAAGATATTGTTCCTTAATATCAGACCAGAGCTGTTCCCACTGCTGGCGTGACCAGACATATGGACGCTGAAACAGAGGAACCTTGTATTGTTTTGCTCCATTGTAAAGATCCCATACACTAGCCTTGGTCGCCTTCATACCCCATGAATCCTGGTTAGAGATATTGTCTTCTCATCCCTTTACCTCACCGGTATGAATGAGAAATATAAAAAAAGATATTGTTTAGAAAAGTTCTGCCAGTTTAAACTGAAACGGTCCAAGCTTTCCTTCATAGTTACCTGCACTGATGAAAGAAACGCCGGGAACCATTACTGCAGCCTTAATACCGGCAGCCATTGCCTTTTTAACTGATGCCTCATCGACACCGTTGATGACAATTTCATAGATTGATTTGACACCCTCAGGGACTTTGGTATCCGGAACTTTTTCACGGATGGTCGGGCAGTACTGCTCGTTGGTTGTTGCCGGAATCGGAAACTTGTAATTCTTTGCTCCGACTTTTGAACCTGATGCGACAATACCCCCGGCAAAACTGGTGATGGCTCCTCTGACCTCGAAAATTGCATCTGACGCAGCCTTAGCTCCCATGAGAGCGGTCATCTGGTTATCTGCCATAACAAAGAAGTTGCCACCAGCGACACCTTTGACCATACCAAAGACTTCTTCGCCGACATAGTCTCCTTCCATAATCGGGATCTTCCAGCACTGGCGCCCGCCTACTTCCACCTTGGATTCGAACTTGTCTCCAAAGAAGTGGATCTTGATATCAAATTTCTCCTCTGCATCAGGCATTCCATTAAATACCGAGGTAGTTGCAGCGGTGAGGACACACTCTGCAATACGCTCCATGACCTGCTCAGGGACTTTTTTCTTTGATGCACAGATAAGAATAGAAACTCCCGGACGTCCGTCAGGAGTCTCATCTCCACTGAGATATCCTTCGATTCCTGCCTCACAGGGACATCCGATTGCAGAGGTTGCAAATCCGGTTGCTTCTGTTGCAGCAATTAAAGCCCACTCACGGGTAACACCAGTGATTATTACCCGTGACATCCATATCGGAAATCCTTCAGCAAATGTGTTATCGATTGGTACACCGTTCAGTTCCATTAAGGTACCTCAAATAGAGGTCATCTGACAGACCAATAATGGTTGTGTATTCGATCTCACCTATGAAAGAAAAATTGATCATTCCAAATCTCCCATACAGGCTAAAAGAACGTCCTCTCCCCGTAATGGCACAGCAGGATCGGCATTCGTTACCAGTGTTGACAAGGCCAGGATGGAATCAGGGATTTCAATCCCAAATAGATCAGTAGCCCGCACCTCGTGGACATTATTCTGCACCGTCTTTCTCACTGTGCCACGATTGATAACAATTCCCATCCGGTTCATCAATACTGCAGCGTGGGAGAAAGTATGATTACGGGATAAAGAGATGCAAAGATCCACAATAGGCGATCCAAACCGGCTTTTTTCATAAAACGGAGCTTTGGCATAACAGAGATGTCCACAATCACGACAATGAAATCTTTTAACGAACACATAGACGTGTTTCTCCCCTTCCGGCGTATAAACGGTTGAAAACCGTCTTTTTTTAATGTCATGACTAACCGGCATCCCTGAACAGACCGGACATGGTACTGCTTCAGTAAAGTGAACACCAGACACTCCGGAAACTGCCTGGTAAACAAGATCGACAATGATTGGGGAGATAAAGGGACGACGATGCATCTCTGGATTAGTACCTTCGACCTGCCTAGTGCTTAATCATGTCTAATTAATCCGGAAGGTCCGAAACGGTTGACAAGTCTCCACAGCATTGCAGTCAGAGTAGCAGCATACATCACCTGAAGAAAAACGGTAAGAGGCAACTCCATAGTGAAAAAGATGATTCCCGCGTATAGTGGAGTCAGAATAGAGACAATATCTTTTTTTTCAAAAAGAAGCGCAAGAACACACAATGCAATGGAACCAAAAACTGAACCCCATACAAAATTTCCGGGATTTTCAATAAGACCAATAGAATTCAGAAAAAAACCAAATCCTATTCCTCCCCAGGAAAACAGCAAAACCAGGATGAATAAAAACCGTTCCCGAACTGATAGATATCTGAAAGGAAATTTCTCGCCAATTTTCATTAGTATTATGCTAAGATCTGAAAACAGATGAAATATCCGAAATCACAACTGGCTTTACGCCGGAAAGATTATCTTCAGATGCACATGAATAAAGAAAAAAATAAAAATCGACTATCCTCGGTCTTTTTTTCATAATTTGGACATTACAAGCCGTGATTATTTTCAAAAGTGTTTAATACTATCACAAAATACTTAATGTTTAAGCCTGTGAGGCGTGTTGTGTGGCCTCATTACAGGCAGACTCTGTGAAGGTGTAACAAACTATGGTATTTCATCCACCCGTACAAATAGTCGCTAAAGGAGCAGGCGCTGGTAAATATAAGTGCTCATTGCCTGCATGGAACATGATCATTCGTGGATTCATGTCAGGAGCCTATATCGCCATGGGAGCAGCATTGGCAACAGTCTGTTCAACTGCAGTTGCGGATAACCTCGGAGCAGGTTTCGGACAACTCATCCTGGGTGCTGTGTTCCCTGTTGGGCTTATTATCACCGTTCTTTGTGGTGCAGAACTCTTTACCGGAGACGCAATGCTTGCACCGCTCGCAGCATTTGTCCACAAGGTGAGCTGGGCCAGTGTCCTTAACCTCTGGTTATGGGTATACATCGGAAACCTGATCGGTTCTATCTTCTTTGCATATCTCATGGCCAATGGTCCATTTGTGTCATGGAACGCAGCAGGAGCAGCGACTGTTAACGCATTCGGATTAAGAGCAGTTGCAATTGGACTGGCTAAAACAAGTTATGTTGGAACCATGGGATTCTATTCTGCATTCCTGAAAGGAATCGGTTGTAACTGGCTCGTTAACCTGGCAATTCTTCTTGGTATCTGTGCTGATGACGCAGTGGGTAAATTCTTCGGAATCTGGTTCCCGATCATGGCTTTCGTTTCAATTGGGTTTGAACACTGTGTTGCGAACATGTACTTTATTCCGGCTGGAATACTGACTTCAGGCTATCTGAATGCAGAACAGGTAGCAACCATCGGTGCGGAAAAACTTGCAGGACTTAACTGGGTTACCATGTGGACCAGCAACGTTATACCCGTCACCATTGGTAACATCGTTGGTGGTATGCTATTTGTCGGTGTCCTCTATTGGATTGCTTTCAAGAAAGAGATCGAAGCACTTGAGTAATTTAACCACCCATCTTTTTTATGCATATTTTCCCGAAGCAATTACGACCATCGATATTACATCTCTTTGTCTTTGCATTTTTCGCTGTTCTTATCGCTCTGTATATACTCACTACCGGAGATACGATGATGCTCATTTGGGGTATTCCGACACTACTATGTCTCCTAGTATTTCCCATGGGTCTGACATATCTCTCACAAAGTCAGTATACAAATCTGATTCCAGTATATAAAGCAGAAGCGAAAGATGTGAAAATCAGGGAGATTAATCAGTCAATGATTTCCAAACCCATCAGAATTGAAGGGCTTGTGGAAGAAGTCAGATTTCGTTCTTTAAACCGACCCCATTTCATAATTGGAGATAAGACTGGAGTTACAACCGTGAAGATGTTTACCAATCCACAACAAGATATTTCAAAGGGAGATATCGTTGAAGTGTATGGACAGGTTATCCGGAGATATATCTTTGCAGGTGATCCAATTGTCAATGGTGTCGATATCAGAAGAACGGACTCTAATGAGATAAAACAGAGACCATCAGATAAGAAAAACAAGAAACAGAATTAATAACGCTTTGATGCGCACCTTTTTTTTCGTCTTCCATTATTCTCTTTTTTGTACATTGACCCAGCCAGGGGATTAGATGAAAACATTTAACTTTCCATGATACCTCTCAAACACATGTGAAATCCGGATGGAACCATCCACCGCTAATCACCAATTCTTAGAATTTTTTCATAAGACTTATCATCCTGTATTTAGAACCTCTTTTTACCGAGGAATCGTAATGGATCTCAAGTATGTCCAGACTACATGCCCGTACTGCGGTACCGGGTGTTCATTTAACCTCGTGGTAAAGGACGGAAAGGTTGCAGGGACTGCTCCCTATCACCGCTCTCCGGTGAATGAAGGAAAGGTATGCCCGAAAGGGACCTATGCCCATGAATTCATCAACAGCCCTGACCGTCTGACTAAACCACTGATTAAAAAGGACGGAAAATTCGTCGAAGCGTCCTGGGAAGAAGCAATCAAACTGGTGGCAGAGAAGTTCAAATCCTATAAACCGGATGAATGTGCGGTTCTTTCTTCAGCCCGTGTCTCCAACGAGGAAAATTACGCCATGATGAAGTTTGCCCGTGGCGTTTTAAAGACACGACATATTGATCATTGTGCCCGTCTCTGCCATGCATCCACCGTTGCAGGTCTTGCAAACATTTTCGGATCAGGAGCAATGACCAACTCTATTCCGGATATCGCAGAGGCAAAGTGTGTCTTTGTAATTGGTTCCAACACCTTTGAAAACCACCCGCTCATCGGCCGTCAGATCATGAAGGCGAAAGCAAAAGGAGCAAAGGTTATCTATGTTGACCCACGTCGCACACCTACCGGAAAACAAGCAGATCTCTTCTTACAATTCTATTCCGGAACTGATGTCTGTCTCCTCAATGGTATGATGCAGGAGATCATCAGAAACGGATGGGAGAACAAGGAGTTCATTGAGAAGCGCTGTAACGGGTTTGAAGAACTCAAGGGAGAGGTCATGAAAGATGACTACAGCCTTGAAAATGTCTCAACAATTACCGGAGTTCCGGTAGATGACATCAAAACCGCAGCCGAATGGTTTGCAAAATCAGGTGCTACTACCATCCTTTATTCAATGGGTATCACCCAGCACACCACCGGAGTTGACAATGTCAAGTCAGTTGGTAACATCCAGATGCTGACTGGAAACCTTGGACGACCAGGCACCGGAGTGAATGCCCTTCGTGGACAGAACAATGTGCAGGGTGCCTGTGACATGGGTGCTTTACCGGTTGTATTCACCGGATACCAGAAAGTAATCGACCCTGCAGCTCACAAGAAGTTCTCAGATGCATGGAAATTCCCTGATGGTATCGCAGAAGGGAAGAATGGGTATGAAGTCACCGTCATGATGGATGTTCTGACTGATAAACCGGGTGAACTCAAATGCATGTATATCATGGGTGAAAACCCGATGATCTCCGACCCGGACCTGACCCATGTCGAGCATGCATTAAAATCTCTTGATTTCCTGGTTGTCCAGGATATTTTCATGAACGAGACTGGTGTCCTCGCAGATGTAGTTCTTCCATCCTGCTGTTATGCAGAAAAAGACGGAACACAGACCTCTACCGAACGCCGTGTCCAGATGTGGAGAAAAGCCCAGGATCCACCAGGAGAAGCAAAACTTGACTGGCAGATTATATCAGATATTGCAAAAGCAATGGGATATGGGGACCAGTTTGCCTGGAAATCCGCCGAAGAAATATTTACTGAGATGGCAGCTCTTACCCCTTCCTACGCTGGAATGGACTATGTAAGGCTCAACAGACCTGAAGCCCTCCACTGGCCATGCCCGACCAAAGAACATCCGGGAACCCCAATTCTCCATGGTGAGAAATTCGGGATGCCGGACGGTAAGGGACTTATGACCGCCATACCGTTCAAGTACCAGCAGGAACGTCCGGATGCTGAATATCCAATACTCCTGACCACCGGCCGCTGTATCTGGCACTGGCACACCGGAACCATGACCCGGAGATCCGAGAGTCTTGAGCGTGAAGAACCGACCGGATGGATCGAGATGCATCCTGAAGATGCCAAGGCTCTTGGTGTCAAGAACGGTGAAATGGTTAAGGCAATAAGCCGCCGTGGAGAAATTACGATCACTGCACGTATTACTGACACTATTAAAAAAGGCGTCATGTTCATTCCGTTCCACTTTGTTGAGTGTGCTGCAAATATGCTGACCATCAACGCTCTTGACCCAATCGCAAAGATTCCGGAGTCAAAAGCCTGTGCAATAAAAGTTGAAAAGATCCAGGGGGCCTGAAGATGGCGGCAAAAGGCGATATGAATTATGTCTGGGCAAAGGAAAAAGAGATCCTCGACAAGGGAGAATGTGGTGGAGCAGTCACCGCACTTCTCAAATATGCCCTTGAAAGTAAATTTGTTGATGCTGTCCTTGCAGTCAGAAAAGGTCAGGACATTTATGATGCAGTACCTGCATTCATCACCGACCCAGCAGAAGTTGCATCCACTGCAGGATCCCTGCACTGTGGAACCCTCCTGCTTCCAAAAATCTTAAAGAACTACGCTGACGGTGCAAAGGGCTTAAAAATCGCCGTAACCTGTAAGGGTTGTGACGTCATGGCCTTTTACGAGCTTGCAAAGAGAAACCAGATAAATCTTGACAATATTGTCATGATTGGTGTCAACTGTGGTGGATCAGTAAGCCCGGTCAGTGCCCGGAAGATGATCTCAGAAAAATTCGGTGTTGATCCTGACACCGTTCACAAGGAAGAGATCGATAAGGGTCAGTTCATCATTGAGTACGAAGGCGGACACAAGGGCATCAAGATTGATGAACTTGAGGAAGAGGGATACGGACGCCGATCCAACTGCCGTCGCTGTAAGATGAAAGTTCCACGGGGAGCAGACCTTGCCTGTGGTAACTGGGGAGTCATCGGAGATAAGGCAGGAAAGGCTACCTTTATCGAAGTATGTTCTGAAAAAGGTGCAAAACTCCTTTCCGATGCTCAGGCAAAGGGAGCTGTCGAAGTTTCAGCAGCTGATCCAAAGGGTATCGAAATCCGTGGCAAAGTTGAGAAGGCCATGCTCAAACTCGGTGACGAGTGGCGTGCAAAAGACTTTACTTCCCTCGGCAAAGGCAAAGAACGGTTAAAACTCATCATGGATGAGACATCCCGTTGTATTAAGTGCTATGCCTGTATTGAGAACTGTCCAATCTGTTACTGTGTTGAGTGTTCAACCAAGAAGCCATGGTATATTAGACCGGGGCAACTCCCACCAGGCTTCATGTTCCATCTGATCAGATTTGCCCATGTATCTGACTCCTGTATTAACTGTGGTCAGTGCGAGGAACTCTGTTCAATGGATATCCGCAATGCACTCTTTATGCATTCACAACAGGTTGAGATTGAGAAACAGTTCAAACACACTCCGGGTCTTGACATGACTCCGCCAATCCATGCATTTGTAGAGGAACGGGCAGAACGGGCAAGACTTGAAGCAACCGGAACTGATTCCATCTATACCAATATATTCCAGGATGAGTAATCATCCCCCTTTTTTCGCACCAGCCTTTTCTTTCCGGAGAATATCCGGAAAGGATCACCTTATCAGGTAATCTGACAACCGTGTACTCATGAATGAGTACCTGCGCAAGACATCCCATCTATTATTCGGACTCCTTGTTGCTGGTGTGATCCTTATCTTTCCAACATATCATGCTGCGATGATCATCGGATTCTCCCTCTATATCGGCCTGATTCTGATTGATCTCTGTGCAAAAGGATACCAAATACCTCTTATTAGTACAATACTCCATCACATGGAGCGTGAAGGAGAATTTCCCGGAAAAGGTGCGTTTTTCTTCGTTTTCAGTGCTCTTGTCACACTCATGTTTTTCCCATCAGTTGTTGCTGCAGTATCGGTTGCGGTCCTTGCTGTTCTTGACGGTTTCTCAACAATCATTGGCATACGATTTGGGAAACACCGGATATGGAAGAAAAAAACTCTGGAAGGATTTCTGGGAGGAGTAATCATTACCGCAGCCCTGCTCCTGCTGATTACCCTGCCATTTTACGCAATTCTCATCTCCCTGGTTGCCGGATTTGTAGAACTCTTAAGTCCGGTTGATGACAACCTGGTAATCCCCTGGGTGGTTGCAATACTCATTACTCTTCTCTGAAAGCTAACCTGATATCATATAGAAATTCCGCGATTGATTATCTTGCATTCAAAGACTAAATAATAATCAGCCCGGAATGCCTTTTTTTCAGGTTGAAACCATTATACTTATATCCCCATGGGACGCAGAATATGCGATGGAAATACCTTCTTTTTCAGACCTCCAGCTTTCACCTGGAATCCTTAAAGCCATCCGTGATATCGGATATGAAGAACCAACCCCAATACAGTCTCAAGTAATACCCTTAATACTCGCCGGCAGTGATGTCGCCGGACAAGCATATACCGGAACAGGAAAGACTGCATCATACGGCATTCCGGCACTTGAAATGTGTCAGACCGCAAACCGGAAGGTCCAGACCATTATTCTGTGTCCGACCAGAGAACTGGCTGTACAGGTTGGAACTGAACTGAACAGACTGGCGATGCACCGTAAGGGGATCTCAATTCTTCCCGTATATGGCGGACAGCCGATTGACAGACAACTGAGGGCACTCTCCAGAGGTGTTCATGTTGTCATCGGAACACCCGGACGGGTCATCGATCATATTAAGCGGGGGACCCTCGCCCTTGATTCTGTGTCTCTTGTTGTCATGGATGAAGCGGACCAGATGTTGGATATGGGTTTTCGTGAAGATATTGAAGAAATACTCTCCCACATCCCGAAAGAGCACCAGACAGTCATCCTTTCTGCTACTTTTCCTTCAGAAATACTCGATATTTCAAGAAGATTCCAGAAAGATCCCATTGACGTCAAGATGGTCCACCAGGAACTGACTGTCCCCCAGATAGAACAATATTATATCGAAGTCAGAGAACCGGCAAAATCAGACACCCTCATCAGAGTTCTTGAATTCTACCAGCCCCAGCGGACTATCATTTTTTGTAATACCCAGATTGCCGTTGATGCCGTATCAAACGCTCTTAAAGCCGAGGGATTCATGGCTGATGGTCTTCATGGCGGGATGGCTCAGGCCCAGCGTGACAAAGTCATGAATGCGTTCAGAAAGGGTCAGCTGGAGATTCTGATCGCAACCGATGTTGCAGCACGTGGGATTGATGTTGAAGAGATTGACCTTGTCTGTAACTTTGACTTCCCCCAGGATGACGAGTACTACGTGCACCGGATCGGCAGGACGGCACGAGCTGGAAGAAGTGGACGGGCAATCAGCTTTGTCAGTCCCCGTGAGCGGTATAGACTCAGGGATGTAAGGAGAAGCACCCGGGCAGAACCAATTCCGCTTCCAATCCCGACTCTCAGGGAAATCGGAGGAAAGAAAGCCATTTCCACTCTTGCAGATGCAGATTCCCTGATGAAAACCGGGGACCTCACGTTCTGTCGTCCGATGATAGAAGAGATACTGGCAGAAGGTGCCGACCCGGTTTCGCTTGCAGCTTCACTCCTCATGATAGCCGCCGGTATAAATACTGAGAAAGAAGACGAACTGGAGAAATATCTGGGTGAACAGGCAGTTGTCAAACTATCTGTGGGACGGGCTGATGGTATCCTGGTCAGGGATATCCTGCAAGTTGTCAGAAACAGTGGTAGAAATATCCAGAATGATATTGGAAATATCCGTATCGGACAGACAGCAACCTATATTGATGTCCCGGAACCCTCGGTAAAAGATGTGATTGATGTTCTTAACGGAGCACAAATAGGACGGATCAGGATCATCGCAAAAAGAGGACGGAAACAGGGAGATATCCCAAAAAGGCGATTTAGTAAATAATTATCTTTTTTTTGTCGACTTCATCAGCCCGAGCATGCCTTCCATAATGGCAACCGGCGTCGGGGGGTTTCCCGGAATCTTCAGATCAACAGGGAGCACCGCATCAACCGGGCCAAGGGTGGCATAGGTTCCGGCATACATGCCGCCGGTGCAGGCATCATCCCCGACTGCGATGACAAACTTTGGTTCAGGTGTTGCTTCATAGGTTTTTAGAAGGGCTTCCTTCATACCATGGGTCACCACACCGGTGACGGCAAGAATATCTGCATGCCGGGGAGATGCGACAAAGGTTATTCCAAACCGCTCGACATCATAGTGCGGAGCAGAGAGATTTGCAAGTTCAATCTCCGCAGCATTGTCACTTCCACAGTCAACCTCCCGGATGGCAATACTATGCCCGAATACCCGGTCAATCTCCTGCCTGAGTGAATGACCTGCCGATTCAAATGCCGGGCCAGGAGTATATGCCTGGACATCTTCAGGTTTTTTGAGTAAAAATGAGAGAAGGTTCATGGTAATCCTCACAGATCAGTCCCTGCATAGGAGAGGTTCATACTCTTATTAATCACCGGGAAATCAGGGACAATGTTTCCCAGGACTGCATGCTCGAGTGCCATCCAGTTACAGAACGACGCAGTGGACAGGGCAAACCGATCAATGGACCCATCAGCAATCCTGACAAAACAGAGAGTCCTGCCACGGGGGGACTCAACCGCTGCGAGGGCATACCCGTCCCTGACCTCGTATTCTGTCTGAACCGGTCCCTTGGGGATTTGGGTGACGAGTTCATTGACATATGAGAGGGACGAAAGGACTTCATCTCCTTTCAGGGCAAACCGTCCCATAACATCTCCGGTCATCCGGATAAGCGGTGATACCGGATAGGTGTCATAAAGACCATAGGGATGATCGCACCTGACATCAAGTGCCCGGCCGCTTGCCCGTGCGATTGGTCCAGACAGAGCAAGGGGATCGATGAGTGGTTCTCTGACCACTCCCGTAGTTGAGAACCGGTCAATAACTGAAGGGACGGATATCGCCCAGGACTGTATTTTTTCAAGTTCCACCCTGACCCTCATGACCGTATCCTTCACCTCCATCAGCACATCATCCGGAATATCATGACTAACACCACCGATGACAATTATCCCCTTGAGGAACCGTGAACCGGTCAATCGCTCACATGCACGCTGCAACATCTCCCGAAGAATGGTAAACCGGCTGGCTGCTGTTGAAAACGCAACGTCGGTGACCATCCCGGCCAAATCTGATAGAAGGGACCATGAACGTTCAAGTTCGAGGAGAAGGCCACGGAGATATACTGCCCGGACCGGGATAGAGAGTGAAAGAATCTGTTCAACTGCCATCGCATAACAGCAGGCATTGGCAACCGATTCATCCCCGCTCACAGATTCTGCAATCCGGACTCCCTTTTCAGGACTACACCCCTCGGCCAGTTTTTCAATCCCCCGGTGCAGGTATCCAAGACGAATCTCCAGGTTCAAAATATCCTCACCAATTACAGAGAACCGGAAATGGCCGGGTTCTATTATCCCTGCATGGACCGGCCCGACCGGAACCTGATACACACTGGTCCCTTCCATTGACCTGAATTCATAGGGATCCGTATGCTGTGACGGGACAATGGGAACATTTTTCACGCTCTTTTTCATCGGGTGAAACCCACACGGATATGCTTCATGAAGGAAGAGTCTGCGGGTATCCGGTGAACCGGAAAATTGAAGGCCAAATCCATCAGAGATCGCCCGTTCAAACCGGCTGGCTGCAGGATAGATCTCTACCAGTGATACCGGATGACTGGTACTGAGCACCAGGACGAGATATTTTCTCATCTCTGCCAGTTCAAAGACATACCAGAGCGTGTATGAATTCTCTTCCCTTTCTTCCGTGCAGAAGATCCAGACGAGACGTGATTCAAGAGCCAGAAGCGTCTCGGCTATTGCAGCAATCCGGTCATCAGGCACCGCATAGGTAATTGTTGTTCCATCCTCTCCAATCAACCACTCAGCAGGTAGTGACAGAGCAGAATAGTGTGCATGAATGCCGGTCATATCTGCACCCCAAATCCCAGATCAGCAACGGCAGCAGTTAGGAATGCCTCTTCTTCCGGTATCATCACGGTCCCAATCACGATTGAAAGAAGGAGGAGCAGTATTATCGGAAGGTTCATTGAGAACGGAGCTTTATAGGGCGCCGGACCTTCTCCGGCCGGGAACCTGACCGCCATCACCGAGAGGTAATACCGGACAAGGGCAACTCCTGCACAGGCAAAAAGCAGGAGCACGAATGCAGGAATCCACACCGACACCTCTGCTGATGCAAGAAGTATCCCTACTTTTGAGAGAAAGAGCGGGAACATGGGCATGCCAATGAGTGCCGCACAACCTGCCATCAGTGTTACCGCAGCAAAGGGCTGAAGCAGAAAGAGATCTCCAATCTCATCCTCACCGGACCGGGTCGGAATCTTGTACTGGCGGTGGAGAATGCCAGCGGAGAAGAACAGTCCTGCCTTGATGCAGGAATGCCCGAGCATGTGAAAGAGTGCCCAGAACAGGGCCACAGGACTTCCAATACCAATTCCAAGCATGATGAAACCCATATTTTCAATGGATGAGAAGGCAATCAGGGATTTTAGCTTTTTCTGCCGGAGCATCGAGAGGCAGGCAACAGACATCGTAATCAATGCAAAGACGATCAGGAGAACTGACACCTGCCCGAAGACCTCTGTTCCCTGCATAATCCCAGTCATCCGGAGGATTCCATACATCCCGACATTGAGTATTGCACCGGACAGGACCGCACTCACCGCCGAAGGAGCTTTAGCATGAGCCTCTGGTAGCCAGGTATGAAACGGCACAATCCCTGACTTTGCTGCAAACCCAATAAAGAAGAAGACAAAGGCGATAAAAACCATGCCACTGTCAAGACCAGCTGCCTCATGCAAAATCTCCTTCCATTCAAGGCTTCCAACACCAGTCTCATTCCTGACCGCTTCAAAGAGGAAGATAATTCCGATAAATGAGAAGAGCATCGAGGTAGAGCAGATAAAGATGTACTTGAGCGATGCATCAATCGTTGCCCGGAGTGCAAGGACTGCAATCAGCAATGCAGAGAGAACCGTGGTCAGTTCTGCACAGATCCAGAACAGGGCAATATTCGGGGTAAAGATTGCCATGGTTGTAGCGGCCAGCAGAAGTGAGAATCCAAAATAAAAAATCCGCAGACTTCTCTTCTCAAGATCCCCTGACCGGACCAGTCCGTCAATATACCCAACGGCATAGATGCTTGCTGCAGAGAAGATGATGCTGGTTACGAGCATGACAAAAAGGCTCATGTGATCGATAAGGAAGAAGGGCGACTCATTCCAGACAGCAGGAGAGACAATGAGGTACAGAGTAATGATGAATGACAGGACTGGATGGATAACGCCAAGAAGGCTTAGTGATCGGTGTGTCCGGAGAATCAGCTGCAAAAGCAGAATCCCTAAGGCAATCACCGGGTACAGAATTGCAATCATGACATCCCTCCCTCTTCAGACAGCAGATGAAACTCCTTCATCCGGGATTTGTACTCCTCAATGGATGAGTCTATACCGACGGTCATGATGGATGTCAAAAGCACGAGGATGATGAGATCGATGATGATGACAAATTCGATGAAAAACGGGAGTTCGGTAACAAATAATCCAAACACGAGGACCCCGTTCTCCATCGACAGGTACCCGATGACCTTGGATATCGCCATCCTCCGGGTGCATACCGCAATCAGTCCCATCAAAACCAGTGACACACCGATGACCGAGCCTAAAAAGAACAGGCTGTTTGCCGCATAGAGTTTCTCAAGTATCTGTGCAAAACAGACATAGACCAGCAGAATGATGAGAATGCTCAGCATGAGAGCACCAGGTGGCCGGAGATAGGAGAATCTGAGATCCTGCTGGATACTCATCCGTTCCTGGATGAGCCGGATAAATGCTGGAATCCCAAATACCTTGGAGATCAGGGTGAGGGCTGCGACCAGGAGGAGGATGGTATGTCCTTCAAGCACGACAAGGCCAAGGGCAATCAGAACCAGCAGGAATGACTGGAGCTGGTATGTCCTGACCAGATTTTTAAGACTTCTTGACGAGAGGAGAAATCCTCCGGACACCAGAACCAGAATCAGACATATCCTGATCCATGCCGGTGCCACTTCTGTGAGTATCACATCATCACCTCGATGAATATCGTAAGTATTGAAAAGAAAAATGCAATCATGAAAAAGTTCGGAATCTGGAAGAACCGCATCTTTGCATATGCTGATTCAAAAAGCCCGATAATGACACAGAGCACGGTCCCTTTCAGGAGAAAGACAGCCCCTCCCAATACCAGGGCAAAAGCTGAAAGCTCTAGGGCAATCCCTGCAGGAACTACAATGTTAAGGAGAATAGCCATCAGAAGGGTCTGTTTTACCGCATGGGAGAGTTCAAAGAGAGCAAGATTTCTCCCTGACGTATCCAGCAGCATTCCCTCATGAACCATGGTCAGTTCCAGATGAGTCTCCGGATTGTCTACCGGAACCCGCCCCGTTTCAACAATAATCAGGATAAAGAGCGGGACTGAGAGGAGAAGGACCGTCGGGCTGTATGCAGGGAAGGTCGTCATAGCCGTTCTGAATATCCCGTGAATTGAAAAACTGCCCATTACGTAGACCAGGGCTGCAAAGACGACCACGGTCACCGGTTCAATGATGGCTGAAAGGCTCATCTCCCGTGAACTGCCCATTCCTCCAAAGGTGCTTGCCGTATCAAGACCAAGCAGGGCAATAAGCAGACGTCCGGCGACCAGGAGATAGAGAAATACGATAATATTAGCGGTGACCAGCTCCTGCTCAGGTATCCAGATGAGTGGAATCTGAAGGGCTGCCACCAGCAGTATTGAGAGAGCAGCATACGGGGCAATCCGGGAGATAAATCCGGCATACTCTGAGTAGAGCGTCTCCTTTCTGAAAAGTTTTGCAAGATTGTAGTAACCCTGCAGGAGATGTGGGCCTTCTCTGCCCTGCACCCGTGCCTTTACCTTTTTTATGACCATCATAAAGAATGGTGATATTAAAAGGACAAACGCCACATTCAGGAGACCAAAGAGGATAGATTCACCATTCATGCCGACCACCCGAGAATGAGAATGAGCACAAGAACCGTGCAGAAGACATAGAGGACATACCGGTCAACATCCCCATTTTGAAGGGAGGAGACAAGAGATGCATACCGGTCGATTCTTCTCGCGATTGGCAGGTACAGACATTCCTCAAAATATTTCATGAGACGAATCCCGCCGGTTCCGGATTTATACAGACACTGATGCGGGTCCAGGTACTCCCGGGTTGAGAATATCCGTGTCCGGTAGAGAGCTCCAAAGAACCTGACCACCGGCTCCGTGAACCCTGAACCGGTATATTCCATCCTGCTTGAAGGGGCCATCATACCACAGTCCCATGTCCGGGTAATCCGGGTTTTTCGAGAGGCATACGACCAGACTGCAGCATAGACCAGGATAGTAGTCCCCAGAAGAAGCAGGAAGAGAACAAGGAGATCCGGAAGCAGACCAGGATATCCGAGGAAAGAGAAGATCTGACCGGAGAAGATACCAAGACCGGCACTGACACCAGCAAGGACAGCCGGTCCTGCATACATCGGCCAGGGAACTTCCCGTGCTTTTTTAGCCCCTTCTGACCGGGGAAGTGCGAGAAAGGTCAGCCCGAACGCTTTCACAAAGGTCGTGACGGTCAGAGCTCCTGTCAGACTGAAGAGGGAGAGCACAACCACCATGACGATCTGCAGGAGCGGAGAGAGTTCTGATAATCCACCGATGAGAGACTGCAAAATCAGGAGTTCACCGATAAATCCGCTGAAGGGCGGAATTGATGCGATGGACAGAACTCCTATGAAAAAGAATCCGCCGGTCCAGGGCATCCGGACAAGAATTCCTCCCATTTCATCAATATTCCGGGTCCCGGCAGCCTGGCAAACCGAACCTGCGGTCAGGAATAACAGTCCTTTGAAAAGCCCATGACTAATAGCATGAAAGACTGCCCCGGCAAGAGCCATAAGAGCAAGTGCAGGATATCCGAATGCAGAGAACACAGCCCAGAGACCAGTCCCTATCAGGATGATACCCGTGTTATCAATGGATGAGTAGGCGAGAAGTCCCTTGAGATCCTGTTCCTTCAGAGCATACATCACCCCGAGCACCGCCGTCAGACACCCGAAGGCCAGGATAAGAAATCCATATACAACGCCCGGAGTATAAAACCCGGTTACCACCCGAAACAGGGCATAGAGAGCCGTGCTTATCATCATCCCGGACATCAGGGCCGACACCGGAGACGGAGCAGCAGGATGGGCATGGGGAAGCCACTTGTGAAAAGGAATGACTCCTGATTTGATAGCAATACCAAAAAACAGGCAGAGGAAAGAGAGGAATATTAGGGGATCATTCCCGGACAATAATGCCGGGTACTCCCATGATCCGGTAACCATACGAATCAGAAGTATTCCAAGAAAAACAAAGACTGTTGAGAGCTGGGTCATTGCCAGGTAAAACAGGGAAGCATATCGTGTTTTTTCTTCTTCGAACTCGGTGAGGACCAGGAAGAAGGAGAGGATGGCCATGAGCTCCCAGAATACGAGGAATGCAAAGGTTGTCCCTGCCAGGATGACCAGCAGCATACTCAGCAAAAACAAGGGAATGAAACCGGAAACCACATATTTTCGGCGGTTTCCATGCATCCGATCAAGATATCCGGGAGTGTATAACGCAACGGAAAGACTCAGAATCCCAAGAAGGATACAAAATACAGCAGAAAGGCGATCGATCCCGATGGTTATCGGAAATGTCACCCATTCTCCCTGAAAGAGAATGGTCTTTGCAGAAGACGGGAGTAGACAGGGAAGTGAGAAGAGCGTCAGCAGAATACCGCCACCGCACATGATTATCGAAGAAACAGACCATATTCGTTTTTTTCGAATGCACAGAGGGATTACCCCTGAAAGAGTATAGAGGAGTACGATAAAAAGAAATAATTCTGACATAAAACCACGTCGGGGGTTCGTTCGGTTGAACAGATTTAAGAATAAATTCAGGGACGATACGTATGATCGAACCGGAATTACAGATTAGAAGGAAATAGACGATAAAGGTTTCCTGCATATCCGGATTGAAGAAATGTATAACAGAGAAAATATATATAAGAGACTGACTTAATATTAAGGGCATGAAAAAATTAATTATCTCCGGCCCACGTACATGCCGGAAATTTACCACGGTTTCTAGCGAAATCGCGAAATATATCAAAGAAATCAATGGTGTTGACGAGATTGTCACCGGTGGATCTACCGGTGTTGACCTCATCGCAAAGGAGTATGCACTTCAGAATAATATCGCATACAAAGAGTTCGCACCGAATTGGCAGGACGATTTGAACGCAGCAGGTCTGGTCCGAGACGCGCGAATGACAGAATATGGAACTCACCTTCTGGTCCTCTCCAACGGAGCATCAAAAGAATCCAGAAACCTGATTGCAGAAGCAAAAAAGAATAACCTCACCATAAAGACCATCGGATACATAGAAGAGATGCTCATCGAGACGAAACAGCCGGCAGTGATCCCGACTGGATCCATCTAATCCTTTTTTAAATATCCTATATCAATATTCAAAAAAACGGTCGGGTGTATACACCCATTGCCTGATTCCTTCTGTCTATTCTGCCCTTAAGGGCCTACCGGGATCGATCACATCAAGTTTTGCCGTGGACATCCAGTAATACAGCCCGACAACCCGGAGTTTTCCTGCATCTTCGGCTTCTTTTACCACACTATATGTCCGAAGATTGGCAAGCTGGAGTTTAACATTTTCTATCTCCAGTTCTGTCTGCCATTTTCTGGCTTCCTCCGGATCTGATGGTTTTGGTCCTTTTCTGGTTACCGTCTCAAGTGCCGTATGGGCATGACGGAGCCATCCGGGAATAAGATTATCATCTCCACTTTTTCCACTGGAAAGTGCTTTCATGGCACCACACTCTTCATGACCGCACACAACCAGTGTATCAACTTTCAGATGACGAATCCCATACTCAAGAAATGTTCCAAGGTTCCAGTCTCCAGGAGGAACAATATTGCCAATATTCCGGTGAACAAAAATCTCCCCCGGCTTTGCATGACAAGTAATCTCAGGAGCTACCCGTGAATCACAGCACCCAATCATCATGACATGCGGGTTCTGCCCTTTTAATAGAGCCTTATAATACTCTATATTCTCTGCGTACTCGTTTTCAACGAAGGTCTGATTACCTTCCATCAATTTTTCAATTCCCATGTGGAATCTCCCAGGGTCCTTACCAGGTAAGGATTTATGATCGTGAACTGAAGAACCAATATAAATTGCGATTTAATACCGGGCATTATATCAGGAAGCATGATAGTACAAACCGAAAGGTTGAAAAAGAATATCACCTGAATAAACCCCATGGAGGAAGTAACCCTGCAGGCAGTGAAACGGGCAATGCCCGGTCATGGAAGAGCCCGCATACATCAAAAACTCCTTTCTATCCTGGGTGTCGACGACCAGACAGAAGTGGAAGTAAGTACAAAAGCAGGGGCCACCCTTACCCTGACCGTCTTCGCAGATGATCTGGTTGAAGATGGAACCATCCGAATCAGTGGAGAAGACCTGAAAAAACTCGATATGCCTGATGGAGGGCAGGTTACCGTCAAACGCAAAATTCCCCTTGATGAACAGATTAAAATTGCAGCGGGAGCAGCTACTGAACAAATTAAGGGAGGTGCCCATGAATTAGGCACAAAAATCACAGATACCGCTGAGAAATTTCAGAAGGGAGCATCTGAAACTGCACAGCAAGTTGAAATAAAAGCAAAGGAACTTTCTGAAAAGGTTAAAACAGAGACAAAGCCTATTGGAGATAAGATATCCCAGGCTGCAAAAAGTTCAGCCGATGCAATACGTGATAAACTTCCAATAGGAAAAATGTCTCCGAAGATTGAAAAAGCACTTTCAGGCCTGTCTGCAGATGATGCCAGAAATATTCGAAACCTTCTTAGCAGTGGAGAAGGTATCTGCGAAGTATCCCAGGTTGCATTTGCTTCAGGAAGAACAGTCGGAAATCTTACCATGCCACCGGAGACAAAGATCATTGCAATTCAGAGAAAAGACCAGCTTGTCGCGGTTTCACCTGACACCCTTCTAAAGGATGGAGATGTCGCATATATCAAAGGCCCGGAAGATGCGGTAGGATTTGTTACCAGGATGCTGGAGGGATAAACCTTGGAAATCTCCTTCAGCCAGGACGGATTAATCGGGATTGCGGTCCTGCTTGTCATAATTATCATGATCTACCTGGTTATCAGGGAGATAAGATTAATGAAAACCAATACCAGGAGACTGGAACTCGAACTCGAACGTGATAAACTTCAGATATTAAAGCAGGATGTATCTTCAACAATCCAACCCTCTCTCAGGCTTTCTGCAGACCAGATTTCAACCCTCAAAGATATTGAAGAGTCTAACCTTACCCTTGAAACAGACATCTTTATGAAACAAAAAACCATTGAAGGAAGACTTAAGCGACTTGAAAATTATGTCAAGCGTGAGAAACTTGACCTGATGATCGACCGGATTGAATCTGAAGAAAAAAAGATTTAGGTGAAAAAATATGTTTGAAACATCAGGAAATACCCGAAAAATCTTTCAAAATCTGACCAGTTATCAGACGAATATCAGCGAGCGGGTACCAACCTTTGACCGAAAACTGGATTCATTCTTTGAAAGAAATTTTGAGACAATAATTGATGAATGGGGCCTTGTAACCGAGACAGATATCAAGGGATATGAACAAAAACTTGATTTCCTGAGTTATGAAGTCGGACGACTTTTCACTGAGAAGGACAACCTGAAAAAGCGTGCAGATTCCATTGAAAAGGCAATATCAGACTTAGAAGCGAGGAAATAAGCATGGAAAATTATCTGAACGCCTATCTTGACCGACGGATGAAAGATATGATTGATGAATGGCAGATAGCAACAACCTCTGACATTCGTGATTTATCTCAACGATACCACAAGGTTTTAAAGGAAGTTGACAACCTGAAGTCTTTTGAGAGAGAATCAAAAGACAGAATGGACAGGATGGAAGAGCGTATCAGAGCTATCAGGGAGATGACAAAATGACTCTGATTGAGATACTCCTGATAATCCTGATAGTCCTGGTAATTGCATTCCTGTTGTTCTGGTTTTATCAGGGTTCAAGCGGACGGATTACACTCCGAAGACCGGTGGAAAGCAGGGTTGATGAATATCTTGACCGGAGATTTACCCGGCTCATTGAGGAATGGGGAGTTGTCCGCCGCCCTGCAATAAAGCGGTTCAAAGAAAAGCATGGCTCAGTCCTTGATTCAGACGAGCAAAAAATTACGGACATGAAACAATTCGAAAATGAATTCGTAGAGAATCTCTCCTCCCTTGAGGCACGACTTGATGCACTGGAAAGATCATTTGATTCGAAAAAAGCAGGAAAGTGATATTTCCGGAGGAGTTTTTTCACTCCTCAAAACGCAAATACCCCGGATTCGAAAAGAAAATGAATCTCCAGAGCGTGATCCGGAGTCTTTTTCCAGATATGTGTGTGACCTCTGTCACTCCTCCGGATCATTATCAGGTCTGAAACAGTGTGTTGTGTGTGGAAGATGGGGATGCAGTTCATGCTGGCTTGAAGAGTATTACCTGTGCAAATCTTGCGGAGGTATTATGAGACTGCTTCTTCTTGAGATTCCAGGACAGGAGAAGGATTGTAAAGCACCACAAGATCCTCAAATTAAGCAGGAAGAAATATCCTGACTTTCCCTGATGGATAAATTGAATAATTCAATAGGAACCTAATCCAGATAATATAAGGTATCACTCCGGAAGGTTCCTGTGAAAAGTATAAAAATTCCATCTCTCATCTCATCAGTAGTTCTGAATGCACTGTCAGGACTGGAAGGAATGGAATTTACGTATCTTGACCGGTGCCCTTATTGCAAGGGTGAACTTAGATACCACGATAACCGGAAGAAGAGATTTGCAACGATTATCGTTGATGGTAAGAAAAAAATCATTAACGTCCTTGTAACCAGGTATTATTGCAAGAACTGTGGAAAATTATGTTATGCCATGGCACCCTTTTACCCGAATACAAAATTTGGCTCTCCGGTAATTGATCTCTGTATGACTCTGGCACGGGTGCATCCCTTCAACCATAGTGCCAGAATCCTCCAGGAGATGGGAGTTGTGGTTGACCGTGGGACAATACGTAACTTTTTTTCCCGTGATATTCCGGAGGTCAGTTATGCAAAAATATATGGCCTTCCAATCCCTCTTTCAATCTTTTACCTCTCAGATTTATCTTCAAAAAGGCAGCAGTCACGACTGGTCACCCAGGAAGACATTCTAAAAGTATGTGGATTTCCATCAAAAAAAGAACTTTTTAAAAACGAATAGATATAAAAGCCTATTCCTCTGCATCCTGGATTCCATTCATGCTAAAAAGTCTGACCATTTCATGATACCGGTTTCCATAATAATGCTCCCATTCCTCACGTTCATTCATTTTAGCAAGAACCGGCATTCCTTCAGGCCATCCAGGATGATATCCAAACATCTGTTCAAGTTCAACCTGCATGGCATGCATCATGAGCGAGATTGGAATATCCATGGCACACCGATCCTCACACTGACCACAGTTAATACATGAATCAGCAATATGAGAGAACCGAATCAGGTGGAACATGAAAGGAGGAGGAATTTCTCCAGGTTTTACCAGCCATGGTTTTTTTGTCTGACAATCCTCACAGGTACAAAGAGGACAGGCATGAGTACACTGGTAACATTTTATACACCGGGATGTTTCTTTCATCATCCAGTTCAGTCGTGAAAAACCGGTACCCATTTTAGAAAACATGTATTCCCGGTTATTTGTCGAAAGAGTGAGCATTGCAGCTTCAACCCTCTCCCGGGCGCTGATCCCTTTTTGGTCAGCAGGGAAAAGTTCAATAAACCCATCTTTTCTTGCTGATTCCAATATTTGTGCACCCTTTTTACTACAGACTTCAACAAAGGTTGCCTTATCTGTATCATCACCAATAAGACCCCAGTTCCCACATACAAGGTCACACTGACGGGGAATCGGGATGTTGCATCTCCGGCATGCATCACGTCTTCCAAATCCGGATTCATCAACACTGTCAAGGGAATATTCAAGGGTTTTGTCCGGAGTAATAACCTGAAGGCGCCCGTTCCGTATTGAAAAAGACTGAACCAGGTCAGGATCCTCATTACATACTGTGCGAACAAATGTTCTGGCCTTTATCGGAGATATCGTACCACTACAATTCAGACCAATTAAAAACAGATCATTCCGGTCAAGTTTGTGCCGTTTGATGAGTTCAATGATCGCTTTTGCATCACAACCTTTGACAACCGCTCCAATTTTTATCCCAGGATTTGATGCAGTTGTCTGCATTATCCAGTCAGCGGTAAGGATTGTTCCACAGTAAAGCGAACCTTTCGTTTTTAATAATTTATCAGGATCTGTAATTAGAACCGGTCTTGGATCATAGAGATCTTCTCCTTTCTCGAGCGTACATACTGCATCAACGAACCCCCGGCTGAGAAGACATTGAAGTATGCCGGTGACAAGACCTCCTGAAGCTGCACCCAGTCTGACCTCCTCGTTTGCAGCCCACCCATAGAGCATCGAAGGAATCATACATCATCACCCGTTAAGGCCGGCTCAAACGTGACACATACAGATTTGTATTCAGCCGTTCCGGATTCCGGAACCGATTTTCCGGTAAGACTACTTAATGCTGCATCAAACAGGAGGGGCATGAAGACAACGCCTTCCTTTATATCAGAGACAGTTTTTATTCTACAGGAGAGAGACCCTTTTCGTGATCTGACAACCACGATATCCCCATCTGAAACCCCGGCTGATGCTGCATCTGCCGGATGAACTTCAATGTATGCCTCATTCACCTCATCAGCCAGATTCTTACTCCTCCGGGTCATGGTTCCGGTATGCCAGTGCCAGATGACCCTTCCGGTGGTAAGCCTGAATGGATAATGAGAATCAGGTAATTCAGAAGGAGTTTTCCATTCAACCGGACAGAAAACGCCTTTTCCATCAGGATGTGAAAAACGCTCCTCGTACAGAATAGCTGTACCTTTATGATTCACTGACGGACAAGGCCAGAGAACCCCGTCAGGATGAGATAATTTTGCACTTGTTATTCCATGGTATCCCGGGCACAGGAGGGCCATCTCATCGAAAATATCAGCCGGAGACAGGTAGGAAAATTGCTCTTCATACCCCATCATTCCTGCAATGTCCGTAATTATCTGCCAGTCGGGTTTTGCAATTCCCGGAGGTTCCACTGCTTTGTGAAGTTTTTGAACCCGACGTTCAGTATTTGTCACCGTCCCCTCTTTTTCTGCATAACAGGCGGCAGGAAGGACTATACTTGCATATTCACAGGTTTTAGTAAAGAAGATATCAGATACAACCAGAAAGTCAAGATTTCTTATTCCATGCTCAACCGTATTCAGATCCGGTTCGGAAATCATGGGATTTTCTCCGACCAGAAACATCGCCCTGATTCCATGGTTTTTATATCCGGCTTTCTGAAACATCTGGGAAATATCAAGACCTGTTCGTGGTGGGGCAATGGGATCGGGAAATTTCCAAATCTTTGAAATTTTACGGTGTACAACGCTATCAGTCACCGGTTGATATCCGGGGAAAAAATCAGGAAGACAGCCCATGTCACAAGCCCCCTGAACATTGTTCTGTCCACGAAGGGCATTTATCCCCGTGCCCGGACGTCCGATATTACCGGTGAGCATCATCAGATTTGCAATAGCCCGGACATTATTTACTCCACCACTGTGATGAGCAAGACCCATGGCATACAGAACCGTGCAGCTTTTCGCTTTTCCAATCCATTCTGCTGCCTTTATGAGATAATCCCTGGAGACACCAGTCAGCTGACTGACTTCCCGGGGATTATACTTATTTTGCAGGACGACCTTTTTAAGAGATTCAAATTCCCGGGTTCTTGATGCGATAAACTCCCGATTTTCTAAACCATTTCTGATGATCTCCCCCATAATACAATTGAGAACGGCAACATCACTGCCACTATAGAACTGAAGGAACAAATCCGCTTGTATGGCCGTTGTGGTATACCGGGGATCAGCATAAATAAACCTGCCTCCTTTTGCCTTTGCACGAATTATTTGTCTGCCAATAAGCGGATGCTGTTCGAAGGTATTGGATCCAAGGCAAAAAATACAATCAGATTCTCCAATATCCGGAATGGAATTTGTCATTGTCCCCATTCCAAAAGAGAGGGTGAGGCCGGTCATTGTGGCTGCATGACACTGACGTGCACCATGGTCAATATTATTGGTCTTTAAAACTCCCCGGGCAAATTTCATCAGGGCATAATTGTCTTCATTAGAACACCGTGCAGAAGCTAAAATACCAATCTCTTCAGGAGCATATTGTCGGAATTTTTCTGCGATTAGATGATATGCAGTATCCCAGTCGGTCTCAATAAATACATCGCCTTTCCTGACCAGGGGCTTTTTCAGTCGATCAGGGCTGTGAATAAACTGATGGCAGTATGTTCCTTTCGGGCATAGTTTTCCTTCATTCACCGGTGATCGGATATTCGGAGTTGTCCCGACAATTTTTCCATCATTTACAATCAGGTTGACCGAACAACCGGTTCCACAATACGGACAAATAGTCGGGACATGGGTAATCATATTATAAATCAGATCAATCCGTTGCTCTGAAATATGATAAATTATTGCGATACCCTAAGATATTCTGATGATTTATGGTGGGTGTACTCATATAATCAGACGTCGATACGCAAAAAAAGACCATCCATGCGGCTAGTGAATCAGTGAATCAGAAACCAGCACCTTCATGACAAAATCCGGAGAGGTAAATACGATAATTATAGCCTGTTTTGTCAAATTCAGCCTATAAAGGCACGCATAGAATAATCCCTGACGAATTTGAGCATTAATATCAAAAAATAATCCGTATTTTACGAAAAACTACACACTGTGAATTCAAAATCTCAAAAATCGATTCAAAAATTGCTAGCGGTCATTATTTTTCATAAAAACAGTAATTTTAGGTTTTTTTAAACATTTGATGAAATTTTAAGGTTTTCAAAAAAGAACCGAAAAATGCTATCAACATATTTATCATGATTTATCATGTGAAATACCCAGGACCCAGATAATGACATTTGTTTTACCAGAGACTCAGATAAACCAAAAAAGTTCTATTTTTCTTTCTTTTTTCGTTACTATTCAGCGATGCACCCAAACTCTAATATTCCGAAAAATGAATTTTAATTCTAAT